>NZ_JOMJ01000003.1:75000-675000 GCF_000711295.1 Desulfohalovibrio reitneri | reverse complement strand
CTTCTGCGAGATAATGGCCGCGGTTGAAAAGAACGACGAGGAGCCGGAAGCGCCCGAGACGGAATCCCGCGCCAACGCCACGTCCCCACGCGGCGCTCAGGACGAAGCCACGGGCTGGCGGCGGGAATGGAACCACATCAAACAGGCCCTCCTGGGGCTGGCCGGGGAGCGGCTGGATCTCTCATCCCTGGAGCCAAGGCAGCAGCAGGCCCTGCGCTGTCTCGAAGAGGGGGGGGTGGACAAACAGGTGGTCATCCGTCTCTACGCTGCCCTGACCAATTCCGGCGGCTCCCTGCTTGGCAAGCTGGGCGAAATGACCCCCCTGGCCGCCCCCGGGGACTTCCCCCAGCGCTTTCAGGCCGTCTCCGGCCCGGCGGGGTGCGGCAAGACCACCCAGCTCATCCGCCTGGCCTCGACCCTGCGGCGCGGCGGCAAGGCCAAGATCTGCCTGGCCAACGGCGACACCACCCGAAGCAAGGGACGGCTGGTGCTGAAGCACTTCGCCCAGCTCCTTGGCTGCACCTACCGCGAACTGCACTCCCCCGAGGATTTCCAGAACCTCCTGGCCGAGGGACGAAAATTTGACAGAGTGCTCATCGACCTGCCCGCCGTGGGCCGCGACGCCGAACTGGCCGGCCTGCTGAAGTCCCTGGGCATGACCGAAGCCCCCGATCTGGCCGTGCACCTGGTCCTCTCCCCGCACTTCGGCAAGGCACAGGTGGCGGCCTTTCTGCAGTCCTACCTCACGGATAAAACAAGATCCGTCATCTGGACGAAGCTGGATGAAGCCTGTACGTTCGGGGCGATACTCAACGTCTGTGAGGCCACAGGCTTGCCCGTGAGCGTTCTTTCACAGGGTCCGGGACTGCGGGACGCGGCCGCTCCCCAAGCGCACCAGGTCCTGTGGAAGCTGCTCTTCAAGCACGAACTGCCCGCTCCCCGGCGCGAGCGGCAAGCGGTGGCCTAGGAGGAAACGTGTCCCGCGCCTACCCACTCGTTCTCTCGGTCACTTCGGGCAAGGGAGGAGTCGGCAAGACCAACGTCTCCGTGAACCTCTCCGCCCGGCTGGCCGCCATGGGACGGCGCGTGGTCCTGCTTGACGCGGACCTCGGGCTGGCCAACGTGGACGTGCTTCTGGGCCTGGCTCCCATGTACAACCTCTTCCACCTTTTCCACGAAGGGGTGGACATCCAGAGCATCCTCCTGGAGACGGAATACGGCTTCCGCATCCTGCCGGCCGCCTCCGGCGTGGCCGACATGCTCTCCCTGTCCACCGGCCAAAAGCTGGAGCTTTTGGAGGCCATGGACAGCCTGGAGAACGAGGTGGACTTTCTGGTGGTGGACACCGGGGCGGGCATCAATGACAACGTGCTCTATTTCAACCTGGCCGTGCAGGAGCGGCTTCTGGTGGTTACGCCGGAGCCCACGTCGCTGACCGACGCCTACGCCCTCATCAAGGTGCTCAAGAACAACCACGGTGTTGACCGCTTCCGCGTCCTGGTGAACATGGTCCCGGACGAAAAGACCGGGCGCAACGTATTCGCCACGCTCTACAAGGCGTGCGACCACTTCCTTGACGGAGTCTCACTGGACCTGGCCGGAACGCTCCCGGCCGATCCCGCACTCCGTCAGGCCGTGGTGAACCAGATTCCCTTTTCCGCCGCCGCGCCCGAAGCGCCCGCCTCCAAGGCGATTGACGCAGTGGCTCGCCGCATCAACGACTGGCAACCCAGCACGCAGCTCGATGGAAACATCAAATTCTTCTGGAAACGAATCCTCTTCCAGGAACAGTCCGTGGCGTAAGCTGGAGTCGGGCGAATTCGCCTTCGACGAGCTGGACCGCCGGGACAAGGAGGAAGTGGTTCGCCACTACGCCCCGAAGATCAAGATCATCGGGTTGCGCCTCAAGGCCAAGCTGCCGCGCAGCGTGGAGCTCTCCGAGCTCATCAGCGCGGGAGGACTCGGCCTGGTGGAGGCCCTGCGCAAATTCGACGCGTCCCTGGGCATCAAGTTCGAGACGTACGCCGAAAACCGCATCAAGGGCGCCATGCTGGACGACCTGCGGCGTATGGACTGGTTTTCTCGCAACCTGCGCCAGAAGTTGCGCCAGATCGAGGAGGCCGTCCACAAGCTGGAGAATGAAACCGGCGGCAAGCCCACGGCGGAGCAGATCAGCGAGGAGACCGGGTTGACCTTCAAGGAGGTCGATACTGGCCTGGAAATGCTGCAGAATCAAATGTGCGTCAGCCTGGACGCGGTGGGCGAAAACTTGGCTTCCATGAAACAGGACAACCAGGAAAGCGACCCCTTTCAGATGGCCTCGTTTCAGGAAATCGTTGACAAGATAGCCGGGCTTATTGATGAATTGACGCCGAGGGAAAAACTCGTATTGTCACTCTACTACGGCGAGGAACTGAACATGCGCGAAACCGCCGAGGTCATGGAGATCACCGAGGGGAGGGTCTCCCAGCTCCATTCCCAGGCCCTCGGCAAATTGCGCGGCATGTTCCACTCCCAATACGGAGCCGACCTGGCCTGACCGACAGGGGGGAACCAATGAGCTACGACAAGAACATGCGCGTCCTGGTGGTTGACGACTTCTCGACCATGCGGCGCATTGTTCGCAACATATTGCGGCAACTGGGCTTCACCAACATCGTCGAGGCGGATGACGGCACTTCCGCTTGGGACGTGCTGAACAAGGACAACATCGATTTCATCGTGTCGGACTGGAACATGCCCCAGATGTCGGGCATCGAGTTGCTGCGGAAGGTCCGCGCCAGCGAGGAGTTCGCCGACACGCCGTTTTTGATGGTCACGGCCGAGGCCCAGCAGGAAAACATCATCGAGGCCGTCCAGGCCAAGGTCTCCAACTACATCGTCAAGCCGTTCACAGCGGAGACGCTCAGCCAGAAGATCGACAAGATCTTCGAAAAGTAGCCTCCCTTGCTCGGCGCGGCTTGAAGGACGCGCACAATGGTTCTCTGGGTTCCTGACGAGGACGATCCCCTCGCAGGTGACGAGGTCGCCGAGGAGCAAGGCGAAAAAGCCACCCTGGACGAGAGCGACATCAAGGACGGCACCGGGGAAGATGTTCCCCGGGCGCTGCAGAAGGTGGAGCTCGACCTCGACGACGCCCCATTCCTGGAGGAAGAGGAAAAAGAAGAGGAACCGGAGGAGGCCGAAGCCCCCGCCGAGGAGGGGGTGGAGGAAGAGAAGAAGCGGCGCTTGCCAGCCCTTCTGGCCAACAAGAAGGTCCTCATCCTTCTGGCCGTCATTCTGCTGGCCGTCATCGGCCTCCTGCTCTACTTCCTGCTGCGTCCCGCGGAGCCGCCGCCCCCGCCGCCCGAAAAAACGCCCGTCCAGGAGGAGCCTGCCGAAAAGGCTCCTGAAGAACCCGAGCCGGTCACGGTCCGCATGGAGCCCTTCTGGGTGGAAAAGACCGACCTGAATGGAAAGGTCCGCTTCTTGCATATCCAATTCGCATTGGAGGTGCAAGGCGGCGAGGCGGAACGCGAGATTCGCGACAAGAAGCTGGTCCTCCGCGATGCCGTCTACTACTATCTGGTGAACAAGGAATTCGCTTTCCTGGCGGATACGGAAAATCTGGAGCTGCTCAAGCGGGACGTGCTCTCGGTGGTCAACAAGTTCCTTGGAAACCAGCCCGAGAACTTGCTCATAGAGCAGTACTTGGTGCAATGACATGCCCTACTCCGTGGATCTGACGACCCTCATCCAGGTGCTGCCGCACCTGTCCAAGGTGGCCACCGGGACGGCCACCCACCCCGAGGCTTCCCGCGAGGCCAATTTCGAGCGGTCCATGGAGCAGCAGGAAGCGAACAGGGAGAAGATCCAGGAAGTGGAGAAGCGTGCCGACACCAAGCAGGTGGACGACGAGACCCCGGGTGGCGGTGGCGGCCATCCGGGCACGGGCCACCGCAGGCGCAAGGAGGAGAAGCCGGAGACCCAGACCTCCGCCTCCAACGCCTCCCCCTTCTCTGGCAACATCCTCAACGTCGAGATCTGATCGGTCATGGTGCTCCCCCAGTGGCTCCTGGCGCTCTTGAGCGCCACCGAAATCCTTCTCCTTGTGCTGGTGGTCTTTTTCTTCTTCCGCCTGCGCAAGAGCGAGGAAGTGCTCTCCCGCCTGCGCGACAAGCAGGAGGAACTGCTCAACAAACTCCGCTTCAACGCGCAGATGGAGCGCGAGCTTGTCACCAGCTTCGAGCAGCGGCAGGCCGAACTGGCCGAGCTGGACCAAGCACTGGAGGGGCGCTCCAAGGAATTGAAGAAGCTCCTCAAGCAGGCCGAGGAACTGACCCGCTCCCCCCAATTCCTGCGCGAAGTGGTGCTCACCGGACACCGCAAGGGCCGCAGCGTGCAGGAGATGGCCCGCTCCACGGGCATGTCCGTGGAAGAGGTGGAGCTTATCATCGACCAGGCCAGCTGACGGCCCATGCGTATCGGCGGACGCGGCTCGGGCGGCTCCCCACCCCCCGGGGGGGACAACCGCAAGCGGGCTTTCAAGGCCAAACACCGGGTGGGACAAACCGTGCGCGGCCGGGTTGCCTCCCGCGACAGTTCCGGCCTGTTCTGGATCAACGTGGACGGCGACGAGCTGCTTGCCCCCCTGCCGCCGGACACCCCCCTCGGCGGCCATTCCCTGTTTCTCATTCTGGAACTTGAACCGGAAATCCTGCTGCGGATGGTCCCGCCGGAGTTGGCCCACGGCGCGGCCATCCCC
The DNA here is from genome assembly GCF_000711295.1 of Desulfohalovibrio reitneri. NCBI lineage: Bacteria > Pseudomonadati > Thermodesulfobacteriota > Desulfovibrionia > Desulfovibrionales > Desulfovibrionaceae > Desulfohalovibrio > Desulfohalovibrio reitneri. The sequence continues at coordinate 670,256 of NZ_JOMJ01000003.1, read as the reverse complement.
GGTCTGGCCAGCAGCTACCTCTCCCTGCGGCGCGCCTTTGAGCAGACCGCGGCGAAACTTCTGGATTCCCTGCCTGAGCAAGCCACCAGGGATGATCTCCTCCAAGCCGGTGTCGATGCTGAACAGGCGGCCGAGGCCCTGGACCTGACCATGGAGGCGGTGGAAGCTCTTGACCAAGCCCTTTCCGGCTCGGATTTCCGGTACCTGCCCCTGGCCTTGCCGCGGGCACGGGGCGTGGAGGCCTTGCTGGCCCCGGCGGCGGGCCACGGCCTCATCGACCTGCACCACCCAAAGGCCGGAGAGTGTCAGATTGAACTGGTGCTGACCGGGGAACGCACCGCCTACCGACTGCTGTGCGACCATCCGGAACACGCCCCGGACGCGTCCGGCTTGGTGCAAGCCGCCCTGGACGGCAAGCGGGCCGAATTGCTGCGCGTGGAACGCCTCGGCCAAGGCCGCCCCACAATCCTGGGCCTTTTGCTGGCTCCGGCCCCGGGCTCCCAGGGCGGCCTCATCTCCCGCTCGGTTTGACTTTTTCCGCAGGCTGGCTATCACCCCCTTGCCATGAATCCGCCCCTTCCCCCCATCGGTCCGGAGCACCCTTGGCTTGCCCCGCTGGCCGGATTCTCCGACCTGTCTTTCCGCCTGCTCTGCCGCGAATTCGGCGCGGCCTGCTCCGTCACAGAGATGGTCAGCGCCAAGGGGCTGCTCTTCGGCTCCCCCGGCACGGCTCCGCTGCTGCGCACCATGCCGGAGGACTCCCCGCTGGTGGTGCAGCTCTTCGGGGCCGACCCTGAGTACCTTGGCAGGGCGGCCGACCGGCTGTTGGAACAAGGATTCCGCTATTTCGACCTCAACGCGGGCTGCCCGGTGAAAAAAGTCGTCACGGCCGGGGCTGGAGCCGCCCTGGTGCGTGAGCCGGAGCGGCTTGCCAAGCTGGCCTCGGTTCTGGTGGAACGGGTTGGAGCGGGACGCGTCGGGGTCAAGTTCCGCCACGCTTTCGGCGGAGAGGCCCCGGTGCATTTGGAGATCGGCCGCCGTCTGGCCGATGCGGGCGCGGCTTGGCTCACCCTGCATCCCCGTACCGCCAGGCAGGGCTACGCCGGACGGGCGCACTGGGAGAAGATCGAGGAATTGGCCTCGGCCGTGGACGTTCCGATCCTGGCCTCGGGCGATCTGTTCTCCGCCCGCGACGCGCTGGACTGCCTGAAGAGCACGGGCTGCTCCGGAGTCATGTATGCCCGTGGCGCGCTGCGCAACCCGGCCGTGTTCGCCGACCACGCCGCCCTGTTGCGCGGTGGGGAGGAAACGCGACGCGACGGCCGCTTCCTGGCCAGTCTCATCCGCCGCCACGCGGAACTGCTGCGGGAACACGGCGAGGGGGATCGACGAGACGTGCTGAAAATGCGCACCATACTGCCGCGCTATCTGCGCTTTCTGCAAGGGGCCAAGGACTTGCGGCGACGCGCCGTGGATTGCCAGGACTGGGACGGCGTGGAACGCATCGCAGGGCTGGTGGCCCGCTTGCCCGCATCAAGCGAAGAGGAGACCGCATGAAAGTGAAACGCGCCGATACGGCCGGATTCTGCATGGGCGTTGATCTGGCCCTGCGCAAGCTGGACAAGCTCAGCGAGGTCCAGCCCGGTTCCCTGCTGACCCTGGGCCCCATCATTCACAACCCGCAGGTTCTGCAGGAGTACGAGGCCAAGGGGGTCGGCCGGGCCGACGCGCTGGACGACGTCCCCCACGGCTCCACCGTGGTCATCCGCGCCCACGGCGTGCCGCGCAACGTGGAGACGCGGCTGGAGGAGATGGGGTGCCACATCGAGGACGCCACCTGCCCCAAGGTGAAGAAGGCCCAGGTGCTCATCCACCGCATGGCCCGCCACGGCCGCACCGTGCTCCTCTACGGCGAGGAGGACCACCCCGAGGTGCGCGGGCTGGTCAGCTACGCCGGCCCCGACCCGCTGGTCTTCGACGACCCCGAGATTTTGCGTGACTACCCGTTCGAGCGGGACAAGGGGTACTGCCTGGCCGCCCAAACCACCCAGGACCGCGAGGCTTTCGAGCAAATGGCCGCGGAACTGGAGGCGCGGGAGGACGTGGATATCGCCGTGCTTCGCACCATCTGCGACGCCACCCGCAACCGCCAGCGCGAGGCCCTGACCATCGCCAAGGAGGTTGACTGCATGGTGGTCGTCGGCGGCCGCCAGTCAGGCAACACGCGCCGCTTGGCCCAGGTCGTCTCCCAGGCGGACATCCCCTGCTTCCTGGTGGAAACGGCCGAGGAACTGGAGCCGGAGAAGCTACTCCAATGCAACGTGGTCGGTCTGACGGCCGGGGCCTCCACGCCCAAAAAACTCATTGACGAAGTACAGGCCGTCCTAGAGGATTTTTCCGGGGAGGGGTAATTCCGTCCCGCCCCGTTCAGGAGCGAACATGAGCCAAACGAACATATTGCTGGAATCCGGCACCAACGAGCTCGAGATCGTCGAGTTCTTCATCGACGAGCCAGGCCGGAACAAGGAGGCCGAAGGGGAGTACTACGAGGGCTACTACGGGGTGAACGTTGCCAAAGTACTGGAAATCATCCGTATGCCCAAAATCACCAAGCTTCCCCACGTGCACCATCCCTCCATCCTGGGCACTTTCAACCTTCGCTCGCATGTGGTCCCCTTGGTGGACCTGTCCATGTGGTTGGGCAAGGACCGCAAGGAGCGCGAGCCACCCAAGGTCATCGTCACCGAGTTCAACCAGGTCACGACCGCCTTCATGGTCTCCGGGGTCAACCGCATCCACCGCGTCTCCTGGGAGGACGTGGAGCCGCCCAACGCCTATGTTTCCCGCTTCTCCTCCGACTCCATTACCGGAGTTGTGCGCATTGAGGACCGCATCGTCTTTCTGCTGGACCTGGAAAAGATCGTCACCGAACTCAACCCCAACCTGGGCCTGCGCCTGGACGCCGGGGTGGACGCCGACTGGGGAGCACGCTACCGTGCCCTCATCGCCGACGACTCGGTGCTTATCCGCGAAATGCTGCGCGACCTGCTGGAAAAGGCCAACTTCGACGTGGAGGCCACCACCAACGGCCAGGACTGCTGGGATCGCCTGGAGGCCATCAAGCAACGGGCCCAGGAAGAGGAGCGCGACATCTCGGACTATCTGCAAGTGGTCATCGCAGACATCGAGATGCCCTCCATGGACGGCCACCACCTGACCAAGCGCATCAAGGACGACCCGGTGCTTTCCAAGCTGCCGGTCATCCTCTTCTCCTCCCTCATCACCGACAAGCTCCGCCACAAGGGCGAGGCCGTGGGGGCGGACGACCAGATATCAAAGCCGGAGGTCGGCCAGCTGGCCCACCGCGCCAAGGGACTCATCGAGGAGAACCTCGGACTCAAGCGCGAGGACCTGCGCACCAGCCCCTTGCAAGAGCGCTGAAGCCCCGCGCCACACGGCCGCAAAAAACCCGCCCCGGAATCCGGAGCGGGTATTTTTCATTGGATTGCGCCGCGTGGCGTCAACAGATGCGGGGCAACTGCTCACCCTCCAGCATGCCCAGAAGCCTTTTGCCGCCCATGGGCGTGCGCATGACCACCTTGCCCGGGTGCTCCTCCGTCACGCTGCCGATGCGCCTGGCTTCCGCCCCCAGGGGATCGGCGCGCATGATTTCCAGCGCCTTGTCGGCGTGCTCTTCCGGCAGAATGCAGATGAACTTGCCCTCGTTGGCCAAATACAGCGGATCCAGCCCAAGAAAGGAGCAGCCCGAGCGCACGGCCTCGCGCACCGGCATGTCCGCTTCCTCAACCAGAATGCCCATGGAGGAGGAGATGGCTATCTCTCCCAGGGTGGTGGCGAGCCCGCCCCGGGTGGGGTCGCGCAGCACGTGCACCTGGGGAATCTCCTCGATGAGACGAAGAATGAGATGATTGAGGGCGGCGGAATCGCTCTCGACCTGGGCCTGGAAATCAAGCCCCTCCCGCTGGGCAAGGATGGTCAGCCCGTGATCGCCCATGGTGCCAGTGACAAGTACGGCGTCGCCGGACGCGGCCAGGTCGGCCGAGGGCGCTGGCTGGGCCACGATCTCACCGATGCCGGTGGTATTGATGAACAGTTTGTCCGCCGCCCCGCGCGGGACAACTTTGGTGTCGCCCGTGACCACGGCCACCCCGGCCTGTTTGGCGGCGGCGGCCATGGAGGCCACAACCCGCTCCAGGTCGGCCATGGGCAGCCCTTCCTCGATGATGAAGCCGCAGGTCAAGTATTTGGGCACCGCCCCCAGCATGGCCACGTCGTTGACCGTGCCGTGCACGGCCAGGGAGCCGATGTCGCCGCCGGGAAAAAAGATGGGGTCCACGGTGAAGCTGTCCGTGCTCACGGCCACCGGACCGGAGATGTCCAGTACGGCCGCGTCGTTGAGCCGGGAGAGCTCGGGGTTGTCGAAGGCCGCCAGGAACAGTTCGCTGACCAGCCGCTGGGAGGCCAGGCCTCCGCTTCCATAGTCCAGCAGGACCCGCTCCGGCCTGGTCATGCAGCCTCCATGTCGTATTTGAAGTAGGCCGCGCAGGATCCCTCGTTGGAGACCATGCAGGGTCCAACCGGCGAGGCCGGGGTGCACTTGGTCTTGAACAGCGGGCACTGCGCGGGGGTGATGAGGCCCTTGAGCACTTCGCCGCAGCGGCAGCCGGGCAGGGGCTTGGCCTCGGGCAACTCCAGCCCCAGGGCGGCCAGGGCATCGAACTCCGCCCATGTGTCGGCGAAGCGCAGGCCGCTGCCTGGAATTTCCCCGATGCCGCGCCACAAGGCATCGGACGAGTCGAACACCTCGTCCATGAGGGCCAGGGCCTTGGCGTTGCCCGTTTCGGTCACCACCCGGGTATACTGGTTGGCCACTTCCGCCCTGCCCGCCTTGCGCATCCCGGCCAGCATGATCAGCCCCTGCAGTATGTCTGCGGGCTCGAATCCGGCCGCCACGGAGGGGACACCGAACTCGTCGGCCAGAAAACGGTAGGGCTCCACCCCGATGACAGCGGAGACGTGTCCCGGCAGGATGAAGGCGTCGATATCCACCTCGCCTCCGGCCAGCAGGGCTCGAAGGGCGGGCGGCACCAGCTTGTGGAAGCTCAGCACCTTGAAATTTTCCACCCCCTGGGCGCGAGCCATCTTCACGGTGGCGGCCATGCCCGGCGCGGTTGTCTCGAAGCCCACGCCGATGAATACCACCGTGTCGTCCGGATTATCCGAGGCCAGCTTCAGGGCGTCGGTGGGCGAATAGACAACTTTTACCCTCGCCCCTTCCGCCTGGGCGGACTTGAGGGAGGCCCCGCCCGGGCCGGGAACCTTCATCAAATCGCCGAAGGTAGCCAGGATGACGCCGTCCATCCCCGCAGCCTGGAGATAGGCGGCCACCTCTGACTCATGGGTCACGCAGACCGGGCAGCCCGGACCGGTGAGGTGCACCACTCCATCGGGCAGGAGGGAATGCAAGCCGCTTTGGAATATGGAGACGGTATGGGTGCCGCAGACCTCCATGAAGCGCAGGCCGTCGGCGCACGCCTCGCGCGCCTGCTCCAGTAGCGAGCGGCAGAGTTCAGGATCGCGGAAATCGGAGAACAGATCCACTGGCAACGCTCCATGTGTGGAGGTTTTGGTCGGAAAGCCCCTGCTTTGCTAGACCCCCGCCCCCCTCGTGTCAACACGTAGCCAATCGGCTTCAAAGGAGGTAGCCTTAGATTGGAGTTAAGAAATGAGCGAAACGCGCAAACCCCTGGAACAAACCGGCCCCGGCCGCGACACCTGCGCCCAGTCCGGGCGTCCGCGCGGGGAGAGCCCCTTGCCGCTACGCCCGGCCCTGACCACGGGCCCCATGTCCCGGCCTCCCCGCTCGCCCAGCGTGACGGAATGCGAGTCCCTGTGGGACCGGTTCATGATGCCCGGCCACATCCGCCGCCACAGCCGGGTGGTGGCTGCCGTGGCCTCCCAGGTTGCCGACATGGCGCGCGTCGCGGGCGTGGAGGACGCTGACATCCCCGCTGCCCTCGCCTCGGCCCTGCTGCACGACATCGCCAAGCACTATACCATCCTGTACGGCGGCTCCCACTCACAGATCGGCGGGGCCTGGGTGATGGAACTGACAGGCAACCCGGTGCTGGCGCAGGGTATCGTACACCACGTCTACTGGCCATACGAGCTTGACTTCAAGCGCTACCTGGTTCCGCTATGCGTGCTCTACGCGGACAAGCGGGCCAAGCACGACCGGCTGGTATCCATTGACACGCGCTTCGACGACCTTCTGGAGCGTTACGGGCAAACACCTGAAATTCAGAAAAAAATACGCTGGACCACCCTCCAGGCCCACGAGGTCGAACGCGGCCTGAGCGAGTTGGTCGGCCGGGATTTGCATGCGTATCCTTTTGATTGCGGGCGGCTGGTCGAATGAGCGGGCCGTGTCCCTGTCCGGGGCGGAGCGAATTGAGTCCGCCCTCACGGACCTGGGCCACGAGGTGCGCCGCCTGGACCCCAGCAGCGAGTTCGACGAGCTAATCTTCCAGGCCGGGCAGCACGACTTCGCCTTTCTCAACCTGCACGGCGCGCCGGGCGAGGACGGACTCATCCAGGCCATGCTGGACGCTTCGGGCACGCCCTACCAGGGTTCCGGCCCGGCGGCCTCCTTTCTGGCCCTGCACAAGGCCGCGGCCAAACAACTCTACCGCAAGGCCGGTCTGCCCACCCCGGACTGGCGGCTGGTGGCCGAGGACCCTGGCACTGCCCCGGACCCCGGACTGGGTTTCCCGGTCTTTCTCAAGCCCAACAACGGCGGATCGTCCCTGGGCATGTCCCGCGCGGACTGCCCGGAAGCCCTGGCCGCCGCCACACGCTCCCTGCTTACCCAGGGCGTTGAAGTGCTATGGGAGGCCGAAGCCAAGGGTGACGAGCTGACCTGCGCGGTGGTGGGCGACGAGGCATTGCCCTGCATCCTCATCCGGCCGCTGCGTTCAGGGGAATTCTTCGACTACCAGAGCAAATACGAGGCGGGCGGAGCCGAAGAGCTTTGCCCCGCGCCCATTGACGGGCAACTCGAAAGCAGATTGCGTGAGCTGGCCCTGGCCGCCCACCGCGCCCTCGGCTGCTCGGGCTACTCACGATCGGACTTCATCGTCACCGATGAAGGCCCCTTGCTGCTGGAGACCAACACCCTGCCCGGCATGACCGGCACCTCCCTGGTGCCGCAATCCGCAGCGGAGGCGGGCATGGACTTCGAGTCCCTGGTGGAGCGGCTCATTGAGCTGGGCCTGGAGGAACGGGGACGGTGAATACCTCCACGGCGCTGGGAATCTACCAGCTCGTACAACGGAGGCTGGCCATTCCAGTCCTGCGGCGAAGCAGCCCCCGCCTGCGGGACGGACTTTCCCAGCGGCTGCTACAACCCCCCCTGCCCGCCGCCCGGATCTGGCTCCAAGCCGCCTCCGCCGGAGAGGCCTACCTGGCCCTGGAACTGGCCCGCGCTCTCTTCGAAGGCGGCGTCGGCCCCCTGCTCTGCACCACCAACACCCGTCAGGGATACGACATCCTGGCCGATTTGGGGGCGGAGTACGGCCTCACTCCGGCCTACTGCCCCTTCGACAGCCCGGATCTCATGGCCCGGGCCTTGAAGATGATCGACCCGGGGGCGGTGGTCCTGCTGGAGACCGAATTGTGGCCGGGACTTCTGGCCTCGGCCAAGACGCGGGGAACGCCTGTGCTCTCGGTCAACGCCCGCATGTCGCCGCGCAGCCTCTCCCACTACTCCCTGGCCAAAGGTTTGCTGGCGGACATCGGCCCGGACGCGGTGCTGGCCATCTCCGAGGCGGACGCCGCCCGCTACCGCGCCCTTTTTCCAGACGCGGACGTGGAGACCATGCCCAACATCAAGTTCGATCGGCTGGACACCTCCTCCCCGCCTTCCCCCAACAAGGCGGCCGACGCCGTCCCCGCTGACACCCCTCTGGCGGTCATCGGTTCCGCGCGTTCGGCGGAAGCGCCCCAGTTGCGCCGCGCCCTGGAGATACTGCTGGCCGAACATCCGCTCGCGGTGGCCGGAGTGTTCCCCCGCCACGTGCACGGCCGCCACCCGCAAAGCTGGCTGCGGGTCCTGGCCGGGATGCCGGTGCGCCTGCGCTCGGAAATGCATGGTCCTGCCGGTCCCGGCGAGATCATCCTCTGGGACGTCTTCGGCCAACTGGGCCACGCCTACCATCTGTCCAGCACCGCTTTCGTGGGCGGCAGCCTGATTCCTAAGGGGGGGCAGAACTTCCTGGAGCCCCTGGCCGCCGGGGTTGTTCCCCACATCGGCCCTCACTGGAGCAACTTCGCCTGGGTGGGCGAGGAGCTTTTCCGCGATGGGCTGGCGCGCCGGGTGTCCGACGGCGAAGAGTTGGGCAGGGAGATGGCCGCCGCCCTCCACTCCCCTCCCCCCAAGGAAGAAATCCGCCGGGACTTCGCCGAATACGTGGACGCACGCAGGGGCGGGGCGCGACAAGCCGCCGCCCGGATCATGTCCCGTCTGGATACGGTTGCGCGCAAGCGGGATATGACGTAAAGGCGACCTCCAGCCATGAAGCCTTCCGTTCCCTGCGTGGCCGTGGTGCCCGCCCGTTTCGCGTCGTCCCGGTTCCCAGGCAAGCCACTGGCGGACATCCTGGGACGCCCCATGTTCTGGCACGTGGCCGATCGCGCCGCGCGGGCGCCGGAACTGTCCAGGGTAGTGGTGGCCACGGACGACGAGCGCATCATGGCCGCAGCGTCCGAACACGGCGTGGAGGCCGTCATGACTTCCCCGGACCACGCCTCGGGCACCGACCGCATCCAGGAGGCGGCCGGTCTGCTGGGGCTTCCCGAGGAAACCGTGGTGGTCAACGTGCAGGGAGACGAACCGGCTCTGAACCCGGCCATGATCTCCGAACTGGTAGCTCCGTTCGCGGATCCGAAGGTGCGGGTCACCACCCTGGCCCACCGGGTCGACCCGGAGCGCGCCAAGTGCCCGGATCAGGTCAAGGTCGTCTGGACAGCCTCGGGGGACGCGATGTATTTTTCCCGCCAGCCCATCCCCCACCACCGCGACGGGGGTGAGGAAATCTACTGGGGGCATGTGGGCATGTACGCCTACCGCCTCCCGGCCCTGGCGCGCTTCACCGCCCTGCCGCCCAGCTATCTGGAGAGGAAGGAGCGGCTGGAGCAGCTTCGTTTTCTGGAGAACGGCATTCCCATCCGCGTGGTGCCCACGCGACACACAAGCCGAGGCGTGGACCGGCCCGAAGACCTGGACGTGGTCCGCCGCCTCATCTCGGAGTCGATCTGATGGAAGCGATCCTGGCCCTTGAGGACGGAACCTGGTTCCGCGGCCGCTCTTTCACCGGCGAGGGGGAGACCTCCGGCGAGGCCATCTTCAACACCGGCATGTCCGGCTACCAGGAAGTGCTCACCGATCCCTCCTACGTGGGGCAAATGGTCTGCATGACCTACCCCCACCAGGGGAACTACGGCGTCAACCTCGACGACGTGGAGTCCGGCCGCATCCGGGTGGAGGCCTTCCTGGTCAAGGAATGCTGCCGCGAGCCCTCCAACTGGCGGGCCACCAGCACCCTTCCCGACTACCTGCGCGACGCGGGGGTCATGGGCGTTGAAGGCATAGACACCCGCGCCCTGACCCGTCACCTGCGCCTCAACGGCGCCATGCGCGGTATCCTTTCCACCCGAGAGCCCGACCCGGCGATCCTCTCCGCCCGGGCCAGGGAAATTCCCTCCATGGAAGGCCTCAACCTGGCCGAAAAGGTTACGCCGCAAACCCCCTACGCCTGGCGTGACGGCCGCCCCGTGGAAGTGGAGCTGAACGCCAACGGCTCCTACGACTGGCCCGGCCCCGGTCCAAGGCTGGTTATCTTCGACTTCGGGGTGAAGTGGAACATCCTCCGCCTCATGGCCGCCCAGGGCTTCGACATGCTCATGGTCCCCTCCTCCTACGACAAGGACAAGGTGGACGCCCTGGCCCCGGACGCGGTATTCCTCTCCCCCGGACCCGGCGACCCGGCCGCGCTGCCGCAAGTCATCGAGAACATCCTTCCCCTGACCGAGGCCTACCCCACCGGCGGCATCTGCCTGGGGCATCAGCTTTTGGGCAGCGCCTTCGGCGGCACCACGTCCAAGCTGAAGTTCGGCCACCACGGCTGCAATCACCCTGTCAAGGACCTGGAAACGGGGCGCATCGAAATCTCCTCCCAAAACCACGGGTTCGTGGTGAACATCGACGGGCTGGACTTTCTGGAAACCACCCACCGCAACCTCAACGACGGCACATTGGAAGGATTCCGCCACAAGAAACTGCCCGTCATCACCCTGCAGTATCATCCGGAAGCGGGCCCAGGTCCGCACGACAGCCGGTTCTTCTTCGGCCGCTTCCGCAGGCTGGTCCGCGAGGCTACTGGAAAATAGCCGACCGAACATGTAGAGTCCGGCCAACCAAGGGGGTTGCATGTCCGCAGAGCTGACCAAGGCCCGCAGCCACATCTCGCGAATCCATTCGCACCTCAAGCAGCAGAAGACCCTGCCCGCGGCCCAGGCGCTGTATGAGGCCCTGCGCATCATCCTCACCTCCCAGCTCATGAAGTCGGAGCGGTCGGAGTTCTCCGATCTCATCGAGCAGGCCATCTACCAGCTCACCCAGGACCCCAATTTCAAGCAGGCCTATCCCCTCAAGCTGGAGTACGAGCCGGGCAAGGAAAAGCAGCTCTACCGCCAGATGGGCGAGGTCATGAAAGAGTTGCAGGCCTCCACCACCGAGGAGGCCCAAGGCCTTCTGGCCATGATGGAGCAGCGCAAGAAGGAAGGTGTGGAAAAGGTCCAGGCCAACCTGGACGCGGGCAAGCACGACGAGGCCAAAAAGCTGGCCGACGATCTCGTCCGCGATTTCAAGGACGACACCGACCTCAAGGCGGACATCGCCGACCGCTTCCTCCAGGCCGGGCTCTACCAAGAGGCCTTCGACTACCTGGACGAAGCCCTGCGCAACGACCCCGAGGCGGTGCATCTGTACAACCGCATCGGCATCGTCCTGCGCAAGATGAAGGATTTCGACACGGCCGAGCGCTACTACCGCAAGGCGCTCGAATGCTGCAAGCACGACGAGTATCTCTACTTCAACATCGGCCGCCTCTACTACGACTGGCAGAAATGGCACGAAATGGCCGACATGGCCAAGCGGGCGTTGAAACTCAACCCTGAGTTCACCCAGGCCAAAAAGATGTTGCAGTTCGCCCACAAGAAGCTGGGCAACTAGCCTCTCGGTCCCGCATCCAGGCCAAGCGAAGAAGCCCCGGCGCATGCTGCATGCGCCGGGGCTTCTTCGCTGCGGGCTTCGCTCGGCGCGGCCCGAAACAATCAGCTGAGCCGTGTGTTCCGGTCACACATGCGCAAGGCGGCATCCACCGCCGCTCGCAGGCCGCCGGTATCGGCATTGCCCGTGCCCACCAGGTCGAACCCCGTGCCGTGGTCGGGAGAGGTACGCACGAAAGGCAGGCCAAGGGTGGCATTGACCGCTTCGCCGAAGTGAACCAGCTTCAGCGGTCCCAGCCCTTGGTCGTGGTACATGGCCAAAACTGCTGCGAACTCGCCGTCCAACGCGCGTCGGAAAATGGTATCCGCCGGGAACGGCCCCTGGGCGTCGATACCCTCGGCCACGGCGCTTTCAACCGCCGGGGCAACCACTTCCAGATCCTCCCGGCCGATGGCTCCGCCCTCCCCAGCGTGGGGATTGAGGCCGCAGACGGCTATGGGCCCTTCCGCGCCAAGGCCGCGCACCGCCTCGGCCAGCAGGCGCAGGCAACGCAGCACCCGTTCGCGCGTGACCAGGGAGGGCACATCCCGCAGGGGGGGATGGGTGGTCACCAATCCCACCCGCAGTCTCGGCCCGGCCAGCATCATGCACACGTCCTCAGGTTCCAGTCCGGCTGCCCGGGCCAGAAACTCGGTGTGGCCGGGAAAGGGAAACCCGGCCGCCTGGAGCATGGCCTTGTGCAGTGGGCACGTGACCAGGGCGCGGCCGCGTCCGGCCAACATTAAACGGGCGGCCTCCTCCAGGGCCAAGCCGGCGGCCAAACCGCCTTCACGCGTGGCCCGACCCGGCGTCGGGTCGAGGTCGGCGCACCCCTGGGGCACTAGCAACCCGACGCCTTCGTCGATCTCCTCCGGGCTGTCCACCTCCCGCCAAAAGGAAGGAATGCCCAGTTCCTCAGCCATCCGCCGCAATGACTTGGGCGGCCCGATGAGGCAAACAGGGGCATCCACCCCCGGGACCACACGGCAAATAAGTTCAGGCCCCAGGCCCGCCGGGTCGCCCTGGGTAATCAAGAGCGGCCGGGTCATCTATTCTCCGGCTTTCCAGGTATCCGGCTTGAAGCACATGGCCGCAAGCGGCGGCAGGGTCAGATCCAGGTAGTGGGACCAGCCTTCCGGGTCGGGATTCTCTTTGGCCGTGGCTCCCAAGTAGTTGCCCACGTTGGAGCCGCCATAGATGGAGGCGTCGGAGTTGAATATCTCCCGCCAATGTCCCGGGCCGGGGCAGCCCACGCGGTAGGTGTCGCGCACCACGGGGGTGAAGTTGAATACCCACAGCAAAGGATTGCCGCGCGTGTCCTTGCGCAGAAAACTGATGACCGAGGCTTGGTAGTCGCTGATGTCCACCCAGGAGAAGCCCTGCCACTCGAAGTCTATCTCGTGCATGGGCGGCTCCTCGCGCAGAAGGCGGTTAAGGTCGCGCAGCACATCGGCAAGCCCCTGATGAGCGGGAAAATCGTAGAGGATCCAGTCAAGCTGGCTTTCGCTGTCCCACTCGTTCCACTGGCCGAACTCCTGGCCCATGAAAATCAGCTTCTTGCCGGGGTGGGCCCACATGTAGCTGAAGAAGAGCCGCTGGTTGGCGAATTGCTGCCAAGTGTCGCCCGGCATCTTGGATAGCAGCGCGCCCTTGCCGTGAACCACCTCGTCGTGGCTGATGGGCAGAACGAAGTTCTCCGTGAAGGCGTAGAGCATGGAGAAAGTGATCATGTCCTGGTGGTAGGCTCGGTACAGAGACTCCTTCTGGAAATAGGACAGCATGTCGTGCATCCAGCCCATGTTCCATTTGAAGGTGAAGCCCAGCCCCCCCGTGTAGGTGGGGCGGGAGACGCCCGGCCAAGCGGTCGATTCCTCCGCGATCATGCTTACGCCGGGAAACTGGTCGTGCACCACGGTATTTAGCTGGCGCAAAAACTCCACAGCCTCGATATTCTCGTTGCCGCCGTGGACGTTGGGCTCCCACTCGCCCTCCTCGCGGGAGTAGTCCAAGTAGAGCATGGAGGCCACGGCGTCGATGCGCAGGCCGTCGAAATGGAACTCCTTGAGCCAGTACAGGGCGTTGGACAGAAGGAAGTTGCGCACCTCGTGGCGGCCGTAATTGAAGATGTAGGTCCCCCAGTCCGGGTGCTCGCCCTTGCGAGGATCCTGGTGCTCGTACAGGGCGGTGCCGTCGAAGCGGCCCAGGCACCACTCGTCCTTGGGGAAATGTCCTGGAACCCAGTCCAGGATGCAGCCGATGCCCTCCTGGTGGCAGCGATCCACAAGATACTTGAGGTCCTCCGGGCGTCCGTAGCGCGAGGTGGGGGCGTAGAGGTGGGACGTCTGGTAGCCCCAGGACTGATCCAGGGGGTGCTCCGCCAAAGGCATGAACTGCAAATGGGTGAAGCCCAGGTCCTTGAGATAGGGAATGAGGCGGTCGGCCAGTTCGCGGTAGTTGAGGAAAGAGCCGTATTCGTCCCCAGCCCACTGCCAGGAGGCGGGATGGATCTCGTAGATGGAGATGGGCTTGTCAAAGGGCAGCCCGGTTTCCCGGCGGGCATCCATCCACTCCTGGTCCCCCCACTGGTGGTTTTCCAGCGGCCACAGCTTGGCGGCGTTTCCGGGCCGGAGTTCGGTGTGGAAAGCGCAAGGGTCGGTCTTGAGCACCGTGTTGCCCCAGTGCCCGTGCACGGCGTACTTGTAATTCTCGCCCTGCCCGAGCCCGGCGATGAAACCGGCCCAGATGCCGGATACGCCGACAGGATGGAGCTTGTGCTCCCCCGCGTTCCAGCCGTTGAAATCCCCCAACACGGAGACGCCCTGGGCGTTGGGCGCCCAGACAGCGAAACGCCAGCCGCTCTCACCATCCTGCTCCGCGGGATGCGCGCCGAGAATGCGGTAGACGTCCCAATGCTCGCCACGCCCGAAGAGGTAGAGGTCGAAAGGGGGGATGTCCACGGGAAGGGTCCCGTTCATGGCGTCCTACCTGAATGTTGCATTGAAAAGGCAGAGGGAGGCCGCGCGGGCACCGCCGCGAAGCCCCTTCGCGCGAACCACCCAACCACCGGTCAGATGCTGACTACCGAGTTCTCGCAGTTGCCGAAGGGGCTGAACTCGTAGCGGTCGGCGGCCCAGTCGTTCTCCCAGTCGCGTCCGTCGACCAGGTAGCGGAAATGGTAGTCCTTGCCGGCTTCCAGGTCCAGGGAGCGGGTGAAGGAGCCGTCCTTGAGCTTGCGCATGGGGGTGGCGTCCAGTTTCCAGTCATTGAATTCGCCGACCAGAAAAACCTTCTTGGCTCCCTGGGCGGCCTCCGGGGGCAGAGTGAAGGTGACCTTGCAGACGGGCTTGCTCTTGAGAAACTTCTTTTTCAAAGCCACGAAGATTTCCTCCTCGCTGGTGAAAAACCGCAGGAAACTGACAATTCCACGGTATCTGCATATCCGATGAGCGGAAGCGGCGCAAGGGGGATGTGGCGATTGGCGGGACAATCCTCAGGACAGCGCGCCCATGTCCCTGTATAGTTCCAGATATCCCTCGGCAGAACGGTCCCAGGAAAAATCCTGCGTCATGGCCCGGTGCACGATCTCCGCCCATGCCTCGCGGTTTTCCCAGACTTCGACCGCCTCGCGGACGGCCTGAAGAAAGAGGTTCGGTTCGGGTTCTGCAAATGTGAAACCCGTGGCGTAGTCGCTGGGATAGGGCGCAATGGTGTCGCGCAGGCCTCCGACCGCCGTGGCCACTGGCGGGGTTCCGTAACGCAGGGCATACATCTGGGTCAGGCCGCAGGGCTCGTAGCGAGACGGCATGAGAAAAATGTCGCAGCCCGCCTGGATGCGGTGGGCCAACTCCTCTGTGTAGCCGATTATGGCCGCCAGCTGGCCCTGATAGTCCTCCATCAGCTCCAAAAGCCGGGCCTCGGTCTCCAGATTTCCCTCGCCCAGGACGACCACGCCCACGTTGAGGTTCATCAATTGCGGCAGGATATCCAACAGCAGGTCGATGCCCTTCTGCTGCCGCAGGCGCCCGATGAACCCCAGAACGGGGCGGTCTTCGAGCATGTCTGAAAGGTAGTACTCGCGCAGCAGCTTCTTCTTGCACCACATCTTGCCTGTCATGCGCTCGGTGGAATAGCAGGACGGCAGATAGGTGTCCTTGCGCGGGTCCCAAATCTGGTAGTCCGACCCGTTGAGGATGCCGCGCAAGCTATCCGCGCGTTTGCTCAAGATGCCTTCCAGGCCGCAGCCGAAGCGTGGAGTGAGGATCTCCTCCGCGTAGGAGGGGCTGACCGTGGTGATGTAGTCCGCCGAGGTAATGCCGGCCTTGAGCATGTTGAAGTCGCCGTAGAACTCGCAACCGTCCACGCTCCAGAACTCGGAGGGCAGCCCTGACTCCCAGAACAGCCGCTCGGAAAACCGGCCCTGGAAGGCCAGGTTGTGTATGGACATGACCGTTTTGGTGTCGGCGAAGAAGGGGTCTGTGCGGCGCAGGTAGTTGA
Organism: Desulfohalovibrio reitneri; assembly: GCF_000711295.1. Classification (NCBI taxonomy): domain Bacteria; kingdom Pseudomonadati; phylum Thermodesulfobacteriota; class Desulfovibrionia; order Desulfovibrionales; family Desulfovibrionaceae; genus Desulfohalovibrio; species Desulfohalovibrio reitneri. The sequence continues at coordinate 654,415 of NZ_JOMJ01000003.1, read as the reverse complement.
GGTAGACGCAGACCAGGGCGGACTGCCAGTCGTTGGCGTTGACCACGCGCGGCGAGTGCCCCATTTGCTTGAGCCAGGAAACGCATGCCCGGCAGAAGAAGTTGAAGCGCTCGCAGTTGTCGAAATAATCGCCCTTGTAAGTGTTGTAGTAGCTGCGGCGGTCGAAATACTCGTCGCGTCCGATGAAGTAGACGTCCACTCCCCGGTATTCGGTGTAGTAGACCTCGGCGGTGATGGGCGGCCAGGGGTAGCCCACGTGGCAGTCGGAGGAAACGAGCCTGGGCGCGAACTCGTCCGCCTTCATGCGCCCGTACATGGGTGTCATCACGGCCACCCGCAGCCCTCGCGCGGCCAGAGTGGTGGGCAACGCGCCCAGCACGTCGGCCAGACCGCCCGTCTTGGAGAAGGGAAACATCTCCGACGTAATAAAGACGACGTCCGGCCTGTCGTCCCGCGTGGCAGCCATCTCCCCTCCTCGTCAACGCCCTAGGGGTTGTAACGGCCCAGTCCGGCCGCGAAATCGGATACGATGCGTCCGTGGTCGAAGGCCAGTTCCGGCAGCCCGTCCAATGGGAAAAACCCCGCCGATCTGGCGTCGTCCCCGCCGCTGACCTCTTCCGGATTGGCCGCCACACCGGTGAATACCACGCTCATGGTGTGCATGCGGGGGTCGCGGTCAGGGGCGGAATACACGCCCAGCAGACCGGTCAGCGTTACGCGCAGTCCGGTTTCCTCCAGAACCTCGCGCACCGCCGCGCGCTCCACGTTTTCGCCGTAGTCCACGAATCCGCCTGGCAAAGCCCAGCCCAACGGCTCGTTGCGCCGTTCCACCAGGACCACGCCACGCACGGGATCAAATATGACCACGTCAACGGTGGGGTAGGGGTTACGCGGCATACCGCAAGCGGGACAGGTTTGGTGGCTCATGCGGTTCTCGTCTTTCTCCTGAAGGGCCGCCCCGGAGAACCGAGTGCGGCCAGCCTTTCAAGGCTAGACCAATCGGTGTTTGGTGACAAGACCGGGCGAATGTTCACGATCGCGCGGCGAAACGGAACCGGTTCAAATCTTTTGCCAGGCATCGGCCACAGCGGAGACGAAGCGCGGGCGGGGTACCGAGGGCGGGGACACCGCGGCGGCCGGGGAAGTTCAAAAAGAAACCGCTCGTCTGGATTCACCAGGCGAGCGGTTTCCGGCAAAAAAAGGAAGGAAGGTATCTTGTTTAATGCAACCCTTGGGCCATCATGGCCGCTCGAGCCGAAGAAGAATATAAGAGCATGAAATAAATGATAATCCACATGGAACCAGTGTCGTTTCGCCTCACAGACCGGCCGCCAAAGGGTAAAAAAAGTTATACCAACCAATCCACAAGGGCGGGATGACGGGCAAGGCGGGTACAAAAGTTTTTACGACATGTGCAGGGTAAACCCGGCGTCCCGCAGTTTGGCCAGGGACACCGCCCCCTCGCGGATGACGGCGAGTTCGTCCGTGCCCAGGCACTTGACCACGGTGGATGGCAGGCCGCCGCCGGGCCAGGGTTTCTCCCGCAGGGTAGCGGCAACGCTTTCGTTGAGCATCGGGTCGATTTCCGAGGGACGGGCCGCAGCCGGGCCGCCGGAAATGTTGGCGCTGGTGGAAATCAGGGGACCACCGGTCTGGATGCACAGCTTGGCGGCCAGGGGGTGGGCGGTGAGCCGCAGGGAGGTGAAGCCGCTGGGATCGCGCACCTCGCTCGGCAGACGTCTTCCCGTGGGCACCAGAATGGACAGGGGGCCGGGCCAGAACTCCCTGGTGAGCTTGGCGAAGGCCTTGGAAAACCAGCCCGTGACCATGGAAAGCTGGTCCATGTGCCCGATGATGATGGGCAGGGGCTTGGTGGCTGGACGGGCCTTGAGTTCGATGACACGCCGCGCCCCTTCGGCGTTGAAGGCGCTACACCCCAGGGCGTAGAGCGTCTCCGTGGGGTAGATGACGAGTTTGCCGTCCCGTATGGCTTGCACGGCTTTCTGCATTCCCCTTCCCTATCACAGCCCCTGGCGGCCGGAAATCCTTACTTTCCGCTCCACTCGGCAAACCGCCTCTCCAGCTCCTCTGCGGAAAGGCGCGGCTGGTCGTAGAGCCCGGCCCGGCTGCGCTGCCTCCACGCCTCGTACAAGACGAGAGCGGCGGCCACTGACACGTTTAAACTCTGCACCATGCCCACCATGGGCACGTAAAGCACGCCATCGGCCAACTTGAGAATATCCTCCTTGACCCCGTCGTGCTCGTTGCCCAGCACGACGGCGGTGGGCCGGACCAGATCCCAGTCCGGCAAAGGTCTGGACTCCGGGGTAAAACCGGTGGCCAGCACATTGAATCCCCGCCCGTGTAGTTCCTCCACCATGGCGGAGGAGTCGGAGTGGCGCCGGCGGCGGACCCACTTCTTGGCCGAGGCCGAGGATTTGGCCCCAATGTCGGGAAAAGCGGAGGTGGTGTAGTGCAATTGCACCTCGTCCACTCCGAAGGCGTCGCAGGAACGCAGTACGGCCGAAACGTTGTGCGGGTCCCAAATGTTGTCCATGACCAGGGTCAGGTCGGGCTGCCGCCTGGCCAGAACCTCGCGGATGCGCTGCGCGCGGCGTTCGGTGATGGGGCGTGGCATGGGCGGTTGCTCTACCCCAAACCCGCCCGGCAGGCAAGGCGGCGACTTGACAGCGGCCCTTCCCGCCAGTACCGACTCCGGCACCATCATGCCCCACACCGCCATTCTCCTCGCCCCCCACGGAACCGCCGTGGCCGACGCCAGGCTCGGTTTCGAGCGGCTGGCCCGCGACGCGCGCGCCGCCCATCCCGAAGCGCGCGTCCTGCTCACTCCCACCTCCCGGAAAGTGCGCGTCAAGATGCTCGCACGGGGCGAGGACGCCCCTTCCCCGGTGGACGTATTGCGCGGCTTGGCGAAAGACGGTGTGCAGCGGCTGGTCATCCAGTCGCTGCACACGCTGGCCGCCTCGGAATACGAATCCATCCTGGCCGCCAGGGACGAGCTGCTGCGGGAATTTCCGGGCCTGCGGGCGGCCGTGGGGCGTCCGCTGCTGGCCACGGCCGACGACGTGCGGGCGGCGGCCGAGGCCTCCCTCTCCTACGCTCCCGCTGACCGAACCCCGGACGAGGCCGTGGTCTTCGTGGCCCACGGGGCGAGCCACGCGGCCGACGGCCTGCTGGACGAGCTGTTCGCGGAATTGGCCCGGCGCGACCCGCTGCTCCTCGGCGGCCGGCTGGAGGGCTCCCCCTCGGCCGGGAATATCGCCCGGACCCTGCGCCAAAAAGGCGTGCGCAGGGCGCACCTGTTGCCTTTCATGTGCGTGGGCGGCTACCACGTCCAGGTGGACGTGGCCTCGGACTCCCCGCAGTCCTGGTCCAGCATCTTCCGCCGGGAGGGGCTGACTCCGCTGCCGCGCATCACCGGCACATCGGAACACCCCCCCTTCCGCACCCTGTGGCTGGACCATCTCAAGGAGGCCATGGCCTCCCTTGACACCCGGCAGTCCGCCGACTAAACATCCCATCATCCCAGACGCGCCCACGCGCTGCCAAAGGGAATCCGGTGCGAATCCGGAGCGGTCCTCGCCGCTGTGATCCCGGCCCCGCCGCTTGCGGGGAAAAGGCCCTTCCACATCGCCACTGCCTCCGGGCGGGAAGGCGGAAGCCAGCCCCGGGTAAGCCAGAAGACCTGTCTGGGAACCAATCGCAGTCCGTCAGCCGGCAACGGGGCAATTGCCGGCCGCGACGCATCAATTTCCCATCTTGCCCCGGAAACACATGGAGGCTCCATGCTGTTCCGGACCCGTTCCTTCCTTTTTATCCTAGCGGCCCTGCTTTGCCTTGCCGCCCACCCGGCCCAAGCGGGCCACGGCCATGATCGGCCCGACAAGACCGGCATCCTGCTGGTGGCCTTCGGCACATCCATCCCCGAAGCCCAGACCGTCTTCGACACCATCGACCAGCGGGTGAGGAACGCGCACCCCGGGACACCGGTGCGCTGGGCCTTCACCTCCTCCATCATCCGCGACAAGATTGAACGCACCCAGGGCGAGAATCTGGATTCCGTGCAGCAAGCCCTGGCGGACATGGCGGACCAGGGATTCACCCGCGTGGCGGTGCAGTCCCTGCACACCATCCCCGGGCAGGAGTTCCACGACCTGCGCGCCACCATCGGGGCCTTCGACGGCCTGCCCGGCGGCCTGGAGGATGTGAGCCTGGGCATGCCCCTGCTGTCCTCCGACAGCGACCTGCGCCGTGTAGCCGACGCCCTGCTGGCCAACCTGCCCGGTGAACGCTCCGGTTCGGAGGCGGCGGTATTCATGGGGCACGGCACCCACCACCCCGCCAACGTCTACTACCCCGGCCTGCAATACTACTTGTGGGAGAGGGATCCCCTGGCCTTCGTGGGCGTGGTCGAGGGCGCCCCTCCGCTTAACGAAGTCGAGACCAAACTGGCCGAACGCGGCGTTGAACGCGTCTGGCTGCTTCCCTTCATGTCCGTGGCCGGCGACCACGCCCGCAACGACATGGCCGGTGACGAGCCCGGCTCCTGGAAGAGCGTGCTACGCGACAAGGGCTATGAAGTGGAGGTCGTGCTTACAGGCACCGCCGCCTACGACCAAGTGGTAAACGTCTGGCTCGACCACCTGCACACCGCGCTGGAGCGGCTGCCCAGGTAAAGCCATGGACTCGGCCTCCAGCCAGCTGCTTGAACGCGTCCGCCGCCACGAGCGCGACAGAATCGGCCGGCTGGCCGTCTCCCTGGGAATTCTGGGAGCGGCCAGCCTGGCCTCCATTCCCGCGGCCTGCCTCATAGGCCCAATGGACATCCCCGCCTGGAAGGTGGCCGACGTGGTGGCCTCCCTGCTGCCCTGGCGCGAAGCCGAGGCCGATCCGGTGCTGCGCACCGTGGTGCTTGAGTTGCGCCTTGCGCGGGTCCTGCTGGCCTTTGTCGTCGGAGCCTCCCTGGCGGCGGCGGGCACGGTCTTTCAGGGCGTGCTGCGCAATCCCCTGGCCGACCCCTTCACTCTGGGCGTCTCCTCAGGCGCGGCCTTCGGGGCTTCGCTGGCCATCGCCATGGGTCTGGCCGGACATGCCTTGCTGTCCCTGGGCGGGCTGAGCCTGGGGGTCATTCCCCTGGCCGCCTTGCTTGGCGCGGGCGGCGCGCTGACCTGCGTGTTGCTGCTGGCACGGGCTGCCGGGGGGCTGCGTCGGGAAACCGTTGTCCTGGCGGGCATTGTGGTGGCCACCTTCCTGGCCGCCCTGGTCTCCCTGCTCAAATCCCTGGACGAAGAGGCCGTGGCCAGCATCGTCTTCTGGATCATGGGCAGCTTCCAGGGCCGGGGACTGCCGGAGTTGGCCCTGGCCGCGCCCTACGCCGCCCTTGGCCTGGCGGTCATCTGGCTCATGGCCCGCGACCTGGACGCCCTTTCCCTGGGTGCCAAGCAGGCCGAGTGGCTTGGTGTCAATGCCCGCGCCTCCAGGCTTGGACTGCTCTGCGCCGCCTCCCTGCTGGCCGCCGCCTCCACGGCCGTGGCCGGGGTCATCGGATTCGTGGGGCTGGTGGCCCCGCATCTCTGCCGCCTCTACGCCGGCTCTGAACACCGGCCGCTCCTGCTCTTGTCCTCCCTCACCGGCGGGCTTGGCCTGCTGTGGGCCGATGTGGCCGCCCGCTCCATCCTGCCCAGCGGGGAGGAGCTGCCTGTGGGGGTCATCACCGCCCTGGCCGGGGGGCCGTTTTTCTGCCTGCTGCTCCTCAAACGTGCACGGGAGGCGGCGTGATCGAGGCCCGCAACCTCTCGGCCGCCCACGGCCGCACCGAGGTGCTGCGCGGGGTGGACCTGCGCTTCGAGGACGGCCGGATGGTCGGCCTGCTCGGCCCCAACGGCGCGGGCAAGACATCCTTGCTGCTGGCCCTTTCCGGCCTGCTGCGGCCAAGCCGGGGCGAAGCCCTGCTGGACGGCCGCCCCGTGCGCGAAACCGCTCCTCGCGCCCGCGCCCAAACCGTTGCCGTGGTGCCGCAGCAGGCGGAAACGGGTTCCGGCCTACGCTGTCTCTCGGTGGTGCTCATGGGGCGCCGTCCCCACCTCTCCTTCTGGGGCGGCTACACCCGCGCGGACCTGGACCTTGCAGTGGCCGCCATGCGCGAGACCGGAGTGGAGGAGTTGGCCGAACGCCGCCTGGATCAGGTCTCCGGCGGCGAATTCAAGCGGGTGCTCATCGCCCGCGCCCTGGCCCAGGACACGCCCGCCCTGCTGCTTGACGAAGCCGCAGCCGGGCTGGACGCGGCCGCCAAGATGGCCGTCTGCGAAATGATGGCCGCCAAGGCCGCCAAGGGCTCGCTGGTCCTGGCGGTCATGCACGACCTCAACCTGGCCGCCCTCTTCTGCCACCGGCTCGTCTTTCTCAAACGCGGCCGGGTTGTGCTGGACGGCCCCACCGCCGATGTCTTCACCCGACAAACCCTTTCGGAGATATATGAAACCCCTGTCTGCGTGGCGCCGCATCCCGTCACGGGCGCTCCCCAGGCTCTTTTTGTGCCTGCTTCCGCTACTGACGCTGTGTGAGCCAGTCCACGCCCTGTCCATACAGGACGACTCCGGACACGAGGTCCGGCTGGAACGCCCGGCCGAGCGGGTGGTCAGCCTGTACGGCGCCTTCACCGAATGGCTCGCGGCCATGGACCGGCTGGATCTGCTGGTCTCCCGTACCGCCAACGAGCACGAGCCCAAGCGGGTCGCGGCCCTGCCGGCCATCGGCACCCATCTCCGCCCCAATCTGGAGCGCATCCTGGCCCTGCGCCCCGACCTGGTCCTGCAGATGTCCGGCCGCGACGCGGCCATGGAGCCTGTGCGTTTTCTGCGCGAGCACGGCATCCCCACGGCCGTGTTCTCGGTGCACGACTTTCCGGGCCTCTTCTCAGCGCTAAAGCGCGTGGGAACATTGTGCGACGCCGAGCTGGAAGCCGGGAACCTCGTCGGGAGCATGAAGGAAAGACTGGCGGAGGTCGCCAGCCGAATACGCGAGCGGCGCAGGCCCTCGGTGTTTTTCGAGGTACGCTGGCCTAATCTGCTGGGTGCTGGAAAACATTCCATGGTGGACGCGGTCATCCGGGCCGCGGGGGGACGAAACGCTCTGGAGCAGGGCAAGAAGCTGGTGCGGCTGGGCCAGGAAGCCCTGCTGGACCTGAACCCGGACGTCTATGTGGTACAGAAGGGCCCTATGAATCCCGACCCCGTTCCCCCGGCTGAGCGGCCGCAATTCACAGTGCTGGGCGCCGTGCGGTCCGGCAAGGTTCTCACCGTTGATGAGCGACGCTTCTCCCGTCCCGGCCCGCGCGGCGTTGGCGCGGTGGAAAAGTTGGCGTCCTTCCTGCATCCGGACGCGTTCGCCGGGGAGAATGCGCCATGAGCGGAGGAAAACTGACCGCCATCGGCGTGGGCCCAGGCGATCCGGAACTGCTCACCCTCAAGGCGGCGCGGGTGCTGGCCTCCACACGTTTGGTATTCACCGCGGCCTCGCCGCGCAACGACTACTCGCAGGCCCTGAACATCGCCCGGGAACACCTGCCCGCCGAGGCCGAAGTGGTTCGTCTGGATTTCCCCATGACCCGTGACCGGACCATCCTGGACGCGGCCTGGGCCACGGCCGCTGAAACCGTGGCGGACAGGCTCTCCGGCGGCGGGGAGGGGGTCTTTCTGACCCTGGGAGACCCCCTGACCTACAGCACCTTCGGCTACCTGCGGCGCACCCTGGCCATGCTCGCTCCGGACGTCGAGACGGCCTCGGTACCGGGCGTTACGTCCTACCACGCCGCTGCATCCGGCATCGGCCGGGTGCTGGTGGAGGGGAGCGAAAACCTAGTGGTGCTGTCCGGGGTGGACGGGGAGGAAAAGCTGCGGCGCGACCTGGCCGGAGCGGACAACGCGGTCATCCTCAAGGCCTACCGCAATCTGCCGGTGCTGCGGCGGGTGGTGCGCGAACTGGGGTTGGAGGAGGAGGCCATGCTGGTCTCCAGGCTGGGCATGCCGGATGGACCGGAAATCCGCCCCCTGGCCGAAGCGCCGGAGGAAAAACCCTCCTACTTCACCCTGCTGGTAATCGCCAGAAAACGCTGATCATCTCCGCGTTGGAATCAGTCAAGCTTGATGGTCCTGGCGGCGGCCGACTCGCCGGCCTTCTTCTTCCGCTCGGCCTGCTTTTTCTGCTCCTCGAGGGTGACGGCGTGAAGGAAGTTGTCCTGCTGCGGGGTGAGTTCGACAAACCGCGCTCCGACATACCCCGTATCCACGCGCACGACCTCGATCTTGAGACTACTCAGCAGCAGGATTGCGCCTTTAAAGAGATTAATGGAAACGGTATTGCCCTGCTTGAACTCCTTGGCCGCAGTGACCAGGGAGATGCCGGTGGCGGAGATGTCGCGCACCCCCACGGAAATGGGCTTGCCTGACAGTTTCGCTCGCAGGCTCGGTATCTCGACCCGGTACGCCTGGCGGCGTTCCTGGCTTCCCCCCTTGCTGGAGGCCACGTGCAGCAGTTTCTTGAGGAACGACACCGGTTCACCCCCCTCTTTGCTTGCTCCCCTCCCCAGGATACGCCGCCCATATACTCCGAATCGGACCCCGAGCGCAAATCACCCCGGAATTACTCCTCAGCCCAGCGGATGAGCCCCAGGGCGTGGGGATCATGCAGCAGGGGGTGGTTGGGCAGCACACGCAGGCTCAGGCCGAAACGGCCGGATTCCGAGGGCCGAACCTCTCCCGCGAAGCGCACCCAGCCCTCGTCCGCCCCCTTGCCCGAGGGGGACATGAGAGTGGTCCACCTGGTCCGGAATTCGCCGTCCTCATTGAGGGTGCCCGCATAGATCTCCACCCGCACATCCTCGGGCCGCAAGCCGTTGAGGTGCACCTCCGCCTCCACAGGCAGGGGCTCGTCCACATGGATCCGCTCCCCCTTTCCGGCCTCTATCTCGCGGATGCGCACCTCGCTCCACTTGGTCATCATATCCATCCGCCAAGCGGCCAGTTCCTTGGCCGGGGCGTAGTTCTTGGCGGACAACCTGCGGGTGTTGGCCGCGGCCTGTTTGTAGGCCTCCTGCACGTAGTCCACCACCATGCGGTTGGAACTGAAGCGGGGCCCCAGCCGCTCCAGGGCGTTGCGCATGCGGCCGATCCACCCACGGGGCATGTTGTCGTGGCCGCGCTCATAGAAATCCGGGGCAACATGGTTCTCCAGCACATTGTAGAGTGTACGGCCCTCCACGAAGTCCTGGTACTCCCAGTCCTCGTAGATTTCGCCCCGGCCGATGGCGTAGCCCACCTGGTTGCCCGGCTCGTAGGCTTCGGCCCACCAGCCGTCCACGGTGGAGACATTGAGCACGCCGTTGACCATGGCCTTCATGCCCGAAGTGCCGCAGGCCTCCAGCGGAACGCGCGGGGTGTTCAGCCAGACATCGCCGCCCTGCACCATGAAGCGGGCGATCTCCATGTCGTAGTCCTCGAGAAAGACCATGCGCTTGCGGAAATCCGGGTCGCGGGCCAGCTGCACCAGTTGCTGGATGAGCTTCTTGCCCTCCTGGTCCTGGGGATGCGCCTTGCCCGCGAAAATGAACTGCATGGGTCGCTCCGGGTGCGTCACCAGCCGGCGCATGCGCTCCACGTCCCGCAGCAGCAGGTTGGCCCGCTTGTACGTGGCGAAGCGGCGGGCGAAGCAGACCGTGAGCACCTGCGGGTCGAGCACCTCGCGGGCCTCCTCGACCTCCCTGGAGCGGACGCCCCTGCGGGCAAGGGTTTCGGCCAGCCTGGAACGCACGAACTCAACCAGCCGCTCGCGCAGCCGTTCATGGGTGCGCCACAACTCGGCGTCCGGGATGTTGGCGGCCTGTTTCCAGACCCTGGCGCAGTCCGGATCCTCGCGCCAGTTGCCGCCCAGGTAGCGGTCGTACAGGGCGGCCATGTCCTCGGCCACAAAGGTGGGCTGGTGCACGCCGTTGGTGATGGCGTGGATGGGCACGTCCTCCACCGGATAGCTGGGCCAGACCTGTTTCCACATTTCCCGTGAAACCTTGCCGTGCAGGCGGCTGACACCATTGTTGTTCCGGGAGAGCCGCAAGGCCAGCACGGTCATGCAGAACGTCTCCTCGTCGTCGCGCTGGTTTTCCCGCCCCAGTGCCAGAAAGACCTTGAAGGCCAAGCCGAGATTCCTGGCGTAGCCCTCGAAGTAGCGCTGCATCAGGTCCGGATCGAAACGGTCGTTGCCCGCCGGGACCGGGGTGTGCGTTGTGAACACCGAGGATGAGGCCACCAGCTCCATGGCCGCTTCGAAGGAAAGCTCCTCCTCCCGCATGAGCAGCCGGATGCGTTCCACTCCGGCGAAGGCGGAGTGGCCCTCGTTCATGTGGATGACCTCCGGAGCCAGTCCCAAAGCGCGCAAAGCCCGCACTCCGCCAATGCCCAGCAGGATTTCCTGCCGCAGACGCATCTCCCAGTCGCCCCCGTAGAGTTGAGCCGTGGTCTCGCGCAGATCCTGCGGGTTCTCCGGGATGTTGGTGTCCAGCAGGTACAGGGGCACCCGGCCAACGTCCACACGCCAGATGCGGGCGTGGCACTCGCGGCCCTCCATGTCCACGGAAACACGCACCTCCCTCCCGTCCTCGCCGCGCACAAGCGAGACCGGCAGTTGTTCGAAATCGACCGTGGGGTAGCGCTCCTGCTGCCAGCCGTCCGGGGTGAGGTACTGGCGAAAGTAACCCTTCTTGTAGGCCAAGCCCACAGCCACCAGAGGGATGTTGAGGTCCGAGGCTGACTTGAGATGGTCGCCCGCCAGGATGCCCAGCCCTCCGGAATAGATGGGCAGGCTGCCGTCAATGCCGTATTCCGCGCTGAAGTAGGCAACCACTGGCTGGCCCGGCCGGCTCGGTTCAAGGTCCAGCGGCGACATGGTCTTGCCGAGGTAGTTCTTCAGCGCCTTGTGGGCCTCGCGCAGCCGCTCCAGGAAAAACTCGTCCCCCGCCAGCCGCAACAATTCTTCCTGGGGGAACATGTTCAGAAAGGCTACCGGATTCCCCTTGGCCCGACGCCACAGGTCCGGGTCCATCTGGCTGAACAGGTCCGCGATCTGGTCATTCCAGGAAAACCAGTAGTTGGCCGCCAGGTCGCGCAAGGGCGCCAGCGGATCGGGAATGTTGGGGACAACGGAATAACTGCGGATTGGACGCATCGAGTCTCCTTACCGGGTTCACCGGCGTATTTCCAGCAATCGGGCGTGTCGGGCCAAACCCGTCCCCGCTTTCGCGGACCGGGCGGCCCCTCCCGACATATTGCCATTTGGCCCCTCCGCGTCTACCGTGTCGGCGCTGGAGAGGAAGCAGCATGACACAACCGAACCGCATTCAAGTCAACGTAAAATTCCTCCACCCCATGTGGGAGGAATTCGAGCTCGAACCCGCCACGGACCAGAGCGCCGGAACCGATCTGCGCGCCTGCCTGGACGACGCGGAATGGACCGTGCCGCCTGGGGGGCGAATCCTGGTGCCCACGGGGCTGGCCATCGACATCGCCCAGCCCGGCGTGGCCGGATTCGTTTTTTCCCGCAGCGGCCTCGGGGTGAAGCACGGCCTGACCGTGGCCCAGGGCGTGGGGGTCATCGACCCCGACTACCGGGGAGAGATCAAGGTCGGCCTGCTGAACACCTCCGGCGAGGAGCGGACCATATCGCGCGGCCAGCGCATAGCCCAGCTTCTCTTCCTGCCCTATTTCCCGGCCGAACTCGTGCCCTGCGACGATCTCTCGGAGACCGTACGCGGAGCCGGAGGCTTCGGCCACACCGGATCACGCTAGAAAGGACCATCGCAATGAGCACCCCGCTGGAACGCCTCAAGGCCCGTGAGGAGGCCGCCCTCTTCCACACCTATGGACGCTATCCCCTGGCCGTGGCCCGAGCCTCCGGCTCTCGCCTGTGGGACCAGGAGGGCGGCGAATACATCGACCTGCTCTCCGGCCTGGCCGTGACCTCCCTGGGACACTGCCACCCCGAGGTGGCCGAGGCTGTGGCCGAACAGGCCCGCACCCTGGTCCACGTCTCCAACCTCTTCTACCAGAAGGAGCAAGTGGATCTGGCCGAGCGGATTCTGGAAACCTGCCACTGCGGCAAGGTCTTTTTCTGCAATTCCGGGGCGGAGGCCAACGAGGCCGCGGTGAAGCTGGCCCGGCGCTACAACCGGGTGGTGCGGGAGACCGACGCCCACCAAGTCATCACCCTGGAGGGATCCTTCCACGGCCGCACCCTGGCCACGGCCGCGGCCACCGGCCAGGAAAAGATCAAGCAGGGCTTCGACCCCCTGCCCGAGGGCTTCCTCCACGTGCCCACCGGGGACCTGGAGGCCATGGAACAGGCCATCGGCCCGCAGACCGCAGCTGTTCTGGTGGAGGTCATCCAGGGCGAGGGCGGGGTCAACCCCCTAGATGGGGAATACCTGCGCTCCGTGCAGGAACTCTGCCGCGAAAACGGTGTCCTCTTCATGGTGGACGAAATCCAGACCGGCCTGTGCCGTACCGGCTCCTTCTGGGCATTCCAGGAATACGGTCTGGAACCGGACGTATTCACCTCGGCCAAAGCCATGGCCAACGGGCTGCCCATGGGCGCCTGCCTGGCCACGGATGAAGTGGCCCGGGGCTTTGAGCCAGGCAGCCACGCCACCACCTTCGGCGGCGGTCCCCTGCTCTCCCGCGCCGCCCTGACCGTGCTGGACGTCATGCGGCGAGACAGGCTGGACAAACGCGCCAGCGACATGGGCTACCGTCTCAAGGAGAACCTGCGCCACGTCTCCGAGAACAACCCCGGTGCCATCGAGGAGGTGCGCGGCCGGGGCATGATGCTAGGCATCGTGCTGGCCGAAAACGGCCAGTCCGTCTGGCGCAGGCTGCTGGACGAGGGCTTTGTCTGCAACCTGACCCAGGACCGCGTGCTGCGCCTGCTGCCAGCGCTGACCATCGACCCGGCCGACCTGGACGCCTTCGCCGAGGCCCTGGACACCATCCTGTAAACGCTTTCCCCGGGAGAGGCGGTGCGCACCGCCCCTCCCGCGAAATCAACCACAAGAAAAGGACGGAGCATGATCCGTTTGGATATGCGTCTTGACTCCCAGCGGGCGGACGAAGCCTCTGCCGTTCTCGCCGAGCGCGCGCCGCAGGGCTGGCAGGAGGCCGAGGAACAGGACGGCACCACCGTCTTCACCATCCATCTCGACGCCCACCCCCTGGCCGATGAACTGGCCTCGGAGCTGAGCCGGGTCCTGCCCGGCGCGGAGATCGTGCGGCAGGAGGTGGAGGAAGAGGACTGGTCCATGGCCTGGCGGGACTTTTTCACGCCCATCGCGGCCGGAGACGTTTTCGAGATTCTTCCGCCCTGGTTGCAGGACGAGCGCGATCCGGGCCGGGAAACCATCGTCATCGAGCCCAAGATGGCCTTCGGCACGGGGCACCACCCCACCACGGCGCTTTGCTTACAGGCCATCGGCGACCTGTTGCTTGCGGGAAGGCTGCGCGACGCCGGGGGATTCCTGGATCTGGGCTGCGGCTCGGGCATCCTGGCCATCGGCTTGGCCAAGGCGGGACTTTCCGGCACCGGAGTGGACATCGACCCACAAGCCGTGGCCTGCGCCCGGGAGAACCTGGAGCGCAACCGGGTGGCGGACAGGGTGGAACTGGCCTGCGGCTCCATAGACGCCCTCTCTCCGGACGCCTCCTTCGACGTCATCGCGGCCAATATTCTCTCCGAGCCGCTCATCGCCATGGCCTCGCCCATCACCCAGCGGCTCTCGCCGGGCGGCGTGCTGCTGCTCTCCGGCCTGCTCATCGAGCAGGCCGAGCAGGTGGAGAGCGCCTACACGGCCCTTGGGCTGCCGCCAGCCGACCGTCTGGAGCAGGGGGAGTGGGCCGCCCTGGTCATTGACCGGGCGAACGCTTGACCCGGTAGACCCTCGTGTGGGGCGGCGTCTCGGCCACCAACTCGAAATTGTCACTGAAGCGGGCGGGGCTCTTGAAGAGCATCCGCATCATGTTCATGCGGTAAGCCCGGCTGTCCATGATGAAGGCCTCGCTGGTGGCCTCGTTGACCACCAGATGCACCCCGCCGAGGCGCGGCCAGTCCTTGGACCGATTGCCCTCCGCACTCAGGATGTCCACACTGGAAAGTGGGATGCTGCCGAGCTGGCTCTCCAGCACCCCCCGGGGATTGATGCGGAATCGACCGGGCACGAAGGTCACGTTGGGTTTTCCGGTGGAGCCGTCGGCAACGTCCCATTTGCCGAACCTGCCTATCCACTCGGCGATGCGGATGTTGTCCCAGGAGAACACCAGGTACTGACCGGGGACGTTGCCGCCCGCGGAAACCGGCTCGTCCTCCAGTCCCGCGAGAAACTCCTTGGCCGCCGGGCCGCCCATCTCGCGCAGGGACTTCATGGGATTGACCCGCATGTAGGCCAGGTCAGGGTTTACCTCGGGCGCTTCCTGCCCCTTGGCCTGGGCGACCATGTCCGAGGCGACGAACCGCATGAGGTTGGCCGCCTGGGCGGGTGAATCGGAGGCATGCACCTTGGCCAGAGGATACAGCCATTTCTCGGTGTGCCGCGCGCCGTCGGCAACTGTGTAGCGCTCGGCGTAGTGCTGGGCGGCGTAGCCGTAGTCCCACCACAGCCACAGCCAGCCCCGTTCGTCCGCCTTGCTCCGCAGGTCGAGCAGCGTCTCGGCGTAGGGCCTCGAAAGCACCGGTGACGCGGGACGGGCGTCCACGAAACGCGCCAGCGGCACAAGCGCCAGGGCCGTCATCGCGACCACCGCTCCCGGTTTGAGCCACCGCCCCGGAGCGGGTAGCCGATCCGCCAGCATCCCCAGCCCCACCACGCCGAGCCCCATGGCGGGACCGGCGAACATGGTGAAACGGATGCCCAGGGTCTTACCCGCCAGGCCGAGCAGCAGGAGCGGCAGAAAAACCAACGCCATTGGCCGGGCGATCACCAGGCGGACATACCCAGCCAGCAGGAAGGGAAAGACCACCGCCCCGCCGGCCACGGTGGTCAGCAACCTTGTCCAGGACAAGGTCTGGGCCTCGCGGATGGACTGCAGCACGGACGGCAGATTAAGGCCCGGCACTCCCCCACCGCCGCCCGCGGTTTCCGAAACCGGCTTCAGCCAGTAGAGGACCTTGTTGATGATCTCCCAGCCCACATCGGATCCGAACAACAAAAGAACGGCTCCGGCCACGAGCAGGATAGCGTCCGGCACGGGTTTGCGAAACAGGGACGGCCGGAAGCGGAGCGCGGCCAGTCCCGCCAGCGGCAGAATCAGGGTCCACCAGCCCGCCACCATGGGCAGGGCCGCCAAGACCACCGCCGCCCCGTTGCTCAGGCGCGTGCCGGGACGGCCCAGCAGCACCCCCAGCCCGGCGGCCGCTCCGAACAGGGGCAGGCAGAGCAGCGGGGAGTTGCCGTACAGAATACCGCCGAAAGCCGACCAGATTCCCAGGGCGAAGGCCCAGGCGTACTGCCGTCCGCGCTCGACGTCGGTGAGAGGACGCGGTTCCGCCCCCCGCTCCAGCCTCCAGCCCCGGTTGCAGGTGGGCTCAACCAGCAAAATCGCACCGGCCGCCGTCACCGTCACCGTCAGCAGGGAAAAGAGGTCCGTGTCCAGTTCCCCGAGGGAGGAGCGGATGTAGAAGCCGGGGATGGTGGCCGCCAGAATGCCCGCGGCCGGCCCGAACTCCAGCTTGTTCCAGCGCCCGGCCAGCCAGCAGACCGGCAGGGCCACCAGCGGGGCCATGATTGCCGGAAGCCAGTAGCCGAGCCAGCCCAGCCCGAAGCCACCGGCCTGGTGCAACCAGCGCACGAATACCGACAGGGGTTCGTTGAAATACGTATTCTCGAACTTGGCCCCGGCCAGCCAGCCGTAGGCGTCGTGCGTGTACATAATGGGCTCGCCGCCAGCCATGAGGGACGGCATGTCCAACCACATGGGGGCCTGGTACACGCGCAACAATGCCGCGCCCAGGAATGCCAGGCCAAGCGCCAGGGCCCAGCGCCACCAGGCGCGGGCCGCGTCGTTTTCGAGTCGCATGTCGCTCCCGTTCGCCCTTGCAAGGGGGCGGATTCCGCCGTACCTTCGCGCCAGCATAACCGAACGCCTGACGCGAAAAACCCGGCCTGTATACTGCACACGCCCATGAAGCTCAATCCATTGCTGGAAATGCACCGCACCCTGCTGAACGCGCTGGGCCCCAGCCGCTGGTGGCCCGCGGACAGCCCCTTCGAGGTAGCCGTGGGCGCGATTCTGGGGCAAAACACGGCCTGGCGGAACGCCTCCAGGGCGGTGGAAGCCCTCAAGGAAGACGGTCCCCTGGTGCCCCGCCGCTTGCTGGACCTGCACGCCGAAGATCTGGCCGAACGCATCCGCCCTGCTGGATACTACCGACTCAAGGCCACCCGCCTGGGCAACCTGCTGGCAAAATTCGAAGAGTTGGCGGACCAGCCTGAACACCTGGAGCGCGACGACCTGGCTTTTCTGGAGGCCATGGAGACCCCCGACCTCCGCGAGGCGCTGCTCTCGGTCAAGGGCGTGGGGCCGGAAACGGCCGACTCCATCCTGCTCTATGCCCTGCACCGGCCGGTTTTCGTGGTGGACGCCTACACCCACCGCATCCTGAGCAGGCACGGGCTGGCCCCGGAGGAGTCCGACTACCACCAGCTTCAGGAACAGTTTCACGACTCCCTGCCCGAGGACGTTCCTCTCTACAACGAATTCCACGCCCTGATCGTGCGGCTTGGGGCGGACCGCTGCCGCCGCACCAATCCACGCTGCCAGGGCTGCCCCCTGGAGGACATGGCCGCGTGAAGCCCTGTCCCGCCGCCATAGCCAGCCTGCTGCTTCTTCCGCTCCTTCTTCTCGCGGCGTGGCCTTCTCCGGCCGCGGCGGAATCCACCGCGGTCAAACGGCTGCAGGAATCCATCCGCGAACAAAAGAAGGAGGCGCAAAGCGCCAAACAAGCCATCGACCGGCTCAGCGACAAGGAACGCGAGTTGTTCACCAACTTGGCCGAGTTGGAGGACAAGGTCATCCGGCTGGAGGACGAGGTCTGGGAGGCAGAGGCCAAGCTGGAGGAAGTACAAGGCACCCAGCGGGAGATCCTGGCCCGTTCCGACAAGCTGGAAACGCGGAGCAGGGCCGTGGCGCGGGACCTCGGCGGCCTGCTGGCCTCCTTGTGGCCCATCCATCTGGACAACCGCGTCAGCAAGCTGCGCGGCCTCTCCACCTGGGAGAAGGCCGACCGCCGCTTCACCTGGCTGTCCGCTCTCTACCGCGAGGGGGGAAGGGCTTTGGCTGAACTGGCCAGGGTGAGTTCCGAATTGGCCGCCAGCCTGGCCGAGCAGGACCGGCTGGAAAACGAAATCAGCCGCCAAATGGAACAGTTGCGGGAGAAAAAAGACCAGGCCCTGGAAGCCAAGCTGCGGCTGGTTCACTCCATCCAGAAAATCCGTGCCGAAAAGATCAGCCGGGAGGAGGAGCTGGACCGTGTTCTGGCCACGGTGGAGTCGCTGCGATACAAACTCAAGACGTTGACCACCAAAAAAATATCCAAGCTCAAGGGCAGCCTGCCCTGGCCAGCGGACGGCCCGGTAGTGGCGAAGTTCGCACCCGGCGCCGAGCCCCCCGTGCGGGGCCTTGGGCTTTCCCTGTCATCCGGTGACAGGGTGCGGGCCGTTTCCTGGGGCAAGGTGGTCCACAACGACGTCTTGCGCGGGTTCGGTCAGGTGGTTATCGTCTACCACGGCGAGAAATACTACACGCTCTACGCCTTCCTTTCCCAAAGCTTCGTCAGAATGGGCCAGGAAGTGGAGAAGGACGAACCCCTTGGAGCGGCCGGCTACTATCCGGCCGCGGAAGGGCCCGGCCTTTACTTTGAGTTGCGATTCCGACAAAACGCCCTCAATCCCGTCAGCTGGTTGCGACCCAACCGCTGACCGGCCACCAGGAGGTTATATGCGCATCACCCGGCTCGTGGTCATCCTGTCCACTATCTTCATCTTCACCGCCGTGGGCGGGACGCTGTGCGCCCAGGAACAGGGCAAGACCAACGACTACGACGCGCTGAAGCGGTTCAGCCAGGTCATCAACCTGGTGGAGGACTACTACGTTCGCGACATTTCCCGCACCGAGCTCATCGACGACTCCATCAAGGGCATGCTGCAGCAGCTCGACCCCCACTCCACCTTCATGGACCGCGAGGAATACAAGGACATGCAGGTCTCCACCTCCGGGGAGTTCTCGGGCATCGGCATCGAGATCACCATGGAGGATGGGCGGCTGACCGTGGTCTCGCCCATCGAGGACACTCCGGCCTTCGAGGCGGGGCTGCGCTCCGGCGACGTCATCCTGGAAATCGAGGGCGAGTCGACCCAGGACATCACCCTCATGGAGGCGGTCAAGAAAATCCGGGGCAAGAAGGGCAGCGAGATCCAGTTGACCATCCTGCACGAGGATTCCCGCACGCCCCAGAAAGTGACCATTGTCCGCGACACCATCCCCATCATCAGCGTCAAGAGCGAGATCCTCGATCCCGGTGTGGCCTACTTGCGCCTGACCCGTTTCAACGAAAACACCACCGAGGAACTCAAGAAGGCCATCGACGACGTCAGCGGCCGGGAAAGCGGCCTGGAAGGCATCGTCCTGGACCTGCGCAACAACCCCGGCGGTTTGCTCAGCCAGTCCGTCAACGTCTCCGACCTCTTCCTGCAGGAAGGGCTCGTGACCTACATCCAGGGCAAGGATCCCAAGAACCGCAAGGAATACTCCGCCACCAAGGACTCCGGCGATATTAAAGCGCCGGTGGTCGTCCTCATCAACGCGGGCTCCGCCTCCGCCTCGGAGATCGTGGCCGGAGCGCTGCAGGACCACAAGCGGGCCCTCATCCTGGGCGAGCGCAGCTTCGGCAAGGGCTCCGTGCAGACGGTCATCCCCCTGCCAGACGGTTCCGGCATCAAGCTGACCACCGCGCTGTACTACACCCCCTCCGGCCGCTCCATTCAGGCCGAGGGCATCGAGCCGGACATCGTCGTGCCCTTTGAAAAGCGCGACGAGGACCAGGAGTCCAAGGACAACGGCTTCGTGGTTCGCGAGGAGGGCCTCAGCCGCCACCTGGAAAACGGCGAGGCGGAGAAGGACGAGTCCTTCGAGCGGTCCGAGCGCGCCATGGAACTCCTGGCCAAGGACAACCAGCTCCGCCTGGCCCTGCAGATGGTCAAGAAATTGCCCACCATCAAGCAGATCCACTAGCCGGAGCGGCGGGAGACCATGGACGAACGCCAGCCCCCGGAAGGGCCGGGGCACTTCCCCCTGAGCAGGCGCACCGGGCTGCTCCTGCTCGGGGCGGTGATCCTCTTTGCCCTGATTGGCTATGCGGCCATGGCCCTGCTGCCTTCCGGCGAGGGCCCCGAACCGCCCGCCACCCCGCAGCCGGAACAAGCCTACGAGGAGCCCCCCCCGGAGGATGGCCCGGGATTGGACGAACTGGTCAAGAGGGTCGATTTCGCCCTGCTCTCGGCTTTCGCCGACATGGGGTTGAATAGCCGCGACTACGCCCTGGAAACCGTGGAAGGTGGCGGTCGTGGCGAGCCCATGACCCAGCGCATCGCCGTGCACGCTCCCGGGTCGCCCGAAGAATTGGCCGACAGGGTGGCCAAGCACCTCGACCTGTGGGCCCCGAAGGCCGTCCTGAACACCACTCCGGACGGACTGCGCGTCAGCCTCAAGGGCCTCGACACGCATATCATCCGGCTGGGCCCGCCCCTGCCGCCGCCGGTGGAGCCTCCGCCCGACGGCGCCCTCCTGGCCGTGGTCATCGACGACCTGGGCGAAGACCTTTCCTTCGCCGAGTCATTGGCCGAACTGCCCTTCCCGGTAAGCATCGCTGTCTGGCCCCAGGCCACCCACACGCGAGGCATCGCGGCGACAGCCCGCGAAAAGGGGCTCGATCTGCTCCTGCATCAGCCAATGGAGCCAAGGGGCTGGCCCAAGGTGCGCCCAGGGCCCGGCGCGCTCATGCTGTCCATGAATGCCACCGAGGCCAGGCGCGTACTGAAGGAGAATCTTGACGGCCTGCCCGGCGTGGTTGGGTTGAATAACCACATGGGGTCCCGATACACCTCCGACCGCGCCGCCATGGACCTGGTGGCCACGACTTGCGCCGAACGCGGCCTCATCTTTCTGGACTCCCGCACCGTGGGCGGCAGCAAGGGCAAGGAAGCGGCCGTGGCGGCGGGGCTCGCCCCTCTGGAGCGCGACGTTTTTCTGGACAACGTTCCCCAGGCCCCGGCCATACTGCACCAACTCCGCAAGGCGGAACGCCTGGCTCGTAAACGTGGGCAGGCCGTGGCCATAGGCCACCCCCACCCCGAGACCCTGGAGGCACTGCGGCAATGGTGGGATCTGCGCGATCCGGCGGTAACTCCGGTGGGTATCGCCTCCATGGCAGAACGCCTGCGCCGGACGACCGCGAAAAAAACGACTTCCCACGGTTCGGACGGGGAAGGCTGAACGCCCGGGGGGCTTGAGATTTGCCCCGATCCGGTCTATTGATTTCTTTTACCCGCTCGGCCTCCAAACGCGATGGACACTTTTCGGGAGGAACCCACCATGAAACGGATTCTCACCGCCTGCCTGACTCTGGCGGCGCTCATTTCCCCCGCAGCGGCCGTCCAAGCCGCCGACTACCTGATTTCCTCCACTCAGGTCGTGGAGCACCCCGCCCTGGACGCCGTGCGCAACGGTTTCCAGGACTACCTGAAAGAGAACGGCGTCGAGGCCGAGTACAAGGTCTACACCGCCCAGGGCAGCATGGACATGGCCATCCAGATCGCCAGCCAGATCCGCGACGACGACCCCGACCTGATCCTGGCCATCGCCACGCCCACCGCCCAGGCCGTGGCTCAGAAGCTCCACAACAAGCCGATTCTCATCAGCGCCGTGACCGACCCCGTGGCCGCGGGCCTGGTGGACAACATGGAAAAACCGGGCGGCAACATTTCCGGCATGACGGACAAAAGCCCCGTGGACCGGCAGATGGCGCTGATCAAGGAAATAGTGCCCGGCGTGGAGACCATCGGCGTGCTCTACAACGCGGGCGAGGCCAACTCCGTGGTCTCCTACAACATGATCGAGGAAGAATGCGCCAAGCTGGGCATCGAGGTCGAGCCGCGCACCGTTTCCACCTCGGCCGAAGTCTACTCCGCGGCCAAGAGCTTGGTTGGCCGGGTGGACGCCATCACCATCCCCACGGACAACACCGTCATCTCCGCCTTGGAGTCGGCCGTGAAGATTTGCGAAGAGGCGGACATCCCCCTCTTCGCGGCTGACACCGATTCTGTGGAACGCGGCGTGGTGGCCTCCATCGCCATCGACTACTACCGCATGGGCCGCCAGACCGGCGAGATGGCCCGGCGCATCCTGGTGGAGGGGGCAGACCCCGGCCAAATGCCGGTGGAAACCCTCAAGGATCTCAAGCTGTACGTGAACACATCGGCCGCCGCCAAGATGGGCGTCGACCTTCCGGGCGACGTCATCGACCGGGCCGACACCGTCATCGAGTAATTCAAACCGGACCGGACGGACGTTTCGGGGGGCGCGGCGAGGGTCGCGCCCCCTTTTTGCCGCCCGGCCCCTCTGGAAATCATGAGCTGGTACGCGTTTTTCGGCTCCCTGGAACAGGGCTTCGTCTACGGCCTCATGGCGCTGGGGGTCTATCTGACCTTCCGCGTCTTGGACTTCCCCGACCTCACCGTGGACGGCTCCCTGCCGCTGGGCGCGGCCGTCTCCTCGGTGGCCATCACTTCGGGCATCGACCCCTACTTCTCTCTTGTTTTCGCCGCGGGCGCGGGATTCATGGCGGGCATGGTCACGGGCATCCTCAACACCAAGCTGAAAATCCTGCACCTGCTGTCCTCCATCCTGACCATGATCGCCCTCTACTCCATCAACATCCGCATCATGGGCCGCCCCAACATGACCCTGCTGGGCAAGCCCACGGTGCTGGAACCGCTGATCTCCATGGGGCTCCCGCCTTATCTGGCCTCGCTGGTCCTGTTCGCCGTCGTCGCCTTGGCGGTGGTGCTCCTGCTCATCTGGTTTTTACACACCGAGCTTGGGCAGACCATGCTGGCCACGGGCGACAACAAGCAGATGATCACCGCCCAGGGCGTCAACACGGATTTCATCATCATCGGCTCGGTGGGGCTGTCCAACGCCCTGGTGGCGCTCTCTGGAGCGCTCATCGCCCAGAACCAGGGGGCCGCAGACGTGAACATGGGCGTGGGCACCATCATCGCCGGCCTGGCCTCGGTCATCATCGGCGAGACCATCCTGGGCTGCCACACCGTGGTGCGGGCGGTGGCCGCTGCCGTGGTGGGCTCGGTGCTCTACCGCATGGCCATCGCCCTGGCCCTGGACCTACGCATAGGAGACTTCTCCTTCCAGCCCTCCGACCTCAAGCTCATCACCGCGGTGCTGGTGGTGCTGGCCCTGACCGCCCCTCAGATCAAACAGCGGGTGAAGGCGAAATGCTCAAGCTGAGCGGCGTGACCAAATACTTCCACAAGGGCAGCGTCAACGAGGTGCTGGCCCTGGGCGGCATCGACCTGGACGTGGAGTCCGGGGACTTCATGACCCTCATCGGCTCCAACGGCGCGGGCAAATCCACCCTGCTGTCCGCCATCTCCGGCGGATTCCCCTTGGACTTCGGCTCAATCGAGCTGGCCGGGGACGACGTCACCGATTGGCCGGAGCACAGGCGGGCCCAGCACATCGGCCGCGTCTTCCAGGATCCCCTCCTGGGCACCTGCGGCTCCATGACCATCGAGCAGAACATGGCCCTGGCGCTTCGTCGCGGCAAGCGGCGCGGACTGGCCCTGGGGGTCAAGGACGAGGACCGCGAGCTGTTCAAACGGCAACTGTCCATGATCGGCCTGGGCCTGGAGGACCGCCTGGGCGACCGGGTCGGTCTGCTCTCCGGCGGGCAGCGGCAGTCGCTGACCATGCTCATGGCCACCATGGTGGAGCCCGACCTGCTGCTGCTGGACGAGCACACAGCCGCCCTGGACCCCAAGACCGCGCAGATGATTCTGGATTTGACCGGCTCCATCGTGCGCGAACGCAAGCTGACCACCCTGATGGTCACGCACAACATGAACCACGCCCTGCAGATGGGCAACAGGTTGGTCATGCTCCACCGGGGCGAGATCATTCTGGACATCCGCGGGGAAGAGAAGCAAAACCTCGGCGTGGACGACCTGCTGGCCCGCTTCTACACCATCAAGGGCGAGGCCTTTTCTTCCGACAAAATGCTGCTGGCCTAACCCAAAGGAGGACTCACATGGAACGCACCCTCTCCATCATCAAGCCCGACGCCACCGCCCGGAACCTGGAAGGCGAAATCCTGTCCATGATTCAGGCTGAAGGACTGCGCGTCGTGGCCATGAAGCGGCTCTACCTGACCACCGAGCAGGCGGGCGGCTTCTACGAGGTGCACAAGGAGCGCCCCTTCTACGGCGAGCTTTGCGCCTTCATGTCCTCCGGCCCCATCGTGGTTTCCGTACTGGAGGGCGAGGACGCCATCGCCCGCTACCGCAAGCTCATGGGGGCCACCAACCCCGAGCAGGCGGAGGAAGGCACCGTGCGCAAGAAGTACGCCCAGGACATCGAGAGGAACTCGGTGCACGGCTCCGACGCGCCGGAAACCGCCGCCTTCGAGATCGGCTACTTCTTCAGCCAGCTCGAACTCGTGGGGTAGCGCCATGGCCTCCATCGGCTTCATCGGCACGGGCAACATGGGCTCGGCCATCATCAAGGGGCTCTCCGGCTCCGGCTACGCCGTTCACGGCGTGGACGCCGACCGCCAGAAACTTCTGGACCTGGCCCAGGAACACGGCCTGGTGCCGCACGACTCCATCCGGGAACTGGTGGACGCCTGCCGATACGTGGTGCTGGCGGTGAAGCCGCAGCAGATGGAAGACGTTCTCGGGCAGGTCCGCCCCGTCCTGGACGGGGACAAGCGGCTCATTTCCATCGCCGCCGGGCTGCCCATCGGCAGGCTCAGGGAATGGTCGGACGCCGTCTGCCCGGTCATCCGGGTCATGCCCAACACCCCGGCCCTTGCGGGCAAGGGCGTAACCGCCATCTGCCTGGAGGACGAAGGACTGGACGACACCGACCGCCGCGTGGTCGTGGACATCTTCTCCGCCGTTGGCGAAGTCTATGAACTGGCCGAAAAGGACTTCGACGCCTTCACGGCCCTGGTGGGCTCCGGCCCGGCCTATGTCTTTCACTTCATGGAAGCGCTCATGGAGGCGGGGGTAAGCCTGGGGCTGCCCCGCGACCAGGCCACCGGGATGGTGCTTTCCCTGCTGGAGGGCACGGCCGCCATGGCCAAGCAGAGCGACCTGCACGTCTCCCAACTGCGGGAGATGGTCACAAGCCCGGCCGGCACCACCATCGAAGCCTTGCTGCACTTGGACCGCACCGCCGTGCGGGGCCATGTGGCCGACGCTGTTCGCGCCTCCTTCCGCCGCAGCAGGGAACTGGGAGAATAAACCCGGCCGCATCGTACGCAAAGGCCCCCGGAAGCGAACGCTTCCGGGGGCCTTTTTCATGCCCGCCAAGCCACACGGACCAGTCCGCAAACAGACTGGCATCCAAAGAGAAACAACTTTTTCGAGCCTTGTTTCTTAATAGGCCTCAAATTCACAGTTGCAGGCCTCCAGAGAGCAACCCGTCATCCCGTCGGTTGCTGCCAGATGCTGCTCGCGGAGGTATCCACCAACAAGCCCGTATTGCTTGCCATAATTCTCTTGGCGGGTATACTTATTATAAGGAATCTGATTTTCGAAACCATACTGAAGTGAGGAGCAATGTCCAAACTCATGCATCTCAAGAAGCGGCTTCGGGGAACACTCTCCGACGGCCAGGTCAAGAAGATACGGGCATATCAGAGTCATCATTTCAGGGGGCTACAGCACGCCGCATTCAGTCTTTTGTTTGGTTCGAACCTCAAGGCGCTGGCCATTCTCTACGGCACCGACAAATGGAGCAGTCATTGGTATGCGCCGCATTATCACGCCAACTTCCATCCTCTGCGCCGCAAAAAAATCAGCGGTTCTTCCGGAATTGTCGTGGGTAGCAGCCTGAGGTAGTCCTCTGTTCTAGAGGAGACATTGCTCATGAGGGACATCGATTTCTATGCTCAGATTCTTGGCATTGACCACCCCTGGCATGTGGATGACGTGAAGCTCCAGACTGGGGCTGGGCGAGTGGATGTGTGGATCGATCATGAGCCTGGCGCTCTTTGGTCTTGCCCAGAGTGCGGGCGAGAGTTGGCTTGCCGGGATCATGCCGAAGAACGGACATGGAGACATCTAGATACCTGCCAGTTCAAGACATTTCTTCATGCACGTATTCCACGAGTTAACTGTCCTGATCACGGCGTACGCCAAGCACAGGTCCCCTGGGCCGCTCCCCATTCTCGTTTCACCCTGCTCATGGAGCGCATGGCCATTGACGTGATTACGGCCTGTTCGACCATCGAAGGTGCACGCAGGCTGTTGCGTATTTCCTGGGACGAGACCTGGGGGATCATGGAACGAGCCGTCAAAAGAGGCTTGAGCCGCAAGGAACAGCGCAATATCCACTACCTCGGGGTGGACGAGAAGGCTTTCCGCAAGGGACACAAGTACATGACCGTCGTCTGCGATCTGATGAGGGGCACAGTTGAGCATGTTGCTGAAGATCGCCGAACGGCGAGCCTCGAGGCGTATTATCAAAGCCTGAGTAGCGAGCAGCTGGAAGCAGTGCGGGCCGTGAGCATGGACATGTGGCAGCCGTATTTTTCGGCCACTATGAAGTGGATCCCTGAGGCAAGCCGGAAAATCGTCTTTGACCGTTTCCACGTCATGCAACACGTGGGGAAAGCGGTGGACACTGTCCGGCGTCAGGAACACAAGGCCCTGATGGCCGAAGGGGAGTCAATCCTCAAGGGCACCAGATACCTGTGGCTTTACGGCGAAAGCCGTCTGCCGGATAAGCACAGACCTCGGTTCGATGACCTCAAGCAGGCCAACCTGAAGACGGCCAAAGCCTGGGCCATGAAGGAAAGCCTGCAGGATCTGTGGGGCTACATGAGCCCTGGCTGGGCAAAGAGGTTCCTGGAGAAATGGTGCGGTTGGGCCACGCGATCCCGGATCACGCCGATGAAGAAGGTGGCCCAGACCTTGAGAGCTCACATGGACAACGTGGTGACCTTTTGCCGGCATCGAATCACCAACGCCGTGGCCGAGGGACTGAACAGCAAGATCATGGCAATCAAACGCCGAGCTTGCGGCTACAGGAACAAAGAGCACTTCAAGACGGCGATCTACTTCTTCTGTGGTGGATTGGACCTCTATCCGGCCTGCAAAACCGGAGCCACCCACTGAAATCCCGGAAGGACCAAATCAGCATTCTCGAAATCGGGATCGGCGGGTATGATGACCCCATGGACGGCGGCTCATCGCTTCGTATGTGGCGTACATACTTTCCCAAGGCTCGTGTCTACGGCATAGATATCCATGACAAAAAGAGTCATGACGAACGCAGAATCAAGACATTCAAGGGCTCGCAAGTGGATGGGGATTTCCTGGACCGGGTCATTGACGAAATCGGCCGTCCGGACATCATCATTGATGACGGCAGTCACATCAATTCACATATCATAGGATCGTTCGAGCA
This sequence comes from Desulfohalovibrio reitneri, assembly GCF_000711295.1. NCBI lineage: Bacteria > Pseudomonadati > Thermodesulfobacteriota > Desulfovibrionia > Desulfovibrionales > Desulfovibrionaceae > Desulfohalovibrio > Desulfohalovibrio reitneri. Next base: position 627,599 of record NZ_JOMJ01000003.1, on the reverse strand, counting down.
CCTCTTTCCCAAAATGAAGGAAGGAGGAATCTACGCCGTTGAAGACCAGCAGACATCATATTGGCCGGAACACTACGGGGGCTGGTCGACGACATGAATAACCCGAATACGGCCATGGGCTTCTTCAAGCAACTCGTGGACGGGCTAAATCATGAGGAATTCAAAATCGAAGGGTACGAACCCAGCTACTACGACAAAAACATCGCCGCTATAAGCTTTTACCACAACCTGGCGTTTATTCAGAAGAGGTAAATCCCTGGCGCGTGCTTAGCATCTTCACGCGCCCGACGGGATACGGAACTTTTCTAAGAAACATGAGAACCCGTTGCCGCTACTCCTGGGCGGAAACAAAAAGAGGGTAGAACCGTAAAGCTCTACCCCATTTTAATTTTTAGTTATTTACTCTGAAGTTGACTTTTCCGCTTTGGATCGTCTTCTCTCCCACAGTTTCATGTCCTTCATCTTCTTGCGGCGCTCACGCTGCAGGGACTTGCAAACCAGGGCGCTGCGCTTGGGATAGCCCCACTTGGCACGGTAGTCCTCCGGAGTGAGGTCGTGAGTGCCCAGGTGCTTCTTGGTGAGAATCTTGAACGCCTTGCCGCACTCCAGGCAGACAATGGACTTTTCCTTAATGGCCTTCTTGGGATCCACGGCGGGTTCCTGGGCCTCTTCGCTTGGCCCCTCTTCTCCGATGTTCTGGATGCCCTGCGACAGGGTCTTGACCATGGAGATGATCTCCTCCTCGGTCATGTTCCGTACGCTGGCCTGCGCCTTGACGATCTCCAGCGCCTCTTTGAGATAGTCTTCCATATGGGATCTCCTTGGCTTAAAAAAAGTTTTCGGCGCAGCCCAGGACCACCATCGGCCCCCGCTACACAAGGCTTTACGCCGCAAAATCCAAACGTTTTTCCGAATAAAGCAAAAAACACGTAATACATCAAATACGAAAGATCAACTCATGCAGAACGAAAATGAATACGTCTTTACTTCGCACGCCACGAAAAATCATGCATCCATGCCACGGCCATTCCCCGCCATGATGGATTGGTGCTTCCGCTCCACATTCCTCTGATCTTCAGCTAGAGTCTCGCCGCCTACGCGGCAACGGCCACGTGATGGTCCCCCATCTCATTCCGAAAGGACAACGCCCCCGCAACACCGAAGGTGCGCGGGGGCGTTGCGGACGTGTCGCGAGGGGATGGATGCCGAGTGCTTTAGAAGGAAGATACCGACCAAGCCAACGCGGCGAAATACAACCAAATGAGCAGGCCGCCGCCGAGTCCGCACCAGAGGCACAAGCGGTGCAGACGCCGCAGCCTGCTCTCATCCCACACGCCGGTGTCCGGCCCGAGACGCGGCTTTTCCCTGGTCTGGCCGTGATACACCGCCGAGCCCCCCATTGGCGCGCCGCAGACCCATGCCGCGGCGGCCATGGGCCACCCCGCGTTGGGGCTTTCCATGCGCGCGGCGTCGGCCGGAACCTTGGTTTTCCAACCTTCCACACGCCTGCCTGTGACGCGTCCGGCCAGCAGAATCAGAGCCGCGGTCAACCTGGCTGGCACCCAGGCCAGCACGTCGTCGGCTCTGGCGCAGAAGCGTCCCAACCGTTCGTACTTCTCCGTGCGGTACCCCCACATGGAGTCCATGGTGGAGATGGCCTTGTAAGCCCACAGCAGAGCGGGCCCTCCAAGGCAAAGGAACAGAAAAGGCGCGACGAAGCCGTCGCAGAGGTTTTCGCTGATGCTTTCGGCCAGGGTGCGGCGAACCCCTTCCTCGTCCAGGTCGCCTGTCTCGCGGCTGACCAATTGGCCGACGGCGGTTCTGGCCGCGTTCAGATCGCCTCCGGCCAGCAGGCGGCGAACCTTGCGCGACTCCCGCAGGAGTTGCCCCAGGGCAAGCCCGGCGTAGGCGAAATACAACCCTATGAGGGCGCCCAGATAGGGGATTTCCGTGAGAATCTGGACCACGGCCCAGGCCGCCGCCGCGTTGACCACGGTCCAGAACACGCCGGCGGCGAACAGTTTGCCGGGCGCCAGCCGTCTGGACAGGCGTTCCTGCCGGTCGAGCACGCCTCCAAGCAGCCGGACGGGGTGCGGGAGACCTGGGCGGTCGCCGAGTAAAAGGTCGAGAAGAAGCGCCAATGGCGGGGCCAGCAATATGAGAAGTGCATGTGTCGATTCCATCCCGCGAAAGTACACATTCCGGACATCAAGGCCAAGAACCGTTCACGGCATTTCTTCGACCGTTTACCTGAGGCGGCTGGATATTCCATCTCCTAAACCGCATACATACACTCGGGATGAACATTGGCGCAGTCCGCATGGCACCGGTTCCGAACCCCGGTTCACCCGGTTCCGCGGAAAACCGCGCCGGTGGGATGCATACCTCAACGCACCTGCAAAGGAGGATCGGGATGACGAATGGATGGAAACTCTTCCTGCTGCCCCTGTTAGCCCTCGCCGTGGTGGCGGGCTTCAGCCCCGCGCCAGCCAAGGCCAAGACCTACCTCGCCTACGGCGGCGGACCAGTCGGCGGCACCTTCAACTACTTCGCCAACGCCATGGCCATCTACATCTCCAAGAACGTCCCCGACGTCGAGTGCTCCTCCGAGGGATCCGGCGGCTCCGGGGCCAACCTCAAACGGCTGAACAGCCACCAGGTCGACTACGGCATCGTCTACATGGGCGACGCCTTCCTGGGCCGCAAGGGCAAGCTGCCGCAGGACACCAACAACTACACCAACGTCCGCGCCATCTCCTTCCTCTACGGGGCTCCGGGACAGCTGGTGGTCAAGGCCAAGTCCGGCATAACCTCCACCAAGCAACTCGAAGGCAAGCGCGTGGGCGTGGGCAACGCCGGTTCCGGCGCGGCCACGGCCTGCGAGCGGTTCTTCACCCACCTGGGCATCTGGGACAAGGTTGACAAGCAGTTCCTGGGCTATTCCGCCGCCGCCTCCGCCTTCAACGACGGCAAGCTGGACGCCTTCTGGGTGTTCGCGGGCTACCCCACCGCGGCCATCATTGAAGCCGCCACCCGTGATGACGTCCGCCTGATCAACATCGGCGACGACGCGGAACAGTCCGGATTTTACGACGAGTACCCCTTCTACACCCCCGTGACCATTCCGGCCAAGACCTACACCGGCCAGACCGAGGCGGTGAAGTCCTTCCAGGATTCCGCCTACTGGTGCGCCAACAAGGACGTGGACCCGGAGATCGTCTACGAGTCCGTCAAAACCATCTACTCCGAGAAGGGCCTGGCCCACATGGTGGCCGCCAAGAAGACCGCCAAATCCATGTCCATCGAGGATGGGCTCAAAGGCAACGCCATCCCCGTTCACCCCGGCGCGGTGAAGTTCTGGGAGGAACACGGGCACAGCATTCCGGACGACCTCAAATAGCCTCCCCGCGTTTCGCGGAGCAACGTGCCTACCCGCGGGCCGGGGACTTCCCCCGGCCCGCTTTTGATGCTCATGGAGTGGGCCCGGGGGAGGATTACGCCGCCCCGCCCATGCATACCAAGGCCCGGGAGGGCCGTTCACGGAGACGAAATGTCCGAGCGGAACATCCAGGAGCGGTCCAACGCCGACACGCGCAAGGAGCGCGAAGGCGGAGATCTGGACGAAAAGCAGAAATCGCAGTTGAAGAAGGTCATGAGCAAGGAGTCCAAGTCCGGCCGCAAGCTGTCGGGCCTTTGGCTCCACATCGTCAACGCTCTTGGCCTGATCATGGTCGTCTTCTATTTTTACGCGGCCGGCGTCTCACCGTTCGACGCCCAATACAACCGCGGTATCTACGTGGTGCTGACCTATGTAATGGTCTTTCTCTGCTTCCCCATGAGCAGGCGATCCAACATGAAACGGCCAACCCTTCTGGACGTTCTGCTGGCGCTGGTGGCCATCGGGGCCTGCGGCTACTGGATGCTCGAGTTCGAGGCCCTCAACTACCGCTCCGGCGCGGAAACGCAACTGGACGTTACCGTGGCCATCATCGGCATCATCATCTCCATCGAGGTCTGCCGCCGGGTGCTGGGCTGGTCCATGACCCTGGCCGGAGCACTCTTCCTGGTCTACGGCTACTTCGGGCCGTACTTCCCGGACATGTTCGCCCACCGCGGCTTTTCCATCGACCGCATGGCCACCACCCTGTTCCTTGAGCAAAACGGCGTCTTCGGCGTCATGGCCAACGTGTTGGTCACGTACGTCATTCTCTTCATTTTCTTCGGGGCCTTCCTGCAAAAGTCGGGAGTGGGCAAATTCTTCATCGATTGGCCACTGGCCTTGGCTGGCAAAACCACCGGCGGTCCGGCCAAGGTTTCGGTCGTGGCCTCGGCCTTCTTCGGCTCGGTCTCCGGTTCGGCCATCGCCAACACCGTCTCCACGGGCTCCTTCACCATCCCCCTCATGAAGCGGGCCGGTTTCAAGCCCCACGTGGCCGGAGGCATCGAGCCGGCGGCTTCCATCGGCGGCATGTTCATGCCCCCCATCATGGGCGCGGGCGGCTTCCTCATGGCGGAGCTGACCAACACGCCGTACGTGGAAATCATGAAGATGGCCATTTTCCCGGCCCTGCTCTATTTCTTCTCCGTGCTCTCCATGATCCACCTGGAAGCCAAGAAGCTGAACATCAAGGGGCTCGAGGACGAGGAGTTCGAAAAACCCGGCAAGATATTCAAGCAGCACTGGTACAAGTCCGTCCCCCTGGTCATTATCGTGGCCATGATGCTGGTGGGCTACTCCCCGGGCAACGCCGCGTTCTGGGCCACCATCTCCTGCGTGGTCATCTCCTGGTTCGACAGACAGTACCGCATGGGGCCCAAGCAGATCTGGGAGGCCATCGTCCAGGGCTCGCGCGCCACGCTGGTCATCGGAGCCACCGTGGGCGTCATCGGCATCATCGTGGGCATCATCTCCCTCTCCGGCATCGGCCTGAAGTTCTCGGACATTATCATCTCCATGTCCTCGGGCTTTGGGGAAACGCTCTCCGCTCTCTCCGGCGGAGCGGTGTCCGTGGCTTCAGCCCAGCTGCCCATGGCCATACTGCTCATCGGCGTTGCCTCCCTGGTTCTGGGCATGGGCGTGCCCGTGACCGCGGCCTACCTCATCACCGCGGTGCTGGCCGTGCCCGCCGTGGAGACCATGCTCATGGATCCCAGCCTGCACGGGAAAGACCTCATGGCCTCGGGAGTGCTCTCGGCGGCCATCGCCTCGCACATGATCGTCTATTGGTTCAGTCAGGATTCCAACATCACACCGCCTGTCTGCGTGGCGGCCTACGCGGGCGCGGCCGTGGCCGGGTCCGACCCGTGGAAGACCGGCTGGACCTCCTTCAAATTCGCCAAGCTGCTCTACGTGGTGCCCTTCCTCATGGCCTACGAACCGGCCTTCCTGCTCAACGGCACCATCTATGAAATAGCCCACGCCTGGGGAGGGGCGATCATCGGCACCCTGGCCTTCTCGGTGCTGACTATGGGCTACTTCATACGCCGGACCAACGTGGCTCAGTGGCTTATCGTGGCCATGGCCACCTTCCTTTGCTACCACACCTCCTACATCTCCAACTTCGCGGGCATCGGCATCATGGGCCTGATCTACCTGTGGATGAAATGGCAGAACAAACGCGACGAGATGCGGGAGAGCTTGGTCCCGGCCTGACGGACCTTGAACACAGACACAAACAAAAGCCCCCGCGCACGGCCTGCGCGGGGGCTTATTCGTTGTGGCCGACCGAACCGGTTCAGCGGCCGGAAAGGACACCGAGTTGGCGGTAGGCGTCATACAGCAGCACGGCCGCGGCCTGGGCCATGTTGATGGAACGCACCTCACCCCAGATGGGCAGCCGCACGTGGTTGGCGTGGGACTCGAACATCTCGTCCGGCAGCCCCTTTGTCTCCGGTCCGAGCACGATGGCGTCACCCTGGCGGAAACCGAACTCCCCCAGCGCTTCGCCGCGCCTGGCACTGGAGAGGACAACCCTGCCGGGAGCGTCCCCTTCCAGGTAGGAGGCGAAATCCGGCCAGACCGACACGTCGACGTGCGGCCAGTAGTCCAGCCCGGCCCGCTTGAGGTACTTGTCGTCCAGAGAGAAGCCTAGGGGCTCGATGAGATGCAGCGGGGTTCTGGTGGCCGCGCACAGACGGGCCACGGAACCGGTGTTGGGAGGTATCTCGGGTGTGTAGAGGACGATTCGCATGGCCCGCTTTCCTTTCCGGAACGATTGCCGCCACAAAAAAGGGCCCCGGATCGATTCCGGGGCCCGGGATTTCGCGGTGGTGGGCGATGAAGGATTTGAACCTTCGACTTCCACCGTGTGAAGATGGCACTCTAACCACTGAGTTAATCGCCCACGAGGGAAAGAGGATTTACAGCATCCCTTTTCGATTGACAAGGGGGTCGGGCAATTTTTCCGCGATTGCCTCCCGCATCCTTTTGGGCTAGTCCTCGTGACTCCCCCGCCGGCCTGAGCCGAAGCGGGGAACAAGCCAAGCGAGCGAGCACATGCGCATACTCGTCACCGGCGGCTGCGGGTTCATCGGAACCAATTACATCCGCCGCCTTTTGAGCCACGACCCGGACGCGGTGGTGGTCAACCTGGACAAGCTGACCTACGCGGGCAACCCGCTCAACCTCGACGGCGCGGCCGAGGAGTTCGGCGCGCGCTACCGTTTCGTGCGCGGCGACATCGCCGACGCCGAACTGTTGCCGCGCGTTCTGGAAGAGCACGGCGTGGAGGCGGTGGTCAATTTCGCCGCGGAAACCCACGTGGACCGCTCCATCGACGACCCGGCGCCCTTCCTGACCACCAACGTGCTGGGCACCCAGAATCTACTGGAGGCCTCCCGCCGCTACGGCGTGGAACAGTTCGTCCACGTCTCCACGGACGAGGTCTACGGCTCGCTGGGGCCAACCGGTTCCTTCACCGAGGGCACCCCGCTGGCCCCCAACTCTCCCTACTCCGCCTCCAAGGCATCGTCCGACCACCTTTGCCGCGCCTACCACATGACATACGGCTTTCCCGTGGTCATCACCCGCTGCTCCAACAATTACGGACCCTATCAGTTCCCGGAAAAGCTCATTCCGCTGATGCTGACCAAGGCGGAGAACGACGAGCCGCTGCCGGTGTACGGCGACGGCCTCAATGTGCGCGACTGGATCTACGTGCTTGACCACTGCCTGGGTGTGGACCTGGCCTTGCGTAAGGGAGCGCCCGGAGAGATCTACAACTTCGGGGCGGACTGCGAAAAAACCAACCTGGAAGTCATCCGCACCCTCTTGCAGATTGTGGGCAAGCCGGAAAGCCTCATCACCTTCGTGGCCGACCGCCCCGGCCACGACCGCCGCTACGCCATGGGCTACGACAAGGCGCGGCGGGAGTTGGGCTTTGAGCCGGAATACGACTTCGCCGAAGGGATGCGGGAAACCGTGGCTTGGTACCAGAACAACCGCGACTGGCTGGAAAACGTGCGCAGCGGCTCCTACATCGACTTCATGAACCGCTGGTATGGAGAGCGGAAATGAGCGGGGAAAGTCCGTTTCTGGTACTCGGCGGACGTACCGGCCTGCTTGGCCAGGCGCTGACCAGAGCGCTGCGTGAGGCGAAGCGGGAAGTCCTGCCCGTGGGTCGCGAGGATTTCGACCCGTACGACCAGGACGCCCTGCGCCGCTTCACGGAGCGCCAGGGCTGCCGCACGGTGGTGAACACCGTGGCCTACACCGCCGTGGACCTGGCCGAGGAGGAGCCGGACAATGCCTTCGACCTCAACGAACGGCTGCCAAGGCTGCTCGGCCTCTCCGCCGCCCGGGAGGGATTGCGGCTGGTCCACTTCTCCACCGACTTCGTATTCAACGGCGCCAAGGAAGAACCATACACCACCGAGGACGAGCCCAATCCCCGCAGTGTTTACGGGCAGAGCAAACTGGCCGGGGAGCGCGCCCTGTTCGAGGCCGCGCCGGAACAGCTGGCCGTCATCCGAACCTCCTGGCTCTTCGGCCCGGGCAAGCGCAACTTCGTGGAGACCATCCTCAACCTCGGCGCCAACCGGCCCAAGCTGACCGTGGTGGCGGACCAGTTCGGCTCTCCCACCTATACCATGGACCTGGCCCGCAATACCCTGCGGCTGCTGGACGCGGGAGGGAACGGCCTCTTCCACCTCGCTTCCTGCGGCAAGGCCAGCTGGTGCGAGTTGGCCAGCGAGGCGGTCAAGCTGGCGGACCTGACCTGCACCGTGGAGCCCATCCCCTCCTCGGGCTGGCCGCAGAAGGCGGAACGGCCCAAGTACTCCGTGCTGGACATGGGGAAATTCATCGCGCTGACCGGCCACACCCCCCGGCCCTGGGAGCAGGGCCTGCGGGAATATGTCTTTCAGGAACTCGGCCTGCCCAACCACCGCGACGACTGAAACGCGTCAGCCCCTCTTCGCTGAGGACCGGAGCACGAAACAGATGGCCCTGCCGGGGCCGCGCTGCTTCCCCGCCACGCAGACCCCGCCGCCGCGAACGTACAACAGCGGCGTGACCCCTTCCTCCCCGTGGTAGTCGCGTTCCTCGATGACCCCCTCGCCATTCTCCAGGGCGTTTGCCGCCTCCTTCAGAAGAAAGTCGCCGCCGAAAGCCAACTGCGCCTGATGCCCCGGCATGCGGGCCACCTTGCCCGGGTCCGCCACTTCCGCCCGGAACACATGCCCCCGCCCGAGCTGCCTGCCCGCAGTCTGCACCGCCAGCTTGTTCAGGGCGTCATCGAGGGTAACGGCCATGAGTCGGGTGTACCCCTCGTGCACCGCCTCCTCGTAGATTTCCTCGTCAAAGAGGTCGGTGCAGAAACTCTTCTGCCCCTCGCCGCGGATGATCTCGCACATGTCCATGCGCGGGTCGAAAAAGACAACCGGCACGTGGCGGGAAACAGCCGAGGCGAGTTCCTTGGCGAACTGGTTCAGCCCGATGATGATGAGTCCGGAGGTCTCGGGCCTGGACTCCACTTTAAGCCATCCGGCCAGGGGTTTGCCCAGCAGAGTGGCCGCGCTGCCGGAGACCAGAACAACCAGGAAGATGGTGGTCAGCAGCCCCTCTCCCTGGGCGTCGCCCCCGAGCAGCAGCACGCCGTAGGCGGCCGTGGCCAGGGAGATGATGCCCCGGGGGCTGACGAGCCCCAGATACAGCCGCTCGCGCATGGGCACCTGGCTGCCCAGAAGCGCCAACTGCACCGCCAGTGGCCGCACCACCGTGCCGAGAAGTACGGCCGTGAGCAGCATTGGCCACAGTTGCGGCCCCAGGGCGTCCGGCTTGAAGGAGGCGGACAGGAGCACGAACAGTGTGCCGATGAGCACCACCGAGAGCTGGTCCTTGAAGTGCCGCACGTGGTGCAGGGTCTCCGGTTTGAGGGCGGAGAGGAAGAAGCCGGCCACGGCCACGGCCACCGGACCGGAGGCGTCCACCAGGGAATCGGACAGCAGGAAGGCCCCGACGGCGGCGGCGAAGGCGGCCACGCCGGGCAGTCCCTCGTCCCCCACGCGCATGGTGTAGGGCAGCACGTAGCGCGACAGCAGAAAGCCCACCCCCGCTCCTACGGCCACCCCGGTGAAAATACCCAGTGCCAGCCAGACCCCGGTCTCCCCGGCCTCTTGCGGACCACTCACGGCCACCAGCTTGAGCGCCAAGGCCATCAGCACCACGCCGATGACGTCGCCGAGAATGGACTCCCAGTGCAGCAGGGACCGCAGCCTGGGCGGGAAAGAGACCGCCTTGAGCAGTGGATTGATGACGCTGGGGCCGGTGACGACCACCACCGCGCCGAACAGCATGGCCAACTCCAGGGGGAAGTCCAGAAGCCAGCGGGTCAGCAGAAATCCGCCCAGCGCGGTCAGCGCCACAGTCACGGTCAAAAGCCGGCCTATGGCTTTGGGCGCCTGCAAAAACCCCCTGGTGGTGAGGAAAAGCCCGCCCTCGAAGAGAATGACGGCCACAGCGAACTCAACCAGCACCAGAAGGCCGTGGCCAAGGGCGTCCGGCTCCACCAGCCCCGCGCCCAGTGGACCGGCGGCCAGCCCGGCCAGCATGTAGAACAGTATGGGGGGGATGGACAGCCCCCGGGCCAATCCGTGCGCGGTAACGCCCAGCACGAGAGCCAGGCCGATGGTGGTCAACGCGGCGTGTTCCATGGATAATCCATAACACGATTCCGCCTTCGCCGCATACCTTTCCGCTCCGCCGTCTTCTTGACAGCCCACATGGGCGTTGTTACCGGCTTGATGCTGTCGAGAACCGTCTTTTCACCAGGTTGTTCCATGTCCCTCAACGAGCGCGAACTGTCGATCCTGACGACCATCATCGAGCACTTCATCGACTCGGCGCAGCCGGTCGGCTCGCGCACGGTCTCCAAGCGCTCGGGGCTGGGTCTTTCCCCGGCGTCCATGCGCAACGTCATGGCCGACCTCACGGACAAGGGCTACCTGGAACAGCCGCACACATCGGCCGGCCGGGTGCCCACGGCCCGCGCCTTCCGCTACTACCTGGACCAGGTCATCCGCTTCGCCCCGCTGCCCGAGGAGGAGCGGAAAACCATCCGAAGCTCCCTCGCGGAGACAGCCGGGGAAATGGACGACCTGCTCCGCCACGCCGGCAAACTGCTCTCCAGGCTGTCGCACCAGGTGAGCATGGTGCTGCCCCCGGTTCACGCCGATGTCCGCTGGAAGCACATCGACTTCGTGCTCTTCAAGCCGACCATGGTCATGGTCACGCTGGTCCTGCAGGGCGGCATGGTGCACAACAAACTGGTGGAGTTGGAAAATCCGGTCACGCCGGACGACCTGACCCGGTTCGCAAACTACCTCAACGACCAGTTCGAGGAAAAGACCGTCACGGAAGTCCGCTCCCTTGTGCTTCGCGAGCTTCGCGAGGCCAAACACCGCCTGTCGCGCTCCATCCGGCAGGCTCTGCATCTGACCAACGAGGCCCTGGCCAAACCCCAGAAGCGCGACCTCTATCTGGAAGGGACTGTGAACATTCTCTCCCAGCCGGAGTTCGCCCAGGCCGAGGACATCCGCGACCTGCTCGACATTCTCGACGAAAAGACCCAGATCCTCGACCTCCTGGACCGCGTCCTGGAGTCCGGCGGGGTGCTGGTATCCCTGGACGAGGCCCAGCCACCGACCCCGCTCTCCGACCTCAGCCTCATCGCCTCCCCCTTCAGCGTGGAGGGCCAGCGGCTCGGGGCGGTCGGGCTCATCGGGCCCATCCGCATGAATTACGCCGAACTCATGCCCGTGGTGCGCTCCACCGCGGACATCATCACGTCCATCCTGCAACAACGATTCTAGGCGGATGGCCAGGTTTCAGCCGCGCCGTCCGCGCAAGCGACCCATGGAGGTTTCCGCAGCATGTCCGACGACAAGAACGCCACCGAACAGGAACTCGCCCAGGAAGCCCAGGAACGGGCCGAGGCCGCCAAGCAGGCCGAGGAGTCCGGCGAGGAATCCGTCGAGGAACTGAAGTCCCGACTGGACCACGCGGAGTCCGAGATGGTCCGCGCCCTGGCCGACCTGGAGAACGCCAAGAAACGCCTTGAGCGGGAGAAGGAGGAATACCGCAAGTACGCCGTGGAAGGCGTGGTCTCCGACCTGCTCCCCGTGCTGGACAACCTGGAACTGGCCCTGTGCCACGGGCAGAACGTGGACGCCTGCAAGGACCTGGTCATGGGCGTTGACATGACCCGCAAGGTATTCCTCGACGTCCTTTCCCGCTACGGCCTGGAGCCCGTGGGCGAGGTGGGCGACGAGTTCGACCCCAACTGGGCCGAGGCCGTGGGCGTGGAGGAGAACGCCGAGGTGGCGGCCAACTGCGTGGCCAACCTCATGCAGCGGGGATACAAGCTCAAAGACAGGGTCATCCGCCCGGCCAAGGTGATCATCTCCAAGTAAAAGAGGGCAAAAAATTCCTTAGCCGCCCTTTACTCCAAAAAAAAGGTGGTTATAGGGTGGACTTGATCCCGTTTTCGCATCGAAAATCAGCTCTCTTGGAGGATACTCAATGGGTAAGATCATCGGAATCGACCTGGGAACGACCAACTCCTGCGTGTATGTCATGGAGGGCAAGGACCCCAAGTGCGTGACCAACCCCGAAGGCGGCCGCACCACTCCCTCCGTGGTCGCATTCACGGACAAGGAGCGGCTGGTCGGCGAAATCGCCAAGCGCCAGGCCGTGACTAACTCCGACCGCACCGTCTACGCGGTGAAGCGCCTCATGGGGCGTGAGTTCAACAGTGATGTGGTCGAGAAGTGGAAGAAACACAGTTCCTACGAGATCGTGGGCAACAAGAACGGCGACGCCTCGGTCAAGGTGGGCGACAAGACCTATTCCCCCCCAGAAATTTCGGCCATGATCCTGCAGAAGCTCAAGAGCGACGCCGAGGCCTACCTGGGCGAAACCGTGAGCGAAGCGGTCATCACCGTGCCCGCCTATTTCAACGACTCCCAGCGCCAGGCCACCAAGGACGCCGGCAAGATCGCCGGGCTCGAGGTGAAGCGCATCATCAACGAGCCCACCGCGGCCTCCCTGGCCTACGGCTTCGACAAAAAGAACAACCAGAAGATCGCCGTCTTCGACCTCGGCGGCGGCACCTTCGACATCTCCATACTGGAGGTTGGCGACAACGTGGTCGAGGTGCGCGCCACCAACGGCGACACCTTCCTCGGCGGCGAGGACTTCGACCAGCGCATCATCGAGTACTTGGTGGCCGAGTTCAAGAAGGACAACGGCATCGACCTCTCCAGCGACCGCATGGCCCTGCAGCGCCTGCGCGAGGCCGCGGAGAAGGCCAAGAAGGAACTCTCCTCCTCCATGGAAACGGAGATCAACCTGCCCTTCATCACCGCCGACCAGAACGGCCCCAAGCACCTCATGCTGAAGCTGTCCCGCTCCAAGCTGGAAAGCTTGGTCGAGGACCTGGTGGAGCGCACCATCGAGCCCTGCCGCAAGGCGCTGGGTGACTCCGACCTGTCCGCCTCCGAAGTCGACGAGGTCATCCTGGTGGGCGGCATGACACGCATGCCCCTGGTGCAAAAGAAGGTCGGCGAATTCTTCGGGAAGGAGCCCAACCGCTCCGTGAACCCGGACGAGGTGGTGGCCATGGGCGCGGCCATCCAGGGCGGTATCCTGGCCGGCGACGTCAAGGACGTGCTGCTGCTGGACGTCACCCCGCTCTCCCTGGGCATCGAGACCATGGGCGGCGTGATGACCACCCTCATCGAACGCAACACCACCATCCCCACCAAGAAAAGCCAGACCTTCACCACCGCGGCCGACAACCAGCCCTCGGTCTCCATCCACGTGCTCCAGGGCGAGCGGCCCATGGCCCAGGACAACATGACCCTCGGCCGCTTCGAGTTGACCGACATCCCGCCCGCCCCGCGCGGCGTGCCGCAGATCGAAGTCACCTTCGACATCGACGCCAACGGCATCGTCAACGTCTCGGCCAAGGATCTGGGCACCGGCAAGGAACAGTCCATCCAGATCACCGCCTCCTCCGGCCTGTCCGAGGAAGAGATCGACAAACTGGTCAAGGACGCCGAATCCCACGCCGAGGACGACAAGAAGAAGAAGGAGCTCATTGAGGCCCGCAATCAGGCGGACACCCTCATCTACAGCACCGAGAAATCCCTCAACGACCTCGGCGACAACGTTGACTCCACGCTCAAGGGCGAGATCGACACCAAGATGGAGGCCCTGAAGAAGGCCATGGAGGGCGACGACCTGGAAGCCATCAAGTCGGCGACCGACGAGTTGTCTCAGGCCTCCCACAAGCTGGCCGAGCAGCTCTACGCCCAGAAGGCCCAGTCCGAGGGCGGCGGCGAGCAGGCCGGTCCCGAGGCCGGAGCCGAGGGCGGCGAACAGGCCCAGGGCGGCGGCTCGGACGAGGATGTGGTCGACGCCGACTACACCGAAGTGAAGTAGCATTCCCGGACTTGCCCTGAAGGGGCGAGACGGATACCTTTGCCCGGCCCTCTCTGGAGGGGGCCGGGTTTTTTTGTTTCACCTTTCCAAGCGTTCCGAAAACGATTCCCCCATGACCATACTCTGCCGCATACTTCTCATAGCCCTTCTCGCCGTTCCCCTGGCAGCCTGCCAGAAAAAGCCGCCGCCCAGGCAGCCCGCCGTCACCGGCATGGCCGCCGAGGAACTCCGACAGGCCGCTGAACGCGCCTGGGAAGCCGGCGACTACCACCAGAGCGAACTCTACTACGAGGACTTGCTGGACAAGGCGGACCTAAGCCGGGCCCAGCGGCTAGTGGCGCTTCGGCGTTATGCGGTCAGCGCCCTGCGCGCTGACCACGCCCAGGGCGCCCTGCGGGGCCTCGAACGCTGGGCGGAGGCCCGCCCCGAGGCACGCTCCGAGCCGGGCTGGAACACCTTCAAAACCAAGGCGCTGACCCGTGCTGACGAGCCGGAGAAACTCCGACTGCACCTGGAAGGCGTTATGGACGAGATGGCCCTGTCCCAGAGTTACCGGCTGCGCGCCGGGGAACGCCTTCTCGAGGTCTACCACCGTCTGGCGGACGACGCCGGGGCGGCCCGGCTACTAACCCGCATGTGGGGCATGGCCCCGGACCGCGAAACGCGGCTCTGGCTGGAAAAACGAGCGTTCGATTGGCTCTCGGGCCTTTCCCTGGAGCGACTGGAGGAATTGGCCGCCCTTGCCGCCCGCCCCGAAAGGGCCGGGCTTTTCGCCTCCCCCCACATCCGTTTCATGGCGGCCGCGGCCAAGGCGGAGGACGACCGCGCGGCCTGGCCCGCGAGTTGGAACATCATGCGCTCGGTGCTGGACTCCTGGGAGTTCGCCGACCCGTCTCCCTGGCTGGAAATCTACGCCGAACTCGAGGAGGAATACGGCATCCCCAAGACGGGCGTTGCCCTGCTGCTGCCCCTCTCCGGCCGCTTCTCCAAGGTGGGATGGAGCGTGCTGCGCGGCGCGGGACTGGCCGAGTGGATGCGCTCCCGCGAGGGAGCGCTGGTGGAGGTGGCTGCCATCAACACAGCGGCCGAGGGCTGGACCGAGCGGCTGGCCGATCTGCCCTCCCACTACACCGTGGTGGGGGGCCCCATCCGCGTGGACGCTTTCTCGGAACTGGAAAAGTCCGGCCAACTGGAACAGCGGGCCGTGTTCGCCTTTTTGCCCGGCCTAGGCAGGCTGGAGGAGGGCCGGGACGCCTGGCGCTTCTTCAGCTCCATGGACGACCAAGCCCGCAGCCTGGTTTCCCTGGCGGTGGACGATCTGGGCATCGAGCGCTTCGCCGTGGTCTACCCTGACGAAAAGTATGGCCTGCGCGCCTCCCAGGTTTTCTGGGAAGCAGTGGACGCCCGCAACGCCACCATCACAGGCCTGTCCAGCTATCCGCCGGAGGACCCTTCGTCCTGGGGCGAGAGCGTGGCCGACTTGCTGCGGGTGAAGCCCAAGGATCCCGAAACCGGGGAGCGCCCGCCGTCCCCGGAGCCGGATTTCAAGGCTGTTTTCCTGCCGGATGGCTGGTCTCAGGCTCAACTGCTTGTGCCCCACTTCTTCTTTTACGGCGAGGACCGCCTGCTCTTCCTTGGTCCCGAGCTCTGGAGCCAGGCCCTGGTGGACGGCGGCGACGTGGAGGAACGCTACTTCCGGCTCTCCGCAACGCCTTCGGCCTGGTGGCCCGAGGCGGGTGGGGGAGCCGCCCACAGGCTGCGGCGAGAAGCCGAGGCCGCCGGTATCCAGCCCGACTTCTGGACCGCCCTGGGGTTCGACTTCGCCCGACTTGCCTCGGCCCTCGGGTCCCTGGCATCCCCCATCGACCCGGATGAGGTAAACGAGCAACTGGCGGAAGTGGAGGCCCTGGGATTCGCCCTGGCCCCGTTCGACTGGGACGCCCAGGGACGTGTCAGCCAGGAAATGCACCTCTTCCGTCCCGTGGGCGGCGGCCTGGAACGTGTCGTCCCGCAAGAGCTGGCCGACCGCATGGAACGGATCAGGAAGCGGCACGAGGAATTCATCAAACGGCGCGAGGAAAAGCGCGAAGCGGAAAAGAAGGAGGCGGCCCAGTCCGCCCAACGAAAGGATACGCCATGAAGATTGACGTGCATCAGGTAGCCAAGCTGGCCCGGCTGGAGCTGGACGAGGACAAGGCCTCCCTGTTCGCGGCCCAACTGGGCGATGTGCTGGAGTACATGGACAAACTGGGGGAAGTGGACACCTCCGGCGTGGAGCCCCTCTACTCCCCCTCCGAGCACCCCGCGCCCATGCGTCCCGACGAGGTCCGCCGCGAATTCGACCGACAGGACATCCTGGCCAACGCGCCCGACACCGACGACCAATTCTTCATCGTTCCCAAGGTAGTCTAGGTCCCAGCCATGAGCCGACTCATCCACCAGCCCGTATCCCAACTGCACGACTCCCTGGCCGCGGGCGACGTCACCGCCGAGGACGCCACCCGCGCCTGTCTGGAGCGCATTTCCGCCACCGAACCCACCCTGGACGCCTTGCTCACCGTGGACGAGGACGGCGCCCTGAACGCCGCGCGCGAGCTGGACGCCTCGGGCTATGATCCCGACAAGCCACTGTGGGGCGTGCCCGTGGTGGTCAAGGACGTGCTCTGCACCAAGGGGCTGCGCACCACCTGCGGCTCCCGCTTCCTGGAGAACTTCGTCCCGCCCTTCGACGCCACGGCCGTGGCCAAGCTGCGCCAAGCCGGTGCCGTCATCCTGGGCAAGGCCAACATGGACGAGTTCGCCATGGGTTCCTCCACCGAGAACTCCGCCTACAAGACCACGGCCAACCCCTGGGACACCGGACGGGTGCCCGGCGGCTCCTCCGGAGGCTCCGGGGCCACCGTGGCCGCGGGGCAGTGCTTCGCCGCCCTTGGCACGGACACCGGTGGCTCCATCCGCCTGCCCGCCTCCTTCTGCGGAACCGTGGGAGTCAAGCCCACCTACGGCCGCGTTTCCCGCTACGGCATGGTCGCCTTCGGCTCCTCCCTGGACCAGATCGGCCCCCTGACCCGCTGCGTGGAGGACGCCGCCCGGGTGCTCGCGGCCATCTCCGGCCCGGACGAGCGCGACTCCACCTCCGCTCCTAACGTCCAGCCAATCGACCCCGCCCGCTGCCGCCGTGACGACCTCAAGGGGGTTCGCATCGGCCTGCCCAAACAGTACTGGGGCGAGGGCGCGGACGACGAGGTGGCCGAAACCTGCCGCAAGGCGGTGGACGCCGCCCGGGAACTGGGCGCCACCACCGTGGAGCTGGACCTCCCCCTGACCGACTACGCCATCGCCACCTACTACATCGTGGCCATGGCCGAGGCCTCCTCCAACCTGGCCCGCTTCGACGGCGTGCGCTACGGCCTGCGGGATGAGCAGGCCCGGGAACTGACGGAGCTGTATCTGCGCTCCCGCTCCAGCGGTTTCGGCGACGAGGTCCAACGCCGCATCCTCATCGGCACCTACGTGCTCTCCTCGGGCTATTACGACGCCTACTACCGCAAGGCCGCCCAGGTGCGTCGCCTCATCCGGGACAACTTCCGCAAGGCCTTCGAGCGGTGCGACCTCATCGCCGGTCCCACCTGCCCCACCACGGCCTTCCCCATCGGCGGCATCCAGGACCCGCTGAAGATGTACCTCATGGACATCTACACCATCTCCTGCAACCTGGCCGGGCTGCCCGGTATGAGCCTGCCCGCCGGCCTGGGGAGCGAGTCCGGCCTGCCCATCGGGTTGCAGCTGCAGGCCCCGGCCTTTGCCGAGGAATCCATGCTGGCCGCGGCCCACGCCCTGGAGTCCGCCCTTGGCCGCCTGCCCGCTCCGGAACTGGGCTGAACCGGGCGACCCGCCGGAGACGGCCGCCGTGGCCCTCTCCGGCGGGCGGGACTCCCTGCTGGCCCTGGCCATGCTGCGGGAGGCGGGCTGGCGCGTGATCGGCCTGCACGGCCGCTTCCACCAGGAGGAGCCGGGCACGGCCGACGGGCTGCGCCGCCTGTGCGGCGATCTGAGGGTGGAACTGCGCGTGGTCGATCTGCGCCAAGCTTTCCACGAACGCATCGTGGCCCCCTTCATCCGTGAGTATCTGAACGGCCGCACCCCCAATCCATGCTGCCGTTGCAACCGGTCGGTGAAGTTCGGCCTGCTGCTGGACGAGGCGCGGGCACTGGGAGCGGACCGGCTGGCCACGGGCCATTACGCGCGGATGGCCGAAGGGCCCCATGGCCGCCCCCTGCTGGCCCGTGGCGCGGACCCTTCCCGCGAACAGAGCTACTTTCTGAGCCTGGTGGACCCGAGCAGCCTCCCTCGCGTCCTTTTCCCCCTGGGAGAGCTGTGCAAGGCGGAAGTGGACGGCATGCTGGCCGAACGGAGGCTGGCCCCGGTGGTGCAGCGGGAAAGCCGGGAAGTCTGCTTCGTGCCCGGGGACGACTACAAGGCTTTTCTCGCGTCACGGGCGGACGAATTGCCCGGCCCGGGACCTATTCGCCTGGCGGACGGCCGGGAGGTTGGACGCCACAGGGGTTTGTGGCGGCACACAATCGGCCAGCGGCGGGGCCTGGGCGTGGCCTGGAGCGAACCGCTCTACGTGCTGGAAAAGCGGGTGCTGGACAACGTCCTCATCGTGGGCCCGAAGGCTGATCTGGCCTGCTCTGGTTTCACCGCGCGCGAACCGGTCTACCACCTCGACCCCGCTTTCTGGCCCGACGAGCTGTGGGTGCAGGGCCGTTATCGCCAGCGGGCCAACCAGGCCCGCGTGCACGTGGAGGAGAACGGCTTCAGCGTCAGCCTGCTAACGCCCCGGTCCCCACCAGCGCCCGGTCAGATCGCGGCCGTGTATGACGAGGCGGGCCTGGTTTTGGCCGGGGGCGTGGTGGACGAGCTTGCCTTGGCCGGGACCGCGGGCTAGGGTTCGGAAAAGGGAACCGACATGGCCGAGGAACGACGCAAGGCGCAACGAACCCCGGTATCCGCGCCGGACGAAGTGGTGATCAGCGGCTCCGGCGTGGAGGCGGTATGCCGCGTGCGCGACCTCAGCCCCTACGGGCTGCGGCTGGAGTTCACCGCCCCCGCGCAGGCCGAGGCCGTCCGCAGAGGGGCCACCCTTCGGATCGCCTCCTGCGAAGGTCCAATGGGCGGCCTGCTGTGCGAAGCATCCTTTACCGTGGTCTGGAAAAAGGGCGACAGCTGCGGGGCGCAGTTCGCCCGTCCCCTGCGTCCCGGCCCCGAGGCAGACTACGTCAGCCTCTGACCATTCTTCTCGCATCGCTTCATCCATGTTCGCCTTCCACATCCGCACCCTCGGCTGCCGCATCAACCAGTACGAGACCCAGGCCCTGCGCGAATCCTGGCTGGCGCGCGGCTTCACCGAAGCCGGCGACCCAGGCGGCGCGGACCTCATCGTGGTCAACTCCTGCGCCGTGACCGCCAACGCCGTGGCCGACACCCGCGCGGCCCTGCGCTCCCTGGCCCGTCAGGCCCCCGGGGCGCGCCTGGTGGTCACGGGGTGCGCCTGCGAGTTCTGTCCCGACGACCTGGCCGCCATCCAAGGCGTGGAGCGGGTCGTGCCCCAGCGCGGCAAGGCCGGGCTGGCCGCCTGGCCGGAGACGCCCCCCGCCCCCGGGCCGAAGGAGTTTCCGGACTTCGCCCTGGCCGACTCCCCCCGCGCCCGCGCCCTGCTCAAGGTGCAGGACGGCTGCTCCCACGGCTGCTCCTACTGCGTGGTGCCCTCCACGCGCGGCCCCAGCCGCTCCCGCCCGCCGGCCGAAGCCGTGGCCGAGGCCCGGCGGCTGCTGGCCAGCGGCCTGCGGGAGATCGTCATCAGCGGCATCAACCTGCGCCACTACGGCAGGGAATGGGGCACGGAATGGACGCTGTGGCGGCTGGTGCGGGAGATGGAGACCGAGCTGGCCCCGGAGTGGGCCGGACGCGCCCGGCTGCGCCTCTCCTCCCTGGACCCGGCCCAGCTCACGGAGGAAGCGGCGGACACCCTCCTTGGCAGCCGCATGCTCTGCCCCCACCTGCATCTGTCCCTGCAAAGCCTCTCTCCCACGGTACTGGGCCGTATGAACCGAGGGCACACCTCCCCGGAAGCGGTGGCCGACTTCGTTCGGCTGCTCGGTCGGGAGGTGCCCGTTCTGGGGTTGGGCGCGGATTTCATCGCCGGATTCCCCGGCGAAACCGAGGCAGAGTTCGCCGAAACCCTGGCGGCGGCGGACGAGCTTCCCTTGACCTACGCCCACGTCTTCCCCTATTCCCGGCGGCCCGGCACAAGGGCCGCTTCCATGCCGGACCAGGTGCCGGGCCCAGAGGCCAAGGCCAGAGCGGCAGCCCTGCGTAAGCTGGCCGAAGCGAAAAAGGAAGATTTTCTGCATTTTCTGGCGGGCATGAGACATCTGGAGATGGTGCTGGAGGACCCGGATGCCGGCACCGGCAGCGAAGCGACCTTCGCCCCTTGCCGCCTGATCGAAATTCCCGAGTGGGCCGCACCGCGCCAGTTGCTGCCCTGCCGTCCGGAGGGCGTCTCCGGCGGCGCGGTGCTGGTCCGTCCCGATCCCCCCAAGGAGAACGCATGATTCGCAGCATGACCGGATTCGGCAGATACGAGGCCGTCGCGGACGACTGGACAGTGACCTGGGAGGTCAAGAGCGTCAACGGCCGCTTCCTGGACGCCAAGTGGCGCACCCCCACCGCCCTGCGCGGCCGCGAACAGGCCTGGGAAAAGACCCTGCGTGAATACGCCGCCCGGGGCCGTGTGGAACTCTACCTTGGCGTGCGCTTCACCCGGTCCGAGGCAGCTTCGGTCAGCCTCAACCGGCCCGTGGCCGCGGCCATGCTCTCGGAGCTGCGCGACCTGGCCCAGGACACCGGTGCCGAATTCATCCCCGACCTCAACCGCCTGCTGGCCCTCCCCGCCCTGTGGCAGGAGGAGGCTTCGGATGAGGACAGCCCGCTGGCACTGGACGCCGATGCCGCCCTGCGCGAGGCCCTGGCCTCCTGGAACCGCTCCCGCGAGGGTGAGGGGAGGGCCACGGCGGCAGACCTGGGCTCCAGGCTGGCCACCCTGCAACAGTTGATTGAGCAAATACGCCAGCGGGTCGGGGTCGCTTCGGAGGAAAAGTTCGCCTCCTTGCGTCAGCGTGTGGGCGATCTGCTGGCGGAAGCCGGCGCCGATTCCAACGGAGACCGGATGCTCCAGGAAATCGCCATCCTGGCCGACAGGCTCGATGTGAGCGAGGAATTGAACCGCCTGGATACGCACCTGGGCCGTTTCGCCTCCATACTCGAGCGGGGTGGAGAAGTCGGAAAGAAGTTGGATTTCCTTGTGCAGGAGACATTCCGCGAGATGAACACCTGCGGAACCAAGTCGCAGGACGCGGAAATATCCAGGCTTGTGGTGGACGGAAAAGCGGAACTTGAAAAAATCCGCGAGCAAGTGCAGAATCTTGAGTAGCGATTTTCTTCACGAACCGGCCGGGAACATCCGGTTCGGTCTGTACGCCTTACTCCAACCCCACTCTCGCACTATGCAAAAATCCGGTCTGCTCAACATCGGTTTCGGCAATTTCGTGGTCACGTCACGGGTTATTTCCATCGTCAATCCCTCCTCCTCCCCCATGCGGCGCCTGCGCGAGGACGCGCGCAGCGACGGGCGGCTGGTTGACGCCACCCAGGGCCGCAAGACCCGCTCCATCATCATCACGGACTCCAACCACGTCGTCCTCTCGGCCATCCAGGCCGAGACCATCGGGCAGCGGTTCACCGCGGGCGACGAGGAGTAGCCAATGAGCGTATTACCCAAGGGGCAGTGCTACGTCATCTGTGCCCCCTCCGGGACCGGCAAGAGCACACTGCTGCGGCGGCTTCGCCGGGAATACCCCGCCGCCCGTTTTTCCGTATCCCACACAACCCGCCAGCCCCGTTCAGGGGAGACGCACGGCGAGGACTACTTCTTTACAAGCCGGAAAGAGTTCGAGAAAAAAATCCGGCAGGGCTTCTTCGCCGAGTGGGCCGAGGTGCACGGCAACCTGTACGGCACTCCCCTGGAGTTCACCGCCGGGCTCATGGAGCAGGGGCAGGACGTCCTCTTCGACATCGACGTGCAGGGCGCGCGGCAACTCAAGGAAAGCCTGCCCGCCGCCTGCCTGATCATGATTCTTCCCCCTTCCAGGAAAGATCTCGTCAGCCGCCTGGAAGCCAGGGGAACCGACGACCGCGCGACCATCGACAAGCGGCTGGACAACGCCGCCAAGGAACTCGTCCAGGCCCCCCTGTTCGACTACTGGATCGTCAACGACGACCTGGACAGGGCTTACGAGGACCTGCGCGCTGTCTACCTGGCCCGCAAGCTGGCCCCGGACCGCGACCCGGAACTGGTGGAGCGCTTGCTGAACCAGTGGGACAACAATGGCTGAGTTGGTTGTCGCCCTGGACCTGCCCACGGCCGGCGAGGCCCTGGACTTGGCGGACAAATTGCGAGGCCGGGTGGATTGGCTGAAGGTCGGGCTGCAACTTTTCATCGCCGAAGGCCCGAACATCGTTTCCTCCCTCAAGGAGCGCGGCTTCTCCGTCTTTCTCGACCTCAAGCTGCACGATATCCCCAACACCGTGGCTTCGGCCGTGACCTCGGCCGCAGCGCGCGGCGCGGACATGCTCACCCTGCACGCCTCCGGCGGCGATCGTATGCTGGCCGCGGCCGTGGAGGCGCGCGACCGGCTCACCGGCGCCCGCCCCATCCTCATGGGCGTGACCGTGCTGACCTCCCTGGGATCGGAGGACATGCGCGGCGTCTACGCCGCCGATCCTGAGCCCCTCGCTCTTGACCTCTCCCGGAAAGCCAATACCATTGGTCTGGACGGAGTTGTCTGTTCCGCCTGGGAGGTGGCTGCCATCAAGCGGGCCGCCTCGCCCGGCTTCGCCTGTCTGACACCCGGCATCCGTCCGGACGCTTCCGGCGGCGGGGACGACCAGAGGCGGACGGCCACTCCGGAGGAAGCCGTGGCCCAAGGGACGGATTATCTTGTTGTAGGCCGCCCCATCACCCGCGCGGCCGTCCCGGAACAGGCTGCGGAAGAGTTCGCCAAGCGCATGGGCCGCGCCCCAGGGAGCTAAACGTGGATTTCCAGTACACCCCCGGCAAGACCAGCAAGAAACAAAAGGGCGGCCAGCCGGACGGGGAAGGCACGCCCCGCCGCGAGGAGAAGATCAAGGGGGTATTCTCAACCCAGTCCGTAAACAAGGTGGGCACCGGCTCCACCACACGCCGCACCATCAACAAGACCTACTGGTACGTCCA
Organism: Desulfohalovibrio reitneri; assembly: GCF_000711295.1. Classification (NCBI taxonomy): domain Bacteria; kingdom Pseudomonadati; phylum Thermodesulfobacteriota; class Desulfovibrionia; order Desulfovibrionales; family Desulfovibrionaceae; genus Desulfohalovibrio; species Desulfohalovibrio reitneri. Next base: position 604,320 of record NZ_JOMJ01000003.1, on the reverse strand, counting down.
GGAGGCCAAGGGCGGCGACATCGAGGTCCAGCCGCTGAACCGCAATTACGTGCCCTCCGGCCCCAAGCGGAGCGTGCCCAGGAACGAATTTCTACAAAAATTCTCCCCGGAGCCTGAGTTCTACGTCTCCACCGTCTTCCCCAAGATGAAGGAGCTCAGCGAAACCATCGTCCGCGGCGAACGGCACCGCGAACAGGGCGCGACGTACAGCGCCGAATTCGAGTTCGACACCGCGCTCAACGTGGACGAGGACAACGTGCGGGCCAATTTCGGTCTGGGTTTGACCTACATGGACCGCGGGGAAAAGCAGAAGGCCAATGACATCTTCGAGCGGCTGGTCAAGCTGGAAGCCGCCTTTGAGAAACAGCACAAGCACCTTTTCAACGAGTTCGGCATCTCCCTGCGCAAAAGCCAGATGCACGACCAGGCGGTGGAATACTACCAACGCGCCATGGAACTGACCCAGGAGGACGAAAACCTGGTCCTGAATATGGCCCGCGCCTATTTCGAGAAGGGCGACATGGAGAGTTGCGTCACACACGTCCGGCGCGCACTGGAGATCAACCCGGACATGGAGGAGGCCCGCAAGTTCCGGGATTACCTGCAACGCAAGAACCATGTCGCCGAGCCGCCTCCAGGCGGAGGCGAGAAAACCTCCGGGTAGGTCATGCAATTGGAAAGGGGACAGCAATTCCTCTCTTCCCTGGCGGACCACCGCTTCGACCTGCCCTTCTCCCCGGACCTGCTGGGCAGGCTCTTCAACCAAACCAAGGAAAGCTCCCTGGCCTCGCTGGATGAAATCGCCCGCACCATAGAGGTTGACCAGGGACTCACGGCCAAGATCCTCTCCCTGGCCAATTCCGCCTATTACGGACTGCAGTCCCAAGTGAACTCCGTTTCCCGCGCGGCAACCGTTCTGGGACTCAAGGAAATCCGCAACATCGTCCTGGCCCTTTCCGTACGCTGCTTGGCCACAACCCACCCCCTGCCGGATGAGTTCGATCTGCGCGTCTACTGGAGGCACCAGATACGGGTGGCTCTGATCTGCGGCGAGGTCGCCCGCCGCGCTGGCGAAGCCGATCCCGACAGCCTGCACACCGCCGGCCTGCTTCACGACCTAGGCAAGCTCATCACGGCCATGCTGGCTCCGGAGGACTGGCGGGCCATCGCCGCGCTGCGCCGCGAAAAGGGGTTGGCCCCGGAAAAGGCCGAGGACCTCTACTGGGGCATCGACCACGGTGTGGTGGGGTCGCTGGTGCTGCGTGCCTGGAACCTTCCCCCGGAACTCACCGAGCCCGTCAACTGGCACCACACCCCGCGCAGCAGCCCGGATTTCCGGCGCGCCTCCACCCTGCTCTGCCTGGCCGACGCCCTGCTGCGCAGCCACACGGACGACGCGACCTGGGCGGAGCAGGCCGACACCCTCTGCGACGAACTGGACCTCTCCCGCGAGTCGGCCGAAGAGGCGGTGTTGGCCGCCCTGGCCAACGAGACCGTGGAACACTTCATCTCCGAGGTGGCGGCGTGAACCGCAGCCGCTGGATTGTTCGCCCCTTCCCCGAGGACCCCTTCACCACACCCGCCGAGGCGGGCCGCAGCCTGGGCGTCTCCCCCACGGTGGCCCAGCTTCTGCTCTCACGCGGGCTGGAAAGCCTGGAGGAGATGGAGGTGTTTCTGAATCCCGGCCTGCGGCACCTTTGCGCCCCGGAGTCGGTCCCCGGCTTGCGTGAAGCGGCCGAGGCACTGGCCCGGGGGCTTGAGCGCGGCAAGCGCATGGCCGTCTGGGGCGACTACGACGTGGACGGCGTGACCTCCACGGCCATGTGCATGGATTTCCTGAAAAAGCGCGGCTTCGCTGCGGTCAGTCACATTCCGGACCGCCGCGAGGAGGGCTACGGCCTGAACACGGCGGGCATCGAACGGCTGGCCGAGGACGGTGTGGAACTGCTGCTCACCGTGGACTGCGGCGTGTCGGACGTTGAACCCATCGAGCGGGCGCGCGAGCTGGGCATGGAGGTGGTGGTTTCCGACCACCACCTGCCGCCGGACGAGCTGCCCCGCGCCCTGGCCGTGTGCAACCCACGCCTGGGCGGGGACTGCGCCTGCGCCGACCTGGCCGGGGTGGGCGTGGCCTTCTTCCTGCTGGCCGCTCTCAACCGCCTTCTGCCGGGCGATCCGGTGGACATGCGCCAGTATCTGGACCTCGTGGCCCTGGGCACCCTGGCCGACGTGGTGCCGCTTCAAGGGCAGAACCGCATCCTGGCCAAGAACGGGTTGCTGCTCATCAAGGAGGCGGCCCGCCCCGGGCTATTCGCCCTCAAGGAGGCGGCCGGGTTCGCACCACAGGCCCCGCTGGGGGCCGGACAGGTGGTATTCGGCCTAGCTCCGCGCATCAACGCCGCCGGACGCCTGGGCCACGCCCGTGACGCCCTGGACATGCTGCTGGCCCCGGACAAGGAGACCGCCCGCCCCCTGGCGGCCAAACTGGACGAGCTCAACTCCACCCGCAGAGGCGAGGAGGAGGCCATCACCAAGGCCGCGCTGGAGCAGGCCGAACCGTTCGGCGAACGGCCGGGCATCGTGGTGGCTGGAGAGGACTGGCACCCCGGAGTCATCGGCATCGTGGCCTCGCGGCTGGTGGAGCGGTTCTACCGCCCCGCCCTGGTGCTCACGCGCGAAAACGGCCTGCTCAAGGGCTCCGGCCGCTCCACCCGCGAGTTCGACCTGCACGGCGGCCTGGGCCAGTGCGCCCACCTGTTGGAGGGCTACGGCGGGCACAAGCAGGCGGCCGGGCTGAGCCTGTTGCCGGAGAATCTCGACGCCCTGCGCGCGGCCTTCGAAAGCGCCGTCAACGCCCAACTGGGCGAGGAGATGCCGCCGCCGTCGCTGCTGCTGGACGCGGAACTTGGGCTGGAAGGCATCGATCATGTACTGCTGCGCGAGCTGGAGATGATGCAGCCCTTCGGCGCGGGCAATCCGGAGCCCGCCTTTCTCTCACCCCGGCTCACCGTGGAGGGGATGTCCCGCTTCGGCAAAAACCACCTCAAGATGCGGCTGCGCGATGCAGACTCCGGCAGGGCGCTCAAGGCCAAGGCCTGGCGGCAAGCGGACGAGATTTCACCCAAGGTGGCGGGCAAACAGGTGCGGGTGGCCTTCACCCCCAAGATAGACACGTACGGCGGCGTGCCCACCATCGAGATGCACGTGCGCGACCTGCGGGTGGACGAGGATGTCCGCCGGGGTACGCCATGAAGCGCATCCGCGACACGTTGGCCAGAGCCAACCGCTCGGGCGGCTTCTACGCCTGGTTCCCCATCCTGCTGCTGATCTTTTCCCTGTACTTGGCCTATCTGGTGGTGCGGCCCTTCCTGCACGCCGTCATCCTGGCCCTGGTGCTGGCGGCCATCTTCAATCCCATCAACGAGTGGCTGAACAGGTTCGTGGCTAACCGCCGGGGGTTTTCCTCGGGGATTACCGTGGCGCTCATCGTGGTGGTCATCTGCATCCCGGCCTTCCTCTTCATCACCGGGCTGGCCGGACAGGGCACCCAATCCCTGGCCCGATTCAACGCCTGGCTGATGGAGTCAGACTTCAAGAGCTTTTTGCAGGACTACAACCTCGCCCCCGCCCTGGACTGGCTGCACCAGAAGATGCCCTTCCTGGACACCTCCAAGCTGGACATCCAGACCAAGATCATCGACTTCAGCCAATCCCTCGGCCGCGATCTCATCACCATGGGGACCAATCTCATCGGCAACCTGGTGATCCTTTCCATCCAGTTCCTGCTGATGCTGGTCATCCTCTTCTACCTGTTCAAGGACGGCCCGCTGTGGCTGGAGAACGTCAAGTACCTGCTGCCCCTGCGGCGGGACCAGGCCGACGCGGTGCTGGACAGCCTCAGGCGCGTCAGCCGGGCTGTCCTGGTTGGCGGTCTGCTGGTGGCCACCCTGCAGGGCATCGTGGGCGGGTTCGCCCTCTACCTGGTGGGCATCAAGCCGCTTTTCTGGGGTTCCATGATCGCCCTGGCCTCCCTGGTGCCCTTCATCGGCACGGGCATGATCTGGATTCCCATCGCCATCACCATGGTCTTCAACGGCGAATGGCAGCCCGCACTCTTTTTGGCAGCCTGGTTCATCATCATCGTGGTGCAGATCGATACCTTCCTGCGCCCGGTCTTTATGAAGGAATCCGCCGGGCTGCCGGTCTTCTTCATCTTCCTCTCGGTCATCGGCGGGGTGCAGGCCTTCGGAGCCGGGGGCATCATTTACGGCCCGCTGGTGCTCTCCTTCGTCACGGCCATGGTCCGCATCTACGGCCGCGAGTACGGGCACATCCTGGACGGAGACCTGGAGGAGCCGGAAACGCCCCTTGAAGAGGAATTGGAAGAGGCAGGGGAAAACGGGGAAATGGAAGAGAACGAGGCGAAAGCCTAGCGCCCGCTCGCCGCCTTCCACCCCCGCAGCTTGGGCTTGAAGCCGTCCGGCTTGCCCGCGAGCCAGTCCCTCCACTTGGCCACCCGTTCGTCCGACAGAATGGCCTCCAGAGTATTGTACTCCCCGGCCAGTTCCTTTTCGGAAAAGGTCTGGTGCACCGTGGAGTGGCAGGCCCGGCAGAGCGGCACGGTCTCTTGCAGCCGCTCCTCCTCCACCCCTTTCTTCTTCAACCGCTTATGCAGCTTGCGCGGTATCAGATGATGCCGCGTGGTGGGCGCCCCCCGCCCGCACATGGCGCAGGGTTCGGCCTGTGTCATGCTTCCTTTCCGGCCCGGGCGAACATTTCCGCGTTGTAGCTGGACCGCACCAGGGGGGCGGCGAAGGTGTGGGGGATGCCCAGGCTCTCGCCGTAGCGGGCGTACTCTTCAAAGACGTCCGGGTGGACGTAGCGCTTGACCGGGGGATGCTGGAGGCTGGGGCGCATGTACTGGCCCACGGTGACGATGTCGCAGCCCGCCCCGGCCAGGTCGCGCATGGTCTCGCGCACCTGCTCATCCGTCTCGCCCAAGCCCACCATGAGGCCGGATTTGACCGGGGTGTCCGGGGCTATCGCCTTGGAGCGGCGCAAAAGCTCCAGGCTGCGGGCGTAGTCCGCCTGGGGGCGGATTTTCGGGGACAGGGCGCGGGCCGTCTCCAGGTTGTGATTGAGCACGTCGGGCCTGGCGCCCAGCACGGTCCGCAGGTCCCCCTCCTCGCCCTTGAAGTCCGGGATGAGCACCTCGGTGGTGGCCCGGGGCAGCGCCTGGCGGATGGCCCGCAGGGTGGCCGCGAAATGGCCCGCGCCGCCGTCGGCCAAGTCGTCGCGGGTCACGGAGGTGACAACGACGTGGGACAGTTCCAGCCGCCTGGCGGCCTCGGCCACGCGCTCGGGCTCGTCCGGCTCCACTGGCTGGGGCGCGCCCGGCGAGATGTTGCAGAAGCGGCAGTCGCGGGTGCAGTTGCGGCCCAGGATGAGGAAGGTGGCCACACCCTTGCCGAAGCACTCGAACAGGTTGGGGCACTTGGCCCCCTGGCAGACCGTGTTCAGGTTCAGGTCGGCCAGCAGGTCGCGCGTGCCGCCCTTGCACCTACTTTGCGGGAGTTTGACCCGCAGCCAGGGCGGAATCCGTAAAATGTCCTCTGATTCGCTCACCGAGCAGTTCCTTCATCTTGTCCGTGGTCACGGCCTCGTCCCCGCGCTCCAAAGCCACCGAGGTGGCCGTGGCGTCGGGCAGGCCGCAGAGGGTGATGGCTTCGAACAGCGACAAGCCCGGCCCCACGTTGAGGGCCAGGCCGTGGTAGGTGATCCAGCGTTTGACCGCCAGCCCCACCGAGGCGATCTTGCCGCGTTCCGTCCAGACACCCGGATAGCCATCCCTGCGGTGCGCGGCAACCCCCGCGTCCGCCAGGGCGGCCACAGCGGCATCCTCCAGACCATCGAACACCGCCCGCAATCCGCCCGGCCTGCGGGCCACGCGAAAGATGGGATAGGCCACAACCTGCCCCGGAAAATGACAGGTCACCTTGCCGCCCCGCTCCGACTTGGCCACTTCCACCCCGCGCTGCCGCAGCACCGGTTCGGGCAGGTGCAGAAACTCCTCCCCGCCGTGGCGGCCGAATGTGATCACCGGCTGGTGCTCCAGCAGAAACAGGGTCTCCTCGCCTCCGGCCTCCACTTCGGCCAGCCGTTCCTTTTGCCTGGCCAGGGCGTCGGCGTAGGAGATCAGCCCCAGGTCTTCAATGCGCATCCAAATCCTTCCGAGTAACGGGGGAGAGTGTCGCGTCCAAGGCGTCACAATTGACAAATTCCCTGGAAATCCTCAATATCGCCGTGCTTCGCGCCCAGGGGCGGTAGCGAGACGCCGCTTCGTCCCTCCGCGACTTTCCGGGCCCCTACGGCCCTTTTCTTTTCCAACCGAGTGGAGGAAGCATGTCCGTGGACACGACCATGCACGTGGCCAGGCCCACCCGCCGGGACGCCTACCTGGACTGGCTGCAGATGCTCTCCGGAGCGGCCCTGGTGCTGTTCATGTGGTGCCATCTCATACTGGTGGCCTCGGTGGTCATCGGACCTTCGGTGATGAACGCCATCGCCGAGTTCTTCGAGTCCACCTACATGGCCCAAGTCGGCGGCCCGCTGATCTTCCTCCTGCTCCTCTTCCACTTCGTCCTGGCGGCGCGCAAAATCCCCTTCCGCGCCGAGGGGCAGACCACCATCATACGCCATGCCCGCATGCTGCGCCACCGCGACACTTGGCTGTGGCTGGTGCAGGTTGTCTCGGCCATGGTCATCCTTATCATGGGCGCCATCCACATGTGGGTGGTGCTCACCGACCTGCCCATCACCGCGACCAAATCCGCCGAACGCATCCAGGGCGGCTTCTGGCTGGTCTTCTACCTGGTGCTGCTGCCCATGGTGGAACTGCACGTCTCCATCGGCCTCTACCGCCTCGGGGTCAAGTGGGGCTTCATCCGCTCGGACAACCGCGCCGCGGCCAAGAAGGCCGAGGGCATCCTCATCCTGCTGTTCATCGCCATCGGCCTGCTGGCCCTCATCCGCTTCCTGACCTTGACCGCCTAGGGGAGACCGCATGCAGACATTCTACTCCGATCTGCTCGTCATCGGCGCCGGTTTGGCCGGCGAACGCATCGCCGTGGAGGCGGCCGAGACCGGGGCGGCCGTGACCGTACTGTCCATCGTGCCCGCCCGCCGCTCGCACTCCTCCGCCGCCCAGGGCGGCATGCAGGCGGCCCTGGGCAACTGCGCCATGGGCAAGGACGACTGCCCGGACGTCCACTTCCAGGACACGGTCAAGGGCTCGGACTGGGGCTGCGATCAGGAAGTGGCCCGCCTCTTCGCCGACACCGCGCCCATCGAGATGCGCAGGCTGGCTCACTGGGGCGTGCCCTGGAACCGCGTGGTGCCGGGCAAGTCCTTCTTCTACAAGGGCGGCGAGAAATTTGAGAAGTATGAAGAGCCGGAGAAGGAAGGGCTCATCACCGCCCGCTCCTTCGGCGGCACAGCCAAGTGGCGCACCTGCTACACCTCGGACGGCACGGGCCACGCGGTGATGTGCACCATGGACAACCGCTGCGCGGAACTGGGCATCGACGTGCGCGACCGCTCCGAGGCCATCGCCCTCATCCACGACGGAGAGACATGCTACGGCGCCATCGTCCGCTGCCTGCGCACGGGCGAGCTGCAGGCCTACATCGCCCGCGCCACGGCCATCTGCACCGGCGGCTTCGGCCGCATCTACAAGGCCACCACCAATGCGGTCATCTGCGACGGCGGCGGCCACATCATCGCCATGGACACCGGCCAGGTCCCCCTGGGCAACCCCGAGGCCATCCAGTTCCACCCCACCGGCATCGTGCCCACGGACATCCTGGTCACCGAGGGATGCCGGGGCGACGGCGGCACCCTCCTCGACAAGAACGAGGAGCGGTTCATGCACATCTACGAGCCGGATAAGGCGGAATTGGCCTCCCGCGACGTGGTCTCCCGCTGGATGACCCACCACATGCGCCAGGGCAAGGGTGTGGAGAGTCCCTACGGCCAGCACCTCTGGCTGGACATCCGCCACCTGGGCGATCAGCACATCTCCACCAAGCTGCGCGAGGTGGACGAAATCTGCCATCACTTCCTGGGCATCGACCCCCGCACCCAGCTCATCCCGGTGCGTCCCACCCAGCACTACACCATGGCCGGCATCCGCACGGACCGCGACGGCGCTGCCTACGGGCTGAAGGGCCTCTTCTCCGCTGGCGAGGCCGCCTGCTGGGACATGCACGGCTTCAACCGCCTGGGCGGCAACTCCCTGGCCGAAACCGTGGTGGCCGGGGGCATTGTGGGCCGCAAGGTGGCCGAGTTCCTCCAGGGGCACGACGTGAGCTTCAGGACCTCCCTGGTCAGCGACGCCGTGGCCGCCCAGGAGGATCGCATCAAGGCGCTGGCCTCCTGCCGCAACGGCTCCGAGAGCGTCTACAAGGTGCGCTCGGCCATGCAGGACGCCCTCATGGACGGCTGCTTCGTATTCCGCACCGGCGAGGGGCTGCAGCAGGCCGTGGACACCCTCAAGGAAGTCTACGAGCGCGCCGGACGCGTGGGACTGCGCTCCAACGGGCGCGGGGCCAACCCGGAGCTGGCCGCGGCCCTAAAGATCCGCGGACAGGTGCGGCTGGCCCAGTGCATCGCCTCCGCCGCCCTGGCCCGCACCGAATCGCGCGGCTCCCACACCCGCGAGGACCATCCAGAGCGCAACGACCGAGACTGGCTGAACCGCACCCTGGCCTACTGGAAGGAGGGAGCGGACGTACCCGAACTGCGCTACGAGCCCGCCACCTACGTCTTCGAGATTCCTCCCGGCGACCGCGGCTACGGCGGCGGCAAGATCATCAAGGCCGACGAGCCCAAATAGGAGGACATCATGGCGCGACTGCTCAAATTCAATATCTTCCGCTACAATCCCCAGGATCCCGACTCCCGGCCGCACATGCAGGAATTCGTGCTGGAGGAGGCCGAGAACATGACCCTGTTCATCGCGCTGAACATGCTGCGCGAGGAGCAGGACCCCTCCCTGCAGTTCGACTTCTGCTGCCGCGCGGGCATCTGCGGCTCCTGCGCCATGGTCGTCAACGGCCGCCCCGGCCTGGCCTGCCAGACCAAAACCGCGGACATGGACACTGACATCACCCTCCTGCCCCTGCCGGTGTACAAGCTCATCGGCGACCTCTCGGTGGATACCGGGGTCTGGTTCCGCGAAATGTACCAGAAGACCGAGTCCTGGATTCACACTAAAAAGGTCTTCGACCCCGGCCAGCTAGAAGAACGCATGGACAACGCCGTGGCCGAGGACATCTACGAGTTGGAGCGCTGCATCGAGTGCGGCTGCTGCGTCTCGGCCTGCGGCACGGCGCGGCTGCGCGACGACTTCATGGGCGCGGCCGCCCTCAACCGGGTGGCGCGGTTCGTGGTGGACCCGCGCGACGAGCGCACCGACCGCGACTACTTCGAGATCATCGGCAACGACGAGGGCATCTTCGGCTGCATGGGCCTTCTGGCCTGCGAGGACGTCTGTCCCAAGGGCCTGCCCCTGCAGAACCAGCTCGGCTTCCTGCGCCGCAAGATGGGCATCACCGCGCTGAAGAACATCTTCCGGCGCAACTAGGAGGGGCCATGCGCGAGATAGACGCCCAGACAATCATCGACCGGGTGGCGGCCATGTGCGTCAGCGCCAACCGTAACCTGCCCAGGGACGTGCGCCGCAAGTTCGAGGAGGCGGCCGCGGCCGAGGAATCCGAAGCCGCCAAGGAAATCTTCCGGCAACTGCTGGAAAACTGCGACCTGGCCGCGGAGAGCGGCCTGCCCCTGTGCCAGGACACCGGCTTGGCCGTCTTTTTCGTGGAGATGGGCGAGAACGTCCGGGTGAAGGGCATGACCCTGCGCGAGGCGATCAACCAGGGCGTCATCAAGGGCTACGAGGAAGGCTTTCTGCGCAAGTCCGCCTGCCACCCGCTCACCCGGGCCAACACCGGAGACAATACTCCGGCCATCGTGCACATCGACCTGGTGCCGGGCGACAAACTCAAGATCGGCTTCATGGCCAAGGGCGGCGGCAGCGAAAACATGAGCCGCGTGACCATGCTGGCCCCGGCCCAGGGATGGGAGGGCATCAAGAAGTTCGTGGTCAACCGCGTGGCCGAGGCCGGACCCAACCCCTGCCCGCCCATCGTCGTGGGCGTGGGCATCGGCGGTACCTTCGAGTTGGCTCCGACGCTGGCCAAGAAGGCCCTGCTGCGCAAGCTGGACGACGCCAATCCCGACCCCGATCTGCAAGCCAAGGAAGAGGAGCTGCTGGAGGCCATCAACGCCCTGGGCATCGGCCCCATGGGGCTGGGCGGCAAGACCACGGCCCTGGGGGTGAAGATTTCCATGCACCCCTGCCACATAGCCTCCCTGCCGCTGGCCGTGAACATCCAGTGCCACTCCGCCCGCCACGAGGAGGTCGTCATCTAATGGCCGAATACTCCCTGACCACCCCGCTGACCGACGAAAACCTGGCCCAGCTCCGCGCCGGAGACGTGGTCAAGCTGACCGGCACCATCTACACAGCCCGCGACGCCGCCCACAAGCGGCTCATCGACCTGCTGGACAAAGGCGACAAGCTGCCCTTCGAACTCCAGGGCGCGGTGGTCTACTACGTCGGCCCCTCCCCGGCTCCCGAGGGGCGCCCCATCGGCTCGGCCGGGCCCACCACCTCCTACCGCATGGACACCTACGCCTTCCGGCTGCACAGCCTGGGGCTGAAGGCCACCGTGGGCAAGGGCAAACGGTCCGATGAAGTCAAGCAGGCTCTGAGGGACCACACAGCGGTCTATTTCGGGGCCACCGGCGGGGCCGGGGCGCTGCTTTCCCAGCGCATCAAGGAAGCCAAGGTCATCGCCTTCGAGGAACTGGGGCCGGAAGCCATCCGCGAACTGACCGTGGAGGACTTTCCCCTGCTGGTCATCAACGACGCCCACGGCAACGAACTGTACGCCGTTCCCGACCGCCCGGCCGCCGGAATCGCCGACTACGCGCCACCGGCCTGAGCCTTTTGCACGGCCGGAGCCGAGCCGACCGCTCGACCCCGGTCTTTCTTTCGCCTAATCTGGGCCTTGGGAGGGGGAGCCTGGATGACTGCGGAACACGACGCCGAAATAAACTACGAGCCGGTTTTCGTGGCCCGGCAGCCCATATTCGATCTGGACGAGCGAATCTGGGGCTATGAGCTGCTCTACCGCCACTGCGGGGACGCGGTCGCGGCTCAACTGCCGGACCCGGATACGGCCACAGCCCGGGTCATCGCGGACGGGTTCGATGCCGCCCTGCCCTCCATCGCCGCCGGGCGAAAGGTTCTCATCAACTTCACCGAGCGCATGTTGCTGGAAGGCGCGGCCTACGCCCTGCCCAAGGAGCACTACGTGGTGGAGATCCTGGAGGACGTGCCTCCGACCCCCGACATCCTCACGGCTTTGGAAGAGCTGCAAAAGACCGGGTACGCCGTGGCGCTGGACGACTACACGGGCCAGGAATCGGCGCACCCCCTGCTGCCTTACGCCGACTTGATCAAGGTGGATGTGCTGGGCTTGAGCACGGAAGAAATAGGGCGGCTGGCTGGACGCCTGGCCCCGTACGGCCGCCCCCTGCTGGCGGAGAAGGTCGAGGACGCCCGAACACTGGACCACGCCAGGAAACTCGGCTTCACCCTCTTCCAGGGGTTCCATTTCTCAAGGCCGGAGATCATCCCTGGCCGCAAGGTGTCCGCCGGAGCCACGGCCAAGTTCCAACTGCTCCAGGAATTCACCGGCAAGGACTACGACACCCAGCGGCTCGGCGAGATCATCTCCGGTGACATATCCCTGAGCTACCGCCTGCTGCAGCACCTCAACTCCGCCCATTTCGGCCTGCGGAGCGAGGTGCGCTCCATCCAGCACGCCATCACCCTGCTGGGCTACCGGGCCCTGCGCAAATGGCTTATGGTGGTCATCATCTCCGACGTCGCCCCCTCCACCAAGGCGGAGGAATTGGCTTTCACCGCCCTGCTGCGGGCACGTTTCCTGGAACGCTTGGCCGAGACCCTGGGGCGCCCGGAAACACGGCCGGACACCATGTTCCTGCTGGGCATGCTCTCCAGGCTGGATGCCCTGCTCGGCCGCTCCATGGAGGAACTTGTCGAAACCATGCCCCTGGAGGAACAGGTGCGGGAAGCCCTGCTTGGCAGGGAATGCCGGTTACGCTCCCATCTGGACCTGATTGAATCCCTGGAGCATGGGGATTGGCCCAGCGCCCTGCGCAAGCTTGAGGAACACGGTCTTTCCAGGGAGCAGGCGGCCGGAATCCACGCCGAGGCCTCGGCCTGGGCCGGTCAGATCATGGGCGCGGCTATGGAGATGAAAGCGGCTTGACCACGTGGTTGGCGGGCGTTGACTGCGCCACGGACCCGCGCCGGGTGGGGTTGGCCCTGGCCCGGCTGGATGGAGAACGGCTGGTTGTGCTGGAGGCCCTGCCAGGCCAAAGCCGTGAACAAATAGCCGACCAGCTTGCGGACTGGCTGGTCAGCCACCCTCCCTTGCTCCTCTGCCTGGACGCTCCCCTGGGCTGGCCCGCGCCGCTGGCGGAATCCCTGTCCACCCACCTCGCCGGTGACGCCCTGCCCGGCGACCCCGACCATCTCTTTTCCCGCCTCACCGACCGTGAGCTACGAACCAGGTTGGGCAAGCGGCCGCTGGAGGTGGGGGCCAACTTCATCGCCCGCACCGCCCGCTCCGCCCTGGCCCTGCTGGAGGACCTGCGCGAACGGACCGGACAGGCCATCCCCCTGCCCCTGCAATCCGGTCCGCTGGCTGAGTCCATGTCCGTCGAGGTCTATCCGGCGGGGGTGCTGGCAACGCGGCCCGACGCCCCCGCCGGAGACAAGCGCAAGGCGGATGTCCGTGAAAAGCTGCTGGAATGGCTGGCCGAGGAGATGGAGTTGCCAAAGGCCACATACGAGGCCGCCCTGGCCTCGGACCATGTGGCCGACGCCCTGCTCTGCCTGCTGGCGGGAAAGGACTTTCTGCTGGGACGGGCCGTCGCGCCCGGGTCGCACCAGATTGATGCGGCCCGGCGCGAGGGCTGGATATGGAGCGTCTAGCGGGCTTTCGCCCGCCGATCTACTTCTTCTGCTGCTTGGCGATCTTGGCCCAGGTGTCGCGCAGGGTGGCGGTGCGGTTGTAAACCGGCCTCTCCCCTGGCTTGTGCAGCTTGCGGTCGGCGCAGAAGTAGCCGTTGCGCTCGAACTGGCAGCGGTTCTCCGGCTCGGCCTCGGCCAATTCCGGCTCCACGTATCCCTGCACGATTTCCAGGGAATTGGGGTTGAGGAACTGGTGCAGTTCCTCGCCGCTCTTCACCTTGGCCGGGTCGGGCTCGTCGATGAGGTGCTCGTAGAGGCGGATTTCCGCGGGCTTGGCATACTTGGCCGAGAGCCAGTGCAGGGTGCCCTTCACCTTGCGCCCGTCCTCGCTCCAGCCGCCCCGGGTGTGGGGATCGTACTCGCACTTCACCTCCATCACCTCGCCGGACTCGTCCTTCACCACCTCGGTGCAGGTCACGTAGTAGGCGTAGCGAAGGCGCACCTCCTTGCCGGGAGCCAGACGGAAAAACTTGCGCGGCGGCTCCTCCATGAAGTCGTTGCGCTCGATCCACAGCTCCCGGGTGAAGGGCAGCTTGCGCGAGCCCATGTCATGCTCCGGGTGGTAGGGGAACTCGAACCACTCCTCCCCGTCCTCGGGGTAGTTGGTGATGGTCAGCTTCAGCGGCCGCATGACGCCCATCATGCGGGCGGCCCGGTGGTTGAGGTCCTCGCGCAGGCAGTGCTCCAGCAGGGCGAACTCCACCAGGTTGTTGCGCTTGGCCACGCCGATGCGCTCGGCGAAGTCGCGGATGGACTCCGGAGTGTAGCCCCGGCGGCGGATGCCGGAGATGGTGGGCATGCGCGGGTCATCCCAGCTTTCCACCACGCCGTCCTGGACAAGCTGGATGAGCTTGCGCTTGGAGAGCACGGTGTGGGTGATGTTCAGCCGGGCGAACTCGTACTGCCTGGGATGGTAGACCCCGAGGGCGTCCAGCACCCAGTCGTACAGCTCCCGGTTGTTTTCGAACTCCAGGGTACACAGGGAATGGGTAATGCCCTCGATGGAGTCCGAGAGGCAGTGGGTGTAGTCGTACATGGGGTAGATGCACCAGGCGTCGCCGGTGCGGTGGTGCGCGGTGTGACGGATGCGGTAGAGGGTGGGGTCGCGCATGATGACGTTGGGGTGGGCCATGTCGATCTTGGCCCGCAGCACGTGCTCCCCGTTACCGAACTCACCGGCCCGCATGCGCCGGAAGAGGTCCAGGTTCTCCTCCACGCTCCGTTCGCGGTGGGGGCTATTCTCGCCCGGCTCGGTCAGGGTTCCCCGCTTGGCCCGGATTTCCTCGGCGCTTTGGGAATCCACGTACGCCTTGCCCAGCTCGATGAGCTTCTCCGCGTACTGGTACAGTTGCTCGAAGTAGTCCGAGGCGTAGAACTCGCGGCCGTTCCAGTCGTAGCCCAGCCAGCGCACGTCCTCCTTGATGGAATCGACGTACTCCACCTCCTCCTTGAGGGGGTTGGTGTCGTCGAAGCGCAGATTGCACTTGCCGCCGTACTCCTCGGCCATGCCGAAATTAAGGCAAATGGACTTGGCGTGGCCGATGTGCAGGTAGCCGTTGGGCTCGGGCGGAAAGCGGGTGTGCACGTGGTCGTGCTTGCCCGAGGCGAGGTCCGCGTCGATGATTTCCCGGATGAAGTGGCGGGGTTTGTCTTTTTCGCTGGGCTTGTCGCTCATGTCGCGTCCTTTGTCTGATTTGTCGAAGGGCAATGTACGGCAAGTCCCGCGCCTGTCAATGGCTCCGCCGCCGGGGGGTGGACAGCCCGGCTTTTCATTGGGTAAGCAGATTGTTTCCACATCGCAGGGAGAAGTCCATGAACTACGTCATAATCGGCAACGGCGTGGCCTCCATCGGGGCCATCGAAGGTATTCGCAAGCAGGACCCCAAGGGCGACATCCTGGTGGTCAGCGACGAAAACAAGGCCACCTACGGCCGCCCCCTCATCACCTATTACTTGGCGGGCAAGGTGGACGAAAAGGCCATGCCCCTGCGCCCGGACTCCTTCTACGAAGAGAACAGCGTGCGGGTGGAGTTGGGATGCGAGGTGGCATCCATTGATCGCCAGGCCAAGACCGTGACCACCGCCTGCGGCCGCGGCTTCCCCTACGACAAGCTGTTGCTGGCCACGGGCGGAGCGCCCATGCGGCCGGAACTGCCCGGCCTGGACGCGGGCAACGTGCTTTCCTTCACCACCTGGGCCGATGCCGACGTCCTGCGCGAGGTGGTCAAGACCGCCCGCAAGTACGTGGTTGTGGGCGCGGGGCTCATCGCGGTCAAGGCCGCCGAGGCCCTGGTCACGCTGGGCCTGGACACCACCCTAGTGGTCCGATCCCGCGTCATGCGCGCCTACTTCGACGAGGAGGCCGGGGCCGTCGTGCGCGCCCACCTGGAAGCCAAGGGGCTCAAATTTTTCGACGGCGCCACACCGGAGAAAATCCTGCCGGACGAATCCGGCAACGCCCGGGCCGTGCGCATCAACAAGGGCGAAATCCCGGCGGACTGCGTTATTCTGGCCATGGGCGTCTCGCCGAGGACAGACTTGGCCAGCGATGCCGGACTGAAAGTGGCCAAGGGCATCCTTTGCGACGACTTCATGCGCACTTCCGACCCGGACATCTTCGCAGCGGGCGACGTGGCCCAGGCCCGGGACATGCAGAGCGGCCAGGAGGAAGTCTCGCCCATCTGGCCCAGCGCCTACAACCAGGGCATCAACGCCGGTATCAACATGGCCGGGGCCGAGGACTCCTACCCCGGCGGGCTGACCATGAACTCCATCACCCTCTTTGGCCTGCCCACCATTTCCGTGGGCCTGACCGACCCGCGCGGGGAGGACGGCTGCGAGGTCCACGTCCACAAGGACGAGGAGGCCGAGGTCTACCGCAAGCTGATATTCAAGGATGGCAAACTGGTCGGCTGCGCCCTCATCGGCGACATCACCGGCGCGGGCGTCTACACCTCCTTTATCCACAACGAGTTGGAACTGGACGAGGAAACCAAGCTGGAACTGCTCTCCGGGACGCCATCCCCGCTATACTGGCCCAAGGACTTTTTCGCCCGAACCGTTACCCACAAGGAAAGCTCCATCCCGGACATGTAGCGTCCCAGGCCGACGAACAAGGAGACAACGCGCCGGCCTTTGGGCCGGCGTTTTTTTTCGCCATGCAAAAAACCCTCACCGCCACCTTCCCTCTGCTCGCGGCCGTCCTCTTGTGGGGCAGTTCCTTCATCGCGCTGAAGACAGCCATGGATGCCTTTCACCCCATGGTTGTCATCCTTGCCAGGCTTGTCATCGCCTCGGCGGTCTTTCTGCTGCTGTGGCCGCGCATCCGCCCTCCCAAAATCGAGCGCCGCGACGTCCCGGCCATCCTGGGTATGGCCCTGTTCGAACCCTGCCTGTATTTCATCTTCGAGGGATACGCCATCTCCTACACCACCGCATCCCAGGCTGGCATGATCACCGCCATCCTGCCGCTGCTTGTGGCGGTGGCCGCGCGGTTCGTGCTGGGAGAGCGGACGTCCCCCCGCACCTTGTTCGGCTTCGCCCTGTCCATCTCCGGCGTTGTCTGGCTCTCGGCTGCGGCGGTGGATACGGAGCACGCTCCCAACCCCGCCCTGGGAAATCTGCTGGAGTTCGCGGCCATGTGTTGCGCCACCGGCTACGTCATTTCAGCCAAGAAGCTGACGGCCAAGTACAATTCCTGGTTCCTCACCGCTGTACAGGCCTTCGCGGGCGCGGTTTTCTTCACTCCTTTCCTGGCTCTGCCGGGTGTGCCTGTGCCCCAGGTTTTCCCTGCCATTCCCACGGCGTGCCTCTTCTACCTGGGCGTGGTGGTCTCCATCGGGGCCTACGGGCTTTACAACCTCGGCGTCAGCCGCGTTACGGCCAACCAGTCATCGGTCTTTATCAACCTCATCCCCGTAACGGCCGTGGTGCTTGGCTGGCTGCTTCTGGGGGAGACCTTCACCGGACAGCAAATGCTGGCCTCGGTCCTCGTCTTTGCCGGCGTTTTCCTCAGCCAGGATTCGAGCAGACGCAAGCGCGAACGCATCGTGAAGTAAACCAATCCGCGACTTCCTCACGGATGGCGAGAATCCACAAAAAAGGCCCCCCGTCTCCGGGGGGCCTTGCCATGTGCGGCCTGTGTGCGGCTGCCGGAGTTAGCCGAGCAGCTGGGTGGCCATACGCGGCAGGCTGTTGGCCTGGGACAGCATGGCGGTGGCGGACTGGGACAGGATCTGCTGGCGAACGAACTCGGTCATCTCGGTGGCCACGTCCACGTCGGAGATGCGCGATTCGGAAGCCTGCAGGTTCTCGGCCTGCACCTGGAGGTTGGTGATGGTGTTCTCCAGGCGGTTCTGCAGGGAACCGAGGTTGGCGCGGATCTTGTCCTTGGAGATGATGGCGTCGTTGAGGGCGTTCAGCGAGGCCTGGGCCAGCTCCTGGGTGGAGATGGAGGCGCCCGCGGCGTCCGGACCAGCCCCGATGCCCACGCCCAGGGCGGAAGCGGTGGAGTCGCCGATGCGCACGTAGTAGTAGTCCTCGGCCGAGTCGTTGCCCGCGCCGAAGTGGACCTTCATTTCGCCCGAAGAAACCAGCCCGGCGCCGGTGAAGTCGCCGGAGAGGTTGCCGTTGAGCAGGTGGATGCCGTTGAAGTCGGTGGCGCTGGCGATACGGGTGATTTCCGAGGCCATGGCCTGGTACTCGGAGTCGATGATCAGCCGCTGGTCCGAGTTGTAGGTGCCGGTGGAGGCCTGGGTGGCCAGTTCCTTCATGCGGATGAGCTTTTCGTCGATGATCTGCAGCGCGCCGTCCGCGGTCTGGATCATGGAGACAGCGTCCTGGGCGTTGCGCACGCCCTGGTTGAGCGAGGCGATGTCCGCGCGCATGAGCTCGCGAATGGCCAGCCCGGCGGCGTCGTCGGATGCGGAGTTGATGCGCAGGCCGGAGGAGAGGCGCTCCACCGAGGTGCCCAGGTTGCTGTACGAGGTCTGCAGGTTGCGGGCCGCGTTCTGGGCCATGAGGTTGTGGTTGATGACCAGTGACATGTGTTCCTCCTTGAATCGGGTTGCGGCGCGTTTCCCTACGCGCCATTGCGGTCCACCTGTCCTTGTGGACCGGGTTTCCTCGTACCCCTTCCATCGGCCGTTTCGGAAAACCCTTTAGGGAGAAAAACCGGCGAGGCGTATTTTTTTCGGGAACGCCGCATGGACAGCGGCGGCCACATGGTGTAGCGCTCTTGCAGACTGTTTCCACACGCAAGACCAAACCGCTGGAAAAGCATCAATACACCATGCGCCTGCGACGCAATGCATACGTGAACTACGGAAAGGGCAATCGGGGGTCTGTCACTCGTGCCGCCTTCCGTATTTTCCTGATTACCGCCTGCCTCTGCGGCGGTTTCTTCCTTGTAAGCCAGTTCCTTCCATCCACATCCGCCACGACGGACACGAACCAGGCGGACGCCACGGGCTCGTTGCGCAACGCAACAGCGAACCAGCATGCGTGGACCGAATCACAGGACCAGACATCCGAAAAGACCAACTTGTCCACCAAGCGACAGGAACCCCGGCACCCCGCGCCTCCTCCCGTACAAGTCACCGAAGACGTGGTCAGGTCCGGCGACACGGCCACGAAACTGCTCGGTGAATGGTTCGGCCAGGCCGAGCTCATCCAATTGGCCGACAAATGCGACGATGTCTTTTCCCTGCGCCGCATCAGCGCCGGGCACGACTACCGCATCGAATGCGCGGGCGAATCGTTCCGCAAGTTCCAGTACGATATCGACGCGGACGAACGACTGGTCATCGAAAAAGTGGACGGGGAGACCAAGGTCAGCCGCGAGCCCATCCCCTACGATGTCAACACGGTGGTTCTGCGCGGGACCATCAAGCAGAGCCTCTTCCAGACCGTCTCCACCATGGACGAGCAGCCGGGCCTGGCCTTCCTGCTGTCCGACATGTTCGCCTGGGACATCGACTTCGTGCGCGACATTCGCCCGGACGACCAGTTTTCCGTCATCGTGGAGAAACGCTACCTGGAGGGTGAGTTCACCGGCTACGGGAGGGTGGTGGCCGCGGCCTTCACCAGCCAGGGGCACACCCACTACGGATTCCGCTTCGAGGAGGAGGACGGACGGGAGAGCTTCTTCGACACCCAAGGAAAATCCCTGCGCAAGGCCTTCCTCAAGGCCCCGCTGCACTTCTCCCGCATCAGTTCCGGCTTCACCTGGCGCAGGCTGCACCCCATCAAGAAAGTCTACCGCGCCCACCCGGCCATCGACTACGCCGCCCCGCGCGGTACGCCGGTCAAAGCCGTGGGCGACGGCACCGTCTCCTACGCGGGCTACGACAACGCCGCGGGCAATATGGTCAAAATACGCCACGGCAGCGTCTACAAGACCTACTACCTGCACCTCAAGGGATTCGCGCGGGGCATCCGCAAAGGAGCGAAAGTGCGCCAGGGGGAGGTCATCGGCTACGTCGGCTCCACCGGCCTCTCCACCGGCCCCCACCTGGACTTCCGCATGAAGAAGTACGGCAAGTACATCAACCCCGCCAACGTGACCACGCCTTCCGCCACCGAGGTGGACGCGGAGCGCATGGACGAATTCAAGGCCATGGTTGATCAGTTGCGGCCGGTGCTGGACGCGGAAAGCGGTCTGCAGGCGGCCAAGGACTCCGGCTCCATCCCGACCATCTGACCTCCAGTCCCCGCCCGGGCTTCATGCCCGGACCCGTTCCCCGTCCTCCGGCAAGGCGTAAAGACACTCCCCGGCGGTGTCGATGTAGCAGCGCCTGCCCGCGTCGCGTACCAGGGCCACGCCTCTGCGAAAATCCTCGGCGTTTTCCAGCGAGGGCGGTATGACCTCCCGCCCGGTGGAATCGATGAAGCCGTACAGCCCCTGGCGACGAATTCGGGCCAGCCCGTTGGAAAAGGAATGCGCCTCTCTCCAGGCCGGTTCCACGACCCACTCCCCCTGGCGGTCGACGAACCCGAACAGTTCCCCTTCCCTGGCCGGGGCCAGCCCCTCGGAAAACGGGCCCGCCTGGGGAAATCGCGGTTCGATGAGCCATTCCCCCGAGAGGTCGATGAAACCGTACATTCCGTCCACGGAGACCAGGGCCGCGCCGTCGGAGAAAGGCTCGGCAGAGTCGAAGGAGGGCTGGATGATAAGCTTGCCGTTGGGCGATACATAGCCGTAACGGCCGCCCCAGGCCACCGGGGCCAGGGCTTCGGAGAAATCCTTTCCGCACTCGTTGGGGGGCAGCCTGTCGGTGTCGCCGAGCAGGCTGACGTAGGCGCAGCGGCCGTCTGCCAACACCGGGGCCACGCCCTCGCGGAACCGCCCGGCGTAGTCGAAGCGCGGCTCGATGACCATATTTCCCTGGCGGTCGATGTAGCCATACAGCCCGTCCTTGAGCACCGCGGCCAACCCCTGGCTGAACCCCCTGGCGTCCTCGAAAGCGGGTTGGATGACCAGAGCGCCCGAGCGGTCGATATACCCGTAGCCGCCTCCCAGCATCACCGGAGCGAGCCCGGAGGAAAAGGAGCCCGCGTCCTCGAAGCGCGGCGGTACACCCCACTCCCCGCCGTGGTCGATGAAGCCGAACTCGCCGTCAATGGACACCACGGCCAGCCCCTCGTAAAAGGGCTCGGCGTAATCGAAACGCGGCTCGATGCGGAGTTCCCCCGAAGGCGAAATGAATCCGTAGCGCTCGCCTTCCAATTCCACCGGGGTCAGCCCGGGTTCGGCTCCGGGCGGAAGCTCGCCCAATCCCGAGGTCCCGGTGGCGTTCGAGGCGGTGACGATTTCGGCGTCCACAATCTCCTCGTCGTCCCGGGCGGCATCCCGGCGTTGGCGGTCCTGCTGATGGAAGTGCTGCACCAGTTTGCGGGAGCGGTCCACCACGGTGCCTCCCCCGCCGTGCTGGTGCCGGAACCGCTGCAAAAGCGCGGTCAGCGCCCGCCCCATGAAGTCGGAGACGCTCAGCAGATAGAAAATGGCGGCCAGGGCAACCAGCGCCACAACAACCAGGATGACGAGGTTGCCCATAAAGATCGTGTTCACTTGCGCTCCCGCGGGGTGGACGTGCCTTTCCCCACAAGTATGGGGCGGGGGGAATGGTTGTCAATTTCCGCCGGTCCCGGGAGGGATGCGCGGGGAAGGGTCGCGAACGAGCGGAGCGTGGGACGCGGCAATCTGCCCCGCTGCCTGTCCAAAACTTTGAAATATCTAGAAATACTTGCGGTAGGGCACCATCCAGCAGACGCAGGCCACGATCCAGACAACGCTCCCGAACACGGTCAGCATGTCGCCGCTGCGCAACCCCGCAATAACGAAAATGACTCCGGAGGCGCAAAATCCCAACAGGGCGAGCAGTTCAAGCTTCCAATCCTTGGCGTACTTGCCGGGGGCCTCGTTGACGCCTTCCCGCTCCGCTCTCTCGCGGGCCTTCAACCCGCTCTTTCGCGTAATGAACATTCCACACCCTTCACGTCGTTGGCCGCCGAAATGACGGCGCCTCTCGGGCATGCCACGTTTCGCCGGACGGATACAATAAAAAAGGCCCCTTTCGGGGCCTGGAGCGATGCCTGGCCGCTTCCTAGCAGGTAGGGCACCAGGAAAGCAGGTTGAACGCCTTGTAATCGTTCTTTGGATCCTCGGCGTAGCGAGTGCCCAGGTTGGAGTCGTCCCGTTTCCCGGCGATCTCGTCCGGGGAGCCCTTGAAGTAGGAGCACTCGTTGTTGTTGCACACCAGGATGATTCCCCACCAGGTCTCCGGCGGAGCTTCCCACTCGCACAGCTTATCCCCGCAATGGGGGCAGAACCTTTCTTCGAATTCCATGTCGAACTCCCGTTGAAGTACGTTTTTGTTCCCCCTTCCTCTAAGGTTCCGGCAGCGATCGTCAACCCCCCGCGAACACAGAGAACACCCCCGGCTTGCAAAAAAGCCGTCCGGGCCGCATCATGCCGCATCCATGGTCGAGACACTCCGCATCCACCTGCCCGGCGGCCGCCTTCTGGACCTGCAGCCATCCCCGGAAACCAGCCTGACGCAGGCCCTGTTCCTGGCCGGGGTGCGCCCCGGAGGCGGCATCTGCGGCGGGTTGGGCCGATGCGGCCGCTGCCGGGCCCGCTTCCTCGCCGCCCCGCCTGAACCCGTCGGAGACGAACGGGACATCCTCTCCCAAGCGGAATTGGACCGGGGAGTGCGCCTGGCCTGCCGCCACCCCGCCGGAGCGGGCGAGGTGGAGATGCTGAACGATTTCACCACCGCGCCACCGAAATTGCGCCCCCTGCCCGAACCGGCCGACGCCCTGGCCGTGGACCTGGGCACCACCTCCCTCTGCTGGAGCGCCCTGGCCGGGAGCCGCGTGCTGGCCGAGGGAAGCGAGCCCAACCCGCAACTCGGCGCGGGCGGGGAGGTCATGTCCCGCCTGGCCCTGGCGCGGGCGGGACACGGAGAACGTCTGGCCTCGCGGGTGATGGAGCGGCTGGCGGCTCTCCACGAGGCTGTCGGAGGAGAGTCGAAACTGCTGGTGCTGGCTGCCAACCCGGCCATGACCTATCTGGCCCTGGGACTGGACCCCGTTCCCCTGGCCGAGGCCCCCTACCACCTGGTTTATTCCGGCGGCGAGACTGTGGAGGTTGGCCACGGCCTGCCTCCAGTCCTCATCCCGCCTCTGCCCGGCCCGTTCATCGGCTCCGACGCCCTGGCTGGTTTGCTGCACCTGGAAGAGGCCCAACGCCCCGAGCGGCCCTACCTGTTGCTGGACATGGGCACCAACGGCGAGTTCCTGCTCATGCTGGAGGACGGCTCCGTCCTGGCGGCCAGCGTCCCTTTGGGCCCGGCCCTGGAAGGCGTTGGGCTGTCCAGGGGCATGCTGGCCGGGCCGGGAGCGGTGACACGAGTGCGGGTGGACCCGGGGGGCGCGGCCACTGTGCGCGGCGGCCCGGCGGGCATCCGGCCGGAGGTGCTGGATGGCGGCGAGCCGTCGGGACTGTCCGGCACCGGCTACCTCTCTTTGCTGGCCGAACTGCGGCGGCAGGGCGCGGTGGACTCCACCGGCCGCTTCACTCCGAACGCCTCGCCCCTGGCCGCCAGGCTGGTGGCGGAGGACCACGCGCCGGTCGGCGGTCTGCGGATTCCTGCGGCGGACGTGGAGGAACTGCTGAAAGTTCGCGCCGCCTGCCGCCTGGCCTTGGACGACCTGCTGAAGGCGGCGGACCTGCATCCCCGCGGCCTGCGAGGCGTACACTTGGCCGGAGCCCTGGGCGAACACGTCCAGCCCGGCGACCTGGTCGAGTTGGGCTTCATTCCACGGGACGCATCGGGCGACTTCCAAGCCGTGGGCAACGCCGCCCTGCGCGGGGCGGAGTTGCTGGCCTGCGACCCGTCCGCCCTGGACCGCGCCCGAAAACTGGCCTCGACACTGCGCGTGGTGGAAGGCATTTCCCACGCGGATTACGAAAAACGTTTCATGGAGGCCATGCGCTTTGCCCATTGGTAAGCCCCCGTTCCCCCCGCTACCCGAGGAATCCTGGCGGACCCTCTGCGCCTACGACAAAGTCATCCAGCGCGGCGCTCCCCTGCCGCCGCGCCACCGGGGCGGCCTGCCCCGGCATGTGCGGGACCTCTCCCGCGCCCTGACCAGCCAGCGAGGTAAGAGCTTCGCCACGGACTACATGGGCCGCCCGGCGGAACTGGCCGCCTACGTCCACTATTTCCTGCCCTGGAACCTCATCCGGCTGGGACGGCTCTTCGGCGGACTGGACCTGAACCTGGAGGAGGGTTCCACCATTCTGGACCTGGGTGCGGGACCGCTGACCGCTGTCCAGGCCATGTGGCTGGCCCGGCCGGACCTGCGCGGCAAAAGGCTGCGCTGGCTGTGCCTGGACCGGGCTGGCAAGAGCCTTAAGACCGGAGCCGACCTGTTCCGAGCCCTGGCCGGGGACACGCCCTGGAAAATCGAGACGGTGCAGGCCCCCTTCGCCCGGCCGCCACGTGTCAAGGCGAACCTGGTCATGGCCGCCAACACCCTCAACGAACTCACGCGCCAAAAGGGCGGCAAGGCGGCTTCTCCCGTGGAGCAGGCGGTGCAGTCGTTGCGGCGCCCCCTGGCCAAAGGGGGAAGGCTGCTGCTCGTCGAGCCGGGCACGCGGCAGGCGGTGCAGGGGTTGACCTCCCTGCGGACGGCGCTCATCGAATCCGGGCTGTACCCCTCATCGCCCTGCCCCCACACGGTGGAATGCCCCATGCCCGGCGAGCACGGCAAACCCTGGTGCCACTTCACCTTCACCCAGAACCCGCCGCCTTTTCTGGCCTCGCTGGGCAAGGCCGCCGGCCTGGGCAAGGAGGAGGCCGCCCTGAGCTACCTCTTCCTCGGCGAAGAGGTTCCCGAGCGCACGGATCTGGCGCGGGTGGTCTCCCAGTCCATTTCCACCACGTCCGGGCAGGCGAGGTACGCCTGCACCGAACGGGGACTGACGCTTGTACGCCTGGGCCGGACAGACGCCCCCTCGGGCAGCCTCATCCGGGTCCACTGGCCGTCCGGCGGGCACAAGGATCCCAAGTCCGGGGCCCTGCTGGCCGACCCGGTCTCGGACTAGGACGGTGGCCCCCCATATGCCTATGGCCGGCTAGAGGTCCAGCTTCAGGCCGATGGGGCAGTGGTCCGAGCCGTGGACGTCGTTCTCGATCCAGCAGTCGAGAACCTTGTCCCGCAGCTCCCCGGGCACGTAAAAGGCGTCGATGCGCCAGCCCGCGTTGCGTTCGCGCGCCTTGAAACGGTAGTCCCACCACGTGTACCAGCCGCCCTCGTCCGGGTGGAACAGGCGGAAAGCGTCATGCCAGCCCGCCTCCGCCAGCCGGTCCAGCCAGGCCCGTTCGATGTCCATGAAGCCGGACTTGTCGCGGTTGCGGTCCGGGTTCTTGAGGTCGATGTCCTGGTGGGCGGTGTTGATGTCCCCACAAATGACCACCGGCTTGTCACGGCGCAACTCCGTGGCCAGGGCGAGGAAGGCCTCGTAGTAGTCCAGCTTGAATCGCAGTCGCTCGTCGCTCATGCCGCCGTTGGGAAAGTAGCAGGCCAGCAGGTGGAAGGCCGGGAACTCCAGCCGGATGAGCCTCCCCTCGCCCTGGAACTGGGGGGCGGGCGAGCCGATGTGCGCCTCGGCCGCGCCCGGGTGCAGGAAACAGGCGGTGCCTGAGTAGCCCTTCTTCACCCTGGCGGGATTCCAGACCACCTCCCAGCCTTCCGGCGGCTGGTGGTCGCCGTCGAGCTGGTCCGGCGTGGCCTTGATCTCCTGCAAGCAGACCACGTCCCCCGCCCGGTAGGCGAACCAGTCCCAGAACCCCTTGCGCACGCAGGCCCGGAAGCCGTTGACGTTCCACGAATGGATGATCACGACGCGATCCGCCTGAGCTGGATGTCCACCTTGCCACCCTCCACGGTGATGAGGGCATAGCCGCCCGAGCCCAGCATGCCGGGATTGACCAGCCTGGTCTCGTACAGCGTGTCCTCGGCCACGGACTCATGGATGTGGCCGGTGAGGCAGGCCGCGGGCTTGCGGTTGCGGATGAACTCCCGCACGGCCGGGCTTCCCACGTGCGCGCCGCCGCCCACTTGGTCGCAGGCCGTGTCTTTGGGCGGGGTATGGCTGACCAGCAGGAAGGACGGGTACCGGGCCACCTGCTGGTAGGCCTCCTCCAGCCACTTGCCCAGGGTGTCGTCCGGCACCTCGCTGGGGGTGTCGAAGGGAGTTGGCGAGGAGAAGCCCACGCCCATGACGCCCACGCCCGGGGCAAGCTCCATGCCCTTGCGGTGCAGGTCCACCCTCGCCTCCTCCAAGTAGGCCGAGGCGGCGGTGGTGTCCATGTTGCCGATCTGGGCCAGCACACGCGGGGTGTGCCGCTTGATGGTTTCCAGAATGGCTTCGGCCTCCTTGCGCCCGCCGTGGTTGCTCAGGTCGCCGCTGACGATGACCCCTTCCGCGGTGGCCAGTTCCGGTATCCGCTCCAGGTTGCCCGGATGGCCGTGGATGTCGCCTATGCCTATGAAATGCATGTCCCTCTCCTTGTTTGGCCGCGCCCGCGCGGGCGCTTTCCAGTGGATAGCACAAGCCGCCGCGTTGCCAAACCCCGGCCGCCTTTGACCGATTGGAAGAAGCTGATAGAATCGCTTGCCTATGGCACTGGAACAACCGGACAAAGACATTCTTCGCCGGGAGATGCTGGAGCGCCGCGACGGCCTGCCCCCGGGGCGCGCGGACGACCTCTCGGATGAAATCCAGGCCCGGGCCATGCGGCTGGGCGCCTTTCGGGAGGCGGCCGAGGCGCTGTTGTACATGGCCGTGCGCGGCGAGGTGCGCACCCTGGCCCTGGTGGAGGAGTTATGGCGGCAACAGCGGCGGGTTCTCCTGCCCCGTTGCCGCCCGGACGACCCAGGCGAACTGGATCTGGCCTGCGCCTCCTGCTTCGAAGAGATCACGCCCGGCCGCTTCTCCATTCCCGAGCCAGACCCCGAGGCCTGCCGCGCCCTGGAGGACGCCTCTCCGGCGGTGACCTTCATCCCCGGAGTGGCCTTCGGCCGCGACGGCTCCCGGCTGGGCATGGGCGGGGGCTACTACGACCGCCTTCTGGTCCGGCCCGGCATGGCCCGGACCCTGCGCGTGGGACTGGCCTACGGCTTCCAGGTGGTGGACTCGCTGCCCAGGGAGGAGTGGGACCAGCCCGTGCACCTGATCATCACCGAATCGGAAACCATCGAGGTGGGATAGTCATGAAGTTCATCACCCGCCCCCTGGCCCTGCCCTTCGCCTTCCCCTTTGTGGAGGGAGTGCGCTGCGTGTTCGGCACCCGGCTGGGCGGCTTCAGCGCCGACCCGTACGACAAGGCCAACATCTCCCTGGACGTGGGCGACGACCCCGAGCGTGTCCTGGCCAACCGCCGCGACCTGCAACAAACCCTGGACTTCACCGACTGGGTGGAACTGAAGCAGGTGCACGGCGTGGACATGCTCTTCGACCCTCCGGGCGGCGAGATGGAGGAAGCCGGGCACATCGAGGCCGACGGGCTGGCCACGGCCGAACCCGGGCAGGCCCTTGTCATCAAGACCGCCGACTGCCAGCCGGTGATGCTGGCTCACAAGGACGGCCGCCACGTGGCCGCCCTGCACGTTGGCTGGCGGGGCAACGCCCAGAACTTCCCGGCCGTGGGCGTGGAATCCTTCTGCACCCACTACGGGCTGGACCCGGCCGACCTGGTGGCCGTGCGCGGCCCCTCCCTGGGCCCGGACGCGGCCTTTTTCGACGACTTCGAGAGCGCCTTTTCCGATGAGGCGCGCCCCTTCTACAGCCCCGAAACGCAAACCGTTGACCTGTGGCGCATGACCAGGGCCCAGTTGCGGGAGGCGGGTGTGCGGCCGGAAAACATCCACGGCCTGGACCTGTGCACCCATTCCCTGCCGGAGATGTTCTTCTCCTACCGCCGGGAAAAGACCTGCGGCCGCATGGGCAGCTTCATCTGGATCAGCCGGGGTGATTAGTCTCCGCCATCCACATTCCCCGGGCAGGGATTCTGTTGCCTTTGCGTTACGTCTTGGCTAGGCTTCCAACCCCAACGCCGGACCACCGCCCGAAGGCCCCTGGCCGACGGCGAAACCAAATGGACGCCATGACCGCCAAGAAACAGACCAAGGGACAGACCGTCCACCACATCTACCCCGACTGGTGCAAAGGGTGCGGCATCTGCCTGGCTTTCTGCCCGCAGCAGGTGCTGGAACTCTCCGAAGAGGGCAAGGCCCGCGTGGCCAAGCCCGAGGAATGCGTCAACTGCGGCTTCTGCGAACGGCACTGCCCGGACTTCGCCATCGTGGTCAAGCCGGCCGGCCGCCGCAAGCGGCTTGTGGAGCAGCTCGAGGAAGAGCAGCTCGAGGAGGAAAGCTAGATGACCGCACCCCAGGACACCCAGCGATCCCTCTTCGCCCTGGGCAATGAGGCCGTGGTTGAAGGCGCGCTCATCGCGGGCTGCAGCTTCTACGCCGGCTATCCCATCACCCCCTCCTCGGAGATCATGGAGTGCATGGCCTCCCGCATACCCGCCACCCGCGACGGGGTATTCATCCAGATGGAGGACGAAATCGCCTCCATGGGGGCCATCGTCGGCGCCTCCCTGGCCGGGCGCAAGGCCATGACCGCCACCTCCGGGCCGGGTTTTTCCCTGATGCAGGAAAACCTGGGTCTGGCCTGCATGGCCGAGACGCCGCTGGTGGTGGTCAACGTCATGCGCGGCGGCCCCTCCACCGGCCTACCCACCTGCCCGGCCCAGGGCGATGTGCAGCAGGCCCGCTGGGGCACCCACGGCGACCACCCCATCATCGTCCTCTCCGCCTCCGACGTGCCCGAGTGCCTGGAAATGACCGTCACCGCCTTCAACTTCGCAGAGAAGTACCGCACCCCGGTCATCCTCCTGCTGGACGAGATCACCGCCCACACCCGCGAGCGCATCGACATCCCGCCCACGGGCTCCTTCCAGATTTTCAACCGCGGCCTGCCCTCCATGCCGCCGGAGTGGTACAAGCCCTACGAGGACACCATGCGCGGGGTCTCGCCCATGCCGCCCATCGGCTCGGGCTACCGCCAGCATGTCACCGGGCTGACCCACGACCTCATGGGCTTTCCCACCCAGAAGCCCGCCGAGGTCAACGCCCTCATGGAGCGGCTGTTCCGCAAGATCGACCAGTTCTTCCCCGACATCATGCTGGTGGACGAGCACCGCACCGAGGATGCCGAGATCGGCGTCATCGCCTACGGCTCGGTGGCACGCGCCGCCAAGCTGGCCGTGGACCAGGCCCGCGAGCAGGGCTATAAGGCGGGGCTGCTCACCCTCAAGACGCTCTTCCCCTTCCCCAAGCCGCATGTGGACAAGCTGGCGCGCCGCTGCTCCAAGCTCATCGTGCCAGAGATGAACATGGGGCAGATGTCGCGCGAGGTGAAGCGGGTGGCCTCCTGCCAGACCTCGGTGCGGACCATCAACCGCGTGGACGGGCAGATCATCACCCCCTCGCAGATACAGAAGGCCATCACCCAGGGGTAATCCATGTCCGACATCACCGAACTCATCCACCACTATCTCCGCCACTCCAAGAAGTTCCCGCACGTCTTCTGCCCCGGCTGCGGCCACGGCATCGTGCTGGGCTCCCTCATCCGCTCCATCCACGCCCTGGACCTCTCCAAGGACGAGGTCTGCATCGTGGCGGGCATCGGCTGCTCCGGACGCATCGCCGCCTACGTGGACTTCAACACCGTGCACACCACCCACGGCCGCGCCCTGACCGTGGCCACCGGCATCAAGATGGCCAATCCCAAGCTCAAGGTCATCACCATCATGGGCGACGGCGACGCCTTCTCCATCGGCGGCAACCACCTCATTCACTCCGCCCGCCGCAACATCGGCGTCACGGCCCTGGTGCTCAACAACAACATCTACGGCATGACCGGCGGGCAGTGCTCCTCCACCACGCCCATGGGGGCCACCACCCAGACCTCCCCCTTCGGGCAGATGGAGAAGTCCTTCGACCTGGTGGAACTGGCCTCCGCGGCCGGGGCCAACGGCGTCTACCGGGGCACCGTCTTCCAGGTGACCATGCTGGACAAGCTGCTGCGCACGGCCATCTCGCGGCCCGGCTTCAACCTGGTGGAGGCCATGACCCCCTGCCACACTCAGTACGGCCGCAAGAACCGCTTCAAGTCGCCGGTGGACATGTACCGCTGGCTCAAGGAGAACGCCGTCACCCTTGGCAAGTGGAAAAAACTCTCCGCTGCCGACCGGGAAGATAAGTTCCCCATCGGCACTTTTGTGGAGAACGACACTCCGGGTCTTGAGGAGATGTACGGCGAACTGCGCGCCAAGCTGTGCCAAGAGAACGGGGAAACCCAGGGAGAGTCCTCGTGACAAGCGACCAGAAGAAGATCGACCGCTTCGAGATCCGGCTTTCCGGAACCGGCGGGCAAGGCATCCTGACCCTGGGCCGCATCCTGGGCCACGGGCTGGCCCTGGGCCACGGCTACTACGTCACCCAGACCCAGAGCTACGGCCCGGAGGCGCGCGGCGGGGCCTCTCGCTGCGACCTGGTGGTCAGCTCCAACCCCATCAGCTACCCCAAGACCGAAAGCCTGGACCTGCTGGTGGCCCTGTCCCAGGAGGCCTGCTACGCCTACTACCGCTACCTGAAGACGGGCGGCGTGCTTGTGCTGGACACCGGACTGGTTGCCCAGCCCCCCTCCAACGTCTATGTGGGGCTGCCCTTCACGGAACTCACCCGCGAGCACATCAAGGTGCCCCAGGCCATGAACGTGGTGGTTCTGGGCGCGCTGACCCACATGCTGCCCTGGGCCGAGCCAGAGACCATGCGGTGGGCCCTGCGCGAGAATCTTCCGGCCAAGATCATCGACCTCAACCTGGAAGCCTTTGATCTGGGCTTTTACGAGGCCCAAAAAAACTTCAGCGAGTCGCCAACGGAGTGGGCCGGAAAACCGCCTCCGAGCAAGGAATCCTCCCTGGCCTGAGCCGCTTCGCCTCGGGCCGCCCGGTACGCAGCGGGCGGCCCGAGGCGAGAAACTCCGTCAGCCCGCCAGGGTGGTGCCCCTGGCACCCACGTAACCACGCCGCAAATCCTTGAACTCCACATAGATTCTGTCCCGAGAGGTTTCGCAGGCCTCGCCCACGAAGTCGCACAGCTTGGCGCTCAGTTCCGGGCAGTCCTCTTCCGCCAGCCCAACCGACTTGAACTCCACAAAGGCGCAAGGCTCCATGGAGCCACCGAAGCTCATGGAGTCCTCGCAGCGCACTCGGACCATAACCGAGGACTCGGGCTTGCCCAGCCACTCGGCGCAGCGGCTGGAAAGACCCAGGGCGAAATCCTCCCGGGCGGTCCGGTCCATGGGAAAGGTGGTTTCCACGAGCACGATGGGCATGTCAGTCCTCCAGCAGGGTATCTTGGTGGTCGTAGGCCGGCGAGCAGCAGCACAGTACGGCCAGTTCCTCGGAATGGGGATTCTCCAGGCCGTGCCGCACGCCGGGGGAAATGCAGACCGTGTCGCCGGGCGCGATGTCGAACCGCTCCCCGCCCAGCAGCATCACCCCGCGGCCCCGGATGACGTGGTAAAACTCTTCGCTCTTGGGATGGCGGTGCACAGCCGTTTTCACGCCGGGCGGCACCACGGCCTCGGCCAGGCTATGGTTGGCCGGTCCCTCATGGCGCGCGGGATGCATTAACTCGCGCACCTCGGAGCCGTCCTTGGTGATGAAGGGGTCGGCGTCGCCGCGTCTGGTGCGCATTCTAGAACACCTGTTTGAGCAGATCCTCGCCCTTGGACTTGGCGCTCTCCATGGAGGAGCCGCCCGTGGAGACCTCGGTGGGCTCGGTGCCCGACTTGAAGGGCAGGAAGAACTGCTCCTGGGTTTGTGTCCCGGCCAAGAGGCCGTTTTCGG
The DNA here is from genome assembly GCF_000711295.1 of Desulfohalovibrio reitneri. NCBI lineage: Bacteria > Pseudomonadati > Thermodesulfobacteriota > Desulfovibrionia > Desulfovibrionales > Desulfovibrionaceae > Desulfohalovibrio > Desulfohalovibrio reitneri. The sequence continues at coordinate 572,637 of NZ_JOMJ01000003.1, read as the reverse complement.
CGTCGATGCGGACCATGGTCACGCCGTCGGGCTGAGGGAAGTCCCTGGGCTCGTAGTCGCCCTCGATTTTCAGACGGTAATCCGCCCAGATGGAGGAAGCCGCCCGGGAGCCGGTCTCCCACTTGCCCATGGGCCGGTGGTCGTCGAAGCCCACGTAAACCCCGGAGAGCAGGTAGGGCGTGTAGCCCATGAACCAGGCGTCCCGCTCCTCGTTGGTAGTGCCGGTCTTGCCCGCCACCGGGCGCTTGAGCTGCTTGGCGCGCCAGCCTGTACCGTACTTCACCACGTCCTGCATGAGGGAGGCCATGATGTAGGCTGTCTGGGGGCTGATGGCCTCCTCGACCTCCTTCTCGCTGGTGTAAAGTTCCTCTCCCCAGGCGCTCTTCACTTCCAGCACGGCCCTGGGCTTCACGTAGGTGCCGCCCCGAGCGAAGGTGGTGTAGGCCTGGGAGAGATTGAGCAGCGTGACCTCTGAGGAGCCGAGGGCCACGGAGAGGTTGTGCTTGAAGTCGGACTCCAGCCCCAGGGTCTTGGCGCGCTTGATGATGGTGTCGATGCCCAACTTCTGGGCCACCCGGATGGTCACCAGGTTGCGCGACTTGACCAGGGCCGTACGCAGGAGCGTGGGGCCGTGGAAGACTTCCTCGAAGTTCTCCGGCTTCCAGGTCTCGTCCGTTTCGTAGTCCGTGTAGACGATGGGCGCGTCAAGCAGGATGGAGGCGGGGGTGAAGCCGTTGTCCAGGGCGGCGGAATAGACGATGGGCTTGAAGGCGGATCCGGGCTGGCGCTCGGCCTGGGTGGCCCGGTTGAACTGCGACTCGGCGAAGCTGTAGCCGCCCACCAGGGCCAGAATCTTGCCGCTCCCTGGCTCCACGGAGACCAGCGCGCCCTGCACCTCGGGTTTCTGCTGGATGTCCAGCTTCCAGAGGCCGCCCTCCTCCTCGGGCGGAGCGACCACCTCGGCCCAGATCACGTCGCCGGGCTCGACCACCTTGCGGGCGTCCTTGATGGCCGGGACCTCGTCGGTGGCCTTGTCCAGGTTGGGTTCGCGGCACCAGTGCATGCTCTCCACGGAGATGGCCGCCGTGGCGTTGCCGAAATCGGCTTTTGCCCCGGACTTGTCCACGCTTGTTACCAGAACTTGCAGCCAGTCCCCCTTCTCGGGCAACTCATCCGGAGCCTTCTCCCCGGTGAGGAAGTCGCCGTACCCCTCGGGCTCGAGATGGTCGATCGGCCCCTTCCAGCCCCGGCGGTGGGTCGAAGCCACCAGGCCGTCGCGCAGTGATTCCTCTGCCGCCTTCTGGTGCTCCAGGTCGCAGGCCACGGTCACGCGCAGGCCGCCCTCGTACACCGTGTCCTCGCCGAAGCGGTCGATGAGCCAGCGGCGTACTTCCTCGAGATAATACGCGCCGTCGCCCCAGGAGGGGTCGGGCATGCTGTCGAGGACGATTTCCTCGGCCTGGGCCTCATTGTACTGCTCCTGGCTGATCCAGCCCTTGTCCAGCATCTGCCCCAGCACGTAGTCCTGCCGCCGCTTGGCCGCGTCCCAGTGGCGGTAAGGGTTGTAGCGGCTGGGCAACTGGGGCAGGCCCGCCAGCATGGCGGACTGGGCCAGGCTCAACTCCTCCACGTGGGTGCCGAAGTAGATGCGGGCCGCGGCTTCCACGCCGTAGGCCCCGGCTCCCAGGTAGATTTGGTTGAGGTAGATGGTCAGGATGTCGTCCTTGCTCAGAAAGCGTTCCAGCCGGTAGGCCAGGATGGCCTCCTTGAGCTTGCGCTTGTAGCTACGCTCCGGCGTGAGCAGCAGCCGCTTGATGACCTGCTGGGTGATGGTGGAGCCGCCCTGCTTGATCTCGCCCGCGGCCATGTTGCGCATGGCCGCCCGGAAGATGGCCTGCAGGTCCACGCCCTCGTGCTCGTAGAAGGCCGCGTCCTCGGCCGCCAGAAAGGCCTTGGGCAGGTATTCGGGAATCTGATCCAGAGTGACCAGCCAGCGCTTTTCGCGGTAGAAGTGGCCCAGGACCTCGTCCTCCTCGGTACGCACGGTGGTCACAAGCGGCGGCTTGTAGTCCTCGATGCGCTTGATGTTGGGCAGGTCCTGCGAGGCCCAGAAGTACAGGCCAACGGCCGAACCGAGGCCCACCAGGAGCAAAATGGAGAGCGCGATGGCCGCGCCGATGAGAAAGCGTTTCATATCAGTCTTGCTTTAAGCGGATGGTAACGTTTTCCATGCCTTTTTCCGGCGGCAGCCCCCAGGCCATGCGCAGCCTGGAGAAGAGGTCGCGTGCGGTGCGGCGGCTCATGTCCATGCTCCGCAGCAGGGCGGCAGTGCCCCGCGATTCGCTGACCGCGAGGCAGTTGCCGGCCAGCGCCATGGGCGATTCGCCGGAGAACCACAGGGGAAAAAGGCGGCAGTAGTAGGGACGGGCCTCGCGGGGAAGGCGGCAGCCGTGCTCACCCAGCATCTTGCAACTGCCGTCCGGCAGCGTGGCCAGCCGGTAGTGGCTTTTGCGGGGGTGGAAGAGGCGGCGCACCAAGTGTTCCTCGCCGGGAAAAAGCTTGGTCATGAATCCGAGGAAGGCCTCGGTGTTGGGTTCCTGGGTGAACCAGCCCCGCCTGCCCGTGAAGTCGCCGATGCGATCCATCTCGATCCCGGACAGGGGGAAGCACAACTCCTCCTGGCCGGGAGTCAGGTTGCAGCAGGTCCGTCCCATGTCGGCGCACCGGGAGCAGACATGCGGGTCCTGGGCGGTGTTCGCTGGAGTGATGCTCGGGTTTTCCTGCACGGTATCCTTGCCAAAAAAGCCCTTTCCGCCGCCGCCAGGGCGGCGGGTGGAAAGTAAAACGTCCACTAGCCAATGTCCAGGGACGCCATCGGGACGGAAAAAAGCGGCCGGGACGGTCGTCGGCGCATGGGGAGCCGGAAGATTCGCCGGTGGAAGCGCCGGAAGGTGCGGTGGCTCCGAAAAACGCGGAATGCTCGATCTCGACACGGGGTGGTCCCGGCCGCTGGGCACAGCGATAGCCAAATCCCGGAGAAATGAAAAGGGGAGAATCAGACGATTGCGGAATGGGACTCGCCGGGCTTGGCGGAACAAACTCAAATCCGGCCGCCCGCCGTCTCCGCCAAACGGCTCCCCCTGGAGACGAGCGGAGCCATTGGGCAATGGGGAATACCCCCATTGTCCAATGGCTGTAACGTCAGTACTGCCCTTCTTGCTGGGGCCAATGGCCGTTGAAATCGTAGCACAGGAAGATGGTGTACTTTCTGGCCGATTCGCCCTGGAAGGTGCTCTGGAAGTGGATGGGTCCTTCCACGCGATCGAACATCTCGCGCACCCCCTGGTCGGTGTCGCCCTTGAAGTACTTGCGGACGTAGACCGCGTCCCAGCCCACCTTGTCCTGGGGGCCGGCCCAGATGTCGTACTGGTTCATGCGGCGGTCGATCCAGGCGCAGTAGGTCCTGGGCTGGCCTGGCACGTAAAAGGCCAGGGCCGAGGTCATGTCGTACTGCTCGGAGAAGATGAATACCTTGTCCGGGTTCGGGAAGCGGGTCAGGCGCATCTCCTCCACCTCCAGTCCCAGGTCGTCCCAGCCCTTGAGCCGGTGGGCCGGGTTGAGATGGGCGGGCAGGGGCAGAACGGACTGGAAGTGGGCGATCAGAAAGATGGCCAGCCCCAGGGCGGGCCAGACCTTGCGCCAGCGGGACGCGCTGGCGTGGAAGAAGCGGTCGAACAGGAAGCCGGTGAGCATGATGCCCGCCACGTAGCTGACCGCTGACCAGTTAGGCTGGATCTTGGTGTGGAAGCTCCAGAAGATGAAGAATATCCACATGGGCCAGAAAAAGATGGCCAGCAGCCCGGCGCGGTCGCGGTCAGGAAGGAGCCCCTCGCCTCTTCCCGTGGCCTGTTTCAGGGCGCGCCAGCCGCCCCACAGCAGGAAGATGAACCACCACGGTGTCATCAGCCCAACCTGGGAGCCGAAGTAATCCGGGAAGCGGTCCAGGCGGAAGAAACTCTCCTTGTCCACGCCCGCCAGGTGGGAGACGTGGCGGAAGCCCACCCAGTCGTTCTGGGCGTTCCAGATGAGGATGGGCAAAAAGCCGAGCGCGGTTCCCGCGGCCAGGGCCAGCAGACAGGGCTTCCAGAAGCCCTCGGGCAGTCGGCCCCGCCACCACAGCCAGCCGCAGTAGGCCAGGGCCAGCGGGGGGAAGGCCAGCATCATGTACTTGGCCAGAATGCCGAAGGCCACCAGCACGCCCATGCCCAGGAAGGCGGCCTTGCGCCACCGGGCGGAGGTTTCGGGCCTGGTGGCCGCGTCCAGGCAGAAGATGGAGCCCGCCCAGCACAGCACCAGCGGGTTGTCCGTGGTCATGAGGATGCCCGAGGCCATGAACATGGGCGCGGTGTTGGCGATGACCAGGGTCCACACCGCCGTCCGGGGCATGGACCACAATCGCGCCACGCCCAGATAGATGACCGCCTGGGTCAGGCCGGAGCCCACGATGGCCCCGATGCGCACGCCGAGCTCGGTATCGCCGAAGATGGAGGTCCCCAGATGGATGATCCAGGCGATGAGGGGGCCCTTGGAGTAGTAGGACCACTGCAACTGCCGGGTCCAGTCCCAGTACTGGGCCTCGTCCTGCACCAGGTTCAGTTGGCCGGTGGCCACCACCCATAGCTTGGCGGCCACGGAAACCAGGATAATGCAGGCGGCCACTATATCCCAGCGTGTGCGATTGCTCGCGGACATGTCAGATCCTCGCGCGCGTGCGCAGATTTTTTCGGGCGGGCCGGTTGGTCAGCCACACCCCGCCGATGACCATGGCCCCGCCCACCACCAGGGAGAGGGTGATCCGCTCGTCCAGCAGCACCACCCCCAGGACGATGGCCGTCACCGGCACAAGATTGATGAAGACCCCGGCGCGGCCCGCGCCGATGGCCTTGATGCCCTCATAGTACCAGGCGAAGGCCAGTCCCGTGGCCATGACGCCAAGGTAGGCTAGGCAGGCCCACACGGACAGGGGCATGTCAACGGCCAGCGACGGCAGCCCCTGGACCATGGCCGGAATCAGCAACAGGGCGTCGCCGACGAGGCAGGACCAAGCCACGGCGAAGAGCGGGCTCATACCCGCCATGTACTTCTTGCCCAGCAGGGAATAGGCGGTCCAGCAGGCCACGCAGCCGAACAGGAAGAACTCGCCCTCACCCACTCCGCCGCGCAGCAGCACCCCGGGGTCGAACTCCGTGAGTATTGCCCATACCCCGAGCAGGGAGAGGGGGATGCCCGCCAGTCTGGAGATGGTCAACCGCTCTCCCATGAAAATGACGGCCACCAGGGTCATGCAGGCTGGGATGGAGGCGATGATGAGGGCGGCCCGCCCCGCGGCCACGGTCTGCAGGCCGGAAAAGAAAAAGGCGTTGTAGCCGAAAATGCCTGTAAGCCCCAAAAGCACCAGGGGCAGCCACTCCTTGCGGGTGGGCGGAGTGATGCGCCCCTGCACTCTGCCCAGCAGGAACAGCAGGAACACCCCGGCGAAGAGGAAACGCAGGAAAGCGGCGGGAAAGGGAGGCAACTGCGGGGCCACGTAGCGCCCGGCCACCCAGGTGCCTCCCCACAGGAGCATGGAGCCGATGAGTTTGAGGTAGGTCGCGGCCATGGGAGACCCGGCCTAGCCTGTTTGGCCGTCGAGGTCCAGGGGCCAGGCGGCCAGCTGGCTTGCCATGGCGGCGGCCAGGGCAACGAACCGCGCGCAATGGGACTCGCGGTAGCCTCCGGCGGCAAAGGCCGCCCTGCCCTCGTCCGTGGACAGGTCCAGTCCCAGCAACTCAGCGCAGTCGATGGACCCAAAGGCGTCCCGGAAGCCGTCGATCAACTCCTGGGACGGAGCGTAGGCGGCCATGAGGTCGCCGGAGGGCGCGTCGCGGCCGTGGGCCAAGCTCACGGCCAGCACCCCGCCCATGAGCGCGCCGCACGGACCCCGGCTGCGGGAAAGTCCGGAGCAGAAGGCGGTGGCCATGCGGGGGATAAAGGGGCTTCGCCAGGCAAACGCGTCCGCCACGGCCAGGAGCACGCTCTCGGCGCACAGCCACCCCTCCCGCCAATGGCCGAGTGCGGTGGCTCCTGCTGAAGAACCTTCCGGATTAACCGGCAAACTTGAACCGTCCCTTGCCCAGCAGGTCGTGCAGATGGACCATGCCCGCCAGCCCGCCGTCGCCGTCCAGCACGGGCAGCACGGTGATCTGGCGCGACTCCATGAGGTCCATGGCCTGGGCCGCGGACTGCCCAACGCGCAGCACCTTGGGATCGGCGGTCATGGCGTCGTCCACCGGCCGGGCCGGGTCCAGCAGGCCGGAAGAGGCCAGCCGCCGCACATCGCCGTCGCTGAGCACACCCCGCAGCCGCCCGTCCTCGGCCACGGCCACGAACCCCAGGCCGCCGGAGGTCATAACCTCCAGGGCCCTGGTCACGGGCGTGCCGGGAGCGACCACCGGCAGGTTCTCCCGCTGCATGATCTCCTCCACCCGGCAGGCCAGCCTGCGGCCCAGCGCCCCGCCCGGGTGGCAACGCTGAAAGTCCGCCTCGCCGAACTGGCCCCGTTCGATGAGGCAGACGGCCAGGGCGTCGCCCACGGCCAGTTGGGCGGAGGTGGAGGCGGTGGGCGCAAGCCCCAGCGGGCAGGCCTCGCGCTCCACGCCGCAGTCCAGCACCAGGTCGGCCATGGAGGCCAAGGTGGAGCCGTTGCCGCCGGTCATGGCCACCAGATTGGCCCCCAGGCTGCGCAGAGCGGGGAGGATGGCGTTGAGTTCGTCGGTTTCGCCGGAGTTGGAGATGGCCAGCACCACGTCGCCCGGGCGGACCATGCCCAGGTCGCCGTGGGCGCCCTCCACGGGGTGAAGAAAGGTCGCGGGGGTTCCGGTGGAGGAAAAGGTGGCCGCGATCTTGCGCCCCACCAGCCCGGACTTGCCGATGCCCGTGACCACCACGCGGCCAGGGCAGTCGCCCAGCATCTCCACGGCCCGGGCGAAGGACTCGCCCAAACGGTCGCGCACCCGGCGCAACCCGTCGATCTCGATGTCGATGACCTCGCGGCCCAGGGCGGTCCAGTCTCGGCTGCCGTCCACCTTCGCGCCTCCTACCAGGACAGGGCCACTTCGTCCTCCAGGCAGCCCTTGCACGCCTCGGAGGGGATGTCGATGGGGTAGTCGCCGGTGAAGCAGGCCAGGCAATAGTTGTCCGGGTGCTCCACGGTGTTCAGCAGCCCGTCCACCGTAAGGTAATGCAGGGAATCCAGCCCGCAGAACTGGGCGATCTCGCGGACAGTGTTGTTGGCCGCGATGAGTTCGCCCTTGGAGGAGAAATCGATGCCGTAGAAACAGGGAAAGCGGATGGGCGGACAGGAAACGCGCATGTGCACCTCGGTCGCGCCCAGTTCGCGCAGTTTCTTCACGCGGGTGCGGATGGTGGTGCCGCGCACGATGGAGTCGTCCACAATGACGATGCGCTTGCCCTTGATCATGGGGCGCACGGGATTGATCTTGATGCGGGTGGAGAAGTCGCGCACCGACTGTGAAGGCTGGATGAACGTCCGGCCCACGTAGTGGTTGCGGATCATGCAAAGCTCCAGCGGCAGCCCGGACTCCTGGGAGTAGCCCAGGGCGGCGAAGTTGCCCGAATCCGGGAAGGGCATGACGAAATCGCCCTGCACGTCCGCCTCGCGGGCCAGCTCGCGGCCCATGCGCTTGCGGCTGTCGTAGACCACCTCCCCGAATACCCTGGAATCCGGCCGGGCGAAGTAGATCTGCTCGAAGATGCACTGCCGCACGTCGCCCTTTTCCGCGATGCGGTGGGATTCTACGCACTTGCCGTTGATGACCAGCATCTCGCCCGGATCGATGGGGCGCAGGTACTCGGCCTCCAGAAGGTCGAAGGCGCAGGTCTCGGAGGCCAGGACGTAGGCGTCGGCCACCCGACCCAGGGCCAGGGGCCTAAAGCCGTGGGGGTCCTTGACCGCGATGAGCTTGTCATTGGCCAGGATGAGCAGGGAGTAGGCCCCGCGCACCTTGGCGCAGGCCTTCTTGACCGCCTCCTCCAGTCCACCGTTGGTCAGGTTGCGGGCGATGAGGTGGACGAAAATTTCCGAGTCCATGGTGGTCTGGAAGATGGAGCCGGAAGCCTCGAGCTCCCGCCGCAGTTCCAGCGTGTTCACCAGGTTGCCGTTGTGGGCGATGGCCAACTGCATGTCGCCGATGCGCACCAGAAACGGCTGGGCGTTGCGGATGAGGGAGGCCCCGGTGGTGGAGTAGCGCACGTGCCCCACGGCGATGCGCCCCTTGAGCTCCTTGCCCAGGTGCCGCTCGGTGAAGATATCCGGCACCAGGCCCATGCCTTTCTGCTCGCGGATCTTCGCGCCGTCCCAGGTGACGATGCCCGCGGACTCCTGCCCGCGGTGCTGCTGGGCGTAGAGGCCGTAATAGGCCAGCCGGGCGGCTTCCTCGTGGTTGTAAATGCCGAAGAGGCCGCAGTATTCCTTTTTGCTCATGGCGTCCTTCCGAGGGGTTGGTGCCCCCCTGTGGTAAGGCGGCCGAGCCGGGTCGGCAAGCCCTACTCTCCGTAGTACTCCTGCAGGCACTGCACGCCCAGTCCGGCGTGGCTGCGCGCCCGCACGGCATGGGCCATGGCCCGCGCCCCGGCGATGGTGGTGGCGTACGGGATGCCGTACAGCAGGGCCGCCTGGCGCAGGCTCTTGGAGTCGTGAATGGTCTTCTTGCCGCTGACGGTGTTGATGACCAGATCGATCTGGCGGTTCTTGATGGCGTCCACGATGTGCGGCCTGCCCTCGTAGACCTTGAGGACTTCCTCGCATTCCAGGCCGTGCTTGCGCAGGTGCGCCGCCGTGCCCCGGCTGGCGGTTATGCCGAAGCCAAGCTCGGCGAATACCCTGGCCGGTTCCAGAACGGCCTCCTTGTCGGTGTCGTTGACCGAAATGAAGACCGTGCCCGAGGTGGGCAGCTTCTGCCCCGCGGCGTGCTGCGCCTTGAGGTAGGCCAGGCCGAAGTTGTCGTCCATGCCCATGACCTCGCCGGTGGAGCGCATCTCGGGGCCGAGGAGCACATCCACGCCGGGGAAGCGGTTGAAGGGGAATACCGCCTCCTTGACCGAGACGTGGCCGGTCTTGCGCATGGACCAGGGGTCCAGCTCGGCCAGTTTCTCGCCCAGCATGACCCGGGTGGCCAGCTTGGCCAGGGGCACGCCGGTGGCCTTGGAGACGAAGGGCACGGTGCGGGAGGCGCGGGGGTTGACCTCCAGGATGTAGATTTCCCCGTCCCTGACGGCAAACTGGATGTTCATCAGGCCGACGACGTTCAATTCCACGGCCAGGGCCTTGGTCTGCCGCCTGATCTCCTCCTCGACCTCCTCGCCGATGGTATGGGCGGGGATGACGCAGGCGGAGTCGCCGGAGTGGATGCCCGCCTCCTCGATGTGCTCCATGATGCCCCCCACGAAGGTGTCCTCGCCGTCGGACAAGGCGTCCACGTCAACCTCAATGGCGCTCTCCAGGAACTTGTCGATGAGGATGGGGTGCTCGGGCGAGACGAAGGCGGCCTCGCGGAAGTAGTTGTCCAGCTCGGCGTCGTCGTAGACGATCATCATGGCCCGGCCGCCCAGCACGTAGGAGGGGCGGACCACCACGGGATAGCCGATGTCCCCGGCGATGCGGATTGCCTCGGCCTCGGACTTGGCGATACCGTTGGCGGGCTGCTTGAGGTTCAGCTTGTTGAGCAGGCTCTGGAACCGCTCGCGGTCCTCGGCGCGGTCGATGGAATCCGGGGATGTTCCCAGAATGGGCACCCCGGCGCGCATGAGCGGCACGGCCAGATTCAGCGGGGTCTGCCCGCCGAACTGCACCACCACGCCTTCGGGCTGCTCGAGGTCGATGATGTTCATCACGTCCTCGAAGGTCAGGGGCTCGAAGAAGAGGCGGTCCGAGGTGTCGTAGTCGGTGGACACGGTCTCGGGGTTGGAGTTGACCATGATGGAGCCCACGCCCATCTCCCGCAGAGAGAAGGAGCAGTGGCAGCAGCAGTAGTCGAACTCGATGCCCTGGCCGATGCGGTTGGGCCCGCCGCCCAGGATCATGACCTTTCGGCCGGCCATGGGATCGATCTCCCGGCCGGACTCATAGGTGGAATAGTAGTACGGGGTATAGGCCTCGAACTCGGCCGCGCAGGTATCGACAAGATAGAAGGTGGGCTCCACCCCGAGCTTCTGGCGCAGGCGGCGCAGGTCATGGCGGTTCCATTTCCACAGGGTGGCCAGCTGGCGGTCGGAGAAGCCGTTGGCCTTGGCCTTATGCAGCATTGGGGCCAGAGCGGGGTTCTCCGGGGAGAGGTTCTCGGACAGGCCAAACTCCCGCAGCTCCTCCTCCATGTCCACGATTTCCTTGATCTGGCGCAGGAACCAGGGGTCCACGGCCGTGTCGCGGAAAATCTCCTCCAGGCTCAGGCCACAGCGCATGGCCGTGCGGATGTCGAAGATCCGGCGGGAGTGGGGACGGCGCATGCGGGCGCGCAGGGTTTCCATGTCGCAGTCGGGCTCGGCGAAATCCTTGCCCAGGCCGATGGCCCCGATCTCCAGGCCGCGCAGCCCCTTCTGCAGGGCCTCCTTGAAGGTGCGGCCGATGGCCATGGTCTCGCCCACGCTGCGCATGGCCGTGGTCAGCTCGTCCTTGGCCCCGGGGAACTTCTCGAAAGTGAACCGGGGCAGCTTGACCACGCAGTAGTCGATGGTCGGCTCGAACGAGGCCATGGTCTCGCGGGTGATGTCGTTGGGGATCTCGTCCAGGGTGTAGCCCACGGCCAGCTTGGCTGCGATCTTGGCGATGGGGAAGCCGGTGGCTTTGGAAGCCAGGGCGGAGGAACGGGAGACGCGGGGGTTCATCTCGATGACCACCATGTCGCCGTTCTCCGGGTTGACCGCGAACTGGCAGTTGGAGCCGCCGGTGTCCACGCCGATCTCGTTCATGATGGCGATGGCCGCGTTGCGCATCTCCTGGTACTCGACGTCGGTGAGGGTCTGCGCCGGGGCCACGGTGATGGAGTCGCCGGTGTGCACGCCCATGGGGTCGAGGTTCTCGATGGAGCAGATGATCACGCAGGAGCCGTTTTTGTCCCGCATGACCTCCAGTTCGTACTCCTTCCAACCCAGGATGGACTCCTCGACCATGACCTCGTGCTTCATGGAGGCATCCAGGCCGCCCCGGCCTATCTCCTCCAGGTCCTCCATGTTGTAGGCCACGCCGCCGCCTGTGCCGCCCAGTGTGTAGGCCGGGCGGATGATAACGGGGAAGTCGATCTCCCGGCCCAGTTGGCGCACCTCGTCCATGTTCCGCGCGAAGCCGGAATGGGGCAGGCGCAGGCCGATGCTGTGCATGGCGTCCCTGAACTCCTCGCGGGACTCGGCCTTGCGGATGGCCTCCTGGGAAGCGCCGATGAGCTCCACGCCCAGTTCCTCGAGCTTGCCGCTCTCGGCCACGGCCAGGGCCGTGTTCAGGCCGGTCTGCCCGCCCAGGGTGGGCAGCAGGGCGTCGGGCCGCTCTGCCTCGATGATCTTGATGACCACCTCGGGGGTGATGGGCTCCACGTAGGTGCGGTCGGCCAGTTCCGGATCGGTCATGATGGTGGCCGGATTGGAGTTGACCAGGACCACCTCGTAGCCCTCTTCCTTGAGGGCTTTGACGGCCTGCACGCCGGAGTAGTCGAACTCGCAGGCTTGGCCGATGATGATGGGGCCGGAGCCGATGATGAGGATCTTCTTGATGTCGTCGCGTTTGGGCATGGCGGCGGAGTCGCAGAAAGTTATGGTTGGACGGATTCGCGGTGGGCAAGGTGTAAGCGAAGTGCCCCCTGGACGCAAGGGAAAGCGCACCCACCGTCGCGGCGAGGCAGGATAGCCCGCCTTGTGCCGGTGGGCAAGTCAGCGCAGGTAGCGGCGAAAGCTCTCGGGCACCTCGTCCAATCCCAGGGATTCGCGGAAGGTTTTTTCGTCCGGGGTGACGAACTTGCCCTCCCCTCCGGCGACTTCCCGGCCGTTCTGCAGCAGCCGCCCGGAACAGGCCACCACCCGCGCGCCCACCTTGTCCGCCCTGGCCCGGCACTCGATGGGCTGGCCGGTGCGCACCGCGCGGCGAAAACGGACGTTGAGCGACCCTGTGACCACGAACCGCTCCGAGGCGTGCAATGCCGCCCAGAACATGACTTCGTCCAGCAACATGGTCTGGAAGCCGCCGTGCAGCACGCCGGGAAATCCGGCCATGGCCTCCTTGGCCGCGTCCAGAGTGGACACCACCTCGCCTGTATCGGTGTCGTGGAAGAAGCGCAGGCGGAAGCCCCACTCGTGGGTGGGCGAGCAGGCGAAGCAGTTGCAGTCCGGAAAATCGGCCAGAATGTTGGGGATAGGCTGGTAACGGCTCATGCGCCCGGCAGTAGCACGGCCGGACGCGCGGGGCCAGTCCGGGCAGTCAGCAGCAGTCCTTGGTGGAACGGCCCAGCCAGCCGTTGAGGATAAGGGTGGCGCAGCCCGCGCCCGGCTTGACCGCGATGGCCTCCACCGGACAGTTTTGGGCGCAGCCGCCGCATTCGATGCAGGCGTCGCGGTCGGCGTATTCCGCCTTGCCGTCCTTCAGGCGAAAGACTCCGCGCGGACAGACGGTCAAACACATGCCGCAGCCGATGCACGCCTCGCGGTCCAAATCCAGGCTGACCACGTTTTCCAGATAGCGCAATTCGCTCATGCTCCCCCTCCGAAAGCCGCGACCATCCACAGAACCAGGGCCGCCAGCAGGCAAGCGGCCTGCACGGGCATGTAGCGCCGCATTTCCTTTTCCACGCCGGATGGCGAGGTGAAGCTGGTGGACCCGGTGAAGTGCATGGCGAACCAGGAAGCCACCGCCGCGCATCCGAACACCAGCGCCCCGGTGGCGGGCCAGCCGGACTGGAGGCCCACGGCCCAGAGCAGCCCGATGACAGTGCCGGTCAACAGCCCCTTGGCCGAAAAAGCGCGGAACGGCAGCCAGGGCAAAAGCGCCGAAACCAGGAAGTTGCCGCCCAAAAAGGCCGTCAGGAAAGCCGCGACGGCCGCGCCGCCTCACTCGGCGGCGCGGGAGAGGGAGAAGACGCCCGGGCCGAGGCCGCCCAGCAAAAACAGTATTGGCAGGGCCCAGAGGAAGGTGGCGCGGTTGTTATGGACTTCCACCAGGGCCACGGCCAGCCGCTCGGACAGGGGGAAGGTTTCGCGCCGCATGTGCGGCTCGGCCCGCATGCCCGCCTGGAGGTAGGCGGGGAGGTCGGCGGCGCGGATGGGCCCGAAGACGGCCTCGAAGCCGGTGAGCCGCTTTATCTCGCGCGCGGCCACTCCGGGCGCGGCCAGCTGCGGCAGGATGACCTTGCGGTGGGAGACGACCTTGTCCAGGCCCGCGGATGCGATGCGCGCGGCCACCTCCTCGGTGGAGAAGGTGCCTTTGCCCGCGGCGCACCAGACGTTCACGCCCAGGGTCTCGATGACCAGCACCCAGGCGTCCACGCCACCCAGGCGGCGACGCATGACGTTGGCCGTCAGCGGGTAGTTGCATGTCACCAGCACCGGGCTGTCCGCGTCAGGCCGGCCCACGGCGTACAGCCCGGGCGGGATGCGGGCGGTGCCGCGCCTGTGCCCCAGCAGCAGGGCCAAATTCTCCACACGGCCGCGCCAATCCGCGCCGGTGGCCAGCCTGGGAACCAGCCCCGCCGGCGTGCGCAACCAGCCCCGCACGCTATGCAACGGCCGCAGCCCCGCGCCTTCTCCTTCCGCCTCCGGCGGAATCTCGAAACGCGGGCCTCAGCAGGGCGCGTCGTCCGCGGGCCTCGGTCCAGTGCAGGCTTCGGCGTTCAGTTTTTCGAGTAAATCGTCCATGCGCGGCTCCAAGTGGGAAACTAGGCCTCGAATTCCTCACTGACAAGTCCGGCACCCCAGTCCAGTGCACTTCTGAAAAGGACTTACCGGGAATATCTCCGGATACCTCCGCGAGCCAGGGGCGAGGCTCCCTTAAAACCGTTGTCGAAAAACGGACCTATACGATGCGAAAAAGAACCCCTGCAAAAGCGCACAAGGCGCTGCAGTAAACCGAAGCAGCCGAAGGCCTCTGCGAAAGGCGAGAAAAACGCCAAGACGCCCCCGAGTGCGAGGCGCGAGGAGCGGGCAAGACCGACGCCCTGGAGCCGCTGGGCGAGGAACGAGCCCTTACGGATACAGAGAGCAGCGCTGTACAATGGCGTACGCGAGGGTTTGCCCGCTCCGGAGCAACGAAGCAACCGGGGGCGTCTTGGCGTATTTAGAACATGTCCTTTTCGGATTCCTCGATGGTCTGGTTGATGGCCGCGTTGAGCTTGTCCGGCAGCCCCATGATGTCCACGTTGAGGAAGCCGCGCACGATGGTGGAGGTAGCCTCCTCCTCGTCCAGGCCCCGGGCCATGAGATACTCGATCTCCTCCTGGGCGATCTTGCCCACGGCAGCCTCGTGGGAGAGCTCGACGCCCTCCACGGTGCCTTCCAGTTCGGGGATGGCGTGGATGACGCCCTCGCCCAGGATAAGGCCCTTGCACTCCAGGTGGCCCCGGGCGGGAACGTGGTTGCCCTGGATGTGGCCGCGGTTGATGATGTGGCCGCCCGTGGTGATGGTACGGGCGACGATCTCGCAGCGGGTGTCCGGGGCGTCCATTACGACCCGGTTGCCCATGTCCAGGTGCGACCCGTGCGGGGCCACGATGACGGAGTTGAAGCGGGCCAGGCTGTCCGCTCCCGCCAGCCGGATGGAAGGGTACATTTGCAGGTACTTGACCGGTTTGAGCAGCACGTAGTTGTTCAGGAACTGGCCGCCCTCCTCCACAACACCCGCGGAGCGGGGCACCACGGAGACGCTTTCGCCCCAGTTGTGGACCATGGTGAAGGTCAGCTTGCCGCCCTTTTTCACGTAGAACTCGGAGATGCCGATGTGCACCGAGTCGTGGGTGTGCTTGGACACGGCGCAACCGGTGATGATGTGCAGTTCGGCGTCCTCTTCCACGATGATAATGTTGTGGACGCTCTGCCCGGCCTTGTTGGACTTGATGAAGAGGCAGGACTGCACCGGTTCGGGCACCTTGACGCCCTTCTTGGCGCGGATGAAGTAGCCGCCGTGCAGCACCTCGTCGGCCTGCTTGGTGTATTCGTCCTTGTCCCTGGGCACCAGCTTCCAGAAGTATTCCGGCAGGCCGTCGTACAGCTTGAGGGCGTCCTTGATGTCCAGCACCTCCACGCCTTCGTGCAGGCTCTTGGAGTAGGCGCCGGAGTGGTCCATGTGCAGGAAGGAACCGGAACGGCCCGCCTCCTCCACATCCACGCCGCTCATGATGAGCTGCTCGCGGTCTTCCTCATCGAGGGTGCGCAGATCCTGCAGCAGGCCGGATTCGTGGCCCGTGAACTCGTATTGTTTGAGGTCGACTTCCTTCATTGCGCTCTCCTTATGCGGGGACGGACTGTTCCAGGCAACGGACGCATTCCTGGTATCCGTAATTGCGGATGTGCTCCAGAATGTCGCGGGGGCGGGCCTCGCAGCACAGCACGCCGTTGTAAAGCACCTGGCCCCGGTCGGCGTTGACGTAGTCCAGGATGTAGCCGGTGTGGGTGATGATCAGGCCGGAAGTCGCCTCGGCCTTCTTCAGCTCCTGCAGGGTCTTGTCCGGGCGGGGCTTGGACTCGCCCTGGAGCATCTCCCGCACAGCGCCGCCGATGAGGGCCATGTTCTCCAGGTCCACGCCGGACTCGGGCTCGTCGAAGAGCACCAGGCCGGGGTCCTGCGCCATGAGCATAAGCAGCTCGCTGCGCTTGATCTCGCCGCCGGAGAGCCCGGCGTTGACGTCGCGGTCCAGCAGGTGGGTCATGTTCACCTTGGCCGCCAAGGCCTCGATGTCCGCGTCCGGGTCGCGTGCGGCCAGTTGCACCAGCTTGCGGGTGGGCAAACCATGAATGGTGGGCGGGCGCTGGAAGGACATGCCGATGCCCCGCCTGGCGCGCTCGTCCGTGGACATGGAGGTGATGTCCTCGCCGTTGTAGACGATCTTGCCCTTGGTGACTTCGTACCCGGCGAAGCCCATGAGGGTCATGAGCAGGCTGGTCTTGCCGGAGCCGTTGGGTCCGAAGAGGATGAAGGTCTCGCCGTCTTTGATGGTCAGATCGAGGCCCTTGAGGACTTCGGTCTCACCGATTTTGACGTGTAGATTCTCGATTTGCAGCATTGGGTGCTCCTCGCTTTGCCTGTCGGCTTGGGAAAGAATCGGGATACCCCTCCCCTCGCTCCGAATCAAGCCCTTGCGCCGGTATTCGCGCATCGGCACCCGGCCCGGGTGGGTCAGGAAGCCTCCCGTTCGTATCTTTTCCTATCTTTATTATAGCAATAATAACACCGCTCACGCCTTCGGAACAGGGGGAGAAGCAACATTCCCGCCACGAATCCCACCGCGTGTGCCCAGAACGCCACTCCGGCCCCACTTCCCCCCGCGCCCTGGGCCATGCCGGAAAGGAACTGCAGCACGAACCACAGCCCCAGGAACAGCACGGCGGGAAGCTCCACGATGTAGGGGAAGAAAAAAATGGGAATGAGGGTCAGCACCCGGCCGTGGGGGTAAAGGAGGAAATAGGCCCCCATGACCCCGGCGATGGCCCCGGAGGCGCCGATGACCGGCACCTGTGACTGGGTGTTGAGCAGCATGTGGCCGAATACCGCCAACAGGCCGCAGGCCACATAGAAGGCCGCGAAGCGGCCGTGGCCCATGACGTCCTCCACGTTGTCCGCGAAGATCCACAAGACCCACATGTTCAGCAGAAAATGCATCCAGCCGCTGTGCAGAAACATGTACGCCAGGAAGGGCACGGCGTCCAAAAGGGGATCGCCGGTCCAGGAGGCCTGTCCGCCGAAGTAGCGTTCCGGGATGACCCCGAAGAGCTGGATGAAGTGCATCCGCGCCTTGGGATGCAGCAGCAGCTCGAAGAGGAAGGTGAGGGAGTTGCATCCCAGAAGGACGTAGACCGTCCAGGGACGGTGCACGTTGGGGATGCTGTCCTTGAGCGGGATCAAGCACCTTTCTCCTCGAGGAAGGGCAGCCCGTGGCCCCGGAAAAGCGGCTCCAGGGAGCCGGCGAACTCCCGCACCCGGGCCGCGCGCAAGCGGCGCAGGTCCTCCAGGGCCTCGCGCGCGCAGGCGTCCAGTTCGTCCAGTCCGGCGCTGTTGGAGACCACCACCGAGGAGGCGGCGATCTTCTCCTCCCGGCTCCATTGCCAGGAGTCCAGCCCCTCCACACGCTCAGGGGGCACGCCCCGGTCCGCGAGCCGGCGGCGGCGTTCTCCATCGGGAGCGTCCACGCAGACCACGGCGTCCATGCTCCCGCCCCAGCCCGCCTCAAACAGCAGTGGAATCTCGGCTACGGCCATGCGGCCGTCCGCGTGCTCCCGGAAGAACCCGTCCATGTCGTGCCGCACCAGGGGATGAATCATGCCCTCCACCTCGCGGCGCAGGGCGGGCTCATCCATCATGGCCCGAAACAGCGCCGCGCGGTCCACCGGCTCGTCCTCCTCCGGCACGAACCGGTCGCCGTAGCGCCCGCGCAGCAGCCGCCAGCCGTCCGAGCCGGGCAGGTACTGCCGGGCCACGGACTCGTCCGCGCTGAATACCGGCACGCCGCGCTCGCGCCAGATGGCGCACAGGGCGGACTTGCCGCTTCCCGGCAGCCCCACCACGCCCACGCGCTGCGCGCTCCGGTTCATGTGCAGGGGCAGGCGGGTGAAATCCTTGGGGGGTGGAGCGAAGAAGGCCATTCGCTCCCCGTCGCCGGGGTGGCGGAATGAGATGTAGGCGGCGTGGAGCATTTGCCTCGCGGCCAGGCGGGCCACTCGGGGGTGGGTGCGGGCCAGCTCGGCCGCCTCGCGCGGTCCATAGAGAGGGTCGCCCACCAGCGGATGTCCCAAGTGGCTGAGGTGGACGCGTATCTGGTGGGTGCGGCCGGTGTGTATCTTGACCGCCAGCAGGCTGAAGGCCCCGCCCTCGGAAACCCATAGCGGCCGGTAGTCGCTGCGCGCCTCGCGCCCGCCGGAAAAGGCCACGGTCATGCGGGTGGGGTTGGAGGGGTCGCGGCCGATGGGCATGTCCACGCTGCCCTCGCCCGGCGCGCCGTGCACCAAACAGAGATAGACCTTGTCCACCAGCCTGGCGGCGAAGTCCCCGGCCAGCCGCAGCCTGGCCTCCTCGTTGAGGGCCACCAGCATGAGGCCGGAGGTGTCCTTGTCCAGCCGGTGCACGATGCCGGGCCTGGACGGGTCCAGGGAGGCGATGCCGGGGAAGTGGTGGACCAGCCTGGCCACCAGGGTCTCCCCTTCCACGCCGGGCGCCGGATGAACGGTCAACCCGGCGGGCTTGATGACCACGGCCACGTCCTCGTCGCTGTGGAGGATGTTCAACTCGCCCGACGAGGGGTTCACCGCCCCCTCCTCGCCCGGTCCGTAGAGTTCCACACGCTGCCCGGCGGCCAGCCGCTCCCTGGGCTTGCCGGGGTCGCGGCCGTCCACCAGGGCCAGCCCCTGGCGGATGAAGCCCTGGATGCGGGAGCGGGATATACCGGAACCGGACAGCCGCTCGCCGAGAAAGGCGTCCAGCCTGCTGCCATCCGCTTCCGGGGGGACCTCCCCCATGAAGAGGAGCTCGGTATCTTCTATTTCGTTGACCATGCGTTTCGTCTCTCCAACCTATCATCATACCCTGCCGCCAACTAGATGGCAAAGCCCGCCAGCTCCGGACTTCCGGGGCGGCCTTGACCACCCCCGGCGGTCCGTTTACAACCAAGCCGCTTCCGCGGGCCAGGGCCGGTGCGCCCCCCGCCACACCATCCAGCAAGGAGGCGACCGTGCCCGTCACAGTGGTCGATCACCCTCTGGTCCGTCACAAGCTGGGAATCCTGCGCCGCGACGACCTCTCCACCAAACAGTTTCGATCCCTGGCCAACGAGGTAGCCCGCCTGCTGACCTATGAGGCCACCAAGGACTTCCAGACAGAAACCTGCACTGTGGAGGGCTGGGCCGGCCCGGTGGAGGTGGAGCGCATTATCGGCAAGAAGGTCACGGTGGTGCCCATCCTGCGCGCCGGCCTGGGCATGATGGACGGGGTGCTGGACATGGTGCCCGGAGCCAAGGTCTCGGTGGTGGGCTTCTACCGCAACGAGGAAACGCTGAAGCCGGTGCAGTACTACGTCAAGCTGGCCAACGAGATCGACAAGCGCACCGCGCTCATTCTCGACCCCATGCTGGCCACCGGCGGCACGCTGCTGGCCACCATCGACATGCTCAAGGAAGCGGGCTGCACCTCCATCAAGGGGCTCTTCCTGGTGGCAGCGCCCGAGGGACTGGACAAGCTGACCAATCGCCACCCCGACGTTGAGGTCTACACCGCCTCGGTGGACGAGCGCCTCAATGAACACGGATACATCCTTCCCGGGCTGGGCGACGCCGGGGACAAGATCTTCGGCACCAAGTAACCGCAGGAGGCTCGCATGGACCCGCATTCCACGGAATACCGGCTCAGGCCCGGCAACGCCCTGCTGGGCGCGCAAATGCTCTTCGTCGCCTTCGGCGCCCTGGTGCTGGTGCCCCTGCTCACCGGGCTGGACCCCAGCGTGGCCCTGTTCACCGCCGGGGCGGGCACCCTCATCTTCCAGATCGTCACGCGCGGCTCGGTCCCAGTCTTTCTGGCCTCTTCCTTCGCCTTCATCGCGCCCATCATCGAGGGAGTGAACACCTGGGGCATCCCAGGCACCCTGTGCGGACTGGCCGCGGCCGGCGTGCTCTACGTGCTCATCAGCTTTTTGGTGCGGGCCTTCGGCCAGGGCGTCATGGAGCGGCTGCTGCCGCCCATCGTGGTCGGCCCGGTGATCATGGTCATCGGCCTCATCCTGGCGCCGGTGGCCGTAAACATGGCCACAGGCATGACCGGGGACGGCTCAGCGCGGCTGATGGACGAAGGACAAGCCCTCATCCTCTCCCTCACCGCACTGGCGGCCACCGTGCTGACCTCCATCCTGGGGCGGGGCATTTTCAAGCTCATCCCCATTTTCGTGGGCATCGTGGTGGGCTACGTGCTTTCCCTGGCCTTCGGCGCGGTGGACTTCACCAAGCTGAACGAGGCGGCTTGGTTCCAAATGCCCAACTTCGTGGCTCCGGAGTGGAACTGGCAGGCCATCCTCTACATCATGCCGGTGGCCATTGCCCCGGCCATTGAGCATTTTGGCGACATGCTGGCCATCAGTTCCGTGACCCGCAAGAACTACCTGGAAAAGCCGGGGATCAAGAACACCCTCCTGGGCGACGGCCTGGCCACGGTGCTGGCCTCCATGCTGGGCGGCCCCCCCAACACCACCTACTCCGAGGTCACGGGCGCGGTGGCCCTGACCAAGGTGTTCAACCCCGCGGTCATGACCTGGGCGGCCATCGCCGCCGTGCTGCTGGCCTTCGTGGGCAAGTTGGGCGCGCTGCTGCAAACCATTCCCGCGCCGGTCATGGGCGGCATCATGGTTCTGCTTTTCGGCACCATCATGGTGGTGGGCATCAACTCCCTGGTGCGGGCCGGGCAAGATCTGATGAAACCCCGCAACATGGTCATCGTGGCCCTTATCGTGATCATGGGCGTGGGCGGCATGTCCCTGCCCTTCCCCGGCACCTCCTTCCGCCTGGGCGGCATCGGCCTGGCAGGTATCCTGGGTGTAGTCCTCAACCTCATTCTGCCGGACGGGGATGATCGCTGACGCCCCTGAATACGGAAAGAAAAAGCGCCCGGCTGGTCTCGACCAGCCGGGCGCTTTTTCTTATCCGGAGGCGGGCGGAAAAGCGACTACCCGGTCACCTCGAAACCGATGCCCTCGATGGTCTTCTTGACCAACTCCGGGCTGACCGGGGACCTCTCCTCGATGCGCACGCGGCCGGATTCCAGATCCACGTCCACCGAAGCCACTCCGTCCAGGTTGCCCAAAGCCTCCTTCACCGAAGCCACGCAGTGCTGGCAGCTCATGCCCTTGACCGTGATGTCCATGGCGCCTCCCGTCATCGTTGCGACTTGAGCCAGGCCACGGCCTCCTGGAAGTCCAGGCTGCCCTCGTAAATGGCCCGGCCGGTGATGGCCCCTTCCAGCCCCTTGGCGGACAGGGGCTCCAGCGCCTTGACGTCTTCCATGGTGGTCACGCCGCCCGCGGCGATGACCGGGATGGAGGTCGCCTGGCAAAGACGCTCCAGGGCCGGAAAGTTCACTCCCTTGCCCATGCCGTCGCGGGAGATGTCCGTATAAATGATGAAGGGCACCCCGAGGCCCTCGAGCCGCGGCAGGACATCCTCCACCCTGTGTTCCGACTCGGCCACCCAGCCTTTGGTCTTGAGGCGGCCGTCCTCGGCGTCCAGGGAGACGCCGACCTTGCCGGGCAACTCCCGGCACAGTTCCGCGAAGCGGTCCGGCTCCTCCAGGGCCATGGTGCCGATGATGATGCGCTCCACACCGGCCTGGATGTAATTCTTGGCGGTGTGCAGGTCGCGGATGCCGCCGCCGAGCTGCACCGGCACATCGAGCTGGTGGCAGATGGTGCGCACAAGGTCGAAGTTGACCGGCTTGCCGTCGAAAGCGCCGTCAAGATCGACCACGTGAAGGAACTCCGCCCCCTGGTCCGCCCAGATTCTGGCCTGGGCCGCGGGGTCGGTTGAGAAAACGGTGACGTCGTCCTTCTTGCCTTGCCGCAGCCGCACGCAACGGCCGCCCTTGATGTCCACGGCGGGAAAAAGAATCACAGGCCAAGCTCCACTACGGCGCGGTGAATGGCGTCCGTGGCCAGCTGTTTCGCGGACACCCACTTGCCGCCTCGCTCGAAGAAAGTGCCCGCGTCAAGCACGTTCTCGGAGAGGGACTTCTGGGTTTCGTCGAAGTGCGACCGGCGGACGATGGTGCCGCGCTGGACGTCGATGAGATAGAAATAGGCCTTCACGCTGGCGGGCTCCTTGGCCCCCCACTCGCCCCCCTCGCGCTCGCGGTAGAACATGAGCTGGGGAACCATGATGTACGAGGCGGGCACACAGCTACCGACTTCCAGCCAGTACTGCAGGGCTCGGGACTGCGGCGACCCGGCTGTCTCCTCGAAACGCACCAGTTCCTGGCACTGCCGCACCACACTGGGGGGAATGAAGTTGCGCTCGCGCTGCTGCAGCTTGGTGGTCAGAGCCCTGGTCAGGTCCTGTAGCACCGCGGGCTCCACGATGTTGCATTCGTCCAGGGGGCAGCTGGCCAGCATCTCCCACTCGTGGCGGGGGTTGCTGAACCCGGCCACGGCCAGTTCCGCGCCCGGGCCGAGCCCCTGCTTGGGGGCCTGGGGCTTGCGCTGGCAGCCCACGGCCAGGGTCAGGGCCAGAACGGCCAGCAGAATGGTCAGTCGTCGCATGGAAAAGCGCATCAATCCAGACTCCCCTTGGTGCTGCGTACCCCCTGCCGAGTCACGGCGGCGGCCCGCCCCAGGGCCAGGCCCAGCCCCTTGAAGGCCGACTCCAGCAGATGGTGTCCATTGTCTCCGTATTCGAAACGCACGTGCAGATTGATGGCCGCCTTGAAGGCGAAGGACTTGAGGAACTCGCGCCATACGTCCTTTTCCTCGCCGGCGATGACCGGCGGCAGGACGTTTTCGCTGTAGACGAAGTAGGGGCGCCCGGAGATGTCCACCACCACTTCGGTCAGGGCCTCGTCCATGGGCACCTTGGCCAAAGCCGTCCGTTCTATGCCCGACTTGTCGCCCAGGGCCTCGGCGAAGCACTGGCCCAGCACCAGCCCCACG
Source organism: Desulfohalovibrio reitneri (assembly GCF_000711295.1). Classification (NCBI taxonomy): domain Bacteria; kingdom Pseudomonadati; phylum Thermodesulfobacteriota; class Desulfovibrionia; order Desulfovibrionales; family Desulfovibrionaceae; genus Desulfohalovibrio; species Desulfohalovibrio reitneri. The sequence goes on along the minus strand of NZ_JOMJ01000003.1, from coordinate 549,721 downwards.
TCCTCCAGGCTATGGTGGGCGTCAACGTCCAGGTCGCCGTCGCAGGTCAGGCGTAGGTCGAAGCCGCCCCAGAAGGCCAGCAAGGTGAGCATGTGGTCGGCGAAGGGAAAGCCGGTGTCCACGTGGACCTCGCCCGAGCCGTCCAGGCGCAACTCGGCCCGGATGGACGTCTCGGAGGTGGTCCGCGCGAGTTCAGCGGTGCGTTCGCTCATTGTGCCTCCTGTTCCGGTGTAACCCATGACCGGCTCGCGGTCACGCGTTCTGCCCCTCTTCCTCGGGCTGTTCGCTCTGCTCGCCGCGTTTTCTTCTGCCGAAAGCCTTGGCCACGTAAATGCTGACCTCGTAGAGGATGATCAATGGTCCGGCCATGGCCAACTGGGAGATGGGGTCGGGCGGCGTGAGAACCGCGCCCAGCAGGAAGATGCAGAGGATGGCGTACTTGCGGTACTTGCGCATTCCCGCGGCCGTGACCAGGCCCATGCGGGCCAGGAAGAAAACGAAGATGGGCATCTCGAAGACCAGCCCGAAGGCGATGAGCAACTTGACCGCGAAGCTGAAGTAGGCCGAGTAGGCGGGCAGGAACTTGAGATACGGGGTCATGAACCCGGCGAAAAACTCGAAGCCGAAGGGAAAGACCACCAGGTAGCCGAAAAGAGCGCCGGCGGCGAAGAAGGCGGCCGTTATGAGAGCGATGGGCGCAACCCAGAGCCTCTCGTGCCGGTAGAGGCCGGGAGCGATGAAGCGCCAGAATTGGTAGAAAATATAGGGGCTGGTGAGAAGGATTCCGGCCAGCACGCAGGCCTTGACCTCGGTGAAGAAAGCCTCGGCAGGATAGGTGTAGATGAAGGTCGAACCCTCTTCCGACGCATCCAGCACCTTCTTCATGGGCTCCATGATGACGTCGAGGATGCGCTTGCGGAAGGCCCAACTCGCCAGAAAGCCCACCACCACGGCGATGACGATGCGGACCATGCGGTTGCGCAGGTCCTTGAGATGTTCGACCAGCGGCATGGAGCCGAGGTCTTCCTCCTCGTCCTCCTCTCCATCATCACCGTCGCCGCCGTCGCCGCCATCGCCGGAGGCGGACGAACCGGAGCCGTCCGTGGGGAAGTCGGGGGGGCTGCCGGCACCGGCCTGGATCATGGCCCCGTCGGAGTCATCTCCCCCGTCATCGCCGCCGCCGGATGAGCCTTCCTCGTCACCGGAGCCACCTGCATCCCGGGACGCGCCAGATTGATCGGATTCACCCGCGGATTCCCCGGAGTCCTCGTAATCAGAGGGATCTTCGGGATACTCCCGAGCGGGGGCGGACTCATCCGAACCGGTTCCCCCGGCGGGCTCTCCACCTTCCGGGGAGTCGTCCCGGGGTTCCTCGCGGCCGGTGTCACCTTCCCCGGCGCGTTCCTCCTCCCTGGGGTCGCTGGATACGGAACTCATGCGTTTTTCCCGGAGTCCTTGCCCTCGTCCGGGGTTTCGCCGCCACTCTCTCCGGCTTCCCGTTCAGCGGTCCGCGTTCCCGTCTCGATCTCGGTGAAGCCCTCGGGAGCGGCTTGACCGGAATCGGCCTTGGCTTCGGCGGATTCCTCCGCCCGCCATTCCTCGGCTTCGGCGGAACCGATCTTGCGGAAGGAGTCCTCGGCCTTGGGCCCGGAAGACTCCGCCTGCTCCCCGCCAATGGACTCGGCCTGCTTTTCGCGCTCCTTGCGCCGCTTATCGCGGTCGTCGCGCTCGGCCCGCTCCACTTCGGCGTTGAAAGTGTCCTTGACGTCAGAAGAGACCCGCTTGAATTCAGCGAATCCCTTGCCGATGGTGCGCATCATCTCGGGCAGCTTTTGCGGCCCGATGACGATGAGGGCGACCACAACGACGAGAAGCAGTTCGAACTGGCCGATGCCGAACACGGCTTATTCCCACTCGATGGTGCTTGGCGGTTTGGAGGAGACATCCAGGACCACCCGGTTGACCCCCCGCACCTCGTTGATGATGCGGTTGGAGATGCGGGCCACTAGGTCCGGCGGCAGCCGCGTCCAGTCGGCCGTCATGGCGTCCAGGGAGTCAACCACCCGCAGGGCCACCACGGACTCGTAGGTGCGATCGTCGCCCATGACGCCCACGGTCTTCAGCGGCAGGAGCACGGCGAACCCCTGCCAGACCTTCTGGTACCACCCCGAAGCGCGCAGCTCCTGCTGAACGATGCGGTCGGACTGGCGCAAGACCTCCAGCCGCTCCGGGGAAATCTCCCCGATGATGCGGATGGCCAGCCCGGGGCCGGGAAAGGGGTGCCGCCAGATGATGTAGTCCGGCAGCCCCAACTCCACAGCCACCTTGCGCACCTCGTCCTTGAACAGTTCGCGCAGGGGTTCCACCAGGTCCAGGTTCATCTTCTCCGGCAGGCCGCCCACGTTGTGGTGGCTCTTGATAACGGCCGAAGGCCCGCCCTTGAAGGAGACAGACTCGATGACGTCCGGGTAGAGCGTGCCCTGGGCCAAGTACTTGACTCCATCCAGCTTGTTGGCTTCCTCCTCGAAGACGTCGATGAAGGTGTAGCCGATGATGCGGCGCTTTTCCTCGGGGTCGGAAACACCGGTGAGCTTGGAGAGGAAGCGTTCGCGGGCGTCCACCACCACCAGATTGAGATCGAAGTGCTCATCCAGGTAGCCGATGACCTCTTCGCGCTCCTGGTGGCGCAGCAGTCCGTTGTCCACGAAGATGCAGGTGAGCTGCTTGCCGATGGCCTTGTGCAGCAGAAGCGCCACCACGGTGGAGTCGATGCCGCCGGACAGGCCGCAGACCACCCCGGCGTCGCCCACCGCCTCGCGAAGCTCGGCCGTGGTGTGGTCCACGAAAGAAGCCATGGTCCAGCCCGGCTTCACCTGGGCGATCTTGAAGAGGAAATTGCGCAGGATGATTTCGCCGTCGTCGGTGTGGGCCACCTCTGGATGGAACTGCAGGGCGTAGAGCTTGCGTGCCGGGTCGGACATGGCGGCCACGTCCAGGGAGCCTGTCTTGGCCAGCACCTTGAACCCCTCGGGTGCGGCCTCCACATGGTCGCCATGCGACATCCAGACCTTGTGCCCCTCGTCGGTGCGCAGGCCGTCCAGCAGCAAGCCGGGGTCCACAACGTCCAGGTCGGCGCGGCCGTATTCCCGGTCCGTGGCCTGGGTGATGCGTCCGCACAGGTGGTGCGCCATGATCTGCATGCCGTAACAAATGCCCAGCACCGGCACGCCCAGCGCGAAAACGCCGTCGTCAACGCCCGGGGAGTCGTCCTCCAGCACGCTGGCCGGGCCGCCCGAAAGGATGACCGCCTTGGGATCGTGCGCCTTCAGTTCATCCAGAGGGATGGTGCAGGGAACGATTTCGGAATAGACCCCGGCCTCGCGCACCCGTCTGGCGATGAGCTGTGTGTACTGGGAGCCGAAGTCGAGAATGACGACCTTGTCGTGGTGTTCCATGAGATACCCGGATTCCGCTGTGTTGTACCCGTGGCCTTGTTCGGGCGCAAGGGGCTAGTAGGACTCCACCCGGTAGTTGGGCGATTCCTTGGTGATGCTGACGTCGTGGACGTGGGATTCGCGCAGCCCGGCCAGGGAAATGCGCACGAAGCGGGACTTGTCCTTGAGTTCGCCGATGTTCGCGCAGCCGGTGTAGCCCATGCCGGAGCGCAGTCCGCCAACCAACTGGTAGAGGGTGTCGGCCACTGGCCCCTTGTAAGGGACGCGGCCAACAACGCCTTCCGGCACCAGCTTCTTGGACTTCTCCTGGAAATAGCGGTCGCGGCTGCCTTCCTTCATGGCGTCCACCGAGCCCATGCCTCTGTAGGCCTTGTAGGTGCGGCCCTGGTAAAGAATGGTCTCCCCCGGGCTCTCCTCGGTACCGGCCAGTATCGACCCCATCATGCAGCAGTCGGCCCCGCAGGCCAGCGCCTTGACCACGTCGCCGGAGTACTTGATGCCCCCGTCGGCGATGACGCAGGCGTCATACTTCCTGGCGGCGCGTACGGCGTCCATGATGGCCGTGACCTGGGGCACGCCGCAGCCGGCCACAATGCGGGTGGTGCAGATGGAACCGGGCCCGATACCCACCTTGACGGTGTCCGCACCGGCCTCCAGCAGGTGCTTGGCGCCCTCGTAGGTGGCCACGTTGCCCGCGATGAGCTGGCAGGTGGGGTGGGCGGATTTGACCGCACGCACCGACTCGATCACGTTGCGGGTATGGCCGTGGGCGGAGTCCAGCACCAGGAAGTCCACCCCTTCCTCGATGAGCGCGGCGGCGCGCTTGTCGCGGTCGCCGCCAACCCCTATGGCCGCGCCCACGCGCAAGCGTCCCTTGTCGTCCTTGCAGGAACTGGGATACTTGCCCTTCTTCTCGATGTCCTTGATGGTGATGAGTCCCCTGAGCCGTTTGCGGTCGTCGACCACCAGGAGCTTCTCGATACGGTTGGCGTGCAGGTGCTGCTTGGCCTGATCCAGTGACGTCCCTTCGGGCACCGTAACCAGGTTCTTGGCGGTCATCAGTTCGGAGACCGGGGTGGACATGTCGGTCACGAAGCGCACGTCGCGGTTGGTGAGGATGCCCACCAACTCGTCGTCCTTGACCACGGGCAGACCGGAAATGCGGTACTCGGCCATAAGCTCCAGGGCGCGCCCCACGGAATACTCCGGCTCGATGGTCACGGGATCGTGGATCATGCCCGACTCGCTCTTCTTGACCTTCTCCACCTCGTAGCACTGATATTCAATGGGCATGTTCTTGTGCACCACGCCCACGCCGCCCTGGCGGGCCATGGCGATGGCCATTTCCGACTCCGTGACCGTGTCCATTGCCGCCGAGAGCAGGGGCACGTTGAGGGAGATGGCGGGGGTCAGGCTGGTGGACACGTCCACGGAATCCGGCAGCACTTCGGAGTAGGCCGGAAGCAGCAGCACGTCGTCGAACGTCAACCCTTCGTACGCGATCTTTTCATCAGGGGTCATGGTTTCTCCCTTTCTTTAGTCCACGCCCAGGTAGGCGGACTGGACCCTGGGGTCGTTCAGCAACTTTCTCGAATCGCCGGAGATAGTCACCTCGCCCGTCTCCAGAACATAGGCCCGGTTGGCGACGGTGAGTGCCATCTGGGCGTTCTGCTCGACCAGCATGATGGTGGTGCCGTCTTCTTCGTTGATTCGCTGAATGACCTCGAAAATGTTCTCCACCACGATGGGGGCCAGGCCGAGGGATGGTTCGTCCAAAAGCAGCAGCTTGGGACGGGACATGAGCGCCCGGCCGATGGCCAGCATCTGCTGCTCGCCGCCGGAGAGGGTGCCACCCATCTGCCGCCGCCGCTCCTGCAGGATGGGAAACAGCTCGTAGACGTGCTCCTCGTCCTTGGCTACAGCCCTTTTGTCCTTGCGTAAATAGGACCCCATGAGGAGGTTCTCCTTGACCGACAGGCCGGGGAAGATCATCCGTCCCTCGGGAACCTGGGTCACGCCTGCGGCGACGATCTTGTCCGAGGGGGTGCGGGTGATGTCGCGCCCCTCGAAGGTGATTCTGCCGGTGCGCGGCGGGGTCATGCCGGAGATGGACATGAGGGTGGTGGACTTGCCCGCGCCGTTGGCCCCGATGAGGGTCACGATCTCGCCCCGCTCCACAGTGAGGCTGATGCCCTTGAGCGCCTCGATGTTTCCGTAGAAGGTGCGGATTTCGGACAGCTCAAGCATCGGCCGCCCCCCTGCCCAGATAGGCTTCGATGACCTGCGGGTTCTCCCTGATGTCGCGCGGGCCGCCCTCGGCGATCTTGGCCCCGTGGTCCAGCACCACCAGGTGTTCGCAAATCTGCATGACCAGCTTCATGTCGTGCTCTATGAGAACCACGGTCACGCCCTGGTCCATGATGGCGTGGATGAGGTCCACCAGGGCCTTGGTTTCATAGGGGTTCATGCCTGCGGCCGGTTCGTCCAGCAGCAACAGGCGGGGCTCCGTGGACAGCGCCCGGGCTATCTCCAGGCGGCGCTGGTCACCGTAGGCCAGGGCGGTGGACTGGTGGAAAGCCTTGGATTCCAGCCCCACGAACCGCAGCCAGGCCATGGCCCTGTCCACAATTTCCTGCTCTTCGTCCTTCTGCTTTTGGGTTCGGAACACCGAGGACAGGAAGTTGCACCGCGTGCGGCAGTGACGGCCGATGCGCACGTTGTCCAGCACGCTCAGTTCCGAGAAGAGCCGGATGTTCTGAAAAGTGCGCGAGACCCCCAGTTCGGTCATCTTCTCCGGCTTGTAGCCGTTGGTGCGGCGCACGTCGCGGCCGGTGTCGAAGAGGAGATCGCCGGAGGTGGGTTTGAGCACCCCGGCGATGCAGTTGAAGATGGTGGTCTTGCCCGCGCCGTTGGGTCCGATGAGGCCCAGAATGCGGTCGGGCATGACGTCGAAGGAGACCTCGGCCAGGGCCAGCAGCCCGCCGAAGCGCTTGGACACGGAATCGACCCGCAGAAGCGGCTGGCTCACGACAGCGCCCCCTTGGCCTTCAGCTCACGCTTGAGCTTGATGATGATGGGATTCTTCAGCGAGGCGTCGGCGATCTTGGGGATGAACCCGGCCGGACGGAACCGCATGATGAGGACCATGATCAGGCCGTAGGCCATGAAGCGCGTCTCCGCGGGCAGGCCCAGCGTGGGCAGCACGCCGCGCAGCACCTCGCCCAGGGCGATGAGCACGGTGGCCCCCACCAGCGCGCCGTTGATGTTGCCCAGCCCGCCGAGCACCACCATGCACAGCACCAGGAACGACTCCCAGAACTTGAACATGTCCGGCGAGAGGAACAGGGTCCAGCGGGCGAAGAAACAGCCCGCCAGGGCACCGATTCCAGCCGAGATGGCGAAAGCGATGACCTTGTAGTTGAGGATGTTGATGCCGGAGGAGGCCGCGGCCAGCGGGTCCTCGCGTATGGCGTACCAGGCCCGGCCCAGCCGTGAGTCCTCTAGCCGTCGCATCATGAAGTAGACGCCCAGCACCATGGCGATGGCCAAATAGAAGTATGGCGTCTCACCGTAGAACTCGTAGTACCAGTCCCAGTCGGGGTTGATCATGGTGGACAGCCAGGAGAGGTCGATGGAGGCCGGTTCGATGCCGGGCAGGCCCAGGGGGCCTCGGGTCAGCCATATCTCGTTGGTCAGGAACAGGACCACCAGTTCCGAGAAGCCGAATGTGACGATGGCGAAGTAGTCGCCCGTGAGCCGCAGGGTGGGCGCGCCGAGCAGGATGCCCCAGACCGCGCCGTTGAGCGCGGCCAGCGGAACAAGCATCCACATGGAGAGCCCGTAGTTGATGGTCAGCAGTCCGGCGGTGTACGCGCCGATGCCGTAGAACCCCACGAAACCGAGGTCCAGCAGGCCGCAGAAGCCCGGCACGATGTTCAGTCCCATGGCCAGGACCATGTAGACCATGATCAGAGTCAGCACGTGCAGCAGGTAGTCAGAAGCGAAGCCGGTCATGGGGAAGGTCAGCAGGATCGCGGCCGCCGCCAGCTTGATGAGGTTGCCGCGGCTCATGCCTTATCCCCCACCAAGCGCCCCAGGATGCCCGAGGGACGGAAAAGGATGACCGCGATCATGATGGCGTAGGCCACGCCGTCGCGATACAGCGAGGAAACATAGCCAGCGCCCAGCGCCTCGGCCACGCCGAGGATGACCCCGCCGATCATGGCTCCGGGCACCGAGCCGATTCCGCCCAACACCGCGGCTGCGAAGGCTTTGACGCCCGCTGTGTAGCCCATCATGGGGTACATGGTGTTGTAGAATACGCTGACCAGCACCCCGGCCACGGCGCCCATGGAGGAACCGAGGATGAAGGTGAAGGAAATGATGCGGTTGACGTTGATGCCCATCAGCGCGGCGGCCTGCTTGTTCTGGGCCAGGGCACGCATGGCGGTGCCCGCCTTGGTCTTGGTGATGATCAGGTTCAGGCCGACCATCATGGCGATGGTCACGGCGAAGATGAAGAGTTGCAGCCAGGTCAGCTTGACGTCGCCGAAGGTGAGGGCTGTCTGGGAAAAAAACTCCGGAAGCGCGTCCTTGGGGAACGGACGGGGGCGGCTGCCCCAGATCATCAGGGCTAGGTTCTGCAAGAAAATGGACATGCCTATGGCCGTTATGAGCGCCGCTAGTCGTGGCGAGTTGCGCAATGGCCGGTAGGCGATGATGTCCAACAGCACGCCGCACACCGCGCAGCAGCACATGGCCAGGAAAATGGCCAGATAGAACGGCACGCCGAAAACGGTAATGAAGGTCATGCAGAAAAAGGCGCCGAGCATGAAGATTTCGCCGTGGGCGAAGTTGATCAGCTCGATTACCCCGTAGACCATGGTATAGCCCACCGCGATCATGGCGTATATCACGCCCAGGGTGAGTCCGTTTATGAGTTGCTGTTCAAGCACGGGTCGCTCGCTTTGGATTGGGGGATGGCTTCACGGGAAAAAGAAACAGGCTGGACGAATCCAGCCTGTTTCCCCTCCCGAATCGGATCGGATCAGGCTTAGGCTTAATTCATTTGCTTGGGCGCGGGCACGAACTCCTCGTCCTTGACCATCTTCACGTAGGCGGACTTCTGGGAGTCGCCCTGCTCGTTGAAGTAGGTCTTGCCGGTCACGCCTTCGTAGGCCTCTTCGGGGCTGTCGATGGAGATGAGGTAGTCACGGATTTCCTCGCGGTCCTCGCCCACCTCGGCCACGGCCTGCAGCAGCAGCCCGGCGGCGTCATAGGCGTTGGCACTCATCCAGTCCAGGGAGCGGCCCTGTTCCTTCTCGAACTCCTTGATGAACTCCTGGGCCTGGGGACCGGCGGCGGCGGCCAGGAAGGGCACGGTCATGTACGTGTTGTTGGCGGCTGTGTCGGCAAGGTTGATGTAGTCGGCGTTGTCCAGGCCGTCGGCGCCAAACTTGACCACGTCCAGGCCCAGCATGTTGGCCTGGGAGGCGATGAGAGCGCCCTCGCCGTAATACCCGGCGATGAAAAGGCCGTCGGGATTCTCGTTCTTGAGCTTGGTCAGCTGCGGGGTAAAGTCCTGGGCACCCTTGATGTAGGCTTCGACGCCCACGATATCCAGGTCGATCTTCTCGGCCTCGCCCATGAAGGCGTCCTTGAGGCCGATGCCGTAGTCGTTGTTCTCATGGAACACAGCGATCTTTTCCAGGCCAAGGACGTCCTTGACGTAGTTGGCCAGGAACTGGCCCTGGAAGTCGTCGCGGTAGACGTTGCGGAAGCCCCACACGCGGCCGCGGCGGTCGGTGTTCTTCTCGGAAATGGTGACGTTGGTGGCTGTGGGCGAGATGGCGGGCACCCCGGCGCGCGTGTAGGTGGGCAGAGCGGCCAGATGGGCGGAGGAACACAGATGGCCCACCACGCCGACGATGTCCTTGTTCTGGGCGATCTTGGGGGCGACGGTGGCGGCCTCGCGCGGGTCGCACTTTTCGTCCATCCACTCCACTTCGACCTGCTTGCCGTTGATGCCGCCGGCCTCGTTGATCTCGGCGACCTTCATGGACACGCCGGCCTTGATGTTGTCTCCGTAAGCGGCGGCGGGGCCGGTGAAGGGAGAAGCCACGGCGATGGTGACGGTGTCGTCGGCCATGGCCGGCGAAGCGCCGAAAGCCATGACGAGGGCAAGAATGAGAACTTTCCACAAGCTCCGAGCCATACAGTCCTCCAATTGGTGCTGCGCCCTGCGCGCGTTGCGATAAACCGGCCCGGGAATCCCCGCGCCGCGACCCTTTCAATCCGGCGGATCCCACAATCCTTGGAAGCAAGACCTCATGCCACGATTGCCGGGCAAAAGTCAACGCGCCGTCACAAACCCCGCGTGGCTCGGGGGCCGCGCCAACCGGGGGTCGGCGCTCTTATCCGTCCTCCCCGGAAAGCTCCTTGCGCAGCATCTGCTTGACGCGCTCCTCCGGGTTCATTTCCATTGCCCGCTGGAAATGGCCCACGGCCCGTTCAGGCTGGTCCAGGTAATACTTGTAGAGCACGCCCAGATTGTAGTGTGCCATGACGTTCTCCCCGCCCATGTCCAGCAATTGCTGGAAAGCCTCCGCCGAGGCCTGATGGCTGCCCTGCTGGAAGAGGGCCACGGCGTAAAGGTTCATTGCCCGCGCGTCGCCGGGACGCACGTTGAGCACGTTCTGGGCGAAAGTGGCCGCCTGCTCGTACGCACCCATTTCCAGGAAACGCCCCGCGAGTTGCAAATTGACGTCCGGGTCGTCGGGGTTCTCCTGCATGGCGCGCATCATCTCGCGCATGGCCTCCATGTCCTGCTCCCCGCCCATCATGCTCTGGGTCGGGGCCTGGCGCTGCTTAAGCGCCACCGTGCGCGACGGGTTCTGCATGCGGTAGGCGATGGAGCTGACGAACATGACCGCCAATCCGGCGGCCACCAGCCAGACAACCATGCGCCGTCCGCCTCCACTCAAAGCGGCCATTATTCCTCCTCCCCGCGCAGCAGGGCCAGTTGTTCCATTCTCCGCCGCAGCCTGGTCTGGCGCGACCCCAGAAAGCCCAGGTAGGCGGCGATGCCGATCCAGACGGCCGCGTTGGCGGCCAGAACGTAGTCGAGATACTCCATTATTCCTCCCCTGCCAGCAGGCGGGTTTCCACGGCGCGCAACATGGTCATCTGACGGGTGCGCAGCAGAACCAGACCGATCCACAAAAGTCCGAAGGCCCCCACCGAAGTCCCCACGGCATGCCACATGGAGGCGGGCATGCCGCCCCCCTCGCTGGCGATGACCGCCGGATGGATGGAGCGCCACATGCGCGCGGACAAGAAAACGAAGGGCACGTTGAGAAAGGCGGCCACACCGAGCACGGCGCAAGCTTTGGCCCGTCCCGCTCCCCCCTCGGGCGATGCCCGCAGGGACAAGTAGGCGGCGTAGACGAACCACATCACCAGGGTGGTGGTCAGCCTCGGGTCCCAGGTCCACCACACGCCCCAGGAGGCGCGGGCCCAGAGGATACCGGTGACAAGGGCCAGTCCGGAAAAGAGCACTCCGATCTCGGCCGCGGCCCCGGCCAGCATGTGATAGCGATCGTGGCCCGTGGCCAGGTAGGCGATGGAGGCCGCGAAAACGGCGAAAAAGGAAATGAGCGCCCACCAGGCCAGTGGCAGGTGGATGTAGAATATCTTCTGCGCCAGCCCCATGGTGGCCTCCACCGGGGCGTAGCTCCAGATCATCCACTGCGCCCAACAGAACATAAGGGCGGCGAGAGCGGCCAGAACCTTCATGATTCCTCCCCGTAAACGAAGGGAAACAGCACCAGGGCCGCGGCCGTGAACAGGGCGTCGAAGCCCACGGCCAGGCCGAGCCAGCCGGAGGCGTCGCCCCCGCCAAGCGCGGCAGAGCCCGTCTTGACCCCGGCCAAAAGCGCCGGAACCAAAAGCGGAAAGAGCACCACAGTGAGGATGGATTCCCGCGAGGCCGCGCCCTGGGAGAGCGCCCCCAAAAGCGAGCCGAGCACAACCAGTCCCCAGTCAACGACCAGGGCGGTTCCCGCTGCCTCGAGCCACCCCGGGCCGACCTCCTGCCCCAGAAAGACGATGGTGGCCGGAGCGAAGACGGCTTGGGCCAAAAGCAGGGCGGCCAAGCCGGATACAGCTTTGCCCAGCCAAACGGACTGCACCGGGCACGGAGCCAGCAACAGCCCTCGACGAGCGCCGGTCTCCTCCTCAAGGGCGTAGAGGGCGTTGAACACAAGCACCAGGGCGAAAGCTGTGGCCAGCCAGAAAATGACCGCCGCGGCCTGCGGCGGAGTGGCCTCGCCCGCCCCGCGGGAGAGGCTGAAAAGAAAGATGAGCACCAGTCCCAGCAGCCCGGCCTGCACAAGCCCCTGCCCACCGGAGACGAGCAGCCGCAGGTCTTTGCCCGCGACGGTCCAGGCGGCCCTCAGCACACTTCCTCCGGCTGGTACTCCACCGCCGGGCCGACATAGGCAGGAGGCCTGCCCGGGTCCATGCGCAACACCTTGTCGGCAAGGGGCAGGTCGCGGGCGATGGAGTGGCTGACCCAGATCAGGGCTGCCCCCTGCTCCCTGGCTCGGCCGATCTCGCCCTCCAGCACGGCGCGGGAGCGGACGTCCAGACCGGTGGAGGGCTCGTCCAGCAGCACCAGCCTCGGGGTCTCGGCGAAGACCCGCGCCAAGGCCAAACGCTGGGACATGCCCCGGGAAAACCGCCCGGCTGGCTCGTGGGCGAAGGCGGCCAGCCCTACCCTGTCCAGGGATTGCAGTAGCCGCTTCTCCGAGGCGTCGCGGCCGTGCAGCTTGGCCCAGAAGCGCAGGTTCTCCACGGCGCTCAGGCGCGGATACTGAAAGGTTTCGTGCCCCAGGTAGCCGATCTCGCCCGGCTTGAGGCCGGACTCTATCTTCCCCGCCGAGGGGCTGAGCAGCCCGGCCAGCACGGCCAGCAGCGTGGACTTGCCCGCGCCGTTGTCGCCCGCCACCAGCCAGGTCTCGCCCGGCAGGACCTCGAAGCTGACGTCCTTGAACACCAGGCGCGGGCCGAACAGCTTGGCCAGGCGGTCGGCCCGGAGCATCGGCTCAGCCACGCCTGGAGCCCCCCCGGCCGTTGGACATGCAGGCCAGCCCGGCGATGCACATGAGGGTGGAGCCGATCCAGATCCAGTTGACCATCGGATGCACCGAGGCCTTGATGGTCACGGCCCTGTTCTCGTCCACGGACAGCAGGGTGGCGTACAGTTCCTCGCCCAGCGACGGCAGGGTGGAGACCTCGGCGAAGGGTTGATCGAAGTTGCGGTAGATGCGCCGCTGCGGGGTCAATTCGCCCATCTCCTTCCCATCCGGCCCCAGCACTTTCAGACTGGCCTCGGCCGCCCGCAACTCCGGGGTCTGGAAGGTGCGCACATCCTCGTAAACCAGGGTGTATTCGGCCAGGGCCATGCGGCCGCCCGGATTCAACACGGTCTGCTCCTCCACCTGGAAGGGACCGGAGACCGCCACGCCCAGCACGGCCAACCCGAGTCCGGCGTGCACACCAAGGAAGCCCAGGCCGCGCGCCTTCTTCCGCAGGCCGGGATCAATGAACAGCAGACTCACCGCTCCCACCACGGCGGAGATGCCCGCGCCGCCGGCCACCATGCTCAAGGGCAGGCCGTATCCCGCAGCCAGCAGGGCAATGGCCCCGATCGGGAAGGCGGCCCAGGCCAGCCACAAGGCGGGGCCCTTGCGGCGCACCCCGCCCTTCCAGCCCAGCCAGGGGCAGAAAACCAGGATGACGGCCAGAATGGTGAACAGCGGCAGGCAGACCCGGTTGTAAAAGTCCGGTCCAAGGCCAATGGGGTTCTGGGTGAAGGGCTTGGTGATGACCGGCCACATGGTGCCCAGGCCGATGACCAGCCCCAGGGCCAGCAGCAGCCAGGAAGCGGTGAAGAGCATGCCGGGACGGCTGACGAGGGTGTCCAGGGAGCGGGCCTCCTTGGTGTCGCCAAGATAGATGACCAGCCCGGTCACGGCCAGTCCGACCAGCATGAAAACAAGCAACGGCATGGCCACCCCGCCCGCGCCGAAGGCGTGCAGGGAGTCGACCACCCCGCTGCGCACAAGGTAGGTGGCGAAGAAGCACAGCAGAAGCGTCAGCACGATGAGAAAAACGTTGGTCCTGCGCAGGCCGCCGCGCCGCTCCTGGATGATGCCGGTGTGCAGGAAGGCGGTGCCCGCCAGCCATGGGATGAGGGAGGCGTTCTCCACCGGGTCCCAGGCCCAGTAGCCGCCCCAGCCCAGCTCCATGTACGACCACCACGCGCCAAGCACGATGCCCGCTGTGAGCATGACCCAGGAAAAGACGGTCCAGCCGCGCGAAGCCGCCAGCCAGCCCAGTTTTTCCTGGGAGAGGGTGGAGGCCAGGGCCAGGCAGGCGGGGATGGTGAAGCCCGCGTAGCCCAGGAAGAGAAGCGGCGGGTGGAAGATCATGCCCGGGTTGCGCAGCAGGGGGTTGAGGCCCCGGCCGTCGGCGGGCGGCGGCACCACCTCGATGAAGGGATTGGACCAGTTGGAGAGCAGCAGCAGGAAGAAGGACTGCACCGTCAGGAAAAACAGCCAGTACAGCGCCCGGGTTGTGGGCGGCAGGTCACGGTAGGTTTTGGAGAGGGTGAAGCCCAGGCCGCACAGGGCAATGCCCAGGGCCCAGAACAGGAGCGATCCGGCCTGCCCCGCCCAGAATGCGGTAACGGCATAGAACAGCGGCAAGGTCGAATCGGTGTACTCCGCCACGTATTTGAAGGAGAAGTCCTGATTGACCAGGGCCAGCAGCAGGATGGCCGAGCAAAGGGTCATCAGGAACGTGGCCAGGAAATGGCCGCGCTGGCACCAGCGGGTCAGTCCGTCGTCGCCGCGCAGGGCGGAATAGGCGGCGGTGGCGGCGGCCAGAAGCGAAGCGAGAAGGGCCGCGAGCAGGCCCCAGTAAGCGATGGCGTGCATGAATTCTCGTCCGGTCCGGGTGAAAAAAGTTCCCCCTCCCTAGACTGGACGGAGCGTGATGACAAGAGGAAAACGGCTACGCAGAGGCAGACAGAGGAGGAAAACGCCTCGGGCCTCAGCCCATCTCGGCGCCCTTCTCCTCTTCACGCTTCTCCTCGTACTTGCTGGGGCACTTGGTCATGAGGTTGGAGGCCCGAAATATCCCGTCTCGCATGCCGCCCTCCACGATGACCTCCACACCCGGCTCGAAGGTGTCCGGCACCGCTCCGGTGTAGTCCACGCGGATGGTCTGTTGGCGGTTGTCCTTGTCCGCCAGTGTGAACACGCAACCAAGGCCGTTGCGCTTGCGTTCAAGGTCGCCGGGAAGCACTTGGCCGAAGAGGCGGGCCTTGTCCAGACCTTGACTGGATTCAACAGCCAACGCCTCGGAAACGTTGACGAAGTAGACTCCGTCCTGGGACAGCCCGGAGAAAAGAAGCCAGCCCAGCCCGCCCACAAAGAGAACGGCCGCGGCCAGGTAAACGGACTTGGGGGATTTTTTTTTGCTCATGTATGTCCTCGTTCCGGTCGCGTTCCCGCGTCCGGTTCAACTCCTGCCCTTGCGGGCCACCAGTTTCTCCCGCTTGCGGCGGGCCAACTCCCGCATGTCCGCCACCTGGTCGGTCTCGTCCATGATTTCCTTGCCCAGGATCTCTTCCAGCACGTCCTCCAGGGTGACGACGCCCGAGACCCCACCGTACTCATCCAGGACGACGAACAGGTGCGTCCGTGATTCAAGAAATTTAATGAGCGCCCTGTCCAGGGTCAAGGTCTCCAGGATGAACTCCACCGGTTTCATCATTTCGCCGAGGGTCAGCTGGTCCATGTCGTTGGCCAACGCCTCCAGCACCTCGCGGCGGTAAACCAGACCGATGATGTCCTCGGGATCCTCGTCGTACACCGGGATGCGGCTGTGCGGCCAGATGGAGCGAGTCTCCTTGGCCTCGGCCACGGTCATGCGGGACGGCAGGGAAAAGACCACCGTGCGCGGGGTCATGATCTCCTCCACCGTCTTTACGTCCAGGGAGAGGATGTTCTTGATGGACATCTCCTCGTAGGGCTTGAGCATGCCCGACCTGCGGGTCAGGGAAACGATGGCCCGGATGTCCTCCTCCGTGGTGTGCGGCCCGGCGGCCTTGCCCTTGAGGAGCCGCACGAGCAGCCCCAGCATCCAGATGACGGGAGACAGCACCGCCACCAGCATGGCGATGGAACGGGCCAGATAGGGAGCCAGTTGGCGGGCGTAGACCACGCCCAGGGTCTTGGGGATGATCTCGGAAAATAGCAGTATGATGAGGGTGAATACCAGGGCGAAGAGGGTGAGGTGATCCTGGCCGAAAACCTTTGCCGCGGCCGCTCCCGCCACGGAGGCGCCGGCGGTGTGGGCAACGGTGTTCAGGGTGAGAATGGCCGAGATGGGCCGCTCAACGTCCTGGCGCAGGCTGAAGAGCAGTTCGCCCCCCTTGCCGCCCTTCTTGCGGATGGTCTCGATGTGGCTCCACGAGATGGAGTACAGCGCCGCTTCGCTGATGGAGCAATAGAACGAGATGAGGGTGGCCAGGCCAACGGCCAGGATGAGTTCGAGCATGGATTCGGGTCGCGAGTAAACCGCCCGGCCTGCACCAATGCGGCCGAGGCGGCATGTGCCTACTGAATAGCAGGAAGCCCAGGCCCAGACAAGGCGTGACTTGACCTTCCCGTGTCCGGACTGCATTGTCCCTGCCGACCATGCCCGAGTTCCGCTCCATACTCTTGTGGCAGACCGCCTTTCTGGGCGACGCGGTGCTGACCCTGCCCCTGGCGCAGACCCTGGCGACCGCCTTTCCCGGCGCGGCCGTGCATCTGGTGGTTCGCAAGGGGCTCTCCCCCCTGTTCCGCTCCCACCCCGACTTGGCCTCGGTGCGCGAGTTCGACAAGCGCGGCCGGGGAAAAGGGCTGGCCGGGGCCCGGAACATGGGACGCGAAATAGGGAGGGAGGGGCACGACCTGCTGGCCTCCCCCCACGCCTCCTTCCGTTCCGCCCTGGTGGCCCGGGCCTCTGGCATTCCGGTCCGGGTGGGCTATAGCGCCCCCTGGTACAACCGGTTGGCCTACACCCACACCATCGACCGCCGGTTCGACGAGTTCGAGGAAATCGAGCGGCTGCTCCGGCTGACCCTGCCCCTGGGGCTGAATGAGACGGACTGGGACCACCGGCCCCGCCTCACCCTCCCCCAAGAGGAGCGCGGCAAGGCGGGCGAGCTGCTCTCCTCCCTTCCCGCCCCGGTGCTGGGCCTGCATCCAGGTTCAGTGTGGCCCACCAAGCGCTGGCCCGCCGGCTCATTCGCCGCGGTGGCCGACCGGGCCCTGGAGGCGGGGGCATCGGTGGCGCTCTTCGCCGGTCCCGGCGAGGAGGAGACCGCCGCCGAGGTGAAACGGACCATGCGAGGCAAGGACTCCCCCCGCTTTCTGGACCTTTCCGGCGAGTTGTCCCTTCCCTTGCTGGCCGCGGTGCTGGGCGGGCTGGACTGCTACCTGACCAACGACTCCGGCCCCATGCACCTGGCTTGGACGCAGCACACCCCCACGGTGGCGCTTTTCGGGCCCACGGTGCGCTCCCTGGGTTTCTTCCCCAGGGGAGAACGGTCCGTGGTGCTGGAGGCGGACGTGGCCTGCCGCCCCTGCGGCCTGCACGGCGGGCGGACCTGCAAGCCCGGCCACCACCGTTGCATGACGGAAATCACCCCGGAAATCGCCTGGGCCGAAGTGAAAGGGCAACTGGAGCGGGGCCGTGGCTGATTTCGACATGGTCGCGGTGCGGCTTTCCGCCCTGGGCGACGTGGTCCTGACGACCGGCGTGCTGGAACACTGGCACAGGGAGCGCGGCCTGCGCTTCGGCGTAATCACCAGGGAATCCCTCGCCCCCCTGTTCCAGGGCAGCCCGGCCGTCCCCCGGGTCATCGGCCTGAAGGAGGAGCGGCTGCGGTCCAACTGGTCCACCCTGGCCAACGAGCTGGCGCGGGAATTCGGCGGCCTGCCCCTGGTGGACCTGCACAACGTTGGACGCACATGGCTTCTGGCCTCCATGTGGAAAGGCAAGGTGCGCCGCTACCCCAAGTTTTCCTTCTCACGCCGCTTCTACCGCCGCTTCCGCCTGGGCTGGGCCCGCCGCAGGCTGGAGGCTTTGAACGTGCCCCAGCGGTACACCCTGGCCCTGGACCGGACGGCCCCGCCCCGGGAGGCACTGCGCCCCGTGGTCCGGGTGAACGACGAGGAACGGGACCAGGCGAGCCAAGTCCTGGGAGAACTCGGCCTCGGCTCCCGGCCGCTGGCCGCCCTGCACCCCTACGCCACCCACCACAACAAGGCCTGGCCCAGGGAACGCTGGCTGGAACTGCTCGACCTGCTGGACGAGGCGGGCTGGGACTGGCTGGTGCTGGGCCGATCGAGCGACCCCTTCCTCAAGGAGCGGGCCGGGCCGCGCGACTTGACCGGGGCCACCAGCCTCCGCGCCACCTGCGCCCTCATCCAGGCGGCCGACGTTCTGGTCACGGGCGATTCCGGCCCCATGCACCTGGGCACGGCAGTATCCACGCCGGTGGCGGCCCTCTTCGGCCCCACCACCAGCGCCTGGGGATTCCCTCCATCCGGCGAGCGAGACGTGGTTTTGGAGGTGGAGGACCTGGCCTGCCGCCCCTGCGACATCCACGGGGGCGCGTTCTGCCGGCGCGAGTTGGCCTGCCTGGCGGGCATCCCGGCCAGCCGCGTCATGGACGAACTGTCGCACCTCGCCTAGCCGTCTATTCGGGAAAAAGGAAGATTCCGGCCCCGGCCGGAGGGATTACGGCGACTCTTCACGCCGCCAGGGCGCGAGGTCCTCTTCGGACAGGGTTTCCAGGGCCTTCTCCACTTCCCTGGGAACCAGGTAGGCGATGGACTCCCCGGCCAGCACGGCCCGCCGGATGCGGGTGGCGCTGACATCCAGGGAGGGAGCGGGCACGAAGCGGAGCGTGGTTCCCGAGGGAAAGGACCACAGGTCCTGTTCCATCCTGGCGGCCCCGGGCCAGAATTCGGCCACGAAATGCTCCACCTCCCCCCGTCCGGCGCCGCTGCGCGGCAGGGCCACCAGGGAGGCGTGCTCCACCAGTTCCGCGCCCTTGTGCCAGGTGGGCAGCTTCAGCAGATCCTCCGCGCCAAGGATGAAGTGCAGATCGGTCTCCGGCTGTAGCCTGCGGTACATGCGCAGGGTGCGCAGGGTGTAGGAGGGCCCGGACAGGGCCGCTTCGGCCGTGGAGGGAAAAAAGCCCTCCCGCCCGCAGACAGCCAGCTGCACCAGCCGCCAGCGCAGGGCGAAGGAAAGCATGCCGGTGGTTTCCTTGTGGGGTGGCCTGGGCGCGGGCAAAAACTCCACCCGGTCCAGGGAGGCGGCCTGGGCCGCCTCCACCGCCATGCGCAGATGCCCCATGTGGATGGGGTTGAAGGAGCCTCCGAAGAGCCCCAGCCGTGTGTTCACGTGCGGATCTGCCCCCGTCCCAGGACCACGAACTTGGTGGTGGTCAATTCCTTGGCGCCCATGGGGCCGTACGCGTGCAGCTTGGAGGTGGAAATGCCGATCTCCGCGCCCAGTCCCAGTTCGCCGCCGTCGTTGAAGCGGGAGGAGGCGTTGACCGCCACCATGGAGGCGTCCGCCTTCTGCAGGAAGTCCATGGCCCGGTCGTGGTCGCGGGTGCAGATGATCTCGGTGTGGTTGGAACCGTACTCGGCGATGTGCTCCAGGGCCTCGTCCATGGAGGAGACGGTGCGCACGGCCAGGATGAGGTCGTGGAACTCCTGTCCCCAGTCCTCCTCGCCCGCGGGAACGGCGTCGTCGCCCAGGTGCTTCAGGGACTCGGGGCAGCCGCGCAGCTCCACCCCGTCCCCGCCCAGCAGGCGGGCGGCCTCGGGCAGGAAGGCCGGGGCCACGGACTCGTGCACCAGCAAGCATTCCAGGGCGTTGCACACGCCGGGGCGCTGCACCTTGCCGTTGCGCACAATCTCGAGGGCCTGTTCCAAATCGGCCAGCCGATCCACATAGGCGTGGCAGACGCCCTTGTAGTGCTTGAGCACGGGCATGGCCGCCTGGTCCACAACCGCCCGGATGAGCCCCTCGCCGCCCCGGGGGATGACCAAGTCGATGTACTGATCCAGCTTGAGCAGGTGGGAAACGGCTTCGCGCTCGGTGGTGGGCACCACCTGCACGCACTCCTCGGGCAGTCCGCCCGCCCGCAGGGCCTCGCCCAGCACGGAGGCCAACGCCTGGTTGGAATGGAAGGACTCAGTGCCTCCGCGCAGGACAACGCCGTTGCCCGCCTTGAGGCAAAGGACGGCCGCGTCCACGGTGACGTTGGGGCGGGACTCGTAGATCATGCAGACCACGCCCATGGGAATGCGCATGCGGCCGACACGCAGCCCGTTGGGCCGCTGCCACATGGTCTCGATGGCCCCCACGGGGTCGTCCTGCCCGCGCACCTCCCGCGCACCCTGGATCATGGCCTCCAGTACCTTGTCGGTGATGGTCAGCCGGTCCAGCTTGGCCTCGTCCATGCCCGCCTCGCGGGCGGCGCGGACGTCGGCGGCGTTGGCCTCCATGATTTCATCCCGGCGTGCGGCCAGCAGGCCGGCCAACTCGTCAAGGACCATATCCTTGACATGGCCCGGGGCC
Organism: Desulfohalovibrio reitneri; assembly: GCF_000711295.1. Taxonomy (NCBI): domain Bacteria; kingdom Pseudomonadati; phylum Thermodesulfobacteriota; class Desulfovibrionia; order Desulfovibrionales; family Desulfovibrionaceae; genus Desulfohalovibrio; species Desulfohalovibrio reitneri. Next base: position 529,547 of record NZ_JOMJ01000003.1, on the reverse strand, counting down.
TCGGCTATCGCCCGTGACGCCTGCTTGGCCCGGGAGGCCAGTTCTTCCATGCGCGACTGCAGATCCATTCGTTCCTCCTTGCCCTTCGGTGCGGCTGCATTCTGTAGCATGAGCGGCGGGGGCAAGCAATGCGGACGAGGCCTTTCACGGGCCCCCAGCCTTCCCTTTGGAAAAAATCCCGCTCCTTGTGGCAAAAAAGGTGAAGTTTGTTTTGACCTTTTTGTCATTTCAGCGTATTGGGGATACCCTTCATTTTCGTAAGCCGGAGCCACACCACATGATTGAACGCAACCAACCGCAGGGCCAGGCCGACCAACAGGGCGGAAACCCCGGGGCACACAGCCAACTGGCGGAAGTCCTTCCCCCCTGGCTGGCCAACAACATCAAGCCCATCACCGCCGCGGCCGTGGTGGTGGTGCTCATCGCCGCGGCCTTCGCCGGGTACGATGCCTACTCGCGTTCCCAGATACGCGAGGCCACCAACCGACTGGACTCCATCCTCTCCCAACAGGACAGCCCGGAGAAGATGGAGGCGCTGGCCAAATTCGCCGAGAATGCCCCCGGCGAGGTGCGCGTCAACGCCTTGCTGGCGTGGGCCACAGAGGCCATGGAATCCGAAAACTGGGAGTCGGCGGCCCTGGCCTACGGTGAACTGGAACAGGCCGACGCCGAGAACCTGGAGACAGTTGCCTCCCTGGGACGAGCGGGCGCCCTGCTTGAGGCGGGCGAGGCCGCACAGGCCCTGGACGCGCTGACCTCCCTGCTGGAGCGGGTCAGCGAGCCGTATAAGCCGCTGGTGCAGATGCAGCTGGCCCAGGCCGCCGAGAACGCCGGGCAGTGGGACCGCGCCCTGCGGGCATACCAGGCCTTGGTGGGCGCGGGCGACGCCCCCACAGCGGCCTACTACCGTTTCAAGGTCGAGGCCATCCAGGCCAAAATGAAAGACAAATCCTGACACCCCATATCAGTGGAAGGTGAATTCCGATGCCCCATCCCATTACCAACGGTTCAGCCGGAGAAATCCACCTCCTGCTCGGCAACGAGGCCATCGTGCGCGGTGCCATTGAGGCCGGCGTGGAGGTCGTGACCTGCTACCCCGGCACCCCCTCTTCGGAGGCTCCCGACACCTTTTACCGCCTCTCGCCTGACGGGCAGTACTCCTTCGAGTACTCGGTCAACGAGAAGGTGGCCCTGGAAGTGGGTGGCGGCGCCACCCTGGCCGGGGCCATGACTCTGGTCACAATGAAGCACGTGGGCGTGAACGTGGCTGCGGACCCCCTCTTCACCCTGACCTACATCGGTTCCCCCGGCGGCTTGGTGCTGCTCTCGGCCGACGACCCCGGCTGCCACTCCTCGCAAAACGAGCAGGACAACAGGCTCTACGCCCGCATGGCCGGGCTGCCCGTGTTCGAGCCCTCCACCGCCCAGGAGGCCAAGGACATGGCCCGCGACGCCCTGCTCCTCTCCCGCGAGCTGGAGCAACCGGTGCTGCTGCGCACCACCACGCGGCTGAACCACCTGCGCGGCCCCGTTGAACTCGGCGAGGCCCGCCAGCCGCGGAAGGTTCCCACTCCGGCCAAGAATTTCCGCCGCTTCGTGCCCGTCCCGGCCGTGGCCCGCGCCCGGCACCCGGTGTTGCTGGAAAATCTCGAAAAAGCCCGGTCCCTGGCCGAATCCTCGCCCTGGAACCCGGTTTCCGGCGATGGCGGGGTGGGCATCGTGGCCAGCGGCATCTCACGGGCCTACGTCCACGACGTGCTGGAGGCAGAGGGACGCCGTGAAAAAACCCGCTACTTGGAGCTTGGCTTCTCCTACCCGCTGCCCGAGAAAGCATGCCTGGACATGCTTGAGAACTGCTCCACCGTTCTGGTGGTGGAAGAAGGCGAGCCGGTGGTGGAAAACGAACTGCGGACCCTGGCCCAGCGGCATGGACTATCCACCACCATACTTGGCAAAGGCACCGGCGGGTTGACCCGCCTGGGCGAGTACGACTCCGGCCTGGTCCGCCGGGCCGTGGACCTGGCTCTGGGCGAGACCCCGGCCGAGGTAGACAACTGCCAGGCCCCCGAAGGGCTGCCTCTGCGTCCGCCAAACCTGTGCGCCGGCTGCCCCCACCGGGCCGCCTACTACGCCGTGCGCCAAGTATTCGGCGACGAGGCGCGCTACTCCTCGGACATCGGCTGCTACACCCTGGGCCTGCTGCCACCCCTGTCCGCGGCCGACTTCCTCCTCTGCATGGGCTCCTCGGTCTCGGCCGGGTCGGGCTTCTCCCTGGCCTCGGACGAACCCGTGGTGGCCTTCATCGGCGACTCCACCTTCTTCCACTCCGGCATCACCGGGCTGGTCAACGCGGTATTCAACCACCACGACGTGCTGCTGGTGGTGTTGGACAACCACACCACGGCCATGACCGGCCACCAGCCCCACCCCGGCGTGGAAACCACCATACACGGCGCCAACGAGGGCCGGGTGGACATCGAGACCATTGTGCGGGGTTGCGGCGTGACCCAGGTGGCCACGGTCAATCCCCTCAACCTGAAGAAGACCGTGGCCGCGCTTGAGGAAATGAAGTCCATGCGCGGCGTTCGGGTGCTTATCGCCCGCGAGCCCTGCCCGCTGCACGCCCGCAAGCTGCTGGGCAAGAAGGGCAAGCGCACCGCTTTCGTACCCGAGACCACCGACTCCGTTCGCGATTGCGTCTCAAGGCTGGCCTGCCCCGCCTTCCGCGTGGACGGCGAAGAGGTCAGCGTTGACGAAAACGCCTGCTCCGGATGCATGGTTTGTCTGCAGATCACCACCGACATCAAGACCAAGGGGACCGCATGAACCGTCACCTGCGCACCCGCGTGTTTTTGACCGGCGTGGGCGGCCAGGGCACCCTGACCGCCACCCGCATCCTGGCCCAGACGGCGCTTGACGCAGGGCTGGCCGTCACCGCCGGGGAAATCCACGGCATGGCCCAGCGCGGCGGGGTTGTGGAATCCTTCGTCCTGGTGGGCGGCCACCGCAGCCCACGCATCGCCCACGGCGAGGCTGACGTGCTGCTTGGTTTCGAACCCATGGAGACACTGCGCGCCCTGCCCTACCTGCTCCGGGGCGGACTGGTCCTGTCCAACTCCGAGTTCATCCCCACCATCGGGGCCAACCAGGGGCTGGAATCCGCACCCTCCCTGGACGAAATCAAGGCCAATGTGGCCCAGTGCGCCGGAGAGGCGCACTACATCCCGGCCGCCAGCCTGGGCCGCGAAGCCGGGGCGTTGCAGAGCGGAACCATGGTCCTTTTGGGCTCGCTGTGCGCCGCGAACCGTCTGCCCTTTGGCCCGGACCAGCTTAAAAAGACAATCCAGGCCAACCTGCCGCCCAAGCTGGTGGACATAAACCTACGCGCCGTGGACCTAGGCGCCGGGGCCCTGGAGGCCTGACACCCGGACCATGGACAGCAAAGCACGCTCCACGGAGAACATTGCCCTGTGCATGCGCACGCTCAGGGACATCTTGGCCGAGTTGGGGCCCAAGACCCCGCTGCAGCCGGGCATGAAGAACCTCCTCAAGGCCTTGGCCGAGAACATGGGCTACAAGCGGGCCTTCCTGGCCATCTTCGACCAGGAGTCCGACACCCTGCGCATTGGCCTGACCTACACCCAGCCCACCTCGTCCCAGGCGGACTATACGCCTGGGCAGGGCGTCATCGGGCAGGTCTTCGAGTCCGGTTCCTCCATCGTGGTCTCCCGCATGAAGGACCACCCGGAGTTTCTCAACCGGGCCTTCGGCCGCAGCACGGAGGAACTGTCCTCCCTGGCCTTCATCTCCGTGCCGGTCATCGCGGTCAACTCGGAAAGCCGCGAGGTGCTGGGCACCCTGTCCGTGGACCTGCCAACCCAGCCGCGTGAAATCCTGGAAGCCAACCGCCAGTTCCTGGAGGTGGTGGCCGGGCTCATCGCCAATCAAGCCGCCCTCCTGCAGGAGGAAATGGCCCTGCAGCGGCACCTCATGGCTCACGGCATGGGCCTGGGCTCGGAGGAGCCCTACCCCCACATGCCCAACATCGTGGCCACCTCCAAGACCATGCGCATGGTCCTGCAGCAGGTCTCGCAGGTGGGTCCCTCCCGGGCCACGGCCCTCATCCGGGGCGAGTCCGGCACCGGCAAGGAGCTTCTGGCCGAGGCCATCCACGCCGCCTCGCCGCGCGCCGACCAGCCCCTGGTCAAGCTTAACTGCGCCGCCCTGCCGGCGGACCTCATCGAGTCGGAGTTGTTCGGCCACGAGAAAGGGGCCTTCACCGGCGCGGTCAGCCAGAAAAAGGGCATGTTCGAACAGGCGGACAAGGGAACGCTCTTCCTGGACGAAATCGGCGAGCTGTCCCTGGAGGCGCAGGCCAAAGTGCTGCGCGCCATCCAGGAAAAGGAAATCCAGCGGCTGGGCAGCGAGCAGACCATCACCGTGGACACCCGGCTCATCTGCGCCACCCACCGTCCGCTGGAGGACCTGCTGCAGGAGGGAAACTTCCGCGAGGACCTCTACTACCGGGTCAACGTCTTTCCCGTCTTCATCCCGCCCCTGCGGGAGCGCCGCGACGACATCCTGCCCATGGCCGAGCATTTTCTGGACATTTTCTCCAAGGAATACGCCAAAAAGATCAAGCGCATCTCCACTCCGGCCATCGACCTGCTGACCTCCTACCACTGGCCGGGCAACGTGCGGGAGCTGCGCAACTGCATGGAGCGTGCGACCCTCATCTGCGACGAGGACGTCATCCGCTCCTACCACCTGCCGCCCTCCCTGCAGTCGGCCGAGTCCTCGGCCACGGACACGGACCTCTCCTTTGGCGAGGCCGTGGCCAAGTTCGAACAGGAAATCCTGGTGGACGCCCTGAAGAAGGCCAAGGGCAACATGCTCCAGGCCGCCCGCGACCTGCGCGTCAGCTACCGCATCGTCAACTACAAGGTGAAGAAGTACCGCATCGACCCCAAGAAGTACGGGGGCCAGGGCAAAAAGAAACGCTCCCAGTCCTCCACCTGAGGCCGGGAGCGTCGAAGATGACGATTCAGGGCCGCTCGCCGCGAGGCGGGCGGCCTTTTTCTATGTGGAAGTGCGGTACAACCGGCTGCCGCCGGGAGTATCCTCCACCCGCAAGCCCAGTTCGCCCAGTTCGTCGCGCAGGCGGTCGGCCTGCTCGAAATCCCTGGCCTTCCTGGCCTCCTGGCGGCGGCGCACCAGGTCGGCCGCCCCGACGGGCCACTCCGCCTGGGGGATGGGCGCGGCCTGGGGATCGATGAAGCCGAGCACGCCGTCCACCTCCCGCAGCGCCTCCAGCAGCTCGGCCGCCGGCGCCCCGGACAGGCCGCCCTTGCCCAGCAGCCCGTTGGCCGCGCGGATGGCGGAAAAGAGCGAGGGCCAGAAGCGGTGCAGGGCCAGGTCGTCGTCCAGGCAGGACTCCAGAGAGGAACGCAGTTCGGAAGCCTCCCGCGCCGCTTCCTCCGCGCCGCGCGCCTCGCCCTCGCTGGCGGCCGCCAAGGCGGCGTACAGGTCCTGGGCCTTGCGCCGGTTGCGGGTCCACATGGACATGGAGTCCGGGGCCAGGGCCAAAGGCCGGTGATAGGATGTGGACAGCAGCCACATGCGCACGGCCAGGGGGTCGTGCTCCGCCAGCAGATCGCCCACGCTCGGCGGCTCGCCATGCCCGCCCGCTTCGCGCAGTTCAACCGGCTGGGCAATCATCCAGGCTTGGGGGATGGTGCGGGCGGCTTGGCCGAAGATGGCCGCGAAGTTCTCCAGATGGGGGAACCGCTGCGATTCCGAGACCAAAAAGACGTCCACGCCGGGCAGATTGTCCACCGCGGCCGCGGCCAACTGCACGAACCAGCTCGGCCGCACCTTGCCCCAGCGCGTCTCCAGCACTTCGCCCTGCTTGAGGTCGGCCAGGCTGGCGCGTTTGAGCAGGGTGAAGTCCATGGGGTTCTGCTTGAGGTAGGCCTCCAGGTCCACGGTGTGCCCCAGCCGCAGCCCCGAGGTGTCCTTGTGGGCGGTCTGGCCGTAGCGGCGATCCCGCTCCACGTCGAAATAGACGCTGCGCAGCTTCTCGTAGGCCAGCCCCCTGGAGAGCAGCGTGGTGGTCAGCTCCACCGGGGTGGAGGACTCGCCGGACGCGCCGGCGAAAGAGACCAGGGAGGCGTCCACGCCAAGCTTGGCGGCCGTTTCGCCAAGCTCCTTGCGCACTTCGCGGGCCAAGGCCTCGCGGCTGATTCCCTTGGCGCGGGAGGCCTCCAGGGCGCGGTCGTCCATGTCCGCCAGCCCCACCAGGCAGCGGGCGGGGACGCCACGTGCGTTCAGCCGCCTGGCCAGCGTCTCGGCCAGCAGAATGCGCCGCCAGGCTTGCAAGTCGCCGGGGACGTCCAGACTGGGGCCGGGGGTGAAGATGCCCAGGCCGTCCGGCCGCCGGACCAGCGGGGTCTTGCCGCCGGAGGCCAGGTCGAAGACGCGCGGCCCCTCCCGCTGCTCCAGGGCGAAGAGCGGGGTGGAGAGGTAGCGCTCGCCCCCGTCCGGGCAGATGAAGACCACTAGGCCGGTCTCCCCGGCCTCATCCAGCTCCCGCGCCAGCTGCATGGCGGCCGCCCCGGCCGCGCCGGAACTCATGCCCACGAACAGCCCTTCCTCGCGGGCCATGCGCCGGGCCGTCTCGAAGGCTTCCTCGTCCTCCACCCGCACGATGCGGTCCGGCCAGGACTTGTCGAAAATGCCGGGCGGGTAGGACTCCTGCATGTTCTTCAGACCCTGGATCTTGTGCCCGGCGTGGGGCTCCATGGCCACCACCTTCACCGTGCCGGAAAGCTCGTGCAGCCGCCGTGACAGCCCCATGGCCGTGCCCGAGGTGCCCAGGGTGGAGACCACGTGCGTCACTTCCCCGCCGGTCTGCTCCCATATCTCCTCGGCCGTGCCCTCGTAGTGGGCCTGGATGGAGGCGGGGTTGTTGAACTGGTCCATGAGCACATAGCGGTCCGGCTCCTCGCGGGCCAGCCGGTAGGCCTCCTCGATGGCCCCGTCGGTGCTCAGGTGGCCGGGCGTAAGCATCAGCTCCGCGCCGTAGGCCCGCATGATGCGCTTGCGCTCCTCCGAGGCGGACTCCGGCATGAGCAGCATGAGGCGGTAGCCCAGCACGGCGCAGACCATGGCCAGTCCGATGCCGGTGTTGCCGCTGGTTGCCTCGATGACGGTCTTGTCCGGCGTCAACTCCCCGGAGGCTTCGGCCGCTCGGATCATGGCCAGGGACACCCGGTCCTTGATGGAACCGCCCGCGCTCTTGGCCTCCAGCTTGGCCACCAGGCGCACGCCGCCCACAGGGCCCAGACGTTGCAGTTCGACCAAAGGAGTGTGGCCGATGAGTTCAAGAATATTGGAATGGATCATGCATTTTCCCGGCAGGCCGCCAAAATTTCGCCCGTCGCGGCCGTGCGGACAGGGATAGGGAAAAACGGCCCCCGCGGCAAGCTCCGGGGCCATGCAGAGAGGAAACGATGCAACTGTACGCCTACCTCAAGCAGAACGTCGAGGCGCTGCGGAGCGCCAACCCTGCGGTCTTCGCCTGGCTCCAGGCCAGGGAATACGACATGAGCGATCTAAGCGACCGCGTCTTCGTCAACGAGTCCGGCGTGCTGGACTGGCGCCTGCCAGGCGGCCAGGGCCTCTTCGAGCCCATCCCCCCGGCCACCTACTACCGGGGCTGGACATACACCGACCGGGCCGACACCTCGGCCACCCTGCTGGTGGGCTGCAACGTGGGGTACGGCCTCAACCATGTGCTGACCAGCACTCCGGAGTCGCACAAGATCGTGGTGCTGGAGCCGCGCCCTGAGTTGCTGCTGGCCTGCCTGGGCCAGACAGATTACACCGAGTTCATCGCCTCCGGCCGACTGCATTTCATGCCGCCCAACGAGGAATATCTGGCCGAGTTGATCCGCCACCTGGACCTGCAATTCCTCTTCGGCAAGGTGCTGCTGCGGGAGGACGTGCCCAGCCGCCAGATCGGCCCGGAATACGCCCGCTGGGTGAACCGCTGCAAGGCCCGGCTGGAGAACTTCACCGTGGAAATGACCACCCTGCGGTTGCGGCAGGACACCATGGTGGGCAACGAGCTGAACAATTTCCAACGGGCGGTTTCCGACGGTTCCCTGTCCTGCCTGCAAGGCTCCGCCAAAGGCTTGACGGCCGTGCTCTTCGGCGCGGGCCCCTCCCTCTCTGAAAACGCCGCGCGCTTCCGCGAAAACCCGCACGGAGCGCTGTACGCCACCTCGCTGCAGGCATTGCCCGCCCTGCTCAGCCACGGCATCCAGCCGCACTTCTGCCTGGCCATCGACTACTCCGAGGGCATGCTCAACATTTTCGACAAGCTGGACCACGAGCGGGCCGCCAACGTGCCCCTCATCTACTCCACCAAGGTCCAGCCGGAGCTTCTGGAGCGCTACCCCGGCCCCACCCTGCCGCTTTGGACACAAGGCGGCATCTCCACCTTCGTCATGAAGGACAAGGAGTACGTCATCGACGCGGGCGGCAACGTGGGCGTGACTCTGCTGCGCTTTCTGGAGTGGCTCGGGGCGGAGCGCATGCTGCTGGTGGGCCAGGACTTCGGCTGCCCCGGCGACCGCACCCACGCCGAGGGCCACCACGGCCAGCGCGCCCTGGATGGCAACAAGCAGTACACCCGCCAGGTGAAGGACGCCTCGGGCAACGCCATCGCCACCTCCCCGCAGCTCATCGCCGCGCGGCGAGACATGGAGGACGACTTGGCCCGGCTGCCCCTGCGGGTCTGCAATCTGTACGGAGGCGGCGCGGTTATCAAGGGCGCGGAAATGGTGGACTGGGAGACCATTGAGAACGAACGCCTTCTGCGTTCCAGCGCTCCCGAGGCCGTGGACGCGGTGCTGGGCAAGCTGGAACAGGCCGGGCGCTCCTGCCGCCGTCCCGCCTTCGAACACCGCTCCCACCGCTGGACGACCTCGCTGCGCAACGTGGAGAAGCGGCTGCACAAGCTTTTCAAGCACCTGGACCGCAACCAGTACGAGATCAACCAGACCCTGCGCCAGATAGGCACCTTCCTCAAGCAGGACCCCCTCTACACCCCATACCTCTTCAACGAGATCATGGACGTGGCCGGGTTCGTTCACGCCACGCGCGAGTACAGGCGGGCCGACTTCGTGCCCATCCGCGACATCCTCAAGCGCGCCGTGAACAAGGTCCGCCACATGGACCGCATGCTGTGCGTGGAAACCACCAAGAACAGCGGACAGTCACAGGCGGCCTGACGACCATTGCGTCGCCGGGCATGAGGGGATAAGACCCCCTCATGCTCGCCCGCGCACTGAACACGATCCACCAGGGGGCGCGCCAGCGCCCCTTCCTGTTTCTGGCCCTGGTCCTGGCCGCCATGTGTTTGACCATGCTCGACGCCAGGGCCTTGTGGTTCTCCGACGAGGTCCGCTACGCCAACGCCTTCCAGAACTTCCTGGACGGCCACTGGGTGGTGCTGCACCTCAACGGCGAGATGTACCCGGACAAGCCGCCCCTGTACTTCGGGCTGCTCTGGCTCATCTCCCTCTTCACCGGCGGGGCCACCATGCCCACCTTCATGCTGGGCGCGGCCGTGTCCGGGCTGTTCTTCCTGGGAGCCACCGCCTGGCTGGCCCGGAGCGTGGCCGGGTACGGCAGGGAGACCCTGCTCACCGCGGGAATCGCCCTTCTGGGCTGCTTCTATTTCGTGGGGCTGACCCACTACTCCCGCATGGACCTGCTTTTCGCCTCCCTCATCCTCGCCTCCCAGGCGCTGCTTTTCCTGGGCATGCGGGCCAAGCCCACCGGGTTCTCCTGGCTGGCCCTCACCGGCTGGCTGGCCTCCGCCCTGGCCGTGCTGACCAAGGGGCCGCTGGGCTTCGCCCTGCCCCTGGCGGCCATCGTGGTCTACCTTGCCTGGTCGGGCCGCCTGCGCCGCCTCTTCCGGCTGGACACGCTGGTCGGCCTGGGGCTGGTGATCCTCCTGGTGGGCGGCTGGCTGCTGGGGGCCTGGCTGGTGGAGGGGGACGCCTACGTCAACAACATCCTCTACAAGCAGGTCTACCGCCGGGCGCTGGACTCCTGGCACCATGAGCACCCCTTCTACCACTACCTGCTGACCCTGCCCCTGGTCTGGCTGCCCTGGACCGCCCTGCTGGCCTGCCTGCCGCTCAAGCGCCTGCGCGACGGCGGGTTCTGGCGCGGACTGTGGGCCTCGCGCAAAAACGCGGGCGGCCCGGCGTTCCTGTGGTGCAGCCTGCTGTCCGGCTTCGTGCTGCTGTCCAGCGTGCACACCAAGATCGTCATCTACGCCCTGCCCCTGTTCGCCCCGCTGGCCATCCTCACCGCCCGGGGCGTGCTCTCCCTGGAAGGTGAACGGCGCAAGCGGTTCTGGACCATCGTCACCGGCTACTTCCTGCTGCTGGCCCTGCTGGTGCCGCTGTTCGAGATCTTCACGCCCTGGCCCATCCCCGTGGGCGGCACCGGCCTGGTGCTGCTCTGCCTGGCGGGCACGGGCGCGCTGGTCCGGTACGCCTCCCGTCTGGGCACCGGCCCGGCCCTGGCGGCCATGGCCATTGGCATGGTGGTCACCCTCCAGCCCATCGGGCTCATCACCCTGCCCTCCCTGAACCCGGCCATGAGCCCCAAGGCCACGGCCGAGGTCATGAAGGACTACGTGGAGCGCGGCTACGAACCGGCCGCCCACAACACCTACGCCGGCATCTACACCTACTACCTGGGCCGCGAGTACATGGAGACCCAGGACCTGGAGAAGATCGGCCAGTTCGTGGAAGACAACGGCAAGGCGGTGGTGGCCTTCAAGAAGAAATACTGGCAGCGCTGGGAGGACAAGCCCGCAGACATGCGGGTTGTCTTCGAGCAATGGATCGTGGACCGGCCCTACGTGGTGGCCGTGACCACGGAAGAATAAAAAAGGGCCGGACGCCTCAGGCGTCCGGCCCTTTCGCTTCTCGTTCGCTCCGTCAGCCTCTCCCTCAGGCGGCCGTGCTTTCCCGCTCCTCGGGCTGGCCGAAGATCAGTCCTTCCTCGTCCGCGTCCACGGTCACGGCCTGGCCGTCGGTCAGCCTGCCGGAAATGATCTCCTTGGCCAGCGGGGTCTCCACGTTGGAGGCCAGGAACCGCTTCAGCGGCCGCGCGCCGTAGACCGGGTCGTAGGAGGCCCGGGCGATGAAGTCCTTGGCCGCGTCGGTCAGCTCCAGGTCCATCTTGCGGTCCTCCAGCCGCTGCCGCAGGCCGGTGAGCTGCAGTTCGATGATCTGCTTGAGCTGCTCCGGCAGCAACGGCTTGAAGAGGACGATGTCGTCCACCCGGTTGAGAAACTCCGGCCGGAAGGAACGGCGCAGTTCGCCCAGCACTTGGTCGCGGACGCCCTCGTTGAACTCCCCTTCCGGGCTGATGCCCTCCAGCATGTAGGTGGAGCCCAGGTTGGAGGTCATGATGATGATGGTGTTCTTGAAATCCACCGTGCGGCCCTTGGCGTCGGTCAGCCGCCCGTCGTCCAGGATTTGCAGCAGGGCGTTGAAGACGTCGGGGTGGGCCTTCTCGATCTCGTCGAAGAGGATGACCGAGTAGGGCTTGCGCCGCACCGCCTCGGTGAGCTGGCCGCCCTCCTCGTAGCCCACGTATCCCGGGGGCGCGCCGATGAGCCGGGCCACGGTGTGCTTCTCCATGTACTCGGACATGTCCAGCCGCACCATGTTGTCCTGGGAGTCGAACAGGGACTCGGCCAGGGTCTTGCACAGCTCTGTCTTGCCAACGCCGGTGGGGCCCAGGAAGATGAAGGAGCCGATGGGGCGGTACGGGTCCTTGAGCCCGGCCCGGGCGCGGATGACCGCGTCGGCCACCGAGTCCACGGCCTCGTCCTGGCCCACAACCCGCTCGTGCAGCTGCTCGGGCAGGCGCATGAGTTTCTCGCGCTCGCCCTCCACAAGCCGCGAGACAGGGATGCCGGTCCAACGGGAGATGATCTCGGCGATGTCCTCCGGCGAGACCTCCTCCTTGAGCAGGCGCGGGGCTTCGCCCTCGCCGCCTTCCTCGGTCTGGGCCAGGCGCTGTTCCAGGCCGTGCAGCTTGGAGTAGCGCAACTCGGCGGCCTTGTTGTAGTCGAGCTGCCGCTCGGCCTCCTCGATCTCGCGCTTGGTGCGCTCGATCTCCTCCTTGAGCTGGCGCACCGACTCGATGGAGCCCTTCTCGCGCTCCCAGCGGCTGGTCAGTTCGTCGCGCTCCTCCTTGAGGTTGGCCAGTTCGCCTTCCAGCTTCTCCAGCCTGTCGCGCGACTTGACGTCGGTCTCCTTCTTCAATGCCTCGCGCTCGATCTCTAGCTGCAGCACCTTGCGGTTCAACTCGTCCAGTTCGGTGGGCAGGGAATCGATCTCGGTGCGGATCATGGCCGCTCCCTCGTCGATGAGGTCGATGGCCTTGTCCGGCAGTTGGCGGTCGGTGATGTAGCGATGCGAGAGCACGGCCGCGTCCACCAGCGCGCCATCGAGGATGCGCACGCCGTGGTGCACCTCGAAGCGTTCCTTGAGCCCGCGCAGGATGGAGACGGTGTCCTCCACCGTGGGTTCGTCCACCATCACCGGCTGGAACCTGCGCTCAAGCGCGGGATCCTTCTCGATGTTCTTGCGGTACTCGTCCACCGTGGTGGCGCCGATGCAATGCAACTCGCCGCGCGCCAGCATAGGCTTGAGCAGGTTGCCCGCGTCCATGGAGCCCTCGGTCTTGCCCGCGCCCACGATGGTGTGGATCTCATCGATGAAGAGGATGATGCGTCCCTCGGAGGACTGCACTTCCTTGAGCACGGCCTTGAGCCGCTCCTCGAACTCGCCACGGTACTTGGCCCCGGCGATGAGCGCGCCCATGTCCAGGGAGAAAATGGTCTTGTCCTTCAGCCCCTCGGGCACGTCCTCACGCAGGATGCGCTGGGCCAGACCTTCCACGATGGCGGTCTTGCCCACGCCCGCCTCGCCGATGAGGCAGGGATTGTTCTTGGTGCGGCGGGAGAGTACGCGGATGCAGCGGCGGATTTCCGAATCCCGGCCGATGACAGGGTCCAGCTTGCCGTTGCGCGCCTCGTCCACCAGGTCGCGGCCGTACTTGGCCAGCGCCTCGTAGGTATCCTCGGGATTGGCCGAGGTGACGCGCTGCTTGCCCCGCACTTCATTGAGCACGGACAGCACCTTGTCCTTGTCCAGGCCGAAGGAGCGGTTGATCTTGCCCACCGGGCCGCCCTGGTCGCATAAGGTCAGAAAGACGTGCTCCACCGAGGTGTATTCGTCGTTCATCTTCTTGGCCAGGGCCTCGGACCCCACCAGGACTTCCTGCAGGCCGGGGGTGACGTACACCTGTCCCGGCTGGGCGCCTGGTCCGGTCACTTTGGGTATGCGGCCCAGCTCGTCGCGCACCGCCTTGGCGTATGCCTTGATGTCGTACCCGGCCTTCTCCAGCATGCTGGGCACCAAGCCGTTCTCCTGCTCCACCAGGGCCAGCAGAAGATGGGGCGCGTCCACCTGCTGGTGGCCGAAGGTGACGGCCACGTTCTGGGCCTCGGAGACGGCCTCCTGGGATTTTTGAGTGAATTTGTTCAGATCCATATCTGTGCTTCCTCCTTAGGAAAAATATCCGAGCCGGCGCAACTCACGCACCTGGTTTTCCAGGTCGGTGATACGGTCCAGCAGGTCCACGATGATGGTCCCGCCCACCGTGGGCAGGCCGAAGTCGTCGCAGATGCGGCACAGCTTCTTCATGCGGTAGACGTCCACGTCGGTGAACAGATAATCGCCTTCAGCCGTGCGCACCGGCTCTATCCAGCCCAGCTCCACCATGTCGGCCATGCGCTGGCCGCTGATGGGGGCGATCTCGACGAGCTGGGCCCAGGCGATGAGTTCAGACTGGGCAGGCAAGGTCTTTTCTCGCTTCCGCATACATCAACTCCGGGGGTTGAAATCGCTGGTCTCGGCCAACTTCTCCCACAGCTCCCGCTGTTCGTCGGTCAGTTCCCTGGGCAGCTTGATCAGCAGGCGCACGAACATGTCGCCCTTGTTGACGCCGCTGCCCAGCCCCTTGCCGCGCAGCCGCAGTTTCTGGCCGCTGGAGGAACCGGCGGGAATCTTCATCTCCACCCGGCCGTCCAGCGTGGGAACCTTGACCTGCGCGCCCAGGGCGGCTTCCCAGGGAGTCAGAGGGAGGTCCACGACGATGTTGTTTTCCTCCACCTTGAACCGCGAATGCGGGCGGATGTTGACCTTGAGGTAGAGGTCGCCGGCCTTGCCCCCGCCCATGCCGGGGTTGCCCTGGCCGGCCAGCCGGATGCGCTGCCCGCTCTTGATGCCGGGCGGGATGTTCACGTTGAGGGTCTTGGTCTGGTTGCGCGGGCGTCCATCCGGCCCCACGGCCTGCTCCTGCATGGAAATGGTCTTGGAACCGCCCCGGTAGGCCTCCTCCAGGGTGAGGCCCAGGGTGGCCTCGGCGTCGGAGCCGCGCCGCTGGCGAGGTCCGCCGAAGCCCGTGCCGCCGGTGAAGCCCGCGCGGCCGAACATGTCCTCGAAGCCCCCGGCCTGGCCGCGGCCGCCGCCACCGGCGAAGCCTCCGCCGCCTCCTCCGAAGATGAACTCGAAGAAGTCGGAGAAGCCTTCGAAGCCCGCTCCGCCGGGACCTCCCGCGCCGCCGAAGTGCCGTTCATACCCCGGCGGGGGCTGGAAATCCTGCCCCTGCTGCCAATTGGGGCCCAGGGAGTCGTAGAGCTTGCGCTTTTCGGGATCCTTCAGGACCTCGTACGCCTCCCCCACCTCCTTGAACTTGTTCTCGGCCTCGGGATCGTCGGGGTTGAGGTCCGGGTGGTACTTGCGCGCCAGCTTCTTGTAGGCTTTGGAAATCTCCTCCTGGCTCGCGCTGCGCGACACATCCAGGATTTCATAGTAGTCCTTGTACTTCACGCTCATCTCGGATAGCACTCCTTCGCGGTATCTCCGATTCCGGATTCAAGCCGGCACAACGAACACCATAAACCGCGCAAGCGGCTCGTCAATAATCTGACAGCAAAAAAATGCAGATGGCCCGCTCTCTTCCAGTCGCACTCTACCACTACATTTCCAAGCTTGCGAACGCCATTTCCGTTCACCCGGATACTTTCGCCTCGCACCTCAAGGCCATGGAACGAGGCGGATTCCGGGGCATCGGGCTGGACGAGGCCGTGGATTTCCTGGCTCGCGGCAAGGATTTGCCCAAGGGCGCGGCGCTGCTGAGCTTCGACGACGGATTTCTGGACAACTACGTCCACGCCTGGCCCATCCTGGCCGAGCGCGGCCATAAGGGCGTGGTCTTCGCGGTGACGGACCGCATCGGCCATGAATCTCCCCGCCCCACGCTTGCCGATGTGCGTGACAACGACGCCCTCGCCAAAGACCTGCCCCATGTGGACGAACCGTTCGGGCTGAACGAACTGGGCCATCGCCGCCGCCGCGACCTGTTTCTGAGCTGGCCCGAGGCCAGGCGCATGGAGGAGTCCGGCGTCATGGCGGTTGAGCCGCACACCGCCTCCCACGCCGAGGTGTTCCGCGCGGACGAGTACAACGGATTCTTCCAGCCCGGCCCGCGCTCCCGCACCTTCGACCGGGTGGGATTTCCCGTGCCCTGGGGGCTGCCCCGCTTCGCCACCGGCCCCGGGCTGACCACCCGGGCCTTTCTGCCTTCGGAGGAGCTGCTGGGCCTGGTGCACTCCCTGGTGCCCCAGGACAAAGCCGGGGCGCACGACTTTTTCCGCGACGAAGCCAACGTCCAGCGGCTGCGGCGAAAGATGGAGGCCCTGCCCCGCTCCCGATGGGGGCGGAAGGAAGAGCCGGGGGAGTTCGCCGAAAGGGTGCGGGAGGAAGTGGCCCGCTCGGTACGAACGGTGGAAAGCGAACTGGGCAGGCCCGCGCGCGCCCTGGCCTGGCCCTGGGGCGCCTACTCCCCCGAGGCGCTGGAGGCCGCCCGCGAGTGCGGTGTGGAGGCCATGTTCTGCACCACCACCGGCCCCAACCCGCCGGGCTCGCCCCTGCACGTGCATCGATTCAAGGCCCGCCAGCGGAGCGGGCTGTGGCTTCTCTCACGGCTGCACATCTGGTCGCGCCCCTGGCTGGGCGGCGCCTACGCCCGCCTCAAGCGCTGAGCCCTCCTCCTTGCGGCCCGGCCCGGGCATGACTATGCTCACAGGTGGAGGCAGCCATGTCCGACAATCCCTTCAAGAAGTTGAAGAAAATCAAGGTGGAACGGGAGAAGGCCGAACCTGCCCGGAAGGCCCCGTCCCCAGAGCCGCCTCCCCCGGACGAGGAGGACGCCTTTTTCAAAGCCATGTCCGGCGTCACTCCGCTGGACGGCAAAGAAAAAATCGCCTCCACCAAAAAACCGCCAGCCCCCCGTTCACCCGCCGAGGACGACTCCGCCAGTACCCTGGAAAAACTGGTCAACGGCGAGTTGGACTTCGAGTTGGAGTACACCGACGAATACATGCACGGCCACGTGCGCGGCCTGGATTCCAAGATATTCCGGCGTCTCAAGGCCGGAACGTACGCTGTGGAGACCCACCTGGACATGCACGGCATGACCATGGACCAAGCATACGACTCGTTGCTTTTTTTTCTGCGCGAGGCCTACCTGTCCGGCAACCGCACGGTGCTGCTCATACCGGGCCGGGGCCTGGGTTCGCCCATGGGGCGGGGAGTTCTGAAACGTGAGTTGCAGACCTGGCTGACGCGCGAGCCGCTGAAGCGGGTGGTGCTGGCCTACTGCACCGCCCAGCCGTCCCACGGCGGCGCGGGGGCCCTGTACGTGCTGCTGCGCAGAAAGCGCAAGGGGCAGGGCAAGGTCAATTTCGACCGCGCCGGCTTTTTCGGCGAGGAATGGTAGCTAGTCGGTCCTGAAAAAGGCCTTTCAGATTGAATCAGGCGTACTTTAGTCTGCCCCGACTCCAGGTTCCGAAGCAGAGCCAAGGGGCGAAAAGAGACAAAAAGTGCTTCAGTCCCCGCATCCACTTCTTGAAGTTGAACGCGGCTGCGGCCATCAGCAGGTTGATCGCATCACCGAGGGCCCCTTTCAGGAAGTTTTTGGCCATGCGGAAGTCGTGTTTGAGATGTCCGATCACCGGCTCGATGCCAGCGCGTCTGCGAAAACGTTGCCTGGCCTTTCGTCTCTGGTAGGGCGTGTCGCTTTTCTTCGGCCGGCCCGGAATCAGAATGCTCGTGTCACCGACTTTTTTGCGCCCCCTGTAACCCCGGTCACAGATGGCCGCCTCGGGGCAGGATTCCGTGATTTGCGAAACTTGCTCCAGAACATCCGGCAGGGTGTGACCGTCGAAAACGTTCTCCTTGAAGGACATGGCTCCTACGATCACACCGGTGGTCTTGGTCCAGGCGATGGAGGCCTTGCGTCCGAACTCGTACTTTTTGTGCTCTTTGCCCTTGCCGATGCAAAGCACGTCCGGTTCGTGCAGGCTGTAGGTCTTGTTCTTGTCGGTACGTTTCTGGTCATGGACCCGGCGGAAGAGCTGCATAGCTTCCCTGTGCCTGGCCAACGAATCCTTGGGCAGTTTGCGCTCAAGTTCGCGGATCAGGACGCCAGCCATGGTCCGAATGCGTTTGATGATCTTGCGACTCTTGAATCGCTGGCGCAGGAGGCCTGGCAATTCACGGCGGAAACTGCGGCGCAAGCTGATTCCTTCGAACTCGGCGATGGCCCTGCATCGCTTGATGACCTTGGTCAGAAGCTTCACGTCAGTGGGGAAGGTGATGTTCTTCTCCTGGACCGTGGTGTCCACGGCGATCTCCCGCTCCATGGCGTCGTCGCCGTGCAGACCCACCGAGACCTCGAAGATCAAACGCGCCCCACCCTCGCCGATGCGTTTGCGGAAATAAACCAAGTCCGTGGGGTCACAAGGAAGCCTCCACCGGAAATGCGTCTCACCGCAGAAGGCCTGATAGTAGGGGTTCCGGACCCAAGCCTCAATGACACGCTCGTCGCTCAGATTTTCAAGCTGCTTGAGGATCATGAGCCCGACCATGAGTCTGATGGGCTTTGCTGGACGACCATACTCACTATAGAGGCTAGAAAACTCCTGCTCGAACCTTTCCCAGGGGATGTTCGCTGCAAGCTTGAGCAGCGGGTCCTTGGGATTGAGCTGATCGATGAGGTCCTCGTAGAGGAAATTGCCCTGATCGCTTTTGGCTGGCTTGGCCTTCATCATCACTCCCGAACCGGTGACGGCGCGACCGGTTTCTTGCAGAATCACTACAGTTCCTGGTCGAGAATGATACATTGAATGCTACACTTTGTTAATTTTTTTCAGTGGCATGGATGTTTTTCAGGGCCGACTAGCTACTTGCCGAAGCGGAAGGGCGACTTGCCGGGGTCGATGTAGAGATCGTACTTGCTGGCCCGGTTTTCCTTGCGGCGCTTTTCCGCGGTTTCGCCGCCCGGCTTGTCCAGGTCGTACACCGCCCGGCCGTCCCCGGCGTGCTCCTTGAGGGCCTCGGTGCCCTCGCGCGCGCCCAGGTTCATGGCATCCATCTCCGAGGACTTGGCGTAGAAGCCATGGGCCACACGCAGGGCATCCGAGGCGCGCATGTCGCGTGCGCCTTCCGGACCGCCACGCAGCCGGCCGCCCAGGTCCCGGTACAGATCGCCCAGCCGCTGGTAGGCGCGCGACGCCTTCTCTTCCCCCGGATCCAGGGCCACGATGTCCTCGAACACCTTCTTGCAATCCTGGAACAGGTCCTCGTAACTCTCACCGTCCGTGATGAGGGCGGCCATGCCAAGCAGTGCAGAGCCGTAGTCCATGAGAAGGTCCACCCGCTCTCCATCGCTGAGCATGCTGGCGAGTGTGGGGTCGTTAAGGATTTCCACCAGCACGTCCTGCGACAGTTCGGGAAAGGCGTCGCCGCAGGCGTCGATGAGGTCCCGGCCCAGGCGCAGCGCCTCGCGCCGGGAGGACTCGGCCCTGTTTCTGCGGCTGGCCAGAAACTCCCGGTACGCCTCCCGCAGCACGCCCTCCGCCTTGTAGCGCTCGCCGAAAGCCAAGTAGAGGCGGCCGCGCAAAATCTTGCGGTCTGTGTTGATGGGGCTGACCCGGTCCAATTCCTCCAGGTAGGTCAGCTGTTTGCGCCTGAACCGTTTGGCCTCCTCCGGCGTGGCGTTGAAGGCGCCGGCCATCTGCCCATACAGGTCGGCCAGCCGCAGACGCGGCTCCAGGAACATCTGTGCCCTCTCCACGGCCAGAGCCGCCTCATAGGCGTCTATGGCCTCGGCCACCCGTTCCAGCCGTTCCAAGGCCTCGCCCATGACCACGTGGGCGCGGGGATAGGTGGGATAGCCGCCCACGGCCCGGCCGGCCGCCTCCAGGGCCTCCTCATGACGCCCTTCCCGCAGAAGCCGCCTGGCTTCCAGGTAGAGGGCCTTGTGGCGCGGCGGGGCGATGGTCTCCACGATCTTGGTGATGATGGTGTTCTGCGTGTAGGGCAGCACCACGATGTCGTCCGCACCCTTTTCCGTGAAGTAGGCCACCTTCTCCTCGAACATCTGGTTGGAGACGATGACCGCATGCACATCCCGCAACTGGGGATCGGCGCGCAACGACTCCAGAATGGTCACGTCGTCGCGATCGTTGTGGTCCAGAAAAAGGAAGGGCGTCCCTCCCCGGCCACGCAGGCGGTGCAGGGCCTCGTAGCCGAGCCGGGTGTCTGTGTAGAACTCGACCCGGCTCTCGCGGCTGGCCAGCTCGCCGGAGAGCATGCCCGAAAGCACGGTGTTGAACTTGGCGTTCTCGAAGACCACGAAGACGCCGCCCCGATCCAGAAACTCGGCGATCTCGCCCTTGTAGCCCTCGAAGGTGTCGCCATCCAGCCTGGGCGGAGCGAAGCTCCTTACCCTGCCGGTGCGGGTGGATTCGTCCATGTGTGTCTGTTTCCAAAGGGTTGCCGGAAAAGTACAATCCAACCTTACATTGTCAAGCGGCACCTTCCAGCGGGTCAAGCTCAGCGAAACCGACCAATACCGCCTCAAACCGCCGCGCCAGTGCCGGCATGTCCGCCTGGGCCAGGGCGTGCGTTTCGCGCACGCGCTCTTCGCGGTAGGAGCTGACGCCCTCCAACTCCTCCGGGGCGAACCCGGGATGGCACATCAGCTCCAGCGCCTGCCCGTCCTTGATCCCATTCAGTCCTTCGGCGATGACCGGCTCCAACCTCTCCGGGCTGGCCCCCGGGCCGAACCACGCCGTCAGGCAACCTTGGGGGGAGGGTACGCCCGCCAACCCGGCCCGGGCGGCCATGTCCGCGTCGCACACGCGCAGGGGCAGGCCGAACCGCCGGGCCAGCCGCAGCGCCACGGGCAGGAGATCGGATCGGAAATGCACGTGGTGGTGGCTGTCCAGATGGGTGGGACTTGCCCCCAATGCCTCGGCCACCGCATCGATTTGGGCCTCCCACTCCCGCTCCACCGCCTCGGGCCGGGGAGTGCCCAGCTCTTCGGGACGGAGTGGAAAAAAGCCGGAAGCGTCCACCAACCCGGCCCCCCGTTTTCTTTCCACCAATCCGCGACCGCCGGTCAACTGCAAGTGGACACCGCATCGCCCGGCCAATCCGCTTTTGTATGCGCGTATCCTTTCCAGCGAGCCGGACGCGCAAGCCATGGCCGTCGCCGAGGAAATGGCCCCGGCCTCCAGCAGATCAGCCACGGCCCGGCATATCCCCTCGGACAACCCGACGTCGTCCGCGTTGACGAGGAATCGCTTCATGGTCCCCCGCTTGCAATGTCCGTTCTCACGTCACACCGTTTTCACATTGCAACTGTACACAATTCCCATGTCTCCCCAAACGGATCCCGCACGGGATACCCGCATTCACACGGCGGTCAAGAGACTGCCCCCGAGAGTCAGGCTGGCACTGGGCTGGCTCCTGCTGCTGCTGGGCGTGCCACTGTACATCCTGCCCATCCCCTTGGGACTGGCGTTCATCGTGCCGGGCGTCTACCTGCTGTGCGGCGCATCCCCCGCTCTTGGCCGCCGGTTCGCCACGTTGCGGCGCTCCCTGCCACGCCTTGGCGGAAAACGCGGCACCGCTCGGGGAGGCCGGAGGCGGAAATCCGCCGGGTTGCATCCCTGAATAAGTAACCCCTTGCGATTCCTGTTGAACGTATGTATCTTCCCCAAAGGGGAAGGCTATGGAAGGACCGTTCGAGAGCGACTCGCTCCCCAGCCGGGAGCGTGATGACGACATGCTTCGCCTGGATTTGCACCAAGTTGACAGGCGTACCGCCCTGCGTACTTGGCTCGCCTACCATGGGGTCAGCGAATCCGATTTGGCCCGCAGGCTGGGCGTCAGCCCCTCCACGGTAGCCCGCTTCGTCGGCGGGCAACGCGCATCCAAAAACATCCTAGAGCGGCTCGTTCGCGAGGGGCTGCCGAGGGAACTTCTGGAGCGCGACGCCTGACACGGCCGAAAAGGCTTCAACTCAGGTCAATTTTTTGCCATACTGCGAGCCATGCGGCTCGTTCTGGATTTGAGCGCCGTGGACCGCGAGCGCGCCCTGCGCGCCTGGCTCGTGTACCATGGAATCGGAGAGAAGCGCCTCGCCGAACAATGCGGCGTGACCCCCTCCACCATCACCCGGCTCATCAAGGGTCAGCGCTGCTCCCGCAAGCTCATCGGCATGCTGGTGGACATGGGGATTCCCGCGTCCCTGCTGCCTTCCCCCGGTCCCGGACCCGGCCGTCCCCGCAAAACCGAATGACATTGAAATTTTCCTTTGAATAATCGGTAAGTTTTTGCCAAAATAACCGGATGGCGTTCGTGCTTGACTTGACCCGGGTCAACCCGGAACGGGCCATCAACGCGTGGCTCGTCTACCACGGCATCAGCAAGTCCTCCCTGGCCAAAGAGCTGAACGTGGATCCGTCATTCATCACCTACGTCATCCAGGGCAAACGCCGTTCCCGCACCGTTCACGCCGAACTCATCCGGCTGGGCATTCCCGAGGAGCTTCTGCCCTCCCCCGGCAATGGCCCCGGCCGTCCCCGCGTGAAAAAGGACTGAGCCCGCAGGTCGGCTCTACAGCATGTTCAGCGGATCGAGGTCCAGGTTGAGACGCAGGGGCGAGTCGCGTCCCACCGCGCTCCTGGCCTCGGCGTAGAGTGAGCGCAGATCCGGCCAAGCGTCGGCCTTGCACAGGCAGTGGAAGCGCAGCCTGCCCTTGAGCTGAGCCAGCGGAGCCGGGGCCGGACCCAGCATGCGCACCCCCAGTTCCGCTGCCCGCTCGCGCAACAGGCTGGAGAGCCGCTTCAGTTCCGATGCGCCCCCCTCGTCACCCGCCTTGTGGCTCAACCGGATGAGCCCCAGCTTGGCGAAGGGCGGGTAGCCGAAACGCCGCCGCATTTCCAGTTCCCGGCGGAAGAACCCCTCGTAGTCCGCCCGCAGCACGAAATTCCAGAACGGATGGGACGGGCTTCTTGTCTGGATGAGCACCCGTCCCGGCTTTTCCCCCCGCCCTGCGCGGCCGGATACCTGCACCAGCAGTTGAAAGACGCGCTCTGCGGCCCGGTAGTCTGGCAGATTCAACCCCAGGTCGGCGTCCGCGGCCACAGCCAGAGTGACGTCCGGGAAGTGGTGGCCCTTGGAGAGCATCTGGGTGCCCACCAGCACCTGGGCCTCGCCCCGGGCGAATTTGGCCAGGATGGCCTCCATGCGCTCCTGGTTGCGGCCCGCGTCCCGGTCCAGCCGCAATACGTTCGTGCCGGAGGGCAGCAGGTCGCCCAGTCGCTCCTCCAGCCGCTCCGTCCCTTCGCCCATGGGAAACATGTCCGCCTGCCCGCATTGGCCGCAGACGCAGGGGAAGGGGCTGGAATGGCCGCAGTAGTGGCAGAGCAGCCGCCCCCTTGCCTTGTGGAAGGTCAGGGACACCTTGCATTCGGGACAGCCCACCGGCTCACGGCAGACCTGACAGAACATGATGGGCGCGTAGCCGCGCCGGTTGAGCAGGATGACCGCCTGTTCCCCGGCTTCCACCGTGGCTTGCAGCGCCTCGGCCGTGGTGGAGCCGAGCGGCTCCGGCCCGGCCTGGGACATGTCCACCAGATCCACGCCCGGCAGCCTGCCTCCGCCCACCCGGTTGGCCAGGGTGTGTTTGACCATGGCCCCGCTCTCGCCCGCCTGGTAGGTTTTTACGTCCGGGGTGGCGGAGCCCAGCAGCAGCACCGCCCCGGCCCGCTCGCAGCGGAACCAGGCCACTTCCTTGGCTTGGTAGGAGAGCCGTTCCTCCTGCTTGAAGGACTCGTCGTGCTCCTCGTCGAGAATGACCAGCCCCAGGTCGCGTTGCGGCAGGAAAAGGGAGGAACGGGTGCCCACGACAACCGTCGGCTCCGGCGACCGGGCGGCCCGCTCGAACAGTTTCTCCCTCCTGGCGCGGGCCTGGTAGCCGTGGTGAAAGGCCACCTTCTCCCCCAAGGCGCCGTGGAAACGCCGGTACAGGGCCAGAGCCAGAGCCACCTCCGGGGCCAGCACCAGCACGGAGCGTCCCGCCTCCAGGCAGGCCCGGGCCAGATGCAGGTAGACCAGGGTCTTGCCGCTGCCGGTAACGCCGTGCAGCAGGGCCGGATGGAAAGCCCCGCGCTCCAGCGCCTCGCGCAAATTCCCGATGACCTCCGCCTGTTCCGCCGTGGGCTCCAACGACCAGGCGTCGTCCGCCGGCCCCTCCTTCTCCGGGGCCGGTTCCCAGGCCTCCCTGGCGATGCGCACCAGTCCCTTGTCCGCCAGGGCGGATACGGCACGGTCCGCTCCGTCGCCAAGGGCGGACTTGAGCACCGGAAGCGGCGTGTCCCCCCGTCCAAGAAGGAACTCCAGCACCTCTTCTTGCCGCTTGGCGCCGGGCCGGATGGGCCACGGCGGTTCGCACTCCAGAATGACGTACCGCTCCGCCTCGCGGGCCAGGGGGGTGGCCTGCCCCATTTCGCCGCGCATCCAGGCTCCGGCCAACCGCTCCAGTTCCCCCTGGTCCGCCTTGCGCAGCGCGGCCGCCTCCACCCGGCGCGGCCGTCCGCCGGAGCGGTCCTCAAAGGCCACTTTGGCGCTGCGGAACCCCTGTGGCAACAGCGCGGCCAGCACCTCGCCCAGCCCCCGGCACTGCCGCGCGGCCAGATTGCGGGCCATGTCCAGGTAGTCGGCGTCCAGCAACGGCTCGCGCTCCAGGGGCCAGAGCAGGGGCTTGACCTCCACTCCCGGCGGCGGGTCGGACTCGGTGTCCAGCAAAACGGCCGCTCGGGAGCCGTTGCCCAGCGGCGCCAGCACCCGGCAGCCAGGGAACCAGGCGTCCCGGGGCAAGTAGTCCGGCAGGGCGTAGGTCAGGATGGAATAGGGAGGGGAAAGCAGCAGGACGCTGACGAAGGGGCCCATGGGCCGCCTCCTATCTGGCCAGAAGGAACCAGGAACGGAGCGCGTCCAGAGGGGCGGGCTGCTCCGACGGCGTGGCCACTCCCGCCAGCCTTGAGCGCAGAGCATCCGGAGAGAACAGCTCCGGCCGCAGGCCCATGTTCGCCCCGCGCCACTGCAGGCTGAACTCAATAACCTCGTCCTCCCCGCCGGGAACGGCGTGGGTCGCCTTGCCCGCCTGGGGGAACCAGTTGACCTGGCTTCGCTTGAAATCTTTATAGTCCAGGGTCAGCCGCTCGCCGCTTGGGGCTTGCCTGACCAGGCGCATGACCACCTTGCGCTCGGTGTCGATCCAGGCGCGCCCCTCGCCGGAGCGGCCCAGCACGAGGCATGGCCTGTCGCGCAGGAAGGCGAAGGAACGCGTGTCGGCGTCCACCCCGAAACGCGTCAGCGTCTCCATGGGGTCGGCCATGCGCCAAGGCGCGGTGAGCGGCAGCGGAAACGAGGAGGCGGCGGGCCAGGAGGCGTAGAGCCGGTCGCCTGCGCCAACGGCCGCGGCCATGAGGCGGTCGCCCATCACCCATTCCTGCCGCCACCTTTCGTCGGATCGCCACAGGCGGGCGGTCTCGTTGCGGCTGAACTCGGCCCGGAGGGCGTAGTTGCGTAGCCCGGAGTAGGAGGTGCGCACCTCCTCCATGAACTCCTGCTGGTCCGGCAAAAAGGCCCCCGCCGGGAGACAGGTCAACATCCAAGCGAGGGCTGTCAGGATCGCCAGGCGGGTCAGCTGCAAGACAGCAACTCCCGAAGCCGCTGCACTAGGTCGTCGCGCAGATCCTCGTCGTGCAGGGCGAAGTAGATGTTGGCCGTGAGGTAATCCACCCAGTCCCCGGCGTCGAACCGCTGGCCGTGGATCTTCACCGCCAGCAGGCGGTTTGCCTTGGCCAGCCCCTGCAGGGCGTCGGTGAGTTGGATTTCACCGCCCACGCCGGGCTCCACCTTCTCCAGGTGCTCGAAAATCTCCGGGGTGAGCACGTAGCGCCCGATGACGGCCAGGCGCGACGGGGCCTCGCTGACCGGCGGCTTCTCCACCAGGTTGCGGACCTTGTACTTGCCGGGATTGATCTCCTCTCCGGCGATGATGCCGTAGTTGGAGACCTTGGACTGGGGAACCTCCATGACGCCGACCACGGCCATGTTCTCGCTGCGGGCCACGTCGATGAGCTGCTTGATGCCCGGCTCCGCGCCGAACAGGAGGTCGTCTCCCACCATGACCGCGAAGTTGTCGTTCTTGACCGCCTCGCGGGCGCAGAGCACGGCGTGGCCCAGACCCAGCTGGACCTTCTGCCGTACGGAGATGATGTTGACCATCTCGGCCACCTGCCGCACCTCCGCCAGGAGCTTTTCCTTGCCGCCGCGCTCCAGGACCCGCTCCAGGGTGAGGTTGTAGTCAAAGTGGTCCTCGATGATCTTTTTGTTCTGGTTGTTGATGAAGACCACGTTGTTCAGGCCGGAGGTCATGGCCTCCTCGACAACATACTGCACAGTGGGCTTCTTGTAGACCGGCAGCATCTCCTTGGGGATGTTCTTGGTGGCTGGCAGGGAGCGGGTTCCCCACCCCGCGACGGGAATGACGACCTTGTTGATGATCATGCGCGACCCCTTTTGGGAGGTTACAGTGTGTCCGTACTCAACGTAACCGTTTCCCGACCGTTTCCGCAATGTCCCTGGCCAATTCATCCACCAGGGCCTTGTCCTCGCCCTCCACCATGACACGCGCCTTGGGCTCGGTGCCGGAATAGCGCAGCAGCACTCTGCCCCGCCCGGCCAGCCGCTCCTCGGCCAGGGCCACGCATCTGGCTATCTCCGGTTCGTCGTCGAAAGGAATCTTGCACCCCACCTCCACGTTGCGCAGCACCTGCGGCATGGGGGTCAGCAGGTTGGCCAGCTCGGACAGCGGCCGCTGCTTCTCCACCATGATGCGCAAAAGCTGCAGCGCGGCCAGGATGCCGTCGCCGGTGGTGGCGAAATTGATGAAAATGATGTGGCCCGACTGCTCGCCGCCCAGCACCGCGCCCTCGCGGCGCATGGCTTCGGCCACGTAGCGGTCGCCCACCTTGGTGCGCAGCAGCCTCCCGCCGCACTCCTTCATGAACAGTTCCAGGGCCAGGTTGCTCATGACCGTGGCCACCAGGGTGTTGTTCTTCAACTCGCCGCGCTCCAGCAGGTCGCGGGCGCACAGGGCCATTATCTGATCGCCGTCCAGCACCCTGCCCTTCTCGTCCACCACGATGAGCCGGTCGCCGTCGCCATCCAGGGCGATGCCGATGTCCGCGCCCACCTCCATCACCTTGGAGGCGATGAGGCCCGGATGCGTGGAGCCGCACTCGTCGTTGATGTTCTTGCCGTTGGGCTCGCAGGCGATCTTGATGACCTTGGCCCCAAGCTCCTCCAAGGCCATGGGCGCGACCTTGTAGGAAGCCCCGTTGGCGCAGTCCAGGGCGATGGTCAGCCCCTCCAGGTTGATCCGGGTGGGGAAGGTCTGTTTCAAGGCCACAATGTAGCGGCCCAGGGCGTCGGAGATGCGGTGGGCGCGTCCCACTTCCTCGGGCGGCGGGTAATCCTCGAAGCCGTTGGAGAGGACCATGGAGGTGATGCGGTCCTCAATCTCGTCCGGCAGCTTCATGCCCGCTTCGTCGAAGAACTTGATGCCGTTGTCCCAGTGGGGGTTGTGCGAGGCGGAGATGACCACTCCGGCCGAAGCGCGCATGTTGCGCGAAAGGAAGGAGATCGCCGGCGTGGGCATGGGCCCCACCAGAAAGACGTCCATGCCCGCGGCGCAGAACCCGGAGGTCAGGGCCGACTCGAACACGTAGCCGGACAGCCGGGTGTCCTTGCCGATGACGATGCGGTTGTGGTGCACGCGGGAGGAAAAGACGCGTCCGGCGGCCAGCCCAAGCTTGAGGGCCACTTCCGCGGTCATGGGGTATTGGTTGACCCGGCCGCGCAGGCCGTCGGTCCCGAAGAGTCGTTTGTCGGTCATGCTGTCGCTCAGTTTTCCCGATCCGCCCGCTCGTCCCCGTCGGGCACGGCGCGGACTTCGTCGGGCTTGGCTTCCAAAAGGTTGTAGAATTTGGGCAGGGTGACATCCAGCCCGACCATGCCGCCCTCCGGCGGCAAACCGTTCAGAGGAGCGGCCCGCACCTCGATGCCCTCACGGAATCCGGCGTCCACCGTGAGATACCTGGGCACCTCAAGGTGCAGACGCACCTCCCCGGGGTCGAAGCGGTAGCCGCGCTTCGCCGAGTCCGGCAGACCTACCGGCATCTTGACCCAAATGTCCAGCAACTCGGGCCCGAAAAAGAGGCTGGCGAGAACGCCGGAGGGTTCCGCCTCCACCGTGGGCGGCAGGTCCAGGGCCACCTCCCGCGTGACCTCCTCGGGCCGGGGGGAAGGCAGATCCACGGGACGTGTCGGCACGGCCTCCAGGCCGTCCAGGTATCCCTCGGGGCCAATTACTTGGACCGTGGGCGGATCGGTCTCGGCGCGGCGAAAGCGCCAGCTGGCGTCCAACTCGCCCTTCCACTCCGGCCGGACCGCCATCTCCCGGCTGACCACCCTGTCCGCCCGCACGGTCAGCCGCGGCGGCTTGATCTCCAGGGCTCGCACCGCGCCGGAAAGGGGGAACTGCCCCGGATCAAGGTTGATTACGTTCTCCCCCGGTTCGAGCCCGGAGAGATCCAGGGTGTAGGCCATGTCCGCGGCGGCCAGGTTGCGGATGAGTGCGCTGGGACCGCGCACCCGCACCTCCACCTTGCCCACCAGGCCGTCCATGATGACCATGTCCGAAGGGGTATTGGAGGTGACGACCGGGGCCTGCACCCAGGTCTCCACGCGCTCCCGCCCGGAGACCAGGTACCAGGAGAACACGGCCAGCACCAAAGCCAGCAGGGCGTATTGCCAGTTCTCGCGCACGCCTTACCGCTCCAGCGCTTCCTTGACCTTGCCGAACAGGGAGGCCTCGGTCAGTCCGTAATAGATGCGGCCGCGCTCCACCAGGGAAATCTCCCCCCGTTCCTCGCTGACCACCAGAACCACGGCATCGGTCTCCTCGGTGATGCCGATGGCCGCGCGGTGGCGCGTGCCGAAGGCGCTGGACAGGGAGGCGTCGTGGGTCAGGGGCAGGATGCAGCTGGCCGCCTTGATGCGGTCTCCGCTTATGACCACCGCGCCGTCGTGCAGGGGGGTGTCGTGGAAGAAGATGGTGGTCAGCAGTTCGTCGGAGACCTTGGCGTCGATGGGCACGCCCTTCTCTATGACGTCGCCCAGGGGCACCCGCTGCTCGAAGACCACCAACGCGCCGATGCGCGGCTTGGCCATGGATGTCAGGGAAGTGATGACTTCTTTGAGTGTCCGTTCCCGTACTCCTCCCTTGCGCCAGAAACGCCCCGCGCCCACATCGGCCAGGGCCTTGCGGATGTCCTGCTGGAAGAGGATGATGATGACCAGGAAAATGGAGCCCAGGAAGTTGGCCAGGAACCAGTTGAGGGTGTAGAGCCCCAGCTCGCCGGACAAATAGTACAGGGCCAGCACCAACACCAGTCCATAGATGGCCGGAACCGCCCGGGTCCCCTTGAAGAGCAGGATCAGGCGGTAGTAGATGAAGGCCACCAAGCCGACGTCGAGCAGTTCGCGCCAGCTTATTTGGGAAGCGTCGAGCATGGCATCGGGTTCCTTGGCTGGCGCGGAGTACTCCCTGCGTGGAGCCGGTTCGCCATCCGGGACAATCTAGCCCCTTGTGCGGTTCGAGCGCAAGACGCGCGCCGAATTCATGGGGACATTTCCTCCGCCAGCAGCAGGGCGGAACGGACCAGTCCCACCTCGTGCACCCGGTGGATGCGCACCCCCCTGGCCTGCAGCAGGGCCGAGGCCGTGGCGGTCAACGGCGGCCGGTCGCCCGGCTCCGCTCCCAGCAGTTTGCCCAGCCAGGACTTGTTGGACAACCCCATGTAGACCGGACGGCCCAGCGCGGCCACCTCGTCGATGCGCTGCAAAAGCTCCAGGTTATGCTCCAGGCTCTTGCCGAAGCCGATGCCCGGGTCGAGGACGATGCGGTCCTCGGGAAGCCCGGCCCGCACCAGTTCGTCCATTTTCGCGGCCAGAAAGGAGCGCACATCGTCCACCACGTCGTCGTAGCGGGTCTCCAACTGCATGGTGCGCGGCTCGCCCAGCATGTGCATGAGCACGTACCCCGGCTTGTACTGGGTAAGCACGTCGGTCAGGCCGGGATCCAGGCGGGCGGCGGAAACATCGTTGACGATGACGGCTCCCGCCTCCAGGCAGGCCGCGGCCACCGACGCCTTGACCGTGTCCACGGCCACGGATGCCTCGGCGGCCAGCTCCCGCAACACGGGCAGCACCCGGCTCAGTTCCTCGTCCGCCTCCACCGGGGGCGCGCCCGGCCGGGTGGACTCGCCGCCCACGTCCAGCACGTCCGCGCCCTGGCCCAACAGGAAGCGGCCGTGGGCCACGGCCGCTTCCACGCCTGTGTTCCGCCCTCCGTCGTAAAAGGAGTCCGGGGTGGCGTTGAGGATGCCGCATACGAGAAAGGGGGCGGGGCCAAGGACCCCGCCCCCCTTGACGCGCCAGGACACCCCGGCGCGGCTAGTGGATGGGCTTGTCGTCGTCATCGTCCTCGTGGGTCCAGGTGAATTCGTCATCGTCCTCGCTGCGGCGGTCGTCCTCGCGGGCGGGCGCCCGGCGTCCCGCGCCGGGCTCGCCGTTGGCCCCGGGCTTGGGCATGGGGGGCAATTCCTTGCCCTCCATGAGCAGGTCGATGTCCGCGCCGGATATGGTCTCCCGCTCCAGCAGGGCGTCGGCGATCTTGTGCAGAACCTCGCCGTTCTGCTCCAGCAGTCCCTTGGTTTTTTCGTGCGCCTCGTCCATGAAGCGGCGCACTTCGGCGTCGATGAGCCGGGCGGTGTCCTCGGAATAGTCTCGGCTGTGGCCCAGTTCGCGGCCCAGAAACACCTGGTCGTTGTTCTCGCCGAAGGCCAGGGGGCCCAGCTTGTCGCTCATGCCGAACTGGCAGACCATCTTGCGGGCCAGCTTGGAGGCGCGGTCGATGTCGTTGCCCGCGCCGGTGGTGATTTCGCCCAGGTTCAGCTCCTCGGCCACCCGGCCGCCCAGCAGGAAGCAGAGCTGGTTGAGGAGGTAGCTCTTGGAGTAGCTGTGACGCTCGTCCACAGGCAAGGTCTGGGTGACGCCCAGGGCCATGCCGCGCGGGATGATGGTCACCTTGTGCACGGGGTCGGTGCCTGGCAGCAGCTTGCCCACCAGGGCGTGGCCGCCCTCGTGGTAGGCCGTGACCTTCTTCTCCTCCTCGGAGAGGATGACACTGCGCCGCTCCTTGCCCATGAGGACCTTGTCCTTGGCTTCCTCGAAGTCTTCCATCTCGACTTCGTTCTTGTTCAGCTTGGCCGCGTGCAGGGCCGCCTCGTTGACCAGGTTCTCCAGGTCCGCGCCTGAGAAGCCGGGCGTGCCGCGGGCGATGACCTCCAGGTCCACCTTCGGGGAGAGCGGGCTCTTGCGGGTATGCACCTGCAGGATGCGGGTGCGGCCGCGCAGGTCCGGAGTGGGCACCACCACCTGCCGGTCGAACCGGCCGGGCCGCAACAGGGCGGGGTCCAGCACGTCGGGGCGGTTGGTGGCCGCGATGAGGATGACCCCCTCGTTGGACTCGAAACCGTCCATCTCCACCAGCAGCTGGTTGAGGGTCTGCTCCCGCTCGTCGTGGCCGCCGCCCAGGCCCGCGCCTCGCTGCCGTCCCACGGCGTCGATCTCGTCGATGAAGATCAGGCAGGGGGCGTTCTTCTTGCCTTGGGTGAAGAGGTCGCGCACACGCGCCGCACCCACGCCCACGAACATCTCCACAAAGTCGGAACCTGAGATGGAGAAGAAGGGCACGCCCGCCTCGCCGGCCACGGCCCGAGCCATGAGCGTCTTGCCCGTGCCCGGGGGGCCCACCAGGAGCACGCCCTTGGGGATGCGGCCGCCCAGGCGGGTGAACTTCTTGGGGCTGGACAGGAAGTCCACGACCTCGGAAAGCTCCTCCTTGGCCTCGTCGACACCGGCCACGTCGGCGAATGTGACCCGGGTCTGCTCCTGGGTCATCATCTTGGCCTTGGAGCGGCCGAAGCTCATGGCCCCCCCGCGGCCTCCCCCGCCGCCCTGCATCTGGCGCATGAAGAATATCCACACGCCGATGATGAGCAGCATGGGGAACCAGTTGAAGAGCAGGCTCATGTACCACGGCACGTTGTCCGTTGGCTCGGCCACCACCTGGACGTTGTTCTCCATGAGCTTGTCCACCAGCCCGGTGTCTCCCTCTGGCCGGTAGGTCATGAAGCGCTCATCCTGGACCAACTTGCCCGAGATGCGCTCGCCCTGGATCTTCACGGAAAGGACCTCCCCCTGCTCCACGGCGTGGAGGAAGTCAGAGTAGGCCATCTTTTCCTCGGTGGCCTGCGGCTGGTTGAACAGGTTGAAAAGAACCACCATCACCAGTGAGATGGTGATCCACAGAACCAGATTCTTCGTGATGTTGTTCAATCCCGTCTCCTTTATGGGGATGGCGGCGCGTCGCCGCCCGGGCTGGATGGCTGCGGAAAGATGCCCCTATCTAATACCTCTCGCCACCCCGCGCAAGAACCGCGATGGCATCAATAACAAGCCCCCGTTCCCGTCTTGCCCGGGGGATAAAATGCGGGTAAATCGGACAAAACATCGATACTCCCAACCCTTGGAGAAAACATGACCATGCATGGCCCCACTGCTTTTTCCGCGCTCCGGCGGCGGGATGACGCGTTCGCCGCGACGTACGCCATCAGCGGAGTCCTGTGATGGTTACGCTCAAAGTGGCCATCCAGGCGGTGCGACGGGACCCGGAGGATGAAACCAAGGACCAGGAGCGCATGGTCATCTACGACGTCTCCGGAGAGACAGAGGAAGAGGCCGTGGCCGAAGCCAAGAGCCGCTTCGCCCTGGAAATGCAGCTCGACGGCTGGCAGATAGCCGGGCTGGGAACCATCAGGTAATCCACTCGGCCAGTTCCTCCATCTGCGCACGAACGGACTCCGGCCCGGTGGAGCCAGGCGTCACGCGCCTGGCCACGGCCGCGTCGTAGTCCAGCACCTCGAAGACGTCCTCGCCGATCAGCTCTGAGAAGCCGCGCAGGACGTCCAGGGACAGGTCCTCCAGGCCGAGGCCCTCGTCCTCGGCCTGGGCCACGGCCCTGCCGGTGACGTGGTGCGCCTCGCGGAAGGGCATGCCCTTGCCCACCAGATAGTCGGCCAGCTCCGTGGCGTTGAGGAAGCCTTCCTTGACCGCCCGGCGCATGCGCTCGGGCCGGAACTCCATCTCGGACATCATGCCCGCCAGCAGGGAGAGGGACATGGACAGGGTCCAGTCCGCGTCCAGGAAGGGCTCCTTGTCCTCCTGCAAATCGCGGTTGTAGGCCAGCGGCAGCCCCTTGAGGGTTGTCAGCAGGCCCACCAGCGCGCCGTACACCCGCCCCGTCTTGCCCCGCATGACCTCGCAGACGTCGGGGTTCTTCTTCTGGGGCATGATGGAGGAGCCGGTGGCGTAGGCGTCCGGCAGCCGCACGTACCCGAAGCCGGGGTTGGCCCAGAGGATGAGTTCCTCGCACAGCCTGGAAAGATGGGTCATGGCCAGGGAGGCGCAAAAGACCGGCTCCACCACGAAATCGCGGTCAGAGACCGCGTCCATGGAGTTGCGGAATACCTCGGGGAAGCCGACTTCGTCCGCCACCCGCTTGGGGTCCAGGGGATAGGTGGTGCCCGCCAGGGCGGCCGCCCCCAGGGGGGAGACCTTGATGCGCTTGAGGGAATCCTCCATGCGCTCGGCGTCGCGGCGCAGCATCCAGCAGTAGGCCAGCAGGTGGTGGGCCAGGCTCACGGGCTGTGCGGGCTGCAAATGCGTGCAGCCGGGCAGGATGGTATCCACATGCCTCGAGGCGCACTCCACCAGCACGGCCACCACGCCCTTGATGCCGCGAATCCACTCTTCCACCCGCGAGGCGATGTAGAGGCGGAAATCCAGGGCCACCTGGTCGTTGCGGGAGCGGCCGGTGTGCAGCTTCTTGCCCGTGTCGCCGATGATCTCGGTGAGCCGCGACTCCACGTTCATGTGCACGTCCTCCAGCTTGGTGCTGAAGGAGTACTCGCCGGACTCGATCTCCTGGCGGACCTGGTCCAGCCCCCGGACCATCTCCTCGGCCTCGTCACCGGTGATCACCCCTTGGGCGGCCAGCATACGGGCGTGGGCCATGGAGCCCGCGATGTCGGCCTCGTACAGGGCCATGTCGAAGCTCACCGACTCGGTGTACTCCTCCACCAGCTCGTCCGTGCCCTGGGCGAAACGTCCGCCCCACAGCTTCTCGTCGGCCATTATTTCCCCTTGGCGTAGCTGCGCAGCCGCAGCCCTTGCAGCTTGATGAATCCTTCCGCGTCACGCTGGTCGTAGACCGCGTCCTCCTCGAAGGTGGCCAGGTCGGCGTCGTACAGGGAGTTGGGCGAAGTGCGGCCCAGAGGGTGCACGCCGCCCTTGTAGAGCTTCAGCCGCACCTGGCCGGTGGTCCGCTCGGCCGCCCTGTCGAAGAAGGCCTGCAGGGCCTCGCGCTCCGGGGCGAACCAGAAGCCGTTGTAGACCATTTCCGCGTAGCGCGGAATGAGGGAATCGCGCAGATGCATCAGTTCGCGGTCCATGGTCAGGCCTTCCAGGTCGCGCCGGGCCACGTGCAGGATGGCCCCGCCCGGGGTCTCGTAAACGCCCCGCGACTTCATGCCCACGAAGCGGTTCTCCACCATGTCCACCCGGCCCACGCCGTGCTTGCCGCCGATGCGGTTCAACTCGGCCACGAGCTTGCCGGGCTCCATGCGCTTGTTGTTCACGGCCACGGGGTCGCCGTTCTCGAAATCGATGAGCACCACCCGCGGGGAGTCCGGGGCCTCCTCCGGGGGCACGGCCATGGAGTAGGTGTAGGGCCGCCCTCATCCCAGGGGTCCTCCAGCTCGCCGCCCTCGAAGGAGAGGTGCAGGAGGTTGCCGTCGCAGGAGTACGGCTTGGCCTTGGTCACGGGCACCGGGATGCCGTGCTCCTTGGCGTAGCCGATGAGGTCGGTGCGGGACTTGAAGTCCCACTCCCGCCAGGGGGCTATGGTGCGCAGGGATGGATCCAGGGCGGCCGCGGCCAGTTCGAAGCGCACCTGGTCGTTGCCCTTGCCGGTGGCGCCGTGGGCGATGGCCTGGGCCCCTTCCTTGTGGGCGATCTCCACCATGCGCCGGGTGATAAGGGGACGGGCGATGGAGGTGCCAAGGAAGTAGCGTCCCTCGTACACGGCCCCGGTGCGCAGCATGGGGAAGATGTAGTCGCGGGCGAACTCCTCGCGCATGTCCTCAACGTAGGCGGAGACCGCGCCGGTATTCAGGGCGTTGGCCTCCACGCCGTCCAGGTCCTCGCCCTGGCCCAGGTCGGCCGTGAAGCAGACCACGTCGCAGCCGTAGGTGTTCTTGATCCACTTCAGGACAACCGAGGTGTCCAGCCCGCCGGAGTAGGCCAGCACCACTTTCTTGATCTCGCTCATTGGGCTCCTCCCCTCTCCATATAAATCCATTCCAGAATGGCTTTTTGCATGTGCAGCCGGTTTTCGGCCTGGTCCCAGACGATGGAGGCTTCGCTCTCCATGACCTCGTCGGTGATTTCCTCGCCACGGTGGGCGGGCAGGCAGTGCATGACCCGCGCGCCGGGAGCGGCCCGGATCAGCAGGTCGGAGTTGACCTGGAAGCCCTCGAATACCCGCGCCCGCTTGTCCTGCTCCCCTTCCTGGCCCATGGAGGCCCAGACGTCTGTATTGACGAAGTCCGCGTCCTTCACGGCCTCGGCCGGGTCATGGGTCAGCTTCACCCGGGCGCCCTTTTCCAGGGCCAGATTCAGCACGCCCTCGTCCGGGCCGAAGCCCTCCGGGCAGGCCAGGGTCAGCTCGAAGGGGAACTGGATGGCTGCGTTGATCCAGGAGTGGGCCATGTTGTTGCCGTCGCCCACCCAGGCCACGCGCTGGTTGCCCAGTCCCTCCACGCCACCGTCGATGCGTTCGGCCAAGGTCAGCAGGTCGCTCATGACCTGGCAGGGGTGGTAGGCGTCTGACAGGGCGTTGACCACCGGCAC
Source organism: Desulfohalovibrio reitneri (assembly GCF_000711295.1). Classification (NCBI taxonomy): domain Bacteria; kingdom Pseudomonadati; phylum Thermodesulfobacteriota; class Desulfovibrionia; order Desulfovibrionales; family Desulfovibrionaceae; genus Desulfohalovibrio; species Desulfohalovibrio reitneri. Next base: position 493,857 of record NZ_JOMJ01000003.1, on the reverse strand, counting down.
CGAGGAGTAGCGGGACAGCTCGGCCAGCTTCTCCTGGCCGAAGGTGCGCACGATGAGACCGTCGCCGTAGCGGGAGACCACGCGGGCGGTGTCGCGCAGGGGTTCGTTACGGCCGAGCTGGGACTCGCGGTCGGACATGAAGATGCAGGAACCGCCCAGATGGCGCACCGCCACCTCGAAGGAGAGTCGGGTTCGGGTGGAGGCCTTTTCAAAGAGCAGGATGAGGGTCTTGCCCGCCAGGGTGCTCAACCGCAACCCGTTGCGCTTCAAGTCGAGCGCCCGGTGCAGCATGGCCTCGGCTTCCACCGCGGAAAGGTCGAGTATGGTCAGGAAATGGCGCATGGCTCTCCTCCGGATGAGAAAAGAGTCCTCATAGCCCGGCGGAAAGCGCTTGTAAAGCCGTCAGGATGCGGAAGGAAAGCCGGCGGCGTTCACGGTCGCCTCGGTCATGGCCTCCATCTCCGGGCCGTGGTCCAGTCCCGCCAGGTGCAGCAGGCCGTGGGCCAGGAGCCGGACCAGGTGCTCGCGCGGCTCCTGGCCGTAAAGAAAGGTCTCCCGCTGCAACGTGTCCACGGAGAGGACCAGCTCGCCCAAGCCTTCTCCGTCCTCAGCCGCCTCGAAGGATAGCACGTTGGTGGGGCCGGGCAGCCCGGCGTGGCGGCGGTTGAGAGCGGCCATTTCCGCGTCCCCCACCAGCCGCAGCCCCACCTGATCCGCGCCCAATCCCAGCGCGTCGGCCACGTCATCAAGCACTTCGGCCAGTTCACGGCGGGACAGGGGGAACTCCGGCGGCAGCGGGGTCATTTGATGACCTTCAGTCCACCGTCCAGCTTGCTGGGGTCGACCCCGGCCTGGCAGGAACGCTGCATCTGCTGCTGGGCGTCGAGTTGGCCGCTGGGATGCCGCATGCGTGACTCGGGCTTGCCCTCTCCCTCCGGCTTGGCCTGGTCGGGATATTCGATGCGCTGGTGGAACATGCCGGTAAGCACCCGCTGGAAGGCCTCGGACGCCAAGTGCAGGTCGCGCAGCGTCAGTTCCGACTCGTCCAGTTGCCCCTCGGTGAAGATGGTGCGGATGATGGTGTCGATGTGCCCCTTGATGCGGGAGTGGGTCGGGTCCACCAGGGTGCGCGAGGAGGCCTCGATGGCGTCCGCCAGCATGATCAGCCCGGCCTCCTTGGTCTGTGGCTTGGGCCCCGGATAGCGGTAGTCCTCCATGCGCACGCCGTCCTCGCCCTTGGCCTCGGCCTTCTCCTGGGCCTTGCGGTAGAAGCAGGTGATGAGGGAGGTCCCGTGGTGCTGCTGCACGATGTCGGAGATTTCCGGGCCCAGGCCGTGCTTGCGGGCCATCTCCACGCCCTTCTTGACGTGGGAGATGAGGATGAGGGCGGACATGGATGGGGCCAGCTTGTCGTGGCGGTTGGCCTGCCCGAACTGGTTCTCGATGAAGTAGTGGGGATTCTTGAGCTTGCCCACGTCGTGGTACAGGGCCGAGACCTTGGCCAGGATGGGGTCGGCCCCTATGGCCCGGGCACCCGCCTCCACCATGTTGGAGACCACCAGGGAGTGGTGGTAGGTGCCCGGCGCGTTGACCATCAGCTCCTGCAGCAGCGGCTGCTCCAGATTCATAAGCTCCAGCAGCTTGAAGCGGGAAGTGTAGCCGAAGACCAGCTCCATGACGGCGCCCAGGGAGAGGACCGTAAGCAGGGATATGGCCACGTTGCCGCCGGCTGAGACCGCGCCCTCGGCCAACCAGGTCATGTCGCGGAACTCCATCAGCCCAACGCCGCCCCAGGCCAGCACCGTGGCCCCCAGCAGGGGGAAGATGGAGCGCAGCATTTCCGAACGGGTGCGGGTGCGCTTGATGAAGAAGGTGTAGAACAGCGAGGTGATGAAGTAGAAGACGAACAGCCCCAGGCCGCCGCCGGCCAGCATGGCGCAGGAAAAGGAGACCAGCAGGCAGGAGAAGAAGGCCATCTCGTAGGTCAAAAACAGGGCCATGACCCCGCCCGCGCCGGCCACGGGCAGCAGGTAGGCGAACACCTCCGGCCGCACCGGGAAGGCAGTGAAACTGTCCGCAAGCGGTCCCTGCACCGCCAGCAGCCCCTTGGCCAGCAGCCCGAAGAGCAGCAGCACCGTGGCCAGGAACACGGCGTCACGGTCCAGGGGGAGCCGCCCACGGAATCCCAGGTGGCCAAGGTAGAGTCCCAGCACCAGCATCAGCCCGATGATGAAGGCCCCGGTGGAGACCAGCGGCTCGAAGTACTCCGGCCGCTGGGCGTACAGGGCCTGCAGCTTGACCTGCTGCTCCGGCGTGACACGCTCGCCCTGGCGGACGATGATCTCGCCTTGCTTGATCTGAGTGTAGACCGGCTCCACCGCGGCCATGACCTCGGCCTTGCGCGTGTTGGTCAGGCGGGTGTTGAGGGTCAGACTGGGCTTAAGCAGGGGGCCGACCAGAGCGAATACGGCGTTGCGGATGCGGAGCGGCCTGCCCAGGTCGCTCTTGAGCATGGTCTCCAGCGAGTCCCGCATGCCGGACATTTCAGGAATGGACTTAACCTCGTTCACCAGCCGCTCCTGGCCGGAGGAGGTGTCGCGGATAAGGATTGAGCCGTCCGAATGGGGCTTGAGCACTGTGTCGTCGGCCACCACGCCCGCGGCCAGCTTGTCCTTGATCCAGGGCAGCACCGGCCCCATGACCAGGCTCTGGAAGGAAGAGGACCGCCATATGTTGAAGGTCTGTTGCCGGACCTCGGCGTCCAGCTCCTCGGAGACCTGCCAGCGGACCCGCTCCAGATCGCCGGGAGGGGCGTCGTTGATGCGGGAGAATATGGAGTTGACGCGCTGCTCCATCCTGGAAGCCGCGCCGGGGTCGAGATCGAAGACCGGCGGTTGGGCCTCGGCCAGCTGGCGGCGCTTGCGGGCCGTGGATTCGGCGTCCTCGATGAGCAGGTCCTGGTTGGCGCTGACGTCCTGGTCGGCCACTTCACCGGCCACGTACAGCTTGTAGCCGGTATCGAACCGCACTCCGGCCAACAGGCTGAGCAGCAGAAGCACGCCGAGCAGGGCCGCAAGCCCCGTACTGGGGCGACGGCCAGGGAGGGGGCGGCGGGGGATTGGAGGCATCCCCCTGCGCGAAGACCCCGACCTCTTCTGCCCGCCGGGGTTCTTGGTGGGCCCGCCCTTGGCCGATTGGCCCTTGTGGTTGCTAGGTTTCTTGCTGCTTCCGTTCGTCCTGCTCATAAGCTCTCACGATGCGCCCCACCAGGGGATGACGGATGACGTCGCCCTCCTGGAAGCGCACGAAGCGGATTCCCTCGACCCCTTCCAGAACATTGGCCGCGTTGACCAGCCCGGAGGGGGCCCGGCCCGGCAGGTCGATCTGGGTCACGTCGCCAGTGATGACCGCCTTGGAGTTGAATCCCAGCCGGGTGAGGAACATTTTCATCTGCTCCGGCGTGGTGTTCTGGGCCTCGTCGAGAATAATGAAGGCGTCGTTGAGGGTTCGTCCGCGCATGAAGGCCAGGGGCGCCACCTCGATGCGGCCGGACTGGATCATTTCCTGGACCGTGGCGAAATCGAGCATGTCGTGCAGGGCGTCGTACAGCGGGCGGAGGTAGGGGTTGACCTTCTCCACCATGTCGCCGGGCAGGAAGCCCAGCCTTTCCCCGGCCTCCACCGCCGGGCGGGTCAACACCAGCCGCTTGACACGCTTCTCCTGCATGGCCGCAACGGCCATGGCCACGGCCAAGTAGGTCTTGCCGGTGCCCGCCGGACCGATGCCGAAAATCATGTCTGCCGAGCCGATGGCCTCCAGGTATTCCCTCTGTCCCGGCGACTTGGCCTGCACACTGCGCTTGCGGGAGACCTTGAACACCTGGGACCCGACGGCCTCCGGCACTTCGCCGGACTCGTCGCGGGCAACCGTGCGCCAGCCCTGGTCGATGTCCGTGTCATCCAGCTCGCGGCCCTTCTTGACCAGCTCGTAGAGCTGCACCAGCAGCCTGGTGACGTTCTCCAGTTGCCGCTCGTCGTCCGCGGAGAGGGTCAGCGTGGATCCCCGGGAGGAGATGTCCACACCGCTCAGCTTGCGGATGCGGTGCAGGTTCCTGTTGTGCGGGCCGAACAGTTCGCCCGCCTTGCCGCCGTCACCGAACTCAAGCCGGCGGCGCGTCTTCTCAGCCATTCGTCCCCCTGCTCCAGGCGCGTATTTCTTCCCTCTACCCCATTTTCAGCCATGGAGTCGAGGGGATTGCCTAATTGATAATCCCGTCATTCCGATGTGTTGTGGAATCAAGTGGAGTCCGGCTGTCCGGAACCACCCAGAATCAGGGCCGCTTCCAGCCCCGGATCGAGGGACACTCTAAACACCTCTTCCACCTTGTCCACCCGCACCAGCCCGTGCGGCGCGCCTTTAATCTTGCGCACCTCGCGCACCTGGGCGCACTGCACGTCCCCCACTCCGTCCGGGGCCAGCCCGCTGGCCAGCCCGGCCAGGGCGGCCGCCTCCTCCATGGAGCGGCGGGGAACCTCCTGGGAAGGGTGGTCTCGGCGCAGAACGACATGCGCGCCGGGCACGTCCTTGGCGTGGAACCAGTAGTCGAAGGGCGAGGCCGCCTGGCTGAGCAGCTTGTGGTTGGCCTTGGCGTTGCGGCCGCGCAGGGCCAGAAAGCCGTCCGAGGTGCGGTACGCCTTGACCTCCAGGTCGCGGTAGCGCTTGGGCAGCGCGGGCGAGACGGCCGCATCCCGTTCCCTTTGCTTGGCGGAACGCGGGGCCGCTTGCTCCTGGACGGGCGTGCGGAGTTCCTCGTGCAACTCCTCGCGTCGGCGGGCGACGTGCTCCAGACCGCGCCTCCCCTTGGCCGCCTTGCGGAAGAGCCGCTCCATGTTGGCCGCTGCGCTCAGCGCTGGGTCCAGGTTGACCGTCACCCGGCCGTGTTCGGGATGTTCCAGGACCAACTCGGAAGGCATCTTCTCGCCATCCCATTGGTGCAACACCAGGGACAGGGCCTCGGCCGCGGTCTGCTCGTCCACCATGGAGCGCAGCCGCGCCTCGTCGCGGTCCACGTGGGCCAAACGGCGTTTGGTTTTCTTGCGGGAGGACTTGGCCGCGCGTCCGGTGCGCTGGCGCTGCTCTTCGGAAGTGGAGAAAAAAAGCGGCTCATAGGCGGCCCTGGCCGCCTCCAGCGCGGATGCGTATGTCTCCGATGCCCCGCGCGGCGGCCAGGGCAGCGGATCACCCCCGCCGAAAGGCACGTGGAACGTCCCTTCGGCACCGTCGCGCAGGCGGTACAGCAGATCGCGGGCCTCGCTTTCGTCCAGGCGGCCGAAGGCCTCGCGCAGGGGCGGAGAGATGTGGGGATGCTCGCGCCAGATGTCGGGTTCGTCCAGAATGCGCGCCAAGTTCGGCCACTCGGGCTCGCCGCCCGGGGGCTCATCGCCGGAGAGCGCCTCGGCGCCGTGGCGGGCGTCCAGCAGCAGCCTGCGCGGCGGGTCTCCAAAAAAATCCAGCATTAGGCGAAGATTGGGCCAGTCGGCCTCCACCCCGGCCACGCGCCGTCCCCGGAAGTGTTTGCGCAAAAGCATGACCAGGCCGCCCGGACGTTCGCGCGACTGGGGCTTGGCCTGTGAGAGGAAAAGCAGGTTTTCCCCCCGGCCATGGCGGAAACAGAGCCATCGCCGGCCAGCGCCCGGCAGGTACAGCTCCAGCGCCAGTGTGTCGCCGGGGATGGGATCGATGACCGTATTCAACCGCGCGCCGGGCAGCAGTCCGCCCAGCTCAGTGGTCAGCGCGCGAAAAAAATTGGCCTCCATGGGCCGACCCTCCGCCTAGTCGCCGCGCTGATCCTCCTCGCGCTCGCGATTGCTCTTGCACTTGATGCACAGCGTGGTCACGGGGCGGGCCTTGAGGCGGGCCACGGCGATGTCCTCGCCGCAGTCCTCGCAAATGCCGAACGAGCCGTCCTCGATGCGGTTGATGGCCTCCTGGATCTTCTTGGCCAACTTCCGCTCCCTGTCCCGCAGGCGCAGGGTGAAGGAGCGGTCGGACTCGGCCGTGGCCCGGTCGGCCGGATCGGCGTAGACCTCGGGGCTGTCGCCCATGTCCTCGATGGTCTCCTCGCCGGTCCTGAGCACCTCGTCCAACTGTTCCTTGAGCAACTCGTGGAAGTAGTCGATGTCCTCTTGCTTCATTCCATTCTCCAGCGGAAGGCGGCCTTCCGCGTTGAAATTGGCCTTGGGGATTAAATCAATACAGCGTAAAAGGGAAGGGGGATCGGGACCAATTTCGCAAAGGGGAAAATCAGACGGAAATGGCGGAAAAACATGGAACCATGCTTGACAGCCCCCCTCCCCGGGGTTAAGAAGTCCCCCCTCGGCACGCGAGCGGGAATAACTCAGTGGTAGAGTGCAACCTTGCCAAGGTTGAAGTCGCGGGTTCAAATCCCGTTTCCCGCTCCACCTCGAGGCGGCATAGCCAAGTGGTAAGGCAGAGGTCTGCAAAACCTCCATTCTCCGGTTCAAATCCGGATGCCGCCTCCACTCCTTAGCGGGAGTAACTCAGTGGTAGAGTGCAACCTTGCCAAGGTTGAAGTCGCGGGTTCAAATCCCGTCTCCCGCTCCAGACATTTCCGGGCCGGTCCCCAACGGGGCCGGCCTTTTTCATGTCCCCACCCGTTAACATACTTTTTCGGTATAAATTGACGCCCCCTTCCAAATGGGCTACTTCCCCTCCGCAATTCCCAAGGAGTCCCACATGCCCAACGATCCCTTCGCCGGGCGCACCCTCGACGACCTGCTCGAGGAGGCCCGGAGCAAATACGACGTCACCTTCGAGACCATGGCCGCTGGCGAGCACAGCCTGGAGGTGCTGCAGTTGGCGGACATGGAAGCCTACGTGGAGCGGCTGGCCCGCGAGCTGCCCCCCAACACCCCGCTGGAGCTGCCCTTCTGGGCCAAGGTCTGGCGCACGGCCATCATTCTCTCCTTTTTCGTCCAGAAGCTGCCCGCCCAGGGCCGCAACCTGCTGGAAATTGGCGCGGGGGTCGGCGTCTGCGGCCTGTTCGCCGCCGCCCACGGCTTCAACGTGACCGTCACCGACATCCACCCCGACGCCCTTCTCTTCGCCAAAATCGGGGCGCTCAAGAACAGCCTGGACGAACGCGTGCGGGTGCTGCCCTGCGACTTCACCACGGACCGCCTCGGCGAACGGTTCGACGTGGTCCTGGGCTCCGAGGTCCTGTATATGGACGAGCACTACCGCGCCTTGACCAAGTTTCTGGGCGCCCACCTGGCCAAAGACGAGGACGCGGAGATCATCCTGGCCAAGGAGTACACCCGCAAGGCCAAGAAGTTCTTCAAGCTGGCCGAGCGGGACTTCGCCATCCGGTCCTCCACCATGGGCTTCAAGTCCGGCGAGGACGAGAAGCACCTGACCACCATCTACCGACTGACCCCCAGGGGAAGCTGATGCGACTCACCGAGTGCCCCAAGGTTTTCACTCGAGACCTGGACAAGGCCCTGCCGCCCGAGGAAACCGTCAAGCGCGCCCGGGCCATTCTGGAGGAAAAGGCCCCCGGCGTGCTCAGGGAGACCCGCCGGGTGGACACCGGACGATTGGGCATTCCGGTGTACATGTCCATGTACGGCCCGGCCGCCTCCGGGCTGGTTCCATTCCGCAAGCAGATGGGCAAGGGCGCTTCGCCCGAGCAGGCCGAGGCCAGCGCCCTCATGGAGCTTGTTGAGCGGTACAGCTTCTTCTCCCTCTTCGCGGACGAGGAGGCCTTTGTGAGCCTCACCTGGTCCGAGGCCGAAGAATTGTTCGGCCAGCGGCTCATGCCCATCTCCCAGGTACTGGCCTCGGTGGGCGACGACCTGGACGAGGACGCCGCCCGGGCCGTGCTGGACCTGGTGAAGTGGCGCTTCCGCCCGGCCCTGCGCGTGGGGACCGAAGAAGAGGTTATTGTTCCGGCGGACTGGTTCAAGCTGCTCAACGAGTTCAACGGATCCAGCGCGGGCAATGCTCCGGCCGAGGCCGTGCTGCAAGGGGCCTGCGAGGCCATCGAGCGTCACGTCTCCGCCGTGGTGGACCGCGACCGCCCGGAACTGCCCACCATCGAGATCACCCCCGGCGCCGACCCTGTGCTTGACGAGTTGCTGCACTGCTTCGCCGCGCAAGGGATCAAAGTGGTGCTCAAGGACTTCTCCCTGGGCCTGCCAGCACCCACAGTGGGGGCGGTGGCCTGGGACCCCGCAACCTTCCCCGCCCTCTCGGAGATCGTCTTCACCGCGGGCACGGCCTCCTCACCCGCCAAGGCCGCCATCCGCGCCCTGACCGAGGTGGCCCAGCTGGCCGGGGACTTCCGCACGGCCTCCCGCTACGAGCCCTCCGGCCTCTACAAGCCGCTGGCGCTGGACGACATCGGCTGGCTGCGCGCGGGCCCGACCGTCCCCCTTGAAAGCCTGCCCGACCTCTCGGCCGAGGACATCCGCGCCGAGTTGACCAAGCTGGCCGAGGCCATGGAGGAGCAGGACCTGCCCCTGTACGCCCTGGACCTGACCCGGGACGACCTGGACCTGCCCGCGGCCTACGTCTTCGCTCCGGGGCTGGCCTTTCGCGAACGCAGCAAGCACCCCTCCATCGGGCTGTACGTCGGCCGCCGCTTGGCCGAGGAAGAGGACCTTGAAACGGCCGTGCGGGGCCTGAAGGCCCTGGAGGAACACTACCCCCAGGCGCACTTCCTGGCCTTCTTCGAGGGCTTGGCCGCGCTGGCCTCGGGCGACGCGCGCGTGGCCTTCCTCAAGTTCGAGACGGCCGCCCCCATGCAGCCCGGCGATGAAGAGACCGCCCTGGCCAACTTCTACGCCGCCTACGCCCTGACTCAGCTGGCCGACTACCAGGGGGCCCTGCCCTTCCTGGACCGGGCCATCGAACTGGATACCGGGGCCAAGGAATACTTCAACCTGCGCGGGGTCTGCCGCTTCCGCCAGCACGAGTACGACCCGGCGGCGGCCGACTTCCAGTCAGCCCTGGAACTGGACTCCGGCTCGGCCATGGACCTGGCCAACCTGGGTCTGTGCCGCAAGCAGCAGGGACGGCTTGACGAGGCCGCGGACCATCTGCGCCAAGCCCTTGATCTGGACCCCTCGCTGGACTTCGCGGTCGAGCAGTTGCGGCTTGTGGAAGAGGCCGGCGGCCGTTGAAAGGCCCGCATGCCGCGGCCAAACAACGATTGACAAAGCCCAAATGGCATTTTAGAACCATTTCGCCTTGTAAATGGTGTCTGTCGGCCTACGGGGCCGAGAACGATAAGGTCCCCGACCTGATTGGCCGGGAGAGGGGGTACGCCCCCGGCACTTCAACACCCGTTAAGGAGGACGTGCAATGGCGACTGTTGAATTCAAGGGTAAGACCTTCGAGATTGATGAGGACGGCTTCCTGCAGCGCTTCGAGGACTGGAGCCCCGAGTGGGTGGACTATGTCAAGGAGCAGGAAGGCATCAAGGAGCTGACCGACGAGCACCAGAAGGTGATCGAGTTCCTGCAGGACTACTACAAGAAGAACGGCATCGCTCCCATGGTCCGCATCCTCTCCAAGGTCACCGGATTCAAGCTGAAGCACATCTACGAGCTGTTCCCCTCCGGCCCCGGCAAGGGCGCCTGCAAAATGGCCGGCCTGCCCAAGCCCACCGGCTGCGTCTAGGTCGATTCCGACCCGAGACAAAATGGGCGGTCGCTTCGGCGGCCGCCTTTTTTTACGCCTTTCCCGGCTACCGCGACCGTCCGCGGGCTTTGGCCTGGGTTCCCCCCTTCTTCTTCCCCGCCGCCTTCTTGGCGCGCTTGTCCTTTTGTTTTCGTGACTTGCGTCCGCTGCGCTCCTTGTCGAACTCCTCATTGAATATCTGGTTCTTCTTGCGGTCGAACATGATGGCCGTCTTCAGCGCGGCCGCGGCCATGGCCACTATGGACAGCACCAGCACCAGCCCCTTCTGCAATTGCCACTTTTGCTTCAGCACCAGGTCGGTGGCCCAGGACTCGTCCAACACGTTCTGGGAGAGGTAGACGATAAGGGGCACCAGCACCAGGGCCAAACCCAGGCCCACCAACTCCATCCAGATGAAGTTGCGCCCCAGAAGCAGGATGAAGAGGGTGGCGTCGCGGATGACACGCAACGTGACCAGACGGCCCTGCAGGACGTGGAGGCGGTCCTCCACCTCGCCGAGAAAGCCTTGCGCCTTGCGGAAGTTGTCGGCCACCTGGAGCTGCTGGGTCTTCATCCAGTTGAGCTTTTCCACGCAGAAGTTGAAATCCCGGTTGAACTCGCGCAACAGCTTGGGGAAGGGGAACCAGGAGGCCTCCCGCTGCACCTCCATAAGCCGCTCCAAAAGCGTCTTGACCCGTTTTTCGACCACCCGGATCTCGTTCTCGACCTTCTCCTGCATCTCCTTGGCGAGAACGGAAACACCTTGGCGCAGCCGCTGGTAAGCCACGTAGTTGTCCACCTTGGACAGCCGGTTGAGCCGCTCCACACGCTCCCCTGCCGATTCCATGAACTCGTGGTCCGGGGGGAACCACTGGTGCAGCTTGGAGTTGAGATCGTTGAGCTGGTTGCGGGCCTTTTCCGCCTCGTCCCTGGCCTCCTGCCAGACGTCCCACATGGACGAGAGAATGGCGAACCGCCCCCGATCCAGTTCCGGGTCGATGACGATGCGGTTGAAAAAGGTGGGGTCGCGTTCCACCAGGTCCTGCAGAATGCCCATGGCCTGCTCGGTGAAGCCCATCTTCACCAGGCAGACCGCCTGCCTGTAGAGCGGGTCCAGCCATGCCTTGGCCTGCTGCTCCGCTTGCTTGTAAAGGGAAATGGCTTTCTCGAACTCGAACTGGATCTCCTGAGCCCGCCCCTGCATGACGAAGAAAGTGGCCCGCTGCACAGGGGTGTAGCCGAGGCGCTCCGACTCCTGCAGGTAGAAGAAGGCCTGCTCCAGGTCCCCGCTCTCCATGTAGATGAGCGACTGCAGGGAGCGCGGCTGGTAGGAGCGGGGATAGCGGACCATGGCGTTGCCAAGGAGGGTCTCGGCGTTGGACTGGTTGTCCTTGCGCAGGGCTTCCATGGCCGCCCAGATAAACTCCCCTTCCTCCGGCCCCAAGGTGTCGAAAGCCCCCTGCCAGTCTTTGCCGCGCGAACGCCACACCCGACGCAGCATGCGTATCTGGAACGGCAGGGTGTTCTCGAACATGGCCTGGACCAGCACGTTGGGCCGGCCTTCGCCGTGCAGGAGCTTGCCCATGCCCTGCAAGGGTTCCTGCTGCAGGGCCTCGTCCACCTCCTTGGAAACGTCGGAGAATTCCTCCAGATTGATGTGGGCCAGCTTTTCCCACACCTCGGGATGCGCGGAGCGGAGCTGCCTGGAGGGGCATTCCGCGGGTGCGTGGTTTTTCAGGCCGCAGTAGAAGCATTCGTTGGCGGTACCGGCCACCATGCGCTTGGGCAGCTCAACCTGCAGCCGCCCGCCCTCGGACCCCGCCTCCCCCTCTTTGGAGATGGTCACGTAGCACCAGTTGTCGATGCCGAGCCGGTCGCTGAAGTAGGCAACTTGGTTGACCTTGAAGTCGTCGCCCAGGAGAAAGGCGTGGCGGTAGCTGAGATGCGGGTAATCCGGCGTGAGCCGCTTCCATTCCAGGTTGACCTTCTTAGGCAGGTCCTCGTTGAAGTGGAAGCCCTCCTTGCCCACCGCGACCACGACACAAGGCCAGTACAGCGCCTCCTGGTCGGACTTGATCTCCTTGACGGTGGCGATGACGTCCTTGCAGAAGCCGCGCAGGACGCGCAGGCTTTCGATGGGAACGATGAGAGTGCTTTCGTTGTAGAGGTATTTCAGCCCCATGCGCCGCAGCACGGGTTCCACACGGCTGAAGAAGGTGCGCCAGCCATTGACGAAGTCTCGGTCCTGGGAGTTGCCCAGGGGACGGATGATGACGTACCAGCCCAGGGAGGACTCGTAGGACTGGCCCGGGTCCGCGGCCATTCGCTTCCACTCCGCCGGGGCGAGGCCGGTGGCCTGGTTGACAGGCTCCATCTCCAGGCCGGGAATGGAGGCCGCGGCCTCCTGACACTTGGGGTGGATCAGGGCCTCGAAACCACCCGGCCCAATGACCTCCTGGCTGGAAAGGTCCGCGGCCACGGACACCGAGGTCTCCATGTCCCATCCCACCAGAAAGGACGCGGGAAGCACCTGGAAGAAGGTCTGCATGGGATTAAGCCTGGACCAGATCTGCAACCGGGCCAGGGCCTTGAAGACCTCCCTGTTGGAAAAAAACCACAGCGCCTGGGAAGGAGCCCCGGCCATGCGCAGACCGGCGTGCTCCTCCAGCGTCTGGGGCAGGGCCTTGGAAAGCTGGCCTGACCAGACCATCCACAGGCCGTAGCCGCTGGAAACCATGCGCGACTGCTTGACGCTTGGCAGATTGTCCAACAGTTCGGTGAGACTGTACATGGAAGCTCCGGGCGGCTATTCTGGGCGTCCATTGGAACACCACAAGCCTACGGGATGGTTATGGACATCGCAACTCGCCTGACCGAACTGAAAAAGGATCCCTCGTTCCGCCGCGACGTCGGCATGGTTCTCATTCACAACGGCGTCGTCCGGGGCACGTCCCGCGACGGCACCCCCGTGGAGTCCGTGGACATCCGTGTTGACCGCGACAAGGTCGACCAACTTGTCCGCGAATGCAACGCCCGCGAGGGCATCCACACCGTCCTGGCCGAGGCCTACGACGGCAACCGCGTGCCCGGCGACGACGTCCTTTACCTGGTCGTGGCCGGTGACATCCGCGAGAACGTCAAGGCCGCCCTGTCCGACCTGCTGGACCAGATCAAGACCCAGGCCGTCAGCAAAAAGGAACACCCTGCCGCGGCGGGTTAATTTGCAAGAAGCGGGCCTGCCAGGTTGCCCGCGGCTTTGAGTAGGGATACAACCCCGCCGTGGCCAACCAAGCAGACCCCGCCCACCCCAGGCCCGCCGCCGTGCTGGTGGAGCGTTTTTCCCCGTATGGCGGCACCGAGGCCTTCGCCATGCGCCTGGTCCGGGCCCTGACCGAGGCCGGGACGCGGGTGGAGGTGGTTTGCGCTCGCACAGAGACCGAAGCCCCTCCAGGCGTGGTTCTGCGCGTGGTGGGCAGGCCGCCGGGTCCGCGCGGCCTCAAGCTGGCCTGGTTCGCCTGGCGGGCCTCACGGCTGGCCGCATCCGGCCGCTACGGCTTCATCCTCAGCCTGGCCCCCACCACCCGCCAGGATCTATCCCGCGTCAGCGGCGGGCCCCAGCGCGTCTTCGAGCGCCTCTCCCTGCGCGCCCAACCACCGGGATTGCGCAGGCTAGCCAAACGCGTCCGCCGTATGCTCTCCCCCGGGCACCTGCTCACCCGGGCCATCCAGAAGCGCCAGTTCGCTCCCGGCAGCAAGCTGGTGGCCGTCTCCCACCGGGTCCGAGACTGGCTGCTGCGGGAACACCCCGGGCTGAACCCCGACGACGTGCGGGTGGTCTACAACAAGCCGGATCTCTCCCGGTACAGGCCGCCGCAAGCCGGGGAGCGCGCCGCGGCCAGGCGGGACTGGAACATACCCGAGGGAAGCAGGGCCATGGTTCTGGCGGGCACCAACTTCGACCTCAAGGGCGTGGCCACGGCCATTGCCGCTCTGGCGAAGCTGCCCGGGGAATTCCTGCTGCTGGTGGCCGGAGGCCGCAACCCGGGCCGCCATGCGAGGCTTGCTCGGGACCTGGGTGTTGCCGACAGGGTGCGCTTCCTGGGCCGGGTTGACGACATGCCGCACCTGTACCGCGCGGCCGACCTGTTCGTGCTGCCCTCCTTCTATGACACCTGCTCCAACGCCGTGCTGGAAGCCCTGGCCAGCGGCCTGCCCGCCATCTCATCCGCGGACAACGGCTCCAGCTTCTTCCTGCCCGAACGCTGGGTGGTGCAAGATCCCGGCGACGCGGCCGAACTGGCCGAGGCCATCCGAAGCGCGGCCGCCGAGGAGCCGCCCGAGCCCTTCGCCTGGCCTGAAAACGTGGAATGCGGCATCGAACCGTACGTCAGACACATCACGGAGGCGCTCAAACCATGAGCAGACCCCTTGTTTCCATATGCGCCGCGCTTGTCCTGTCCTTCCTCGCGCTCGTCCCGGCGGCCGCCGCCGAGACCGTGGAGGTGGAGGTCCGGGCCATGCGCCACCCCCAAGAACCCTACGAGAACGAGGAGGCCGCCCGTCTGCTGGCCCGCCGGAAAGCCGCCGCCCTGGCCCTTGAGGCCAGCCGCGCGGCCGCCCTGGGCGAGGCCGCCGAGCGGCTGGACGAACAGGAAAAGGAATTGTTCGCCGCCCAACGCGACGCCCTGCTCCGGCGCGCCAACGGCTATGTGCTGGACCTGCGGCTGGTGGATCAGGAAACGACCCGCACTGGGGCTGTACGCGTTACAGCCCGGGCGCGGGTGGACCTGGGCAGGGTGACACGCGATGCCGAGCGGTTGCGCGACATGGAGCGGCTGCTGGAATCCCCGAGGGTGCTTCCGGAAGAACCCGTCGCCGCCGACCCGGACCTGCGCCGCGCGGCGCGCACCGTGCTGACGGCCTTGCATCCCGTCCTGAACGACGTGGCCGAAGTCGTCTCTTCGGAAGCCTCCCCGCCCTACTTGCGCGTCCAGGCGGTCCCCGCCCTGACGGACAAGGGGCTGGAGACGACGCTTCTCCTGGCCTGGAACGAGGCGGCCGACCCGGCTGCCACTCTCTCCGGTGTCTCGCACCTGCCCGGCGGCGATCTGCGGCGGGCCGCTTTGCGCTGCGCCAAGATTCTGGAAGACCAGGCCAGAGCCGTGATTCCGGAAACCTGGCGGCGGGAAATGACCCGCCCCCGGGAGCTAACCTTGCTGGCGAGCGGCTTGGCGGGCGAGGACGCCGCCAAGCGCATGGCCGGGGACCTGGCCGTGATTCCCGGGGTGGAGTCGCCTCGGCTGGTGCGCTTCTTCCAGGGCCGAGGGACCATCCGGCTGCGCTACGAGGGAACGCCCGCCCTGCTGGCCAGGGAACTGGCCCTGGAGGGATTTCAAGCGGCGCGCTTCCGGGCCGATGTGACCCGCATTCTGGGCGAAACCATCCGCCTGCGCGCCGGGGAGTAGCCGTGGCCCACCTCTCCCCCTTCCGCGACTACCGACTGCGCACCGCCGCCCGGGAGGACGAGGCCCGCTTTCAGGTGGTGGTGGGCCAGTCCGACCTGCTCATCGCGGCGCGTCAGGACTTGAGCGAAACCGCCTGGATAATCCTGTCCCGCCTGCGCGGGGAGATCGAGGCCTTTGGTAGCCTGCACCCACCTTTTCTGGAGAGCCTAACCCCGGTAGCCGCGCCGGACACCGCCCCGCGCATCGTTCGGCGCATGGCTCGGGCGGCCGGGGCTGTGGGCGTGGGGCCCATGGCCTCGGTGGCCGGAGCCGTGGCCCAAGGGGTGGCCGAGGAATTGGCCGACGCCAGCCCCGACGTCTTGGTGGAGAACGGCGGCGACCTTTTCATCCTGGGGAACAAACCCAGGCTGGTGGGACTGTTGGCCGAACCGGAATCCGGCATGCTGCTGGGCGTGGAACTGGACAGTGGCCCGGTCGCCTTCTGCTCATCCTCCGGCCGCATCGGCCACTCCCTGAGCCTGGGCCAGGGGGACCTGGTGACGGTCCGCTCCGAAGACGCCGCCCTGGCCGACGCCGCGGCCACCGCTCTGGCCAACCGCCTCAATTCGCCGGACGACCTGCGCCGGGTCACGGACCAAGCGGCCCGCTGGCGCTCCCTGGGCGTGCGGGGGGTTTTCGCCCAGTGCGGCGGCTCAATGGCCGTGTGGGGCGACATGGAACTGACCGCCCTGGGTTGACGAAAAAAGGCCGGCCCGCACGCGGCGGACCGGCCTTCGGCAATTTCTCCCGAAGCATCGCCCCTACATTTCCAGAAGATCCATGGCCCGTTCCAATTGGCGTCCGTGGGGCGTTTTCATGGATATTTCCCGCTCCACCTTGGTGATGCCCTTGAGCACGGTGGAATGGCGGCGATTGAACCGCTCGCCGATGTCCTTGAGGGAGAGGTCGGTATACTTTCGGGCCAGGAAAAAGGCCGTGTTGCGGGCCATGACGATACCCTGCTTGCGGCTTTTGGACTTGAGGTCCGAGGCGTTGAGCCGGAAGGTGGAGCAGACCGCCTTGACGATCTGGTCCATGTCCGGGGAGTTCGGCTCCATCTCGTAGTTGGAGAGGACCTGCATGGCCAGGTCCAGGGTGATGCGCTGGTTGAGCAGCTTGGCCTTGAGCACAAGATTCTGCAGGCAACTTTCCAGTTGCCGCACATCGGAACAGATGCGCTCGGCCATGAGGGAGGAGACTTCCTCGGGGATGGACACGCTGTGGTAGCGCAGGGCCTTCTGCTCCACGATGCGGATGCGGGTTTCCAGGTCCGGGTTCTCGATGTTGGCCAGGAAGCCGGAGCCCACACGTGAGGCGAGCTGGCGGTCCACACCGGAGAGCTCGCGCGGCAGGAAGGAGGAGGTGAATACCACCTTTGCCCCCCGCGACTGCAGCGCCTTGAGGGTGCACAGCAACTCGTCCTGGATCTTCTCCTTGCCCTGCAGGAAGTGGATGTCCTCCATAAGCAGCAGGTCCACGCTCTCGCGGAACTCGGATTTGAAACGGCCGATATCCCCCTGCTTGAGAGCAAGGACCATGCGGGTGGCGAACTCCTCGGCCGTGAGATAGCGCAGCCGTACTGTGGAGGTGTTGGCCGTGCGGGCCAGATGGTCGCCTATGGCCTGCAGCAGATGCGTCTTGCCCAGCCCCGGAGCCGAGCAGAGGAAAAGCTGGTCCGCCTCCAGCGACTGCTGGCAGACGCTTTGCGAGGCGGCGTGGGCCAGGGCGTTGGAGGGACCGACCACGAAGTCGTCGAAGGAGAAGCGCCAGTTCTGCCCGCCCCTGGCCGCCGGGGCTCTGTTTCTCGCGGGAGCGGACTGTCCCGAAGGAATGACGCGGGTGGCGGACTCCACCAGTTGACCCCCGCCGGACTTGGCGCGTGGCGCATCGGACGCCTTGACCTCGACCTCCGGATCGCCTCCCAAAACCTGGGCCGCCGCCTCCTTGATGGAGTCCAGCAGCCTGTCCCGCACCCAGCTGGCCACGAACCCGTTGGGCGCGGTCAGTGTCAGCTTGCCGTCCTGCAGATCGGCATCCAGGGGCTTGATCCAGACCTTGAACAGACCGGGGTTCAAACGTTTTTCGAGGAGCGTTTTTATGTGTGCCCAACCGTGTTTCATGGGCAAAGGTAAAACCATCCTTTGGGCCATACCGCAACGTGGGATATGCCCCGCAAAGCCGGGGGAGGCTCGGCTGGTTATCTACAGCATAAGCCTCTGCAAGAAATGACGATTTCAAAGAAAAAGGGGATTTGCCGCTTGCGATGGGGTCGGCTGTGAGGGGCTTGAGCCGTGCCTTCCCGGCGAGGTCAAGAAGGTCTTGCCGAACGGATCAAAAAAGTTTTCCACAAGACATGATACAAATTACTTCAAATTTCAAACCGAAAATGAAATTTTCGAACTTACGCACATTGATGCCCATGACATTTGTGTCAAGAAAAAACTCACCTCTTCCCGGAGAAAAACTGAACAACATGCCGACACAATTAGCTATTTCTCGATAAACGTTGACGGGCGAATACAAAGAAGCCGGCCCACGGGACCGGCTTCGGAGTCATTTGGTAGGAATAAAATTGGCGATCACGCGGGAATTTCGGCGCTCCCGCCCCCGAACCGCTCCCACAGGTCGCTGAAAAGCACCGGCAGGCGGCGGTGGAAATCGGCCAGTACCGGCAGCATGCTCTGCCGCATCTGCGGGTGTGAGGCCGTATCGCAGCGCAGGCGGAAGACGTGACGCCATTCGCGCAGGTTGGCGGTCATGACGATCTCGGTCTTGAGGGAGTTGGGCAGTACGCTGCGCGCCTCCTGCGCCTTGGCCCCGGCCTCGATGAGACCCAGGTAGGCCTTCTCCGCCGCCTCCATGGCCTCGCGCCAGAGCACGTAGCGGCGGTCGTCCTCCTCCCAGAAAAAGGGGCGGATTACGGTGATCTCGTTGCCGAACTTCTCCTTGGCGTAGTTGGCGTACCGGGTGGACTCCTGGGAGTAGGCCGCCAGCCGGTGGCGGACCAGCTCGTGGGTCACGCCCCTGTCGCAGATGAAGCGCACGCTGGCGTTGGCGTGCTCGATGACCGACTCGTGCCCCCGGGCCACGATGCGGCCGATGAACTCCTCGGCCGAGCCCTGGCTGATGCGGTCCTCGGACTTGTAGCAGACACGCCCGGCCAGCTCGAGCAGGCGCAGCATCTCGTGGGACTCGGGAAAATGCAGAATCTCGTATGACGGCTCGATGACGCGCACCGGATGCCTCCTTAGATCATGTTCATGTGCTGATAGGCCTTGGCCGTGGCCACGCGGCCGCGCGGGGTGCGCTTGATGAAGCCGGATTGGATGAGGAAGGGCTCGTAGATTTCCTCCAGGGTGCGCACCTCCTCGGAGAGCCCCACCGCCAGCGTCTTGATGCCCACCGGCCCGCCCTGGAACTGCTCGATGAGCATCTTCAGGATGGCCCGGTCCATCTGGTCCAGACCCAGGGGGTCCACGTCCAGCCGGTCCAGGGCGGCGGAAGCGGAATCCGCGTCCACCGACTCCCTTCCGTCAACGTGGGCGAAATCGCGCACACGGCGCAGGAGCCGGTTGGCGATGCGCGGCGTGCCGCGCGCCCGCGCCCCTATGGCCAGGGCGGCCTCGCGGGTCACCTCCAGGCCTATGATGGAGGCGGTGCGCTCCACCACGCGGGCCAAGTCATCGGGCTGGTAGAACTCCAGCCGCTGGATGACCCCGAACCGGTCGCGCAGGGGGGAGGACAGCAAGCCGATGCGGGTGGTGGCCCCCACCAGGGTGAAGGGTTCGATGCCGATGCGAACCGAGCGCGCCCCGGGTCCCTCGCCCACGATGATGTCGATGGTGAAATCCTCCAGGGCCGGATAGAGAACCTCCTCCACGGCCACGGGCATGCGGTGGACCTCGTCCACGAAAAGGATGTCGTGGCGGCCCAGATTGGAGAGGATGGCCGCCAAGTCGCGCGGGCGCTCCAGAACGGGCCCGGAGGTGGAGACTATGTTCACCCCAAGTTCCGAGGCCAGGATGCGGGCCAGGGTGGTCTTGCCCAGACCGGGGTTGCCGTAGAACAGGGTGTGGTCCAGGGGGCGGCTCCGCTCCCGGGCGGCGTGGAGAAAGACCTCCAGGTTGGCCCGCAGGTCGTCCTGGCCGATGAAGTCCGCCAGGCGCGCCGGCCGCAGGGAATCGTCCGCCTTCACTGAAACTTCTCCCTGGCCAGCGCCTTGAGGGCGGCCCGCAGCGCTCCGGCCACGTCCAGGTCGCCCTCCTCGGCCAGCACGGCCCGCACCGCCTCGGCCGCTTCGTCCTCGCCGTAGCCCAGGTTCACCAGTCCGGACACGGCGTCGCTGAACACTGTGCCCTCGGGCTTCTCCGCGCTCGGCTTGGCCCCGAACCCTTCGGCCTTGAGCTTGAACTGCAGCTCCAGAAGTATCTGCTGGCCGGTCTTGCGGCCTATGCCCGAGACCTTGGTCAGGGCGGTCAGATCCTCCTCCACGGCGATGCGGTGCAGCTCGGCCGGATCGTAGGCGTCCAGCAGCGCCTGGGCCTTGCGCGGGCCAAGCTTGGAGATGGAGATGAGCAGGCCAAAGACACTCCGCTCGGTGGCGCTTTCGAAGCCGTACAGGTCCAGGGCGTCCTCGCGCACCACAAGCCAGGTGTGGAAGGCGGCCTGTTCGCCCGAGGAAGGCAGGCTGGACAGGCTGCGGCCGGCGAGGTGCACTTCGTACCCCACACCGCCCGGGGTGAGCAGCACGCAGGAGCGTTCGCCACGGTGGGCGACTTCCCCGGAAAGGTAGGCGATCATGCCGTCTCCATCATCTTGGCCAGACGGCGCTGGTTGAGATGGCACACAGCCACGGCCAGGGCGTCGGAAGCGTCTTCGCGCCAATCGGGTTTGACCCCCAGCAGACGGCCCACCATGAAGGCCACCTGGGACTTGTCCGCCCGACCGGTGCCCACCAGGCTCTTCTTCACCAGGGAGGGCTGGTAGTGGGACACTCCCACTCCGGCCACGGCGCAGGCGGCCAGCGCCGCGCCCCGCGCCTGGCCCAGCTTGATGGCGGATTGGCTGTTCTTGGAGACGAAGACGTTCTCCACCGCGGCCTCGTCTGGGCGGTGGGCGGCGATGAGGTCCGCCAGTTCGGCGTAGATGCGGCCCAAACGCTGGCAGACGTCGCCGGAGCCCAGGGAGAGGACTCCGGCGTCAACCAAGGACAGGACACCGGACCGCTCGGCCACCAGACCCCAGCCGGTGAAGCGCGAGCCGGGGTCCAGCCCCAGCACCACCAGTTCCACGCCGCCGGCGCTCATGCCGAGGCTTCCATCTCCGCCAGCACTTCGTCGGGCAGTTCGAAGTTGGCCCAGACGTTCTGCACGTCGTCGTGCTCCTCAAGGGCCTCGACCAGGGCCATCAGCTTGCGGCCGGTCTCGGCGTCCACATCTATGGTGTTCTGCGGGATCATGGCGCTTCTGGCGGAATCCGGGTTGTGCCCGGATTCGTCAAAGGCGGCCTGCACCTGGGCGAAGTCCTCGAAGGGGCATCGCACCTCCCAGTACTCGCCCTGGTCGATGACGTCCTCGGCCCCGGCTTCCAGGGCGGCCTCCATCATGGCCTCCTCGTCCCACCCCTCCTTGGGGAAGGTGAACACGCCGAAGCGGTCGAACATCCAGGCCACCGAGCCGGATTCGCCCAGATTGCCGCCACGCTTGGAAAAAATGTGCCGGATATCGGCCACGGTGCGGTTTTTGTTGTCCGTGGCCGCCTCCGCCAGAAAGGCCGCCCCGCCGGGGCCGTAGCCCTCGTAGACGATTTCCTCGAGGGACTCGGCCTGCAACTCGCCGGTGCCCTTCTTGATGGCGGTCTCGATGCGGTCCTTGGGCAGGTTGACCTGCTTGGCGGACTGGATGGCGTTGCGCAGGCGGGGGTTGGAATCGGGGTCGCCTCCGCCCAGCCTGGCGGCCAGCATGATCTCCTTGGCCGCGCGGGTGAACATCTTGCCGCGCTTGGCGTCCTGCGCGCCCTTGCGCACGCGGATGTTGGCCCATTTGCTGTGTCCAGCCATATTCTTCGTCTCTCCTTCCTGGAAAATGAATACGGTCGTTACTTGCCGCCCGAGTACCCGAGCCCCACGACGAAGATTTCCTTGCTCTCGCCGCGCGAACTCTTGGGCTTGAAGGTCTTGACCGTCTTGAAACGGCTCCGCAGGGAATCCACGAAGCCTTTGGTGTCGGGGCCCTCGAAATTCTTGGCCACGAAATTTCCGCCTCCTATCAACACTTCCTCGGCCAAGGCAAGCGCCTGCTCGCAAAGGTTGTGGGAGCGCGCCTGGTCTGTGAACTTGTGGCCGGTGGTCTTGGGTGCCATGTCGCTGATGACCGCGCCGAAAGGCCCTATTTCCTCCATGGCCGCCCGCATCTCCTCACCTGGCTCGAAGGCGTCCGCCTGGATGAAGCGGGTGTTGTCCGGAAATCCGGTGTCCGCTTCAGTGAGGTCAACGGCCAGCACCTTGCCCTCCGGCCCCACCACCTTGGCGGCGTACAGGCTCCAGGAGCCCGGCGCGGCGCCAAGGTCCAACACGCGCATGCCCTTGGACAAGACCTTGAACCGTTTATTGATCTCTTGCAGTTTGTATACAGAGCGGGCAGGGTAATTATCCCGCTTGGCTTGCTGGAAGTAATGGTCGCGGTACTTCTTCATGGCCCTGCGGAGACTACCCCAAACCGCCCCCAGCGTACAGCCCGCCGCGCCGCCTTCCCATGCCGAAACGCCCCCAACGCGCACGAATACTCGACGAAACCGGACGGCTGAAAAGCCTGCCCGCTGGGGAGGACCAGTTCATCTCCCAGGGCACGGGCCACGGCATGCTGGTTCTCGGGCTTGGCCCGGAACCCGGGCTGTTGGCGGAGCTGCTGCCGGAGACCGGCGTTTCCTGGCTGGAGGCCCCGCAGTTCACGCAGCAGATGGGGAAGCAGTGGCGCGCGGCCATCCCCTCCGGCTGGCGGGAACTGACTCCGCAGGAGGCCATGGACCAGCTGGCATCCGGAGAACGGGGGCTGCTCTACACACCGGCCCCGCGCCTTTTCCCCTCCTTCTGGAGCCCGGTCCTGGCTGCGGCCAGCTTGCCCTCCCCGCCGGAGGAAACGTCACGCGAGGTCTGGATGCCCGCCCGCGAGGACGGCCTGCTGGTGCGGGAAATGGCCGATGCCTTCACCCAGGCGGGATACGAGGTGCGCCTGCTGGACCCGGCCGCCCTGCCCCGGAGGTTGCCCGCCCTCCTCCGGGAACGCGCCCCGGAACTGTTCTTCAGCATCAATTTCCTGGGCCTGGACTCCCTGGGAGAGACCCACCACCTGCTGCGCCGCGCCGGAACCTCCGTGGCCGCATGGTGCGTGGACAACCCCTTTCATCTACTCTCAAGCCTCCGCGCCTCTTTCTGGCGGGACCTGCTGCTCTGCGTCACCGACGACTGGTTCGCCTCCCCGCTGCTGGACCACGGCGCCGGGCAGGTACTGCACCTTCCCCTGGCCGCCTGGCCGAACATGTTCGAGAACCTGGACAGCGCGCCGAACCAGGGCGTTGACGGGCGGCTGGCCTTCGTGGGCCGCTCCTCCTTCCCGGACAAGAAGGGATTCTTCGCCGGGGTACGGCTCCCTCTGGATGACTGGACAGCGGCCCAGGAAAAAATAGCCCGTGGCAACCGTCCGGATTTCGGCTGGTGGGCCGAAAAGCTGAACACCGGCCAGCTGTGGCCGGGCAGACAGGCCAGGAACCCCGGCTACGGAGCGGAGGAATCGGGCCGCGCCTGGCGGGCCGCCTGCCTGCGGGCGGCAGCCGGGGAGACGCCTCTGACTGTGTTCGGCGATACCGGCTGGCGCGATGTCCTGCCGGAAGACACGGACTTTCGCGGGCCTGTGGATTATTACGGTCCGCTGGCGGCCATCTACGCCCAGGCGCAGGCGGTGCTGGGTTGCACCTCGCCCCTGCTTCCGTCCGGACTCACCCAGCGCCACTTCGACGTATGGGCCGCGGGGGGACTGCTGCTGTCCGACGCCACACCGGGGCTGTCTCTTTTTCCCGACGAACTGACCCGGGAGATCAGCTTCGCCCATCCCGGGCGCATCGGCGGCATGTTCCAGCGCTTCGAACACCGCCCCGTTGAACGGGCCGACCTCATCCGCGCCTGGCGGGAGCTGATTCTGGCTGAGCACACCTACGCCCACAGGGCGGCCACGGTGCTGGACTGCCTGGGCGGCTGACCCGGCCCCTTGACCTCGGCCGCGTTTACCATTAGGTAGCGGTTCTCTTTGGGGACGTAGCTCAGTTGGGAGAGCGCCGCCTTCGCAAGGCGGAAGTCGGGAGTTCAAGTCTCCTCGTCTCCACCAAAGATTTCAAGCCCTTGCGGTACAATGCCCGCGAGGGCTTTTCTTTTGTCCATACGAAATACGTGGCCAGGGGCGCACGCCGTTCCGAGACCCGCTCGCGCGCACGTGTGGTGTTGGACGCGCCGACAGCGTTCAGACTCCCGGCTACACGGCGGAAAAAGAGCCGCCCTTGGGAAAGGCGGCGGGGGAGAAGGGCTGTCCGGCCCGGCTATTCCTCGAAAAACTCCACCTGGACCGTGTCCAGGTAGGAGCGGACGTCGTCCATGATCTCTCGGATGATGGCTTCCTCATGCCCGTTGGAGGCGGCGGTTTCCATCTCGCCGCCCAGCGCGCCAAGGCCCTCGAACCCGTACCCCAGGCCCGATCCCTTGATGCTGTGGGCGATGCGCTGCACCTCGCCCAGGTCGCCCTGGCCGAGCGCTTTGTCTATGGCGTCCAGTTCCTTGCGCACGTTGGCATAGAACCTGGGCAGCAAGGGTTCGAGTTCCGGATCGATGAATTCCCTGGGGCCGTCGGGTGTGGTCTGGTCCATTGCTCGCGCTCCGTTCCTCGCGGGCGGTTTGGTTGCTGGTTTTTCTTTCTGCTACCCTCGCCGCGACCGTTTTGCAACGGTTTGGCGACATCCAGGGACGATTCGGCCGTCTTTTCCAACGGACCAAGCACTGCGGAAACAGCGCCTTCATCCCGCAAACGCCCGGACTCATCGCTTATCCCGCGCGCTTCAGTCCCACCGCGTTCTAGAAAGCGCCGCGCCTAGTCTTCGTCCACCAGCGCCCCGGGGCGGTCATCGTCCCCGGCCCCCTCCTGTGCGGGGGCGGCCCATTCCTGGCCCGCGAGGTTCGCGTACAGTTTGCGGGCCTCGGTGAAGCCGGGCTTGCGGCTGAGGGCTTCGCGCAGGCTGGTGAGGGTCTCCTCGATGTCGCCCATGAAATAGTGGGCCTTGGATTTGTTGTAGTAGACGTTCTCATCGTCCGGCGTGAGCTTGATGGCCTGTTTGTAGGCGTGAAGCGCCCCGGCGTGGTCCCCCTCCTTGCGCAGCTTCACTCCGAGGGTGTTGAAGGGGTTGGGCGCGTCGTTCTCGTACTTGAGGATCTCGATGAAGAGTTCCTTGGTCTCCTCCAGCCGATCGAACTCGGCGTGCACGTTGGCCGCCTGCATGAGGTACTTCTTGTAGTTCTCGTAGTCGCCCTTGGCCTTGTAGGCGTCGGCCAGCCCCTTGAAGGCCTCGGCGAAGAGGGTGTTGATTTTGACCGCTTTCTTGAAGGCGATGATGGCCTTGCCGTACTTGCGCTTGTAGAGGAACTGGCAGCCCATGTCGTAGTACTTCTGGGCCTCGTCCTGCTCGGAGATGATCTCCTCGTAGGCCTCGATGGCGTCGTCGAACTCGCCCATGCTGACCATGTTCCTGGCCTCCTCCAATTGGATTTCCTCGATCTCGTTGAAGGATTCCAGGTTGAGGGCCAGCCGCACGTGGCGTTCGAAGGTGTCCATGGAATAAGGCCGCAGGATGTAGCCGGCGCATCCCGCGGAGATGCAGTCCAGAACCTTGTTCTTGCGGTTCTCCATGGTCACCATGACCACGGGTATTTGCTTGAGGTTCATGTTCTGCCGCAGCAGTTTCAGAAACCGTACGCCGTCCATATCCTCGAGCTCGGTGTCGCAGAGGATGAGGCCCGCGCTGTTGTGGGTGAGAAAGTCGAAGGCGTCGGAGCCCTTGAGGAAGTGCTTCACGGTCTCCGCGCCGAAGCCCTGGATGGACTGCCGGTCGCGCTTGCCGTGCAGTTCGCTGCGTGTGAGAATGAGTACGGTGTCCAGCATGAATTTCCTCGCCGCCCGACGGCCCTTCCTGGACAGTAGGCCGGGGGACCCCGCCTTGACAAGGCGGCGCTCGCTCCGCCCGTCCGCTTATCCCTCTTCCCGCAGGGCGGCGCGAAGCGATTCGCCCAGCCGCTCCACCTCCTTCCCCGGAGGAAGCCCAGCCAGAAGCCGCTCCAGGTGGCCCTTTTCCACGTAGGCGCGACGCGCGCGACCGGTATTGAGGTCGTGCACCCAGGAAAGCAGCAGCAACCGGAAATCGTTGCGATAGCGCATACGGGTGTAGTCGGCCAGTTCCCCGGCGGCCACACGCTCCAGCATTTCGCGGGTATAGGTCTCTGGTTCGTCCGCCAGCCCCAGGTTGACCACGTTCGCGGCCTCCCCCGTTGACTCCAGCCGCTCCAGCATCACCCGGCAGATGTCCAGCTTGTCCGCGTCGCGCACCATGCGCAGGCAGGCGTCGATGCCCAGCGGCAGGCCCTTGGGAGGAAAACGGCGGTTGTGCATGGCCACCGAGGCCAGCACAGCGCGGCGTTCGCCCGGCGGCAGTTCCGCCAGCAGTCCGCCCCGCTGCAGGGCCCGTACCGAGAGGGTGGCGTGGTTGGCGGAATCCGGGTCGGAGAAAGTGCCCCACTCCACGTACTGGGGAAAGCGGCCAAGATCGTGGTACAGGGCGGCCAGCAGGGGCACCCGGGCGGGGAGATTCGCGCGGCGAAGCCACTCCCCCTCCTCGGCCACGATGTCCTCGGCCTCAGCCAGCACCCGCAGGGAATGGTCGAGCTTGATGCGCAGCGGCTCGGGGTCCGCGCCGCGTTCCATGTATTCGGCCACCGCCTCATGGAAGCGGCGCACGTGGTCGACCGGCCCCTCCCGGACGGATGATGATAATTCGCGGCCCACTAAGCCTCCCGCCTTGATTTCACGCCAAAATACTCTAAGAATGGCGGCTGATCTATTCGCAACATGGAGGATTCATGCGCGCCCTCATCGTGGAAGACGACTTCACGTCCCGCAAGCTCTTGCAGAAAATACTGGCCCCCTACGCCGAATGCGACATCGCGGTCAACGGCCAGGAATCCGTGGAGGCCTTCCGCATGGCCCTGGACGAGGGCAGGCCCTACGATCTCATCACCATGGACATCATGATGCCGGAGATGGACGGGCAACAGGCGCTCAAGGAAATCCGGCAGATCGAAAAGGACCGCGGCATCCGTGGCTCCGACGAGGTCAAGGTGGTCATGACCACCGCCCTGGACGACCCCAAGAACGTGGTCGAGGCCTACTACAAGGGCGGGGCCACCTCCTACATCCCCAAGCCCATCGACAAACACATGTTTCTGCACCTGCTGCGCAACCTGGGGCTCGTGGAGTAGGTCCCCGGAGCGGACTCCCCACCAAAACGATCGGATTCCGGCGTTCTCCTCTTTACACCGGCGCGGTCCGGTTATACCTCTCACTTCGTGCCCGCGTTATCCGGCAACGCGGGTTCCGGCAACGCACTGTAGACAAAGGACATTCAATGCCCCGTCTTCTCAGTCTTTTCTGCATCGGCCTCATGCTCTTCGGAACGCTGGCCGTGGTCATGCCCGAGGACGCCGAAGCCAAACGCTTCGGCGGAGGACGCTCCTTCGGCTCCCGTTCGCTGTTCAAGAGCCCGGCCCAGAAGCCCGGCCCCAGCCAATCCGTCAACCGCCAGTCCGCGACCCGGCAACAACAGGGCGCGGCCAACCCCGGCATGCGCCGTTCGCCCATGGGCGGCCTGTTCGGCGGCCTGCTGGCCGGCACCCTGCTCGGCAGTCTCTTCATGGGCATGCCCTTCGGCGGCTTCGGCATGATGGACCTGCTGTTCATCGTGCTCATTTTCTGGATCGGCATGCGCGTCCTGGGGGCCATGCGCGGCAAGCAGCGACAGCCCAGCGGCCACGGCTCCGGCATGGATTCCGGCCCGCCTTCAGGCGGCGGCCAGCACCAGCGCGCCGAGCAGATGTGGGAACGCTTCCAGGGCGGACAGCGCTCCGGCCACGGCCCCGGCCCGGCCGCGCGCGACCTGGAGGACGAACCCGAGGACCAGAAGGTTGAGACGCCCGAGGGCTTCGACGCCGAAGAATTCCTGCGCGGCGCCAAGATAGTCTATACCCGGCTGCAGACGGCCTGGGACAACCGCGACTTGGACGACATCCGGCAGTTCTGCACCGAGGCGGTGGCCGACGAAATCGCCCGCCAAGCTGAGGATGACCCGGAGCCGAGCAAGACCGAGGTGCTCGTTCTGGAGGCCCGCCTGCTGGAAGCCAAGCGCGAGAACGGACGCACCACGGCCACGGTCTACTACGAGGCCACCCTTCGCGAGGACTCCGCCGCCCAGGCCCCGGAACAGGCCCGCGAGGTCTGGCACTTCGTGCGCGACGAGACGGACGGGGACTCCTCCTGGAAGCTGGACGGCATCCAGCAGGTGCAGTAGCGCTCCGCCCATACACCAACGGCTTCACAGGGCCGCCGCGTTCGCGCGGCGGCCTTTTTCTTTGCGGAAGGTTCGGGGAGGAAGCACCCCGATCGCCTTGGACCGATACCTTAGGGCGTGACGTAGAGGCTGTCGTAGAGGGCAAGATATTTGCCGCCCATGACCCGGTCGGTATATTCCCGCACGCGCTCCGAGCCCTTGGAGGCCAGCCTTCCGGCCAGCTCCGGCTCACGCAGGACGCGGGCAAGGGCCTGGGCCAGGGAGTCGGCGTCGCCGCGCCGGGACACCAGGCCGCTTTTGCCGTGCTCCACAAGCTCCAGAAAGGACGGCAGGTCCGAGACCACCACGGGCACCCGCGTGGCCCACCCCTCCTTGACCACGCCGGACGAGCCCTCGCCGTCCAGCGAAGGGGCGGCCAGCACGTCAAAATGCGGCAGCAATCCGCGCGAGTCCTTGCGCCCCAGAAAGGAAACCCGCTCGGACAGGCCCAGTTCACCGGCAAGCCTCTCCAACTCGCCGCGCAGCGGGCCGTCGCCAACGATCATGGCCTTCCAGGCGGGCAAATCCTCACGCTCCGACAGTTTGGCCAGGGCGCGCAGCAGGGTCCCGCAGCCCTTCTGCCGGGTCAGCGCGCCGATGAAGCCGATGGTCAGACGCCCTCCGGCGCGCCTGGCGGAGGGATCGCGCGGAGCGTAGCGGGAAAGATCGATGCCGGAGTGAATGACCTCCAGGTCCGCCTCCTCCACGCCGCAGGCATGCATGGCATCGCGGATCTCGGCCGAGACGCAAACCACCCGTTCGCCCCAGGTGTACTTCTGGCACCCCCACCAGCCCTTGGGCGGGTAGGAGACGCGGCGGGTGTGGATGAGCCGCAGCCGCGAACGGGCCAGCATGCGCAGGATGGCCGCCAGACCGGCGGAGCGGGCGCAGTGGGTGTTGACCAAGTGTGTCTCCGCGCCCTCGTCCAGCAGTTTGGCCAGGGCGCGGAAGCTGGATGGGGAGAACTCCCGGTGGGTGGGCAAGACCAGTGTGCGGATGCCCATCCCCTCGGCCTCCGCCAGAAGCGGAGCCCCGCGCGGGGCGGCCACCACCGGGGTGAAGCGGCCGCCCTCGCGCAGGTGCCGGGCCAGATAGAATACCTGCCGCTGGCCGCCGCGCATCTCGCGGCCCAGATCGAGCTGCACGGCCAGGGGCATGGTCAGCCCCTGGGCAGTGGGATGCCGTTCTCCTGCAGATCGGCCCGCAGCAACTCGCGCATGCGTTTAGCCACGGGTCCGGGGCGGACGTCGTGGATGGGCCGGTCGTTGTAGCGGACGATGGAGACGGCATCCGCGGTGGTGCCCACCACGATCAGCTCACGGGCGTCGTACAGTTCGTCCTCGCGAATCTTGCGGTGGGCTATGGGGTGTTCGGGATCGATGAGTTCCAGCGCGCGGCGCAGGGTGGTGCCGGGCAAACAGTTGTCGAATTCCGGCACAACGATGGTCCCGGCGCGGTCCACCAAACAGATGTTCTCCACCGCGCCCTCGGCCAGGAAGCCGTATTCGTCGAAGCAGATAGGGAAGTCGTAGCCCTTCTCCATCGCCTCGCGCTTCATGAGCATGTTGGGCAGATAGTCGATGGACTTGATGGTGGCCAAGTAGCTCTGCTTGGCCGGGATGGTGGTGCGGAAGGCGGTGGTGCCCTGCTCGTACGCCTCCTCCGGCTTGGGCTTGAAGCGGTAGGCCGCCACGTACAACGACGGCGTGGGGCACTCCATGACGTCGATACCGAAGCCGCCGGGCCCACGGCCCAGCAGCACGCGCACCATGCCGTCCCCGGTCCCCGCGGCCGCGGCGGTTTCCAGGATGATCTCCCGCAGCTTGTCGTCCGGCACCGGCGGGGCCAGATGGATTGCCCGGGCCGAGTGCTTCATGCGGCGCAGGTGCGGCTCCAGCTGGTACAGCTTGCCGTCGATCCACTTCATGGTCTCGAAAACGCCGTCGCCCCGGTGGACCAGATGGTCGTCCCAGAGCATGAGCAGCAGCCGGGGGTCGGTGCCGATGACCCCCAGCCGGTGCTCGTAGAAGGCCAGCATCTTGTCCGCGCCGGGCCGGTGCGCGCCGCGTAGCCGCTGGACGTATTCGTCGCTGTCGACGACGGGGATGGCCATTAGAGCACCCGCACCAAGTTGCGTTCGATGAGGGTCTCGGCGATCTGCACCGTGTTCAGGGCCGCGCCCTTGCGGATGTTGTCCGAGACGATCCACATGTTCAGGCCGTTCTCGATGGTATCGTCCACGCGGATGCGGCCCACGAACACGTCGTCCTGCCCGGCGCACTCCACCGGCATGGGGTAGACGTTCTCAGAAGGGTTGTCGAAGACGGTCACGCCGGGGGCCTGGGCCAGAATGCCACGCGCCTGTGCGGAGGTCAGCTTCTTGGCGGTCTCGATGTTGACCGACTCGGAATGGCCGAAGAAAACCGGCACGCGCACCGTGGTGGCCGTTACCTTCACCGACTCGTCGCCCATAATCTTCACGGTCTCGTTGACCATCTTCATCTCTTCCTTGGTGTACTCGTTCTCAAGGAAGGAATCGATGTGGGGCAGGCAGTTGAAGGCGATCTGGTGGGGATAGACCTCGGACTCCGCCTCCTGGCCGCTCATGAGCCGCCTCACCTGGTTCTCCAGCTCCACCATGGCCTTTTGGCCCGAGCCGGACACCGCCTGGTAGGTGGAGACAACCACGCGCTTGATGGTGGCTTCGTCATGCAGGGGCTTGAGCGCCACCACCATCTGGATGGTGGAGCAGTTGGGGTTGGCGATGATCCCCTTGTGCCAGTCGAGGTCGTGGGGGTTGACCTCGGGCACCACCAGCGGGGTGTCGTCGTCCATGCGCCAGGCGGAGGAGTTGTCCACCACAACGCAGCCCGCGCGGGCGGCGATGGGGGCGAACTTCTCGGAAGTGGAGCCACCGGCGGAGAAGAGCGCCAGATCGAAGCCCTCGAAGGAATCCTCGGTCAGTTCTTGCACCTGGATTTCGCCGCCCTTGTAGGGCAGCTTCATGCCCGCGGAGCGGGCGGAGGCCATGGGAACCACCTCCGAGGCGGGGAAGTCCCTCGCTTCCAGGGTCTTGAGCATTTCGCGGCCCACCGCGCCGGTGGCGCCGACCACGGCCACGCGGAATCGCACGTCGGACATACGGCCTCCTAGGCCAGGTTCAGGTTGTCGACTATTTCAAGGCAGGCGTCCGCCTTGTTCAGCGTATACAAATGCACTCCGGGCGCGCCGCCCTCGATGAGCCGCCGGGACTGCTCCGTGGCGAAGCGGATGCCCAGCTCGCGCACCGCAGCGTTGCCGCCCTTCTCATGGGCCTCCTCCAGCTCCAGGTAGAACTTACCGGGGATGGAGGCACCGCACATGGTCAGGATGAAGCGGATGGACTGCAGGCTCATGATGGGCAGCACGCCGGGCACCACCGGCACGTCCACGCCCATCCCCTTGAGCCGCTCCACATGGTCGAAGTACAGCCTGGGGTCGAAAAAGAGTTGGGTGATGAAGAACCCGGCACCGCGCTCGGCCTTGACCTTGCTCCAGTACAGGTCCTTGGCGAAGGACGGGGACTGGGGGTGCGCCTCGGGATAGGTGGCCGCGCCCAGGCCCATGTCGGGGTGGCGCTGGCGTACGAAGTCGATGAGGTCGGTGGCGTGCTGG
The DNA here is from genome assembly GCF_000711295.1 of Desulfohalovibrio reitneri. NCBI lineage: Bacteria > Pseudomonadati > Thermodesulfobacteriota > Desulfovibrionia > Desulfovibrionales > Desulfovibrionaceae > Desulfohalovibrio > Desulfohalovibrio reitneri. The sequence goes on along the minus strand of NZ_JOMJ01000003.1, from coordinate 462,307 downwards.
AACCGCTCGTTGTCCGGCTTGAAGTCGGTCATGCCCCGAGGCGGGTCGCCGCGCAGGGCCAGCACGTTATCCAGGTCGTTGTCGCGGAGCTGGTTCAGAAAGTCGCCGATCTTCTTTTCGGAAGCGCCCACCGTGGTCAGGTGCACCAGGGGCTCGAAGCCGGTCTGCGCCTTGAGCCGGGAGGCGATCTCCAGGGTGTTGTCCTGGGTGGAGCCGCCCGCGCCGTAGGTCACGGAAGCGAACAGCGGCTTGGCCGCCTTGAGCTTGTCCGCCTCCTTGAAGAAATCAGGCCAGGCCTCGCGCTCCTTGGGGGGGAAGAACTCCAGGGACACGAAGGGCTTCCGCTGGTTCATCTGCTCTGTGATACGCATGGGTCGTCTCCTTGGGCCCGTGGCTGCATGAGATCGGCCAGGACGGGTTCGTCGGCCGGAAGGAAATCCAGGGTGCAGGCCTCGCCCGGCATGATCCAGGCCATTTCCTGCCCTTCCCTGGCGACGGGGTCCCCGGACGGCTCGCAGGCGTGGTAGAACAGCAGGCGGACCTTCAACCCGCCGTAATCATGGCGGACCTCCCGCCAGAAGCGGCAGCGTCCGCAGGCCAAGCCAAGCTCCTCGTCCAACTCGCGGGCCAGGGCCGCACGCGGCGCCTCGCCCGGTTCCACTTTCCCGCCCGGGAATTCCCAGTAGCCGGCCATGCGCGCCCCGGGGGGCCTGCGCACTGCCAGGAAGCGGCCCTCCCGCCAGATGACGGCGGCAACCACGTCGAGCCAGCCACGGTCCTGCGGCAAAACAGATCTCCCGGCCTCAGTTGGGCCGCACGTGCTCCATGACGTTGTCCAGATCGAAGGTCCGGGAGTCGTAGCCCCCGGGCCGGAGCGCGTAGCGGGTGATCTGCCACTGGTGGTTGTCGATGACGTCCAGGCCGCCCCGTCCGTCGGGGCCAAGGCGGGACGTCAGTCTGTCCAGGGCCTCTTCCACATCGACCCACGGGCCTTCATGGTCGATGTCCAGAACGGAATTACTAAAGGACAGGTTCTCAAATGGCAACTCGGTCTTCAATTTGGCGAAGTCCTCCTCGGTCAAACCAAAGACAGTACCGTATATGCGGAACTCGGTGATGTTCCTCACGCCTCGCCCTCCAGCAATTGCCGTTTGCGTTCCTCAAGCCCGGCTATCTCGGTTTCCAGCCCGGCCATTTCCTCGAAGATGCGCTCCTCGCGCTCCTGGAGGTTTTCATATTCCTTGCTCATGCGCAAAAAGGCCTCCTGGTCCGCGCAGGACGAGGGCTCGGCCATGATGGCCTCCAGCTCGGACTGGCGGTTGGCCACTTCCTCCAGCTCGGCCTCCAGCTTCTGAAAGCGGTCCTTGCGCGGGGTAAGCTCTTTGGACACCTCCGCCCTGGCCTCGGCCCGGCGGCGGCGCTCCTCCTTGCCCTGCTTGCCCGGCTTGGCGCGGGGCTTTTCCTCGACCTCCGCCTTGGGGGCGGGGCAGGCCGGGGCCTCCTTCTCCGCCTTGCGGCAGCGCTCGTATTCCTCGAAGCCGCCGAGATGCACGGCCAGCCCGTCCGTGGACAGGGCCCAGACCTCCTCGGCCACCTCGCGCAGCAGGTAGCGGTCGTGCGCCACCAGCAGCATGGTGCCGGGGAAGGCGCGCAGGGCCTCCACCAGGGCTTCGCGGCTTTCCAGGTCCAGGTGGTTGGTGGGCTCGTCCAAGACCAGGAAGTTGCAGCGCCCCATGAACAGCCCGGCCAGGGCCAGACGGCTTTTCTCGCCGCCGGACAGCCGGGACACGGGGCGGTCGAAGTACTCCTCGCCCAGCAGGAACAGCCCCAGCACCGAACGAAGCTCCTCCTCGGTGGCCTTGGGCCCGGCCATGCTCCGCATCTCGCCGACCACGGTGCGGGTCTGGTTCAGGGCCTCGGCCTGGTGCTGGGAGAAAAAGCCCAGTTTGGTCTTGCGTCCCAGCTCGGCCACGCCGGAGGTTGGCTTCTGGTCGCCGGTAAGCACCTTGAGCAGGCTGGACTTGCCCGCGCCGTTGGGCGCGGCCAGGGCCACCCGCTGCCCCCGGTAGATCTGGAAGGTCAGGGGGCCGCGCCACAGCGGCCCCTGGCCGAAGTCCAGGCTGACTCCCTCGGCCCGGGCCACCACCTTCTCCGGCCGCTCGGGCTCGGGCAGGCTGAAGGACAGGGTGCGGCGGGAGGCTGGAGCGGACAAATCCTCCAGCTCCTCCTGCATCTTCTCCACCTTCTTCAGCTTGGACTGCGCCTGGGCCGCCTTGCGCGCCTTGACCCGGAAGCGGGAGATGTAGGTCATGTGGCGGTCGATGGCCGCCTCGATCTTCGCCGCCTGCCGCTCGCGCACCATGTCGCGTTCGGCCGCCCAGTCCAGGTAGTGGGAGAAGTTGCCTTTGCGTAGCACCGGCCCGCCGGTCTCCAGGGCCAGGACGTGTGTGGCCACGTTGTCCAGAAAGACGCGGTCGTGGGCCACGAAGACCAGCGCGCCGTCGAAGCTCTTGAGGTATTCCTCCAGCCACTCCACGGCTTCCAGGTCCAGGTGGTTGGTGGGCTCGTCCAAGAGCAGCACCCGGTCGCCCTGCAGGATGACCCGGGCCAGCTTGGCCCGCTCACGCCAGCCGCCGCTGAACTCCCCCAGCCCGCGCTGGAAGTCTGCCTCCTCGAAGCCCAGCCCCATGAGCACGCTCTCGGCCTTGTGCTCCGGGTTGTAGCCGGAGCTGGCCTCAAGCTCCGCCTGCTCCGCGCCCAGCCGTTTCAGGGCGGCCTCGTCGCCGTCCGCCACGGCCCGCTCCCAGCGGCTCCAGAAGTCTGACCAGGAAGGGAACACCGACAGCACCCAGTTCAGCAGCGGGGTGTCCAGGTCGGCCTTTCCCATCTCCTGGGCGGCGTAGCCAACGCCCTCGCGGCCGGTGCGCACCTCGCCCCTGTCGGCCTCGGCCTCCCCGGCCAGAATGCGCAGCAGGGTGGACTTGCCCGAGCCGTTGGGGCCGACCACGGCCAGCCGCGCGCCCTCGGGCACATCGAAGGAAAGGGCCGCGAAGATATCGCGGCCCCCGAATGATTTATGCAGCTCGCGGACGCTAACGCCGCCCATGTTCAGTCCTCGCGGGTGAAGCCTTGTCCCGGTCACGGAGCGGCCGCACCGCCCCGCCGGGAGTGCGCCCGCCTCGGCGGGCGGTTATTCCTTGCCTAGCCGCTCCAGGGCCAGGCGGCCCATCTCGGCGCAGCCCACCTGTGTGGCGCCTTCTTCCATGATGTCCAGGGTGCGGTACCCCTCGCGCAACACGGCCTGCACCGCACGCTCCACGGTCTTGGCCGCGTCGGCCCGCTCCAGGGAGTAGCGCAGCAGCATGGCCACGGAGAGGATGGCGGCCAGGGGGTTGGCCTTGTCCTCGCCCGCGATGTCCGGGGCGGAGCCGTGGATGGGCTCGTACAGCCCGGGGTTGTGGCGGCCCAGGGAGGCCGAGGGCAGCATGCCGATGGAGCCGGTGATGACCGCGGCCTCGTCGGAGAGGATGTCGCCGAAGAGGTTGGAAGTGACCACCACGTCGAACTGGGAGGGGTCGCGCACCAACTGCATGGCGGCGTTGTCCACGTACATGTGGCTCAACTCCACCTCGGGGTATTCCTTGGCGGTCTCGGTGACCACGTCGCGCCACAACTGGGAGACCTCCAGCACGTTGGCCTTGTCCACGCTGCACAGGCGCTTGCCTCGCTTCATGGCCGTCTCGAAGGCCACGCGGGCGATGCGGCGGACCTCCGACTCGGTGTAGATCATGGTGTTGTAGGCCACGCGCTCGCCGTTGCGGATCTCCTCGCCCTTGGGCTTGCCAAAGTAGATGCCGCCGGTCAGCTCGCGCACCACCATGATGTCCAGCCCCTGGCCCACGATGTCCGGGCGCAGAAGGCAGGCGTGCTGCAACTCCGGGAAGAGCTGCGCGGGGCGGAGGTTGGCGAAGAGCTTCAGTTCCTTGCGGATGCCCAGAAGCCCCCGCTCGGGACGCTTGGCCTTGTCGATGTTGTCCCACTTGGGACCGCCCACCGCGCCCAGCAGCACGGCGTCCGAGTCCTGGCAGGCCTCCACCGTGGCCTGTGGGAGCGGGGTGCCGTCGGCGTCTATGGCCTCGCCGCCCAGCCGGGCGCGTTGCAGGCGCAGGTCCAGGCCGTAGAGTTCGTCCACCCGGGACAGGATCAGTTCCGCCTGGGCGGTGATCTCCGGGCCGATGCCGTCGCCCGGCAGGATGGTGATGGTATTGGCCATGTGCTCGTCTCTCCCTTGGCTCGCTTAGGCCGCCAGCCGCGCCTTGACGTATTCCACAAGGCCGCCCTTGTCCAGGATGTCGCGCATGAAGGGCGGCACCGGCTTGGCGGCTATTTCCACGCCGGCGGTTTCGTCAATAACAGCGCCGTTGGCCGCGTCAACCTGAAGGCGGTCGCCGTCGGCGATTTTTTCCACCTCCGGGCCGATCTCCACCAGGGTAAGCCCCATGTTGAAGCCGTTGCGGTAGAAGATGCGGGCGAAGCTGTGGGCCACCACCACCTTGATGCCCGCCCCCAGGATGGCCAGAGGGGCGTGCTCGCGGGAGGAGCCGCAGCCGAAGTTCTCTCCGGCCACCAGGATGTCGCCCTCGTCAATGCGCTGAATCCAGCCGGGCTCCAGCCCTTCCATGCAGTTTTTGCCCAGCTCCAGGGGATCGGTGCTCACCAGGAAGCGGGCCGGGATGATGGCGTCGGTGTCGATGTGCGCCCCGACCTTGTGGGCGCGTCCGCTGAATATCATGTCCTCGCTCCTTGGCTAGAGGTCCGCCGGGTTTGTGATGCGCCCGGTGACGGCCGAAGCCGCGGCCACCGCCGGAGAGGCCAGGTAAACCTCGGAGTCCAGGTGGCCCATGCGGCCCTTGAAGTTGCGGTTGGTGGTGGCCACGGCCTTCTCGCCCGCGCCCAGGATACCCATGTGGCCGCCCAGGCAGGGGCCGCAGGTGGGCGGGCCGATGACCGCCCCGGCGTCAAGGAAAATCTCGTACAGCCCTTCCTCCATGGCCTGCCGCCATATGGCCGGGGTGGCCGGGATGACCACCAGCCGCACGCCGTCCGCCGCCTTGCGGCCGCGCAGCACGTCGGCAGCCTCGCGCAGGTCGGTGATGCGGCCGTTGGTGCAGGAGCCGATGACTGCCTGGTCGATGCGGGTGTCCACCTCGCCCACATCCTTGACGTTGTCCGGCAGGTGGGGGCAGGCCACCTGCGGGGCCAGGGAGGAGGCGTCGATGCGCACCACCCGCTCGTAGACCGCGTCCGGGTCGGGGTGGATTTCCTCGGAGGCGGCGTGGCCGTGCGCCTTGGCGTATTCCAGGGCTTTGGCGTCCGCCGGGAAGAGCCCGGCCTTGCCGCCCGCCTCGATGGCCATGTTGGCCATGGTCAGACGACCTTCGATGTCCAGCTCGTCGGCCACTTCGCCGCCGAATTCCAGGGCCTTGTACAGGGCCCCGGCCACGCCGATCTCGCCGATGGTCTTGAGGATGAGGTCCTTGGCCCCCACCCACTCGGGCAGCTTGCCGGTCATCTCCACGCGGATGGTGGGCGGCACCTTGAACCAGGTCTCGCCCAGGGCCATGGCCGCGGCGATGTCCGTGGAGCCCATGCCCGTGGCGAAAGCCCCCAGGCCGCCGTAGGTGCAGGTGTGGGAGTCCGCGCCGATGACCACGTCGCCGGGGCCCACCAGCCCGATCTCCGGCAGCAGGGCGTGCTCCACGCCCGCTTGGCCGCCCTCGAAGTAGTTGACCACGCCCATTTCCCGGGCGAACTCGCGCACGCCGCGCACCTGCTCGGCGGAGTCGATGTCCTTGTTGGGGGTGAAGTGGTCCATGACCAGGGCCACCCGCTCGCGGTCGAACACTTCCTCCGCGCCCATGGCCTTGAAGGACTTGATGGCCAGGGGGGCGGTGATGTCGTTGGCCAGCACCAGGGAGACCCGGCAGCGGATGATGCGGTCCGGGACAACGTCCCCCTCGATGCGGTGCCGCTCGAGCACCTTTTCGGCTACAGTTGCGCCCATTTCCTCTCCTCCTTCATGCCCAGGCGGTTGAACGCGTTGAGATAGGCCTTGGCGCAGGCCACGATGATGTCTCCGTCGGAACCGCGCCCCACCGCCGACTGGCCGTTGTGGGCCAGCCGCACGACCACCTCGCCCTGGGCGTCGGTGCCGCCGGTGATGGCGCTGATGTTGAATTGTTCCTGGGTGGGCCGATAGCCCACCATCTCGCAAATGGTGTTGTAGATGGCGTCCACCGGGCCCATGCCGAAGCCTGAGAGCTTGCGCTCCTCGCCGTCCACGTCCATGACCACGGCGGCCGTGGGCGGCACGCCGCCGGAGGTGCCGGTCTGCACGCTCAGGGCGCGCAGGCGGTACTTGCCCTTGAGGCGGTAGACCTCCTCCAGGACGATGGCCTCCATGTCCTCGTCGTAGATGCGCTTCTTCTTGTCGGCCAGGGTCTTGACCGCGTCGAAGACCTGCTGCTTCTGCTCCTCGTCCAGGGAGAAGCCCAGCTCGGAGAGCTTGCTGCCGATGGCGTTGCGGCCGGAGTGCTTGCCCAGCACGATGTCCGTGCCAGCCCGGCCGATGCTCTCGGGAGTCATGATCTCGTAGGTCTGGCGGTGCTTGAGCATGCCGTCCTGGTGGATGCCGGACTCGTGGGCGAAAGCGTTGCGGCCGATGATGGGCTGGTAGGCGGAAATGCCCTGCCCGATGATCAGCGAGAGCAGGCGGCAGGAGGGGTGAATCTGCTCGGAGTCAACCCCGGTCTCGAAGTCGTGCAGGTCGCGCCGCACGTTGAGGGACATGACCAGCTGCTCCAGGGCGCAGTTGCCCGCCCGCTCGCCGATGCCGGAGAGCGTCACCTCGGCTTGGCGGGCGCCGTTGTCGATGGCCGCCAGGGTGTTGGCCAGGGCCAGGCCCAGGTCGTTGTGGCAGTGCACGGAGAAGGTGGCCTTGTCCGCGTTGGGCACGTTCTCGCGCAGGTAGCGGATGAGGTCGCCAAACTCCTGGGGCTGGGCGTAGCCCACGGTGTCCGGGATGTTGACCACCGTGGCCCCTTCTTCGATGACCGCCTCGGCCACCCGGGCCAGGAACTCGCGGTCGGAGCGGGAGGCGTCCTCGGCCGAGAACTCCACGTCGTCGGTGAAGTTGCGGGCCGTGCGCACGGCCGCGCGGGCCATCTCCAGCACCTGCTCCGGGGTCTTGCCCAGCTTGAATTCCATGTGGATGGGCGAGGTGGCCAGGAAGGTGTGGATGCGGGGCCGACGCGCGTCTTTGATGGCCTCCCAGGCGCGCTCGATGTCCGCGGGCAGGCTGCGGCACAGCCCGGCCACGATGGGCTTCTCCAGGCTGCGGGCGATGGCCTGCACCGCCTCGAAGTCCCCCTTGGAGGCGGCCGGGAAGCCCGCCTCAATGACGTCCACGCCCAGCCGTTCGAGCTGGCGGGCCAGGCGGACCTTCTCGTTGTGGTTCATGGTGGCGCCGGGCGATTGTTCGCCGTCGCGCAGGGTGGTGTCGAAAATGTGGACGCGTTCGCTCATGTCGCTTCCTCCTCGAAGCACGTGGCTCTTGTAACGGAGCCTGTATGGCGGAGCCGCGAGCCGCTGGCTCGGGCCGGGTCATGTCAGCGGTGCCGGATGTGCCCTAGGCTAGGGCGGAGGAGGATAGGGATAGGCGGAGGGAAAGAGGGGCGGAGGTGGATTGCACGCGTCCCGCGACGGGATTGACGCGGGACGCCGCGCGCGGTCTTTCGCGCGCTGCCTCGCGACTGGCTGTGTGGATGCGTGTCTTCATGTCGTTCCCTGCCCGGAGGGTTGGCGCGGCCGTGGCCGCTTCCGGGCTAAAGTCCATGCATAGCCCCGGGCCCGCGCCGAGGTCAAGAGGTTCCACTGCTCTCTTCCGGCTCATCGCGTGATTCCCCCCTGCCCTCGCCGAACAGGCCGGGACGGCGGCGCGGCAGGACAAGGAAGGTGTAGATGGGACCGGAAAGCACGTAGGCCCCCAAAAGCGGGAAAAGCAGCAGGGTGGGCTGGGAGGCCACCACCACGAAGAGCAGCACAGCCGCCACCAGGGCGGACAGGGCGTGGGCCCGCAGCCAGCCGTACTCCTTGAAGGAGAAGTAGCGCACCCGGGAGACCATGAGGAAGGAGAGCCCGTAGGCCAGCACCAGCCCCACCGGTCCGAGGACTGCCCCCGCCTCCCCGGGCAGGTTCTGCTCGAAGAGCACCAGGGCGGCCACGGTGCAACCCGCGGCCGGGGTGGGCAGGCCGGTGAAGAGCAGTTTGCCCGAGGTCTTGGTCTGGATGTTGAACCGCGCCAGGCGCAGGGCGGCGCAGGCGGTGAAGAGGAAAGCGGCGGCCAGCCCCAGCCGGCCGTACTCCTGCAGCTTCCACAGGTAGAGCAGAAGCGACGGGGAAACGCCGAAGGCCACCAGGTCGGCCAAGGAGTCCAGCTGCACGCCGAACTCCGAGGTGGTCTTGGTCAGCCTGGCGATCTTGCCGTCCAGGCCGTCCAGCACGAAAGAGACGAACACGGCCACGGCGGCCAGGCCGAAGCGGCCGTCCACGGCCAGGGTAAGGCCCAGGAAGCCGGCGAACAGGCTGGCCGTGGTCATGAGATTGGGCAGGATGTAGACGCCCTTTCCGCGGGGCTTGGCGATGAACTTGTCTTCCATGTGTGTTGCTCAGTCGGCCCGGCGTGGCGCGGCCACCGCGGTCTGTCCCGCAAGGACCCTCTCGCCGACGCCGACAAGGGGCTGATAGTCATGCGGGAGGTAGAGGTCAACTCGGGAGCCGAACTTGATCATGCCGAACCGCTCCCCCCGGCCCAGCCTGTCGCCAAGCTCCGCTTGGCAGACGATGCGCCTGGCCACCAGCCCGGCGATCTGCACCATGGTCCAGGAGCGGCCTTCATCGTCCTCCAGGGCCACGGCGTTGCGCTCGTTGTCCTCGCTGGCCTTGTCCAGGGAGGCGTTGAAGAAGACGCCGGGATGGTACGCGATGCGGGAAATCTCCCCGGCCACAGGCATTCGGTTCACGTGCACGTTGAATACGTTCATGAAGATTCCGACGCACACGCGCCGCTCCCCTGTCATGGGGTCCTCGCGCTCCCCCACGAGCACGACCCTGCCGTCGGCCGGGGCCACCGCCAGGGCGGAGTCCTCGGGCGGGATGCGCTCCGGGTCGCGAAAAAAATTGACCACGAAGCCGGTCAGCGCCAGGGCAAGCAGTGCCAACAGGGACCATTCGAGCAGAGCGAAAGCCACCACCGCCAGGGCGCACAAGCAGGCGAAGGGCAGTCCCTCGGGCCGGAATTGGGCGTGGGCGGGCCTCATGCGTCGTCTCCTTCCGATTCTTCGTGGGCGCGTTCGAGCAGGCCGGGGAAGTAGGTCTCGAAATCCCGGGTGAACTGGTGCAGATCCTCATACTGGATGGCGTGCAGCCCGCTCTCGCGGGCGGTGCGCACGTTGACCCCGGCGTCGTCCACCAGCAGGCTCTCGTCCGCCTTGGCGTCCATGTCGCGCAGGGCGATTTTGAAGAACTCCGGCTGCCCCTTGTGATAGCCGTAGTGGTAGCTGTTGAACACGCTGTCGAAATACATGGCGAAGCCCAACTCCGCCTGCAGCTCGTCCAGCCAGTTGGTCTGATCCGAAAGGATGGCCACCTTGAGTCCCTCCTCCCGCAGCAGGCGAGCCAGGTGCAGCATGTGGGGGCGAAGCCGGAAACGGGAGAGAATCTCCCGGCGCAAATCCTTGCCGGAGCCCTTCACGCCGAGCTGTCCACGCAGGTCGCTCCAGAAGTCCATCTCCGAGCAGTGGCCGGTGACGTAGCCGTTCTGAAAGATGACGTCGCGCACGTCGTTGAAGAAGCGGTCCGGGTCCAGGCCCTGGTCAGCGGCGATGGCATGGAGACCCGCCACGAACCCCTCCTCGGCCACGACTCCGCCGAAGTCGAAAAACAGGCAGCGGATGGAATGGGGATTGTCCATGCGCGGGACACTAGCCGGGGGTTATCGGCCCGTCAACGACGGTCGCTTTGCATTTTTCTTCCGCGTTGGTACAAGACCGGGATGCGAGGCAGACCATAATGCGCGAGATCGAAGCCCCCCTGGAGCGGTTGCGGTACTTCCGCAGCCAGTTGGCGGTTGACGATTCACTGGCTGAAGAACTGTCCCCCTACCGCGACGCCTTCGCCGAGCGACGCCGGGACATGGCCGAGGACCTCTTCCAGGCCATCAAGAACATCGCCCAGACCAAAATCGTCCTGCAGCACCAGACCTCCGAGACCAGGCTGAAACACAACTGGTCCGGCTGGTACCAGCGGTTGTGGATGAATCCAAATACGGACGAGTTTCTGGCCTCCCTGTGGCGCAGCGGCAGCAAGCACGTCTCCTTCGGCGTGGACCACCGCTTCATCTCCCTGGCCTACTTCCAGGCCCGGCGCTTCACCCACGGGCTCATCCAGGAGCTTGTGCCGGTGGAGGACCAGGCCCGGGTCATGCTGGCCGCGGACCGTCTTTTCGACCTCTGCACCCTGGTGGAGACAGACGCCTTCATCCAGTCCAACTCCAAGTGCGAACTGGACGTCATGTCCGGCGTGGCCCACCAGATACGCAACCCCCTGACCATCATCGGGGGCAACGCCATGCGGGTGCAGCGGGAAGCCCGGGAAGGGTCCCGCGAGCGGCAAGCCTCGCAGACCATCCTGGACGAGGCCAAACGACTGGAGCGCATGGTCCGCAACGTTGGGGTGTACATCGGGGCGCTCTCTTCGGTTCCCGGCTTTGTGGAAATCGACCTGGAGGACGTGCTGGAGCGGGCCTCGGAGACCCTCAGGCGGGAAAACAATCTTACGAAGTACAGCCTCGACATCGTCCTCACCGAGGACAACCGCCGCGTGCAGGGCGATCCGGAAATGCTGACCACCCTCTTCTCGCACCTGCTGCAGAACGCGGTGGAAGCCCTGGACCCGGACGACCCCTCCATCACTGTCACCTCAGGAAAGTGCCCCGCCTCTCCCAACTTCGTGGCCATACGAATCCGCAACTCCGGCTCCCTGCCCCAGGACACGGACGTGGAGGAACTCTTCACCCCCTTTCATTCCACCAAGTCCTTCGGTACGGGCTTCGGCCTGCCCATAGCCCGCCTGGCCACGCGAAAGAACTTCGGCTCCCTGGACATCCGCTCCGAGGAGGGCGGCGTGGTGGCCGAGGTGACTCTGCCCAGGCCGGGCACCATAGACGAATCCGGACTCTTTTTCAGGGCCTAGCAACATGCCAGACACCATCAAGCTCGGCGTCAGTTCCTGCCTGCTGGGCAACAACGTCCGCTACGACTCGGGCCACCAGCTCGACCGCTGGATACACGACGAACTCGGTCGCTTCGTGGAATTCGTGCCCGTCTGCCCGGAGGTGGAGAGCGGGCTGCCCATCCCCCGCGAGGCCATGCGGCTGGTGGGCGATCCGGACAACCCCAGGCTGGTGGGCCGCCGCTCCGGCGAGGACTTCACGGAACGGGTTCGCGGCTTCAGCCGCGAGGTGCTGCCCCGCCTGGCCGATGAGGACCTCTGCGGCTTCATCTTCAAGGCCAAGAGTCCCTCTTCCGGCATGGAACGGGTCAAGGTCTACACGGAGCAGGGCATGCCCGACCCCAAGGGCGTGGGCATCTTCGCCAGGGAGTTCATGGACCGCTTTCCCCTGCTGCCGGTGGAGGACGACGGCCGCCTGCACGACCCCCGGTTGCGAGAGAACTTCATCGAGCGGGTCTTCGTCATGAAACGCTGGCGGGACTACCTGGAATCAGGCTCGGGACTCGGCGGGCTGGTGGACTTCCACACCAACCACAAACTCCTCCTGCTCTCGCACAGCCAGAAGCATTACCGCGAAATGGGCAAGCTGGTGGCCGCGGGCAAGGAGTACCCGCTTGAGGATCTGGTGGACAACTACCAGCGCCTTCTCATGGAGGCCCTGTCCATCAAGGCCAACCCAAAGAGCCACTTCAACACCCTGGAGCACGTGGCCGGCCACTTCAAGGACGACCTCACCCCGGACGAGCGGCAAGAGCTGCGAGAAATCCTGCAACAGTACAAGGATCGCCACGTCCCTCTCATCGTGCCCGCCACCCTCATCAACCACTACGTGCGCAAATACGGCAAGGAGTACCTGGCCAGGCAGGTCTACCTCCATCCACACCCGGTTGAACTGCACCTGCGCAATCATGTGTGAGGACACCATGGACCAAGAAGCGACCGCCCTGCCCACCACGCCATTCGGACACGGCGGCCCGGCCGTTACCAGGGTCGGCCTGGGCGGCGAGGGCGTTCTGCGCACCTTTGGCGAGGACGCCGGAGCGCGCTCGGTGATCCGGGAAGCCAGGAAGCTGGGCGTGACCTACTTCGACACCGCCCCGGCCTACTCTGGCAGCCAGTCCTACCTGGGAGCCTACTGGCGGGAACACCCCGGCGAGCGCGAACGGGTGTTCCACACCTCCAAGTCCGCCCGCCGCGACCACGAGGGGGCCCTGGCCGACCTGCGCGACAGCCTGGAGCGGCTGGGCACGGACCATCTGGACCTGTGGCAAATCCACGACGTGCGCACCCAGGAGGACGTGGAGCGCATCGCCGCGCCGGACGGAGCGCTGGCGGCCTTCCTGCGGGCGCGCGAGGAAGGCCGCGCTGGCCGCATCGGCGTGACCGGCCACCACGACCCCGAGGTGCTGCTGCGCTGCGTCGAGGAGTGGCCCCTGGACGCGGTGCTGCTGCCGGTGAACCCGGTGGAAGGCGCGCTGGGCGGCTTTCTGGACAAGGTGCTGCCCGCCGCCCGGGCCAAGGGCATGGCCGTGGTGGGCATGAAGGTCTTCGGCGGCGGCCACTACCTCAACCCCAAGGCCTATCTCACTCCCACCCTGCTGCTGCGCTACGCCCTCTCCCAGGACATCGACGTGGCCATCATCGGCTGCGGCCTGGCCGACCACGTCCGCACCATGGCGGAGATCGCAGCCGGATTCCAGCCCATGCCGCCCGAGGCGCAGGAGGAACTGCTGGACTCCTTCCGCCCTCACGCCGCCCGCATGGTCTTCTACCGCGGCGTGACCTGATCCGGCCATGGCCTGGTTTCCAGTGGCCCTGGCCGTGGCCTTGCTGGCGGCCACCGAGGCCGCCCTGGCCAAGCGGCTCTTCGGCGACCTGCCGCCCTTGCAAATGGCCGCGGCCCCGCTCTTCTACGCCGCCCCGCTCTTTTTGCTTCTCCTGCCCCTGGCGCTGAGCCGCCCCGCTCCGGACCCCGCCTTCTGGTCCACCTACCTCTGGCTTTTGCCCCTCAATGCGGCGGGATTCCTCTGCCACATGGCGGCCGTGAACCTGGCCCCCATCTCCCTGGTCATGCCCTACCTCTCCTTCACCCCGGTCTTCGTGCTGCTGACCGGCTTCCTCATCCTGGGCGAGACCGCCAGCTGGGCCGGGGTTGGCGGCGTGCTGCTGGTGGTGCTGGGCAGCTGGGTACTCAACGCCGCCGAGGCCAGGAAGGGACCGCTGGCCCCGCTCAAGGCGCTGTGGCGGCAACCCGGGGCGCGGCTCATGCTGGCCGCCTCCCTGCTCTACTCCCTGTGCGCGGTGCTGGGGAAGAAGCTCATCCTGCACTCGGACCCTGTCTTCACCGCCGTATTCTTCTTCCTGGGCTTCGGCGGCCTGACCCTGGTCGGGCTACGGCTCACGGGCCGCATCCGCTTCGCCCCCCTGCTGGCACGCCCGCGAGCCGGGGCCGCCCTTGGCCTGACCGTGGCCGTCCACGTCTTTTGCCATCTGTGGGCCATCTCCCTGGTGCAGGCCGCCTACATGATCTCGGTGAAGCGATTGTCCGGTCTTTTCAGCGTCATCTACGGGGGGTTGCTCTTTCGGGAAAAAAACCTCAGCCTGAGAATGGCCGGGGCTTTTTTCATGTTCCTCGGCGCCCTGGCCATCACCCTGGGAGGCTGACATGGACAGACGGTCTTTCCTCACCCTGGCGGGCGCTGCCTGGTTCGCCTCGAACCTTTGGGGGCGCGGGCTGTGGGCCGCGACCGCCACCCCGGACGCGGCAGTCGTCACCGGAGGTCCAGGCGAGGCCGCCCGCGCGGCGGTGGAGATGCTGGGCGGCATGGGCCGCTTCGTGAAACCCGGACAGAAGGTTGTCATCAAGCCCAACATGAGCTTTCCCACGCCGCCGGAGAAGGGAGCCAACACCCACCCGGCCGTGGTGCAGGCCATCGCGGCCATGTGCTCCGAGGTGGGCGCGGCGGAAATCCACATCCTGGACAACCCGCTCTCCTCGGCTGAACGCTGCCTTGAAGCCTCCGGCATCCAGGAGGCTTGCAGGGATATGGGCGGGCGCGTGCAGGCCCTGACCGCGGACCGCTTCTACAAGGAGGCGGACATCGAGGCGGGCGAGGACATGAAGGAGAACGCCTTCGTGCGCGAGGTGCTGGAGGCGGACGTGCTCATCGCCGCGCCCACGGCCAAGTCGCACGGCGCCACCGGCGTCAGCCTGGGGCTGAAGGGCATGATGGGCCTCATCCGCGACCGGGGCGCGATGCATTGGCGCTACGACCTGGACACGGCCATCGTGGACCTCAACACCCGCCTCAAGGCGGACCTGACCGTGGTGGACGGCATGTTCGTGCTCTCCACCGGCGGCCCCTACGGCCCGGGCAAGGTGCTCAAGGAGGACACGGTCATCGCCTCGCCCGACCCCGTGGCGGCCGACGCCCTGGCCGTGGAGGCCTTCGCCTGGTACGGCCGCCGGTTCGAGGCGCGCCAGGTCAAGCACGTGCGCCTGGCGGCGGAGCGCGGCCTGGGCAGCATGGACACCGCCTCCCTGCGGGTGAAGCGGCTGGCCCTGTAGCATGGCCGCGCGACGGACGGTCCAGGCACTCTGCCTGGCCCTCTTTCTCTTCCTGGTCTGGGGCGGAAGTTCCTGGCTCCTGGACGGCCTGCTGCCCCGCGACCTGCTGGTCCGCTTCGACCCGGCCGTTTTCCTGGGAACCGCCCTGGCCGCCAGGGAACTGACCGTCCTTTTCCTGCCCGCCGTGGTGGTGCTGCTTTCCGCGCCGCTTTTGGGCCGCGCATTCTGCGGCTGGGTCTGTCCCCTGGGCTCCACCCTGGACGGCGCGCGGCGAATCACCGGCGGCAAGGCCCAAAGACTGCCCGGGTGGGCGGCCCGCCTCAAGTACGGCGTGCTTACGGCCGTCCTCGGCGCGGCCGCTCTGGGCATCCCCCTTGTCTTCTGGGCCGCCCCCCTGCCCCTGGCCGCCCGCTTCTACGCCCTTGGCCTGGGCGGTCCGGCCAGCCATGCCGCCGACCTGGGGCTGCGCCTCTCCCTGGAATGGAACCTGGGACTGCCCGCTTTCCCTGACTTCAAGCCCCGCGCATACGCCACCATGGTCTTCATTCTGGCCCTGTTCGGCCTGCTTTTCTGGCTGGCGAAGCGCTGGCCACGGGTGTGGTGCCGGGTCTGCTGCCCGGCCGGGGCGGCCCTGGCCGTGCTCTCGCGCAAACCGCTGCTGCGGCGGCGGGTGGCCGAATCCTGCACGGGCTGCGGAGCCTGTTTGCGCGTCTGCCCCACGGGGGCCATCGACGAGGAACACCCCGCCCAAACCTTCCCGGCGGAATGCCTGCAATGCCGCCGCTGCCAGGCGGCCTGCCCCGTGGGCGCGGTGGGCTATCTGCCCGCCGGGACGCCGCCGGAGGAGGCCCCCTCCCCCATGCGCCGCGCCCTGCTGGTCGGAGGCGCGGCCGGGCTTGGCTTAGGCGCGCTGGGGCTGGCCGGACCCTCCCTGGCCACGGCCAAGGGAGTGGTGCGCCCCCCGGGCAGTCCGCCCGAGCCGGAGTTTCTGGCCCGCTGCGTGCGCTGCGGGCTGTGCGCCGCGGTCTGCCCCACCAACACCCTCCAGCCCGCCTGGCTCGGGGCCGGGGTGCTGGGAGCCTTCAGCCCCAAGGTCACGCCGGTGGTGGGCTACTGCGATCCCCGCTGCCACGCCTGCGCCGATGTCTGCCCCACCCGGGCCATCCTGCCCGCCGCTTCCGGGCAGCGTTCCCAGGCCAAGCTGGGCACGGCCGAGGTGATCAAAAAGCGCTGCCTGGCCTGGGAGAAGCACCGCAAGTGTTTAGTCTGCGACGAGGTCTGCCCGTACGACGCCGTCTCCCTCAAGCCCGAGGAGGGCAACCCGGTGCGGGTGCCCCACGTGGACGCCAAGCGGTGCGCGGGCTGCGGCAACTGCGAGAAGCACTGCCCCGTGCCCGTGCCCAAGGCCATCGTGGTGCGGGCCGAGGGCGCGGTGCGGGTGAACCACGGACGGTTGGCGGAAGCCGCCCGGGCGCACGGGCTGAAGCTGGAGCTGGAGCCGGAGAAGCCCGGCGGCGGCTACCCCCTGCCGCCCACCCCGGGAGGCGCGGCGGACGGCGGAGAGGACTCCGGCGGGCTGCCGCCGGGGTTCACGCGCTAGCCCGGTAGCGGGGGTAGCGCGCCATGAGCCGGCGCACCAAGTCCGTGTCCGGGGTGTGGGGATTGGCCGCGCCCGTTGGCTCGGGCAGCACCAGCTCGTCCGCGAAGGGAGTCTGGGCCACCTTGGCTCGGAAGAGATGGCGGGCCAGGGTCTCCAGGGAGAGGACGTCGGCCGCGTTGTAGGCCAGCAGCGTTTCCAGGGCGGCCGGATTCCCGGTATTCTCGTACTCGTTCCAGAGGATGACCGCGAAGTAACCGTCCAGGCCGTCCATTTCACAGCGATCCAGGCCCACCGCCTTCTCCACCCGCTTCAGCCCGCCGCGCATGCCGATGGAGGCCAGGGCGTGCCGCAGATCGATGTGGGCGCGCGGCAGGCGGATGCGCAGCTCCCGCTCGAGGATGGGCACGTCGAACGAGGCCCCGTTGAAGGTGACCAGCAGCTTGTAGTCGCGGATGTCGTCCTCGAAGGCCTCCAGGTCGCGGCCGTGGACGTAGGTGCGCACGCTTTGTCCGTCGTACAGGGCTATGGCCGTGATGTGGTCCATGCCCCGGCCGCGCCCGGTGGTCTCGATGTCCACGTAGGCCGCTGAGTCGTGGAAATGGGAGAGCAGCCGCCAGGACTCGCTGCTGGGCAGCTTGGCGGCGAAGAACTCGGCGTCGCGAGCCTGCAGCCGCTCGGCGGATTCCTCCATGAGCACGGCCGCCTGGGCCAGCCTGGAAGGGCCGAGCAAATCCGGCCCCAGACGGGCCAGGTCCGGCCAGCGGCGGGCGCCGCCGGTCCAAAGGCGTTGTTCGGTCTTGGCCCCGATGCCGGGAAGGTGGCAGAATGTTCGCGTCAGCATGATCGGTGCGTACCCGAGGTGGGCATGCCCGGCAAGCCTGTCAAGGAGTCGACATGTGCGGCCGCTTCGCCCTGGGCATCCCCAAAAAAAATCTGGCCGAATGGCTTGAGGCCGACCTGCCCGACTACGCCCCCCGGCACAACATTCCGCCCGGCACGGACGTGCTGGCCGTGATCATGGACAACGGGGAAAACGGCTGGGAAGCTTTTTCCGCTGGGGATTCCTGCCGGTTTGGGCCGACCCCGGCCAGTCCAGGCGGCCCATCAACGCCCGGGCCGAAGGGCTGTTCGACAAGCCTTTTTTCCGCCAGGCCGCGCGGTCCAGGCGCTGCCTGGTTCCGGCGCAGGGATTCTTCGAGTGGAAACGGGGGGACGGCGGCAAGCGGCCCTTCTACCTGACAAACCAAGGGGACGGGCCCCTGGCCATGGCCGGAATATGGGAAGCAGCCCGCGACGGTGAGCCCGCCTGCCTGGCCGTGGTCACATGCCCGGCGGGGCCGGACGTATCGCCCATACATGACCGCCAGCCCGTCCTGATTCCGCGGAAACGGTGGGACGACTGGCTGGCACCGGGCACGGACCGTGAAACCCTGGAGAGAGTGACGCGCCCTTCCCCCACCGATTCGTTGCGGGCCTGGGAAGTGTCCCGGGCGGTCAACGACCTGTCCAACGACGGACAGGAGATGTTGCGGCCCGTGGCGAACGGTCCAGCGCGGCCAAGCCTCCTGGAATGAGGAAAAGGCCGGTCCGCGCTGGACCGGCCCAACATTCCGAGGGAGAGCGCTAGCCGCGTTTGTGAAAGAGCCGGTTGCGTTTTTCCGGAGTTCCGTTGGCAGCCTGCTTGTAGCCGCTGTACCGCTTGGTCTCCTGTCTGGCCCGCATAAGGTCCTGCCGCAGTTCGTCATGCAGCCGCTTGGCTTCGCCGGTGAGGCGGTTCTGCATGGTGCGCAGCTGGTTGAGCTTGCTCATGAGTTGTTCGGTCTTGGCGTCGTCGTCCATGGAGAGGATGCGCCGTATCAGCTCGTGGCGCTCGGCGGAACTCTGCTCGGCGAGTTCGAACTCGCCCTCCATGAGATGCTCCAGCTCGGCCTCGCTCATTTCCAGGGCCTGGTCGAGAAGACGAACTTTCTCGGACATCTAGGCCGCCTCGCGGATGTCCTCGCGGAGCTGGGCGATGACACTCTTCCAGCGCTGCACAGCGGGGACGTACTCGTATTCCAGCAGGTCGGAGACCAGGACCCAGTCCTCGTTCTCGGTGACCTCGACCATCTCGGTGAAGAGGTTGGACAACTCCTCGATGGCCTCGCCCAGCCGCTTGTGGTCCTTGAGGGAGTACTCGTCGCGCAGCACGCCGACGATGTTGAAGAAATCCCGGGTCACGTCGAGCAGGTCCTGGAACATGTCCAGGGCCTCGGCGTCGTCGGCCTGGCGGAAGAGCTCGGAGACCTGGCGGGCGCCCTTGTCCATGAGGGTGATGACCTTGTAGAGTTCGCGGGTTACACTCACGGCCATGTCGCTCATGGGCGCGGTGACGATTTCCAGGCTCCGCACCTCGTCCATGGGAATGTCCTCGGCCTGGTGGGGATAGATCTCGGAAAAGGATTCCTCGTTCAGCTTCACGTCGGTGACGACCCGGTCGGACATGTACCGGTCCCGCATGATGCTGTTCAGGATCTGCTCCAGGTTCTCGAACTGGCCGACGCTGAGGTCGACGGTGTTTCCGTCAACGGTGATCATTGTGCTCTCTCCTCGATGGTGTTCACTGAAAAACCGCGCTCGGCCGAATCTATTCAAGAAGCATGCCTACACGGCACAAGCATGCTTGACGAAAAAGCCGCTGTCTCGCGGCGAATGGAAGCGGAAAAGGGAGGGCCCCTCTCTCGGCGAGGGGAAGGGGATCAGGCCTCGGCGGGCGCCAGGCCCACTGCCCGGGAAAAGGCTTCCACAGCCCGTTGATGATGGACCACGACCTCCAGGAAGGAGGTCAGGTCGCCACCGCACTCCTCGCCCCGTGCCGTGAGAAGCCGTCCCAGGGGAGAGAGGCGGCGGTCCTCGCGCAGAAGCCCCACGAGCCGCTGCCAGTAGGCCAGGAACTTGGTCTTCAGCGCCGGTACGGGGTCGCGCAGCAGCACCTGCCCCTGCCGGGTGAGCAGCAGACATACGTCTCCGGCCTCACGCAGCACCTTGGCGGTCTCCGCCTCGGCCTCCGGGGAAAGCCGGGGCAGATTCGGCAGCGGCAGCGGGTCCAACCCGTCAAGGAACCGTCCGTAAACCGCCCGCTGGATGAGCACCCAGGCGTGGCGGTCATCCTGCGGCGCGCCACCCAGCCGCTCAAGCCCCAAATAGCCGGCCTTGTCGCGCACGGTGCGCCAGACGCGGACCCCTTCGGCCGCCCTGCCCGACGGGTCGCCGTCCAGCAGTCCGAGGCTAAGCCGGGTCACGGTCTCCGGCCGCACGGCCCGCCGACAGGCCTCGCCGCGCTGGCATGCCCGGCCGAAGGCGCAGGGGTGGCAGTCCATGTCCGGCTCCAGGCAGAGGCTTCCCTCCAGGAAGGGGCCGGTGTCCCACGGCTGGGCCGTGCACAGGAAGATGGCCGCCAGCGGGGTGCCCACGGCCGCGGCCAGGTGCATGGTGCCGGTGTCGTTGGTCGCGAGCAGGTCGCTTTCGCCCAGCGCCGCGGCCAGTTGCGGCAGGGAGGTGCGTCCGGCCAGGGAAAGTCCCGGCGCTCCGCACTCCGCCTGGAACCGCTCCGCCAGCCCCTCCTCGCCCGGTCCGCCCAGGACCAGGGGCGCCAGGCCGCGCTCGGTCCACATGGTCTCGGCCAGCCGGGCGAAGGAGGCCACTGGCCAGCGCCGCCTCTCCTCGCTGGCGCCGAGCTGCACCGCCAGCCAGCCTGACCTGTCCGCCGGGCCGGAGGCCAGCATCTCCGCCACCCGGGCCCTGTCGCCGGGGTCCGGCTGGCGCAGGCGGGTGGAGCCGACCTCGGACGCGTCCAGCCCGGCCACGCGGCGAAACAGGTCCGACACGTTGAACGGCGATGCCCCCCGGTGGGTGGCCGAAGTCTGCAAAAAGGCGGCCCACGGGCTCTGGTCCAGGCTGAAGCCGAACTCGTCCAGGCTCAGGCCCACCTGCTCGGCTTCCGGAAAAAGACGGGCCAGCAAACGGCCCGACACGGAAGGGGTGATGTTGACCACCCGTTCGGGCCCGAAGCCACGCTTGAGCCCCTCGGCCCACTCCCACAGGGCGGCCAGTCGCGGCCGCCAGTCCGAGCCCGCGCCCAGGAGCTTCGCTCCGGGCAAGGGAGCCACGTGCTCCACGCCGGTCAACAGACGCGCGGCGGGGGCGAAGTTTTCCAGGCAGGCCAGGGCCAGCCGGTCGCCGCGCGCGGCCAGCCCCGCCAGGGTGGGCTGCGACTGCACCAAGTCGCCGAAGCGGGTCAGGTTGACCACAAGGGTTCTCACCCGCCACCCTCCCTGCGGGCGACGGCCGCGTCCACCTCGGCCAACAATTCGGCGGCCGCCCGCCTCGGCGATTGGGCCGAGCAGATGGCCGAGACCACGGCCACGCCGTCCGCCCCGGCCTCCACGGCTCCTGCGGCGTTTAACCGCCCCAGGCCGCCGATGGCCACCAGCGGCAGGGAAGTGACGCCCCGCACGCTGGCCAGCCCCTCCTCGCGCAGAGCCTCGCCAGCGTCCTCCTTGGTGGAGGTGGGATGGATCGGGCCCACGCCCAGGTAGTCCAGGGGCATCCCCGCAGCCTGCCGGGCGTGCTCCACGCTCTTTACGGACAGGCCAAGGATGGCCTCCGGGCCGAGCAGTTCGCGGGCGTCCGCCGGATGGATGTCCGACTGGCCCACATGCACCCCGGCGGCCCCGATGGCCAGGGCCACGTCGATGCGGTCGTTGATGATGAGCGGAACGCCCCGGCGGTCCAAGCGCTCCCGAAGCTGGCGGGCCAGCTCCACGAACTCCCGGCCGCCGGAGGCCTTCTCCCGCAGCTGAACCACGGTGGCCCCGCCCGCCACGGCCTCCAGGACGACCTCCACGAGGTCGCGCCCCAGACAGAGGGGACGGTCGGTCACAAGGTAGACGCGTGGGTCGAACCGCACTAGGTCACACGCTCCACTTTCTCCTCCAGGCGGCCGGGACCGCCTTCGCGGGAGTCGATCTTGATGGTCATGTACACCCTGGGGTGTTTGGACCGCATAGCCTGATGGCAGCGGCCGACGACGTTCATCACCTCGTCCCACTCCCCTTCCAGGGTGGTGCCCATGGGCCCCACCTTGTAGTCCAGGCCTGATTCGCGAATGAGGGCCACAGCCCCGGCCACGGCCTCGCCCACGCTCTCGCCGGTGCCCATGGGAAAAATGGAGACTTCCGCAAGGATGCTCATTTGTTCCTCCAAAAAGGGTTTGGCCGATCCCATCGACGAGTATGGACCAGGAGGGGCCTCGGGGCAAGGGGGGGAGGCCTTTGGCGGTCTTTACTTCCCCGGGGGGGTCATATAGCGTGACGAACCGTTTTTACCCCGCTACAGCAAGGAGGTTGATGCATGGCACTCTTCACGCCGCAGGAGGCGCTGGACTATCACGCCCTTGGCCGCAAGGGAAAGGTGGAGGTGGTGCCCACCAAGCCCTGCCACACCCAGAAGCACCTCTCCATGGCCTACACCCCCGGCGTGGCCCTGGCCTGCAAAGAGATCGCCAAGGACCAGGAGCTTTCCTTCGAATACACGGCCAGGGGCAACCTGGTGGCCGTGGTATCCAACGGCACCGCCGTGCTGGGGCTGGGAAACATCGGCGCGGCCGCGGGCAAGCCGGTCATGGAAGGCAAGGGCGTCCTCTTCAAGGTATTCGCGGACGTGGACGTCTATGACATCAACCTTGCCGTCACCGACCCGGACAAGCTCATCGAGATGGTCAAGGCCCTGGAGCCCACCTTTGGCGGCATCAACCTTGAGGACATCAAGGCTCCGGAGTGCTTCCGCATCGAGGAGACCCTGAAGCGGGAGATGGACATCCCCGTCTTTCACGACGATCAGCACGGCACGGCCATCATCTCCGGCGCCGGGCTCATCAATGCCCTTGAAATCGCCGGCAAGAAGGCCGAAGACCTCGTCGTCGTGGTCTCCGGAGCCGGAGCGGGAGCCATCGCCTGCACCCGGTTCTACGAGTCCCTGGGCGTCAAGCGCGAGAACATCCGCATGTTCGACTCCCGCGGCCACCTGCACCAGGGCCGCGACGACCTCAACGAATACAAACGGGCCTACGCCCAGGAACAGGCCATCGGCTCCCTGGAGGAGGCCTTCAAGGGCGCGGACTGCTTCCTGGGTCTCTCCATGGGCGGGCTGGTCACCCAGGACATGGTCAAGGCCATGTCGGACAACCCCATCATCTTCGCCTGCGCCAACCCCGACCCGGAAATCACCTACGACGACGCCAAGGAAGCGCGCCCCGACGCCATCATGGCCACCGGCCGGTCCGACTTCCCCAACCAGGTCAACAACGTCCTGGGCTTCCCCTTCATCTTCCGGGGCGCGCTGGACGCCCAGTCCACGGCCATCAACGAGGAGATGAAAGTGGCCGCGGCCCAGGCCCTGGCCGACCTGGCCAAGGAGCCGGTGCCGGACTACGTCAAGCAGGCCTACGGCGTGGACCGCATGGAGTTCGGGGTGGACTACATCATTCCCAAGCCCCTTGACCTGCGCGTCATCGAGTTCGTCTCCACCGCCGTGGCCAAAGCGGCCATGGACACCGGCGTGGCCCGCAAGCAACTGGACCTGCCCGCCTACCAGAAGGAGCTGCGCGAACGGCTGGCCGCCTCCCGCCGCCGCGTGGAAACCCTGGTATCCAGCTACGGCCTGGACATCTGACACCGCGATACCGCCATCCCCGGGGCGGGCGGCGGCGCCGCCCGCCCCGTTTATTTACAACTCCGTTCATTTTTCCCAGCCCTTGAAAGGGGCGAAACAACATCCATCCGCGTCCGCGCCCGTTGACACGGGGCGTGCTTGGCAATATTCTGACTTTACTAATCGAACCACCATTCAGCGGACCACACATGGGAAAAATCTCCAAGATCGTCGAGGCGGCCGAGCACCTCTTCGCGGAACAAGGGTACGAGCACACCCCCGTTTCGGAAATCGCCAAACGCGCCGGTGTGGCCGGCGGAACGATCATTTACCACTTCAAGAACAAGGAAAACCTGCTCTTCATCGTCACCTGGCGGGTGCTCTATTCGCTGTACAAGCAGTCCCTTTCCGCCTGCGAGGCCGGAACCAACGGCCTGCGTACCGTGGAGTGCCTCATGGACGCCTTCTTTGACTTTCTTCGCGACCACCGCGGCGAATACCGCGTGCTGCTGCGCAACACCGCATTTGACACCCTGGACGTGGACGCCTTCCCCAACGCCGACTTGCGCCTGCTGCACGACCGGCATATGCAATTGATCGAGGACGCACTGCGGCGCGGAGCGGAAGATGGATCCATCAAGCCCGATTGCGGCGACGATGCCGCCCACATTCTCTTCGCCATGCTCATGGGCTCAGCCAGATTGCACATCTACCACGGCTACGACGTGGAATCCCTGCGGAACGAGGCCAGGGCCTTCGCTTCAGCCCGGTTGTCCGCCTGAATTCAAGCGGAAAATAATTGCGCTCCACCCGGCCCTCCTGAATACTAATTCAAACATTCGGGCCGGACCGGACCATGACTCGCGGCGAATCGGCCGGACGCTCCGCTTTCGAGGAGGGCGCAATGGATAGTAGCGGACAATACCTCACCTTCACCCTGGACCAGGAAGGCTTCGGGCTGGACATCTCCACCGTGCGGGAGGTGCTGGAACTGACCGACATCACCCGCATTCCGCGCACACCGGAGTTCATGCGCGGGGTCATCAACCTGCGCGGACACGCCGTGCCGGTCATGGACCTGCGGCGCAAATTCGGGCTGGAGCCAGCCGAGGACACGGTCAACACCTGCATCATCATCGTGGAGGTGGACATGGAGGGGCAGCAGGTGGTCCTGGGGGCCCTGGCCGACTCGGTGCGCGAAGTGGTGGACATTCCGGACGAGGCCATCGACCCGCCCCCCAAAATGGGCGCGGCCATTCGCACGGACTTCATCCTGGGCATGGGCAAAATGGGCGAGGAGTTCATTTTGCTGCTGGACATCGACCGCGTCTTTTCGGCAGAAGAATTGGCCGTGGCGGCGGAAGTCCGGGAAGAGGCGGAAGCGGCTTAGCCGGGCGCGCCTCGTGGCGGTTTGAATCGGCGCAACCGCTTCAGCGGATTGTCAGCACGGCGGGCAGGCTTTTGGCCTCGGCCACCTGGCCGATCACCCAGCACGGCTCGCCCCACTCCCGCATCCTGGCCCGCGTTTCAGCCAGACGGTCCGAGGGGACGCCGAACAGCAACCCGCCAGATGTCTGGGCGTCGAAGAGCAGGTCCCGGAGCGGAGCATCAACGCTCTCATCCACCTGGACAACCGAGGAACAGAAATCGCGATTGGCGTGGGAGCCCGCCGGCAATAACCCCATGCCCACCAGTTCAAGCGCTTCATCGAACACAGGAACATCCCCCGCCCGCAGCAGGACGGACACTCCGGAACCCTGCGCCATCTCCAGCAGATGCCCGCCCAGGCCAAAGCCCGTCACGTCGGTCATGCCGCGCACGCCGCATTCGGCAACCAGTTTCGGACCGGCTGTGTTGAGCCGGGAGCACCACGCATGCAGCGTTTCGGCGAAGCGGTCGGCGCCTTCCCAATTGGCCTTGAGCCCGGTGGCCAGCACACCGGTGCCAATGGGCTTGGTAAGCACCAGTGCGTCGCCCGGCCGGAGGCCGTCGTTGGTGGCCATGGAATCCGGATCGACCAGCCCGGAAACCGCCAGGCCGTATTTAATCTCGTCATCCTCCACGGAATGCCCGCCGGCCAGCACCGCGCCCGCTTGCAGAATCACGTCCCGGCCGCCTCGGAGCATATCGGACAACACGTGGCGGGGGGCGGTCTTGATGGGGAAGCAGACGATGTTCATGGCCGAAAGCGGCGTTCCACCCATGGCGTAAACGTCGGACAGGGCGTTGGCCGCGGCGATGCGGCCGAACTGGTATGCGTTGTTGACCACGGGGGTGAAGAAGTCGACGGTCTGCACCAGCCCGCCGCCACCCGGCAGGGCGACCACGGACGCGTCCTCGTTGTGCTCGGCTCCGGCCAGCAGGCGCGGGTCTGACGACACGCCGAGTTCCGCCAGGATGGCCTCCAGGTCCCCCGGAGGTATCTTGGCGGCTCAACCGGCGGCCTTGACCTTGTCCACCAGGGTGTAGGGCTCGTTCTTCATGGCGCGGACATCCGTGTTTGCAAATATTCCTGAAAAGCCAACGTGACAGGCAGGGCGTGCCGTTTGGCATGCCGGATGAACCAAAAACGGCGAGGCTCGCGAAAGCCGCGCAAGTACACGGCCCGCACGCCGAGGCTGGGCCCGTCCCGCTCCACCACCGCGCGCGAGGTGGTGGAAACACCCAGTCCCTCGGAAACGAGCCGCAACATGGCTTGCGTGGTCCCCACCGTGGCGGTTGCGGTCAATTTGGAATGATCCAGCCCCCGCGAGGCCAGCAGTGCCTCAAGAGCCGAACGGGTGGCCGAACCGCGTTCCCGCATGACCCAGGGCAGATCGGCCATATCCGCTGGGTCGATCTCCTCGCCGCAGGGAAAGTCATGAGCCGCCACGACAACCGTTTCGTCCTCCAGGAGAAGATCCGACAAAAGATCCCTTTCCGCTGGCTCCGCGCCCACCACGCCGCAGTCAAGCCGCCCATCCTCGACCATTCGGGCGACGTGGGAGCTGTCGCCGTTCTCCATATGCAACCGCACCCCGGGGTGAGCGCGAACGAATCCCGCCAACGGCGCAGGCAGGATGTAGGTGGCCGGGATTGTGCTGGCGCCCACGGACAGTTCGCCTGACACCTCTCCAGTGAGAGCGGCAATCTCGGCCCTGGCCGCCTCAAGACTCTGGAAGGCCTCGGCGGCGTGAGCATGGAGAATGGTCCCGGCCTGGGTGGGCGAGATGGTGCGGCCCAGCCTGTCAAACAGCCTTGTGCCCAGCTCTTCCTCCAGGCTGGCGATGTGGGCGCTAATTGTTGGCTGGGAAAGATGCAGCCGCTCCCCGGCGCGGGAGAAGCTGCCTAGTTCGTAGACCATGCGGAAAGCTTCCAGGCGTCGCATATCCATGCCCGATTCAATACATCGAATCCATCGATAGGAAAAGACAAAAAAAAAGGCGGGCCCTGGTTGGGCCCGCCCTGGAATCCGATATCAGTACAAACTATTCAGCCTTCTTCTCTTCCCCGGCCGGGGCTTCCTCGACGGGAGCCTCTTCGGTGGAGGTTTCCTCGGCAGGGGCCTCCTCCGCCTCGGCGACGGTCTCTCCTGCGGCGGGCTCCTCGGAAGCGGGCTCCTCGGCCTTGGGCTCGGCTTTCGCGGCGGCAGGCTTTGACTCTTCCTTTGCCTTCTTCTTGGGCGTGGGAGTGGGAGCCTCCTGACCGGCCTGTACGCTCAGTTCGATGACGGCCATGGGAGCGTTGTCGCCACGGCGGGGATCACCCAGCTTGACCACGCGGGTAAAGCCGCCGGGTACGCCCTGGAAACGGGGGCCGATTTCGTCAAAGAGCTTCTGGACCAGTTGGTGGTTCTCAAGCACCTTGTAGGCCTGACGACGGGCGTGCAGGTCATTGCGAAGGGCCAGAGTGACCAGGTTGTCCACCACTCTCCGCAGCTCCTTGGCCTTGGTCTCGGTGGTCCGGATGCGCTCGTGGGTCAACAGCGACCGCGCCATGCTGCGGAACATGGACTTGCGGTGCGACGGCTTCATGCCGAATTTTTTGCCGGCTCGTCTATGCCTCATCCTTTTCCTTCCTCTTCAGCCAGTCCTGGTACTTTTCCTCGAAGTTATCGATCTTCATGCCGAAGTCGAGGTCCAGCTCGTCCAGAACGCGACGGATCTCTTCAAGCGACTTGCGGCCAAAGTTCTTGGTCTTGAGCATCTCGTTTTCGGTGCGCTGAACCAGCTCGCCCACAGTGCGGATGTTGGCGCTTTTAAGGCAGTTGGTAGCCCGAACGGACAACTCCAGTTCATCGATGGACTTGAAGAGGTTGGCGTTCTCCTCGTCGGACGAAGCCCCGGAGGAGGCGTCCTCTTCGGAAGTCTGTTCGTCGAAGTTGATGAAGATGGAGAGCTGTTCCTTGAGAATCTTGGCCGAGTAGGCGATGGAGTCCTCCGGAGAGAGGGAGCCGTCGGTCCAGACCTCGAGAATGAGCTTGTCATAGTTGGTCATCTGGCCGACGCGGGCCTGCTCCACGGCATAGGCCACCTTCTTCACCGGGGCGAAGGAGGCATCCATGGGAATCAGGCCGATGTCGCCGGTATCCTCGTGCATCTCCGCGGGCACGTACCCCTTGCCCATGCGTACTTCCAGGGTGACGTGGAATTGCACGTCCTCGGAGAGGGTGGCGATGTGCTGGTCGGGGTTGAGGATGGTGACGTTCTGGTTTTCCTTGATGGCCGCGGCGGTCACATCGCCCTTCTTGTCCGCTTCGAGCACCAGGGTCTGGGGCTCTTCAGTGGACATGGCCAGGCGCACCTGCTTGAGGTTGAGGATGATGTCGGTGACGTCCTCGATAACCCCTTCGATGGTGGTGAACTCGTGCTGCACCCCTTCGATACGAGCGGAGGTGATGGCCGCGCCCTGCAGAGAGGACAGCAGCACACGGCGCAGGGCATTGCCGATGGTGGTGCCGAAACCGCGCTCCAACGGCTCGCAAACGAACTTGCCGTAGGTTTCGCTGGACTTGGCGTCCTTGACGATCTGCTCCGGCTTCACCAGCTCGGACCAGTTACGCGTATTAATGAGCTTGTTGCCTTGCTGAATCAGCATACGCTCCCCTTACTTGGAGTAGAGCTCGACGATCAGCTGCTCGTTGATGGGGAAGGTGATGTCTTCCCGCTGCGGGGTGGCCTTGACAGTGCCCTTGAAGTTGTCGCCGTCAACCTCCACCCAGTCGGGGCAGCCGCGGCGGGCGATGACCTGCTGGGCCTCCTGGATGACCGGGGTCTTGCGAGAGGATTCGCTGACAACCACCTCGTCGCCGGGCTTGATCTGCATGGACGGGATGTTGGCCTTGTGGCCATTGACGGTAAAGATGCCGTGGCGGACCAGCTGGCGGGCCTGGTCGCGGGAGTTGGCGAACCCCATGCGGTAGACGACATTGTCCAGCCGCTGCTCCAGAATGGCCAGCAGGTTGGCGCCGGTGACGCCGCGGCGGCGTTCGGCTTCCTTGAAGTACATGCGGAACTGGTCCTCGAGCACGCCGTACATGCGGCGCACCTTCTGCTTCTCTCGCAGCATCAGGGCGTAGTCGCTCAGCTTGGAGCGGCGGCGTCCCTGCTGTCCCGGGGGATAGGGACGGCGCTCGTAGGCGCACTTGTCAGTGTAGCAACGGTCGCCCTTCAAAAAGAGCTTGCCGGCCTCGCGGCGGCAGATGCGGCATTTAGGTCCGGTGTAGCGAGCCACGTCGCGGTCCTCCTCTTGGCTTAGACGCGCCGGCGCTTGGGCGGACGGCAGCCGTTATGCGGAATGGGGGTGATGTCGCGGATGAAGGACACCTTGAATCCGGCGTTGTTGATGGCGCGCATGGCGGCTTCGCGGCCGGACCCGGGGCCCTTGACCAGGATGCCCACTGTGCGCATGCCGTTTTCCTGAGCGCGGCGGGCCGCAGACTCGGCTGCAACCTGCGCGGCGAAGGGGGTGGACTTGCGGGACCCCTTGAAGCCGGACCCGCCGGCCGAGGCCCAGGAGACCACGTTCCCCTTCATGTCCGTGAAGGTAATGATGGTGTTGTTGAAAGTCGCCTTCACGTGGGCGATGCCGGAAGGTATGTTCTTTTTTTCCTTACGCTTGGTAGCGCGGCGCGGTTTGGCCATGATCTTCCTGCTCCGAATGGATTGGGGGTGAAATTCCCTTATTTGCCCTTCTTCTTGCGGCCAACCACGGAGGGACGAGGTCCCTTGCGGGTGCGGGCGTTGGCGTGTGTGGACTGGCCACGCACGGGAAGTCCGCGGCGGTGACGCAGGCCGCGATAGCAACCGATTTCCATCAGTCGCTTGATGTTCTGGGACGTCTCACGGCGCAGATCGCCCTCAACCTTGTGGTTGTTTTCGATCTCACGGCGCAAGGTGTTGACCTCTTCGCTGGAGAGCTCATCCGTATTCTTGGTCCATTCGACGCCGGTGGCGTCGCAGATGGACAGGGCCGTGGTGCGGCCGATGCCATAGATGTAGGTCAGCGCAATGTCCAACCGCTTGTTCCGGGGAAGTTCGACGCCTGCGATACGAGCCACGGTAAACCTCGCTTAACCCTGGCGCTGCTTGTGCCTGGGGTTTGCACAGATGACGCGCACGACGCCATGCCGTTTGATGATCTTGCACTTGGGGCACATTTTTTTCACGGACGGTCTCACTTTCATGAGCTTCTCTCCATCTCCTCGCGGGTGTCAGCCTGCCCGCGGGCTCAGGCTTAATATGTCGGGACCCTTGGCCGTCACCGCCACGGAATGCTCGAAATGGGCGGAAAGGCTGCCGTCCTTGGTAACGGCGGTCCAGTTGTCCTCCAAGACCTTGACCTCTGGCGAGCCGGTAGTGACCATCGGTTCGATGGCCAACACCATCCCCGCCTTGAGCGGAACATTTGTGCCGCTCGCAGGCACGAAATTGGGCACCTCGGGCTTTTCGTGCATTGCCCTGCCGATGCCGTGACCGACGAACCGCCGCACCACGCTGTACCCCCTGCCTTCCACGTATTCCTGGACGGCTCGGGATATGTCGTGGAGTGAATTCCCCGGCTTGACCTGCTCGATGCCACGCATGAGGGACTCTCTGGTGACGTCGAGAAGGGCGTTGGCTTTATCAGAAACACGTCCGACTGTAAAGGTCCTGGCCGCGTCTCCCACAAACCCGTTGTAGACCACACCGACGTCCACACTGACAATGTCCCCTTCCTCGAGTTGACGCTGGGAAGGAAAACCGTGGACGATCTCCTCGTTCACCGAGCAGCAGATGGCATAGGGAAAACCGTGATAGCCCTGAAACGCGGGCTTGACACCGTGTTCCCTGCACAACCGCTGGGCGATCTCTTCAAAGAGCATCGTTTGAACGCCGGGTGAGACCGCGTCCTGGATGGCGTCCAGGATGGAGGCAACGATGGCGTTGGCCCCACGCATGGTCTCGATTTCAGTGGCGTTCTTGATGAAGATGCCGCGGAACTTCTTCACCTCGTCCGCCCTTACCGCTTGCGGACCCGGCCAGTCTTCTCCATCAACCCCTCATACTGCCGCGAGATGAGATGGCTTTCCAACTTGCCCATGAAGTCCATGGCAACACCTACGACGATGAGCAGGGACGTGCCGCCGAAGTAGAAAGGCACGTCAAACTCGGCGATGAAGAGCATGGGCAGGACGCAGATGGCGGAGATGTAGATGGCGCCCCACAGGGTGATGCGCGCCAGCACCTTGTCGATGTATTCCTTGGTCTTGGCCCCGGGACGGATACCGGGGATAAACCCGCCCGACTTCTTCAAATTCTCGGATATCTGGTCCGGATCAAAGATGATCGCCGTGTAGAAGTAGCAGAAGAAGACGATCAGTCCCACGAAAATGACGTTGTACAGTATGGAGGTCGGCGTCATGTACTGCGAAAAGGTCTGCAGCCAGGCCACGTCAGAGAAGTTGGCGATGGTCGCCGGGAACATCAGGATGGACGAGGCGAAGATGGGCGGAATGACGCCGGCCGTGTTCACCCGCAATGGCAGGTGGGTGGACTGCCCCCCGTACATGCGCCGCCCCATCTGCCGCTTGGCGTATTGGATGGGAATGCGGCGCTGCGCCCGCTCCATAAAGACGATGAACACCAGCACAGCCACCATCAGGGCAGTGAGGAAGATAAGCAGGAAGACGCTCATTTCGCCCGCGCCCACCAGGCGGAACGTGTTCATGATGGCTGTGGGAAGCGAGGCCACGATGCCCGCGAAGATGATCAGGGAGATGCCGTTCCCTAATCCCTTCTCTGAGATCTGCTCGCCGATCCACATGATCATGGTTGTACCAGTGGTCAGGGTCAGAACCGTCATCAGCCTGAATCCCCACCCCGGCTCCAACACAACCGGCGTGCCCGTAGGCGACGTCATGGACTCCAGCCCCACCGCAATGCCCATGCCCTGGACAATGGTGATGAGCACTGTGCCGTAGCGTGTGTACTGGGTTATCTTCTTGCGGCCCTCCTGCCCTTCTTCCTTCTGCAACTTGGCCAGCTCCGGGCTGACCACTGTGAGCAGCTGGATGATAATGGAGGCGGAGATGTAGGGCATGATGCCCAGGGCGAAGATGGACACACGCGACAGTCCCCCGCCGGAGAACATGTCGAAGAGTCCGAAGAGGGTGTTGGAAGCGCTCTCGAAGAACTCCGCCAGGGCGGCGGTGTCCACCCCAGGTACCGGGATGTGGATGCCCACCCTGTAGAAGGCCAGCAGCACAAAAGTCCAGAAGAGCTTCTTGCGCAGTTCCGGCAGCTTACCGATATTTTCAACGCCCAGGGCCACGGATGCCTACCCTTCTTTGGAGTCCTGTTGGACGGGTTCGATGGGACGCGCCTCGCCACCGGCCTCTTCGATCTTGGCCTTGGCCTGCTTGCTGAAGCGATGGGCCTGGACCTTGAGCCCCTTGGGGGCATCGCCGCGGGAAAGCACCTTCACGGGCTTGTTCTTGCGGCACAGGCCCTTGCCATACAACTCGTCCAACCCGATCTCGCCGCCCTCGGGAAAGACCCTGGCCAAGTCGTCGAGATTGACAACCTCGTAGACCGTGCGGAAAGGATTCTTGAACCCGTGCTTGGGCAGGCGGCGCTGCAAAGGCATCTGGCCGCCCTCGAAACCGGCGGGCACGCCGCCGCCGGAGCGGGCGTTCTGCCCCTTGTGGCCCTTGCCGGAGGTCTTGCCCAGGCCGGAACCACGTCCGCGGCCGAGCCGCTTGCGGGTCTTCCGTTCTTCCGGGAAGGGATACAGTTCGTGCAGTTGCATTATTCGCTGACCTCCACCAGGTGCGCGACCTTCTTGACCATGCCCCGCACGGCGTCGTTGTCGGGAAGTTCCTTGACCTGGCGGATCTTCCGCAGGCCCAGGGATTTGACGATCTTCCGCTGCTTAGGCGTCGAGCCGATGAGGCTCTTCTTGAGAACGACCTTCATTGGCTTCTCCTGCTACTTGCGCGGGGTGCTCAGAGCCTTGCCGCGCAGGCGGCTGATATCTTCGGCACTGTCGATGTCCGCCAGGCCGGCGATGGCCGCCTTGAGCACGTTGTGGGGATTGTTGGTGCCGATGGCCTTGGTCAGGATGTCGTTGACACCGGCGGCTTCCATGACGGCGCGGACGGGGCCGCCGGCAATGATGCCGGTACCCTTGCTGGCCGGCTTGAGCACCACCCTCGCGGAGCCGAAGCGGCCCAGAACCTCGTACGGCAGGGTGCCGTCGAGAACGGGCACACTGATCATGTCCTTGCGAGCGCGCTCGGAAGCCTTGCGGATGGCCTCGGGCACTTCATTGGCCTTGCCCAGGCCCACACCGACCTTGCCATTGCCGTCGCCCACGACCACGAGGGCGGAGAAGCTGAAGCGCCGGCCGCCCTTGACCACTTTGGCCACGCGGTTGAGGTAGACGATCTTCTCAATCTGTCCGGAATCGTTGGTCTCGGCCATGTTGCCTCTTCCTTAGAATTCGAGTCCCGCCTCGCGGGCGCTGTCGGCCAGCGCCTTGACGCGGCCGTGGTACTTGTAGCCGTTGCGGTCGAAGACCACCTGGCTGATGGAGTTGGCCTTGGCCTTCTCCGCCACGTCCTTGCCCACCTTGACCGCGGCATCCTTGTCCAGCTTCACGGACTCGCCGGCCTTGGCCATGGAGAGGGTGGAGGCGGAGACAATGGTGCGGCCGTTCTGATCGTCCACCAGCTGGGTGTAGATGTGCCGGTTGGAGCGAAAGACCACCATGCGGGGCCGTTCGGCCGTGCCGAAAATCTTCTTGCGGATGCGCTGTTTGCGGCGCTTCCGGCGCTGTTCGTTGGTAAGCTTCATCTCGGTCTCCTGGCCTACTTGCCGCCGGACTTGCCGGCCTTGCGGCGGACCTGCTCGTCCACGTATTTGATGCCCTTGCCCTTGAACGGTTCGGGCGGACGCACCCGGCGGATCTTGGCGGCCAACTCGCCGACGAGCTCCTTGTCGATGCCCGACAGCGTCAGCTTGGCCCCGTCCACCTTGGCTTCGACGCCCTGGGGCAGAGGGAAGTTGACCGGGTGGGAGTACCCGACGCTCAGGACCACGGTCTGGCCCTGGACCTGGACCTTGTAGCCCACGCCTATGACCTCGAGCTCCTTGGTGAAGCCCTTGCTCACGCCTTCCACGCAGTTGGCCAGCAGAGTGCGGCGCAGGCCGTGCTGCTCGCGGGCGGTGCGGGATTCGTCGCGACGGCTCAGGGTCACGGAGCCGTCGGCCATCTCGACCGCGATCTTCTCGTGCAGCGGCGTGGAGAGGGTACCCTTGGGGCCCTTCACCTCGACCGCCTCCGATCCGATGGAGACCTCGACGCCCTGGGGCAGCGTGATGGGAAGTTTGCCGATTCTGGACATAATCGTTTCCTATCCTAGGCTACCAGATTTCGCAGAGCAGCTCGCCGCCCACATTCTCGGAGGAAGCGCGGCTGCCTTCCATGACGCCCCGGGAGGTGGAGAGCACGCAAATGCCCAACCCGTTGCGGACACGGGGGATTTCGTTGACTCCCACGTAGACACGGCGGCCCGGCGTGGAAACCTTGCGGGCACCGGCGATGAGCGGGCGTCCGTCAACATACTTCAACTTGATGGAAATGGTGTATTCGCCGACTTTGTAGTCCTCGACGAACCCCTCCTCCTTGAGGATGCGGGCCAAGTCGGCCTTCATCCGGGAGAGGGGAATCTCGACGTCGGCGTGCAGGGCCTGGTGGCCATTTCTGAGGCGCGCCAACATGTCGGCGACGGGATCAGTCACAGGCATGGTCGTTCTCCTTCTTACCAGCTCGACTTCCGGACCCCGGGCAGTTCGCCGCGAAGAGCCATCTGACGGAAACAGACGCGGCAGATGCCGTATCTCCTGAGGAACGCCCTGGAACGTCCGCAGCGGGGGCAGCGATTGTAGCCACGGCTGGAGAACTTGGGCTTGCGGGCGGCCTTCTCCCTGAGTGCTTTACGGGCCATGGAAATCGTCTCCTTACTTCTTGAAGGGCATGCCGAGCATGGTCAGCAGGCTCTTGGATTCCTTGTCCGTCGTGGCGGACGTGACGAAGGTGATGTTCATGCCCTTGGGCCTTTCGACCTTGTCGATGTCGATCTCGGGAAAGATGCTGTGGTCGCGCACGCCCATGGTGAAGTTGCCGCGGCCGTCGAAGCCTCGGTCCTTGACGCCGCGGAAGTCGCGCACGCGGGGCAGAGCGAAGTTGAACAGCCTGTCGATGAAGTCCCACATGCGTTCGCGGCGCAGGGTCACGCGGCAGCCGATGGGCATTCCCTCGCGCAGCTTGAAGGCGGCGATGGACTTTTTGGCCCGGGTGATGACCGCCTTCTGACCAGAGATGTTGGTCAACTCCGTAACGGCTTCCTCGATCAACTTGTGGTTCTGCGCAGCCTCTCCCAGTCCGATGTTCAACGACACGGACTTGATATGGGGAATCTGCATGGTCGACTCGTAGCCGAACTCCTTGGCGAGCTCGGGAGCGACCTTTTCTTTGTAGACGTTTGCAAGCCGGCTCATGAGCTTATCCCGCCTTGATGATTTCGTTGCACTTCTTGCAGTACCGCACTTTGTCACCGTCTTCGGTGTAGCGGTA
Organism: Desulfohalovibrio reitneri; assembly: GCF_000711295.1. Taxonomy (NCBI): domain Bacteria; kingdom Pseudomonadati; phylum Thermodesulfobacteriota; class Desulfovibrionia; order Desulfovibrionales; family Desulfovibrionaceae; genus Desulfohalovibrio; species Desulfohalovibrio reitneri. Next base: position 427,004 of record NZ_JOMJ01000003.1, on the reverse strand, counting down.
GCCGACGCGGGTCGGATTGGTGCACGAGTCGCAAATGACGGCCACGTTGGAGATATGAAGCGGAGCCTCTTTCTCCTGAATGCCGCCCTGCTGGCCGGTGTAGGGATTGCCCTTGGTGTGGCGCTTGACCATGTTCACCTTCTCCACCAGCACCCGGTCCTTCTTCTTGAGGACGCGGAGCACCTTGCCGACCTTGCCCTTGTCCTTGCCGGCTATGACCTGGACCTTGTCGTCCTTGCGGACGCGATAATTCTTGGCTTCCATGGCTCCTCCTTACAGGACCTCGGGCGCCAGCGAGACGATCTTCATGAAATTGCGCTGCCGCAGTTCGCGGGCCACGGGGCCAAAGATGCGGGTCCCGACGGGCTCGTTCTGCTTGGAGAGGATGACGGCCGAGTTGGTGTCGAACTTGATGTACGTCCCGTCCGGCCGGCCGATCTCCTTGCGTGTGCGCACGATAACGGCGCGCAGGACTTCGCCCTTTTTGACCTTGGCGTTGGGCATGGCCTCCTTGACCGACACCATGACGATGTCGCCCACCGAGGCGTAGCGACGCTTGGAGCCGCCCAACACCTTAAGGCACATCACCTTCTTGGCGCCGGAGTTGTCGGCCACGTCGAGCTGGGTCTGAACCTGGATCATTGTTCTAATCCTTGCCTTAGACAGCCTTTTCCAAAACTTGCAGCAGATGCCACCGCTTGCGGGCGGAAAGAGGCCGCGATTCGATGATCTGCACCTTGTCGCCGACGCCGCACTCATTGCTCGGATCATGCGCCATGAACTTCTTCCGGCGGCGGATGTACTTCTTGAACAGCGGATGCTGGATCAAGGTCTGGACGTTGACCACGATGGTCTTGTCAGCCTTGTCGCTGACCACGATGCCGGTCAGGACCCGCTTGTTGCTCTTTGCGCTCTCGGCCATTGGGCTATCCCCTCTTACGCTCGTTCATCACGGTCAGGATGCGGGCGATATTCTTGCGAACCGCCTTCAACCGCTGGGTGTTCTCCAGCTGGGCGGTGGCGTGCTGGAAGCGGAGGTTGAACAGCTCCTGGCGGTACTCGCCCAGCTTTCCGGCCAGCGCCTTTTCATCCAGATCGCGGACAGCCTTGGTATCCATTACAGGCCCTCCTTGAACACGATGGTCGTCTTCACCGGCAGCTTGTGGGCAGCGCGGGTCAGCGCCTCGCGCGCCAGTTCCGGGTCAACGCCGGCCAGTTCGTACATCACCCGGCCGGGCTTCACCGGGGCTACCCAGCCCACGGGAGCGCCCTTGCCCTTGCCCTGGCGGACCTCGGCGGGCTTGGCCGTGATGGGCTGGTCGGGAAAGATGCGAATCCAGACCTTGCCGCCGCGCTTGACATGGCGGGTGATGGCGATACGGGCGGCCTCGATCTGCTGCGCGGTGATCTTGCCGTGCGAGACGGCCTTGAGGCCGAACTCACCGAAGGACACAGAGGTCCCGCGCTGGGCCTTGCCGCGCAGCCTGCCTTTCTGCCGCTTGCGGAATTTGATCTTCTTGGGAGCCAGCATTACTGTTCCACCTCGTCGAGAATCTCACCCTTGAATATCCACACCTTGACGCCGATGATGCCGTAGGTGGTCCTGGCTTCGGCGTAGCCGTAGTCCAGGTCGGCGCGCAGGGTGTGCAGGGGCACACGGCCGTCGCGGTACCACTCGGTGCGGGCGATCTCGGCCCCGGCCAGGCGGCCGGCGCAGGAAATCTTGATGCCCTCGGCGCCGAACTTGCGGGAAATGCCCACGGTCCGCTTCATGGCGCGGCGGAATGCCACGCGGCGTTCCAACTGATTGGCCACGTTCTCGGCGACCAGTTGGGCGTCCGTCTCGGGGCGGCGAATCTCAACCACCTCGATGTTGAATTCCTTCTGGAACTTCCGCCGCAGGCTCTCGCGGACCTTCTCGATCTCCACGCCCTTGCGGCCGATGACGATGCCGGGACGGGCGGTGTGGATGATAATGCGAACCTTGCCACCGGCGCGCTCGATCTCGATGCGGGAAATGCCCGCGTGATAGAGCTGCTTTTTGGTGAACTTCCGGATCTTGTCATCTTCCATGACGTTGGCCGGATAGTCCTTGCTGGCGAACCAGCGAGAAAGCCAATTTTTGTTGTACCCCAGGCGGAAGCCGTAGGGATGTACCTTTTGACCCATGACGTCCCCTTAGCTCTCGTCGACAACCACGGTGATGTGGCTGGTCCTTTTGCGGATGCGGTAGGCCCGGCCCATGGCCCGGGGCATAATCCGTTTCCAGGTGGGGCCTTCGTTGATCTGGACGTGCTTCACGAACAGGGAGTCAACGTCCACGCCGGGGAGCTGCTCGGCGTTGGAAACGGCCGAATGCAGAACCTTGGAGAGAACCTTGGCCGGCTTCTTGGGAGTGAAGCGCAGCATGTTCAGGGCGTCCTCAACCGGCAGGCCCTTGATATTGTCGGCCACAAGCCGCGTCTTGCGAGGCGAGACGCGAATGAATTTGGCGACTGCTCTAGCTTCCATGGTTCATGCGCTCCTTACCGCTTGGCCTTGCTCTTTTTGTCGGCGGCATGGCCGTGGTAGGTCCTGGTGAGCGAGAACTCGCCCAGCTTGTGGCCGACCATGTTCTCGGTGACGAACACAGGCACGAATTTCTTGCCGTTGTGCACGGCGAAGGTCATGCCGACCATTTCGGGTATGACGGTGGAGCGCCTGGACCACGTCTTGATGACGCGGTGGTCCGACGTCTCGGATGCTTTCTGCACCTTCTTGAGAAGGTGGTCGTCCACAAAGGGACCTTTCTTCAGCGACCTGGGCATGGCTTCCTCCTCTTACTTGCCGCGGCGCTTGACGATCAGCTTGGACGAGGGCTTGTTGGGATCGCGAGTCTTGTAGCCCTTGGCCGGAGCGCCCCACGGAGAACAGGGGTGCCTTCCGCCCGAGGACCGGCCCTCGCCGCCGCCCAGAGGGTGATCGATGGGGTTCATTGCCACGCCGCGGACCTGGGGACGGCGGCCCTTCCAGCGGTTCCTGCCGGCCTTGCCCAGGGAAATGTTCTCGTGCTGGATGTTGCCGACCTGGCCGACGGTGGCGGTGCAGGTGGCCAGCACGTTGCGGATCTCGCCGGAGGGCAGGCGCAGCAGGGCGTATTTGCCCTCCTTGGCGACCAGCTGGGCGTAGGTGCCGGCGGCACGGCAGAACTGGCCCCCGCGGCCGGGGTGCAGTTCAATGTTGTGCACGATGGTGCCGGTGGGGATGCGCCCCAGGACCATGGCGTTGCCGGGCTTGATGTCGGCCTTTTCGCCGGCCAGCACGGAGTCGCCCACCTTCATGCCCACGGGCGCCAGGATGTAGCGCTTCTCGCCGTCGGCGTAGTGCAGCAGGGCAATGCGGGCGGAACGGTTGGGATCATATTCGATGGTGGCCACCTTGGCGGGCACCTCAAGCTTGTTCCGCTTGAAATCGATGATCCGGTAGAGCCGCTTGTGACCGCCCCCGCGCCGCCGGGAGGTGAGCCGTCCGTTGTTGTTGCGGCCGCTCTTCTTGGTCAGCCCCTCGGTGAGGGACTTCTCGGGCTGCGTCCGGGTGATCTCCGCGTAGTCGGAGACCGTCTGGAAGCGCCGGCCGGGCGAGGTGGGTTTGAGCTTGCGAACTGCCATGGTGCTACACTCCCTCGAAGAACTCGATCTTGTCGCCGGCGGCCAGCGTGACGTAGGCCTTCTTGTGGCCGGAGACCTTGCCCACCGGGCGGCCCCAACGGGACCGCACACCGGGCTTTTTGCGCGTGACAGTGACCTTCTCGACCCTGACCTTGAAGGCCTGCTCGACGGCCTTCTTGATCTCGATCTTGTTGGCGCTGTCATGGACGTAGAAGACGACCTGGTTGCCGTCCTCCTTGACCATGGTGGCCTTCTCGGAGATGACCGGTTTGAGCAAAATCTGCGTGTAGTCCATTTTACTTCAACCTTTCCTCGAGGCTGTTCACGGCGTCCTTGACCACCACCAGCTGGGGGTACTTCAGAACATCATAAACATTGAGCTTTTCCGCCTCGAGCAATTTCACGTGAGGCAGATTCCGGGCCGAAAGAGCGAGAGTATTATCAGCGCCCTCGACAACAATCAAGGCCTTTTTCAGTCCCAGCTTGCCGATAATTTCGGCGAAATGCTTGGTCTTGGCCTCGGGCAGCTCCAGCTTGTCCACCACGGTCAGGCGATCGTCGGCGGCGCGGGTGGAAAGGGCCATCTTCAGGGCCAGTGAACGCACCTTCTTGTTGACCTTGATCTCGTAGCTGCGCGGGGTGGGCCCGAAGGTGGTGCCACCGCCCCGCCACAGGGGGGAGCGAATGGTGCCCGCACGGGCGCGGCCCGTACCTTTCTGGCGCCACGGCTTGCGTCCGCCGCCGGAGACCTCGGAGCGGCCCTTGGTCTTGTGGGTGCCAGCCCGGGCGGCGTTGCGCTGGGCGCGCACCACCAGGTTGAGGATCTCGGGCTTGACCTCAACCCCGAACACTTCGGGAGCGAGATCGAGGCTGCCCACCTCGGCGTTGGTCTGGTCGACTATTTTCACGGTAGCCATTGTCGCTCACCTAGTCCTGCTTGCGGACCATGACGAGTCCGCCCTTGGCGCCGGGCACCTGGCCCTTGACGAGGATGACATTGTCCTCGGGGCGCACGTCCACGATCTCCAGGTTCTTGTATGTCACCTTGCGGTCGCCCATGTGCCCCGGCATCTTCTTGTTCTTGAAGATCTTGGAGGGGAAGGTGCAGTGACCCACGGCTCCGGGAGCGCGGTGCACCTTCTCGGCGCCGTGGGAGGCGCGGGAGCCAGCGAAGTTATGGCGCTTCATGACGCCCTGGAAGCCCTTGCCCTTGCTGGTGCCGGTCACTTTGACCCGCTCGCCGGGCTTGAACATCTCCACGGTCAACTCGCTGCCCACCTCGTACTCCGAAGCCCCGTCGAAACGGAACTCGCGCAGGTCTCGGAAGAAGCCCTGGCCAGCCTTGGCCTGGTGCCCCTTGCCGGGCTTGTTGAGCTTGCGCTCGGCGACCTCGCCATGCCCCACCTGCAGCGCGGTGTAACCGTCCTTGTCGGCGGTCTTGATCTGGACCACCGGGCAGGGTCCCGCCTCCAGGACGGTCACGGGGGTGATGGTGCCGTCCTCGGAGAAAATGCGGGTCATGCCCACCTTGCGGCCCAGGATTCCGATATTCTTGGCCATGACGCCCTCTCTACAGTTTGATTTCCACGTCCACGCCGGCGGGCAGGGACAGCTTGCCAAGCGCGTCCACGGTCTGCTGGGTGGGCTCGAGGATGTCCAGCAGGCGCTTGTGAACACGCTGCTCGAACTGCTCGCGCGACTTCTTGTCCACGTGCACGCTCTTCTGGACCGTGGTCTTGTGGATATTGGTCGGCAGCGGGATGGGCCCGGCCAGGGCGGCACCGGTATTGCGCGCCGTATCCACGATCTCGGCCACCGCCTTGTCGAGAATGCGGTAGTCGTACGCCTTCAGTTTGATGCGAATGCGATCGCTGGTCATGGTGGCCATGATTTACTCCTCGATCTCGGAGACCACGCCGGCGCCCACGGTGCGGCCGCCCTCGCGGATGGCGAAGCGCAGGCCGGGCTCCATGGCGATGGGCGCGATCAGCTCCACCAGGAAGGTGGCGTTGTCGCCGGGCATGACCATTTCCACGCCCTCTTCCAGCGTCACCACGCCGGTGACGTCGGTGGTGCGGAAGTAGAACTGCGGACGGTAGCCCGAGAAGAACGGCGTGTGGCGGCCGCCCTCTTCCTTGTTCAGGACGTACACCTCGGCCTTGAACTTCTTGTGCGGCGTGATCGTCTTGGGACGGGCCAGCACCTGGCCGCGCTCCACGTCCTCGCGCTTCACGCCGCGAAGCAGCACGCCCACGTTGTCGCCCGCCTGGCCCTGGTCGAGAATCTTGCGGAACATCTCGACGCCGGTGCAGGTGGTCTTCATCGTGTCCTTCATGCCCACGATCTCGATCTCCTCGCCCACCTTGATCACGCCGCGCTCGACGCGGCCGGTGACCACGGTGCCGCGGCCGGAGATGGAGAAGACGTCCTCGATGGGCATCAGGAAAGGCTTGTCGATGTCGCGCTGCGGCTCGGGAATGAAGTCGTCGCAGGCTTCCATCAACTCGATGATGGGCTTGCAGTCGTCGGACTCCGGATCGTCGCTCTCCAGCGCCTTCAGCGCGGAGCCGCGCACAACCGGGGTGTCGTCGCCAGGGAACTCGTAGCCGGTCAGCAGCTCGCGGACTTCCAGCTCCACCAGCTCCAGCAGCTCCTCGTCATCCACCATGTCGCACTTGTTCAGGAAAACGACGACGGCGGGGACGCCGACCTGGCGGGCGAGCAGGATGTGCTCGCGGGTCTGCGGCATGGGGCCGTCGGTGGCGGCCACGACCAGGATGCAGCCGTCCATCTGGGCGGCGCCAGTGATCATGTTCTTGATGTAGTCGGCGTGCCCGGGGCAGTCCACGTGGGCGTAGTGACGGTTGGGCGTCTCGTACTCCACGTGCGCCGTGGCGATGGTGATGCCGCGCTCTTTCTCTTCCGGGGCCTTGTCGATCTGGTCGAAGGCCACGAATTCGGACCAGCCCTTGGCGGCCAGGGTCTTGGTGATGGCCGCGGTCAGCGTGGTCTTGCCGTGGTCGATGTGCCCGACGGTGCCGATGTTTACGTGCGGCTTATTGCGCTCGAATTTGGCTTTGCCCATGGTTCGTCTCCCCTATTGCTTGATGATTTCGTCCGCCAGGCTCTGGGGGACGCGTTCATAGTGATCGAATTGCATGGTGAAGGTGGCCCGGCCCTGAGTCTTGGAGCGCAGGTCGGTGGCGTATCCGAACATCTCGGACAGCGGCACGTGGGCGTTGACCACCTGCGAACCGCCCTGGGCGTCCATGCCTTGAACCTTGCCACGGCGGCCGTTGAGGTCGCCCATGACGTCGCCCAGGTACTCCTCGGGGGTGACGGCCTCGACGGCCATGATGGGTTCCATCAGCACCGGGTTGGCCTTGCGGACCGCTTCCTTGATTGCCTGGGAACCGGCTATGTAGAAGGCTTGCTCCGAGGAGTCGACCTCATGGTAGGAACCGAAGGTCAGTTTGACCTTGAGGTCCACCACCGGGTAGCCGGCGATGATGCCGGCTTTGAGGGCGTCCTGGATGCCTTTGTCCACGGAGGGGATGTACTCCTTGGGGATGACGCCGCCCTTGATCTCGTCGCTGAACTCGTAACCGCCCTCGGGGTTGGGCTCCACGGTGATGACCACATGGCCGTACTGGCCGCGGCCGCCTGTCTGCTTGGCGTGCTTGTGGTCGATCTCCACCTGCTTGGAGATGGTCTCGCGGTAGGCCACCCGGGGGGCGCCCACGTTGGCATTGACCTTGAACTCGCGCAGCAGGCGGTCGACGATGATCTCCAGGTGCAGCTCGCCCATGCCGGCGATGAGGGTCTGGCCTGTCTCCTCGTCGGACTTGACGCGGAAAGAGGGATCCTCCTTGGCCAGCTTGGTCAGCGCCTCGGAGAGCTGGTCGCGGTCAGCCTTGGACTTGGGCTCGATGGCGACCTCGATAACCGACTCGGGGATCTCCATGGACTCAAGGCGAACCAGGTTCTTAGAGTCGCAGAGGGTATCGCCGGTGGAGGTGGTCTTCAGGCCCACGGCGGCGACGATGTCGCCAGCGCCCGCCCACTTGATCTCCTCGCGCTTGTTGGAGTGCATCTTCAGCAGGCGGCCGAGACGCTCCTTCCGGCCGGAGGTGGCGTTGTGCACGGTCATGCCCTGCTCAACGTGCCCGGAGTAGATGCGCAGGAAGGTCAGGTGGCCGACGAAGGGGTCGGTCATCAGCTTGAAGGCCAGGGCAGCCAGCGGCTTGTCGTCGTCACACTCGCAGATGACGGCCTCGCCGGAGTCCACGTCCTCGCCGCGGATGGCACGGACCTCGTCGGGAGAGGGCAGGTAGTCCACCACCGCGTCCAGGAGGGGCTGCACGCCCTTGTTCTTGAAAGCGGAGCCGCACATCACCGGGGAGATGGATAGGTTGAGAACGGCCAGCTTGATGCCGCGACGGATTTCGTCGGGGGTCAACTCCTCGCCGCCCAGGTACTTCTCCATGAGGTCCTCATCCTCTTCGGCGATGGCCTCGACCATCTCCTGGCGCAGTTCGTTGAACTGCTCCTGGAGGTCCTCGGGGATGGGCTCATAGGTGGTGTTGGCGCCCAGGGTCTGCTCGTCGAAGAAGATGGCCTTGCCCTCGATGAGGTCGACGACACCCTTGAACTCGTCTTCCTTGCCGATGGGAATTTGCAGAACCACCGGCTTGGCGCCCAGACGGTCCTTGAGAGTCTGGGTGGCGCGGAAGAAATCGGCGCCGACGCGGTCCATCTTGTTGATGAAGGCGATGCGCGGGACGCCGTAGCGGTCGGCCTGGCGCCAGACCGTCTCGGACTGGGGTTGCACGCCGGCCACGGCGTCGAACACGGCCACGGCGCCGTCGAGGACGCGCAGGGCGCGCTCGACTTCCATGGTGAAGTCAACGTGGCCCGGGGTGTCGATGATATTGACGCGGTGGTCGCGCCAGAAGCAGGTGGTCGCGGCGGAAGTAATGGTGATGCCGCGCTCCTGCTCCTGCGACATCCAGTCCATCACGGCCTCGCCGTCGTGCACCTCGCCGATCTTGTGGGAGACACCCGTGTAGAAGAGGATGCGCTCGGTCGTCGTCGTCTTGCCCGCGTCGATGTGGGCCATGATGCCGATGTTGCGCTGCTTCGGAATGGGAACTACTCGAGCCACGATGATCTCCCCTACCAGCGGTAGTGCGCGAAGGCCTTGTTGGCCTCGGCCATGCGATGGGTGTCTTCTTTCTTCTTCACCGCGCCGCCGCGATTGTTGTAGGCGTCCAGCAGCTCGTTGGAGAGCTTGTCGGTCATGCCTTTTTCATTGCGGTTGCGGGCGTAGAGAACCAGCCAGCGGATGGCCAGAGTGACCTGGCGGTCATGGCGAACCTCGACCGGCACCTGGTACGTGGCGCCGCCCACGCGCCGGGACTTGACCTCGACGTAGGGCTTGACGTTATCCAGGGCCTTCTCGAAGGCCTTGATGGGCTCTTCCGAGGTCTTTTCAGCCAGAGCATCCAGGCTGCTGTAGAAAATCCGTTCCGCAGTGCCCTTCTTGCCGTCGCGCATCATCCTATTGATAAAACGGGCGGCAAGCACGCTGCGGTACTTGGGATCAGGCAGATGTTCCCTCTTGGGGACGGGTCCTTTACGGGGCATGTGACGTCTTCCCTCCTACTCCCGAGAATGAACTACTTGGGCCGCTTGGCGCCGTACTTGGAACGGCCCTGGCGACGGTCGTTGACGCCGGCGGTGTCAAGGGTGCCGCGAATGATGTGAAAACGGACGCCGGGCAAGTCCTTGACGCGGCCGCCGCGGATCATGACCACCGAGTGCTCCTGCAGGTTGTGCCCCTCGCCAGGAATGTAGGCGGTGACTTCATACCCGTTGGTCAGGCGCACGCGGGCGACCTTCCGCAGAGCGGAGTTGGGCTTCTTGGGCGTGGTGGTATAGACACGGGTGCAGACGCCGCGACGCTGCGGGCAAGCCTGCAAGGCTCGGGTCTTTTTCCGCTTGATCGCCGCCTTGCGGGACTTGCGGACGAGCTGGTTGATGGTGGGCATAGCCTCTCTACCTTCTCCATTCATTCGGTTGTGCGCCGATTCGGATTCCTGCGCGCAAAGACCGCTGGACCTAAGTTAAAGCGGTCCGACTGTCAAGCGCTGGGCGCCGGAAGACAAAAACTTTTTCGCGGGCCGGCACGAGGCCGGCTCACCTGGACGGCGGCGCTAAGCGACACCGAAAAGGACATACGGAAGCTCCGGGCCGCCGCGCACACGCGGAGTAACGCCCGACAACCGCGCAACAAGCGCGGAATCAGCTTCCCGGGGGACCATCCGTGAGGTGATGGCCGGAAGGTGTGCCGCCCGGCGCCAGGCGCCCCGGACGGGTTGACTTCCACCCGCCAATCGGCGGGAGCAAGCGGTTTAATTGATGCACGCGAAGCCGATCCCGCAAGACATGTCTTTCGTGGCCTTGCGAGGCCGGCTTGGGGTACATCCCCGCCTGACGAACCAGCGACCTATATACCAATCCACCCCGGGCTGGCAACCCCTTTCGCCAAAAAAATCGGGACCGCCCCCAGTAAAGGAGGCGGCCCCGGGTGGATTTTTCCGTGCGGCGGTGGCTACTCGCCGCCGTACATGGGCTGTTCGCTTTCCAGTTCCTCCAGGAACTTGTCCGGGCGCTCCGGCTGCTCGGGAACCTCGATGCCGCAGTCCATGTAGCGGCGGTAGCCCGTGCCGGCCGGGATAAGGCGGCCCACAATGACGTTCTCCTTGAGGCCGCGGAGGTGGTCTTCCTTGCCCGCAAGGGAGGCCTCGGTAAGCACCTTGGTGGTCTCCTGGAAGGAGGCGGCCGAGATGAAGGAATCGGTGGTCAGGGAGGCCTGGGTGATGCCCAGCACCAGCGGCTCCGCCACGGCGGGTTTGAGCCCCTCGCCTGTGCAGCGGTTGTTCTCGTGCATGAAGCGCATCTTGTCCACCTGTTCGCCCACCAGGAAGTTGGTATCCCCGGGGTCGGTGATGCTGACCTTCTTCAGCATCTGCCGCACGATGGTTTCGATGTGCTTGTCGTTGATGGCAACGCCCTGGAACCGGTAGACATCCTGGATCTCCTCCACAAGGTAGCGGGCCAGGTGCTTCTCGCCCTTGATCTTGAGAATGTCGTGCAGCTCGGGGTAGCCCTCGGTGAGCAGCTCGCCCGCCTCCACGAAGTCGCCCTCGGTGACGGTGATGTGCTTGCCCTTGGGGATGAGGTATTCCTTGGCCTCGCCGATCTCCGGGGTGACGATGATCTTGCGCTTGCCCTTGGTCTCCGGCCCCCAGTTGACGGTGCCGTCGATCTCCGAGACCACGCCCAGGTCCTTGGGCTTCCGCACCTCGAAGAGCTCCGCGACGCGGGGCAGACCGCCGACGATGTCCTTGGTCTTGGAGGACTCGCGCGGCTTGCGCGCGATGGTCTCGCCCGCCTTCACCGAATCGCCGTCCTGGATCATCAGGATGGCGCCCACGGGCAGCTGGAATTGGGCCAGGGTCTCGCCGCCGGGGCGTTTCTTGACCTTGCCCTTCTCGTCCACAATGGAGATGGTCGGCTTGAGGTTGGTGGAGCGGTACTCCATGATCGTCCGGGTGGAGCGGCGGGTCGTCTCGTCCACCTTCTCCTGGTAGGTCTTGCCCTCCAGGATGTCGGAGAAACGCACCTCGCCCTCGACGTCGGTGACGAAAGGCTCGTTGAAGGGGTCCCATTCGGCGATCAGATCGCCCTTCTTCACTTCCTGCTCGGGACTGACGTAGAGCTTGGCGCCGGAGGGCAGGATGTACTTCTCCCGCTCGCGGCCCTGCTCGTCCACCACGCCCACCTGGCCGGACTTGTTGAGCACCATCCAGGCGCCCTCCTCGCTTTCCACCGTCTTGACGCGGTGCAGCGCCACGCGGCCGGTGTGCCCCGCCTGGATGGAGGAGCGCTCGATCTCGCGGGAGGCCGTGCCGCCGATGTGGAAGGTGCGCATGGTCAGCTGGGTGCCGGGCTCGCCGATGGATTGGGCGGCGATGATGCCCACGGTCTCGCCCACGTTGACCAGCCTGCCCCGGGCCAGGTCGCGGCCGTAGCAGGAGGCGCAGACGCCCTGCTCGGAAACGCAGGTCAGAACCGAGCGAATGGTCAAGGAGCTGATGCCCTTGTCGTCGATGATCTGGGCATAGTGCTCGTCGATCATGGTGTTCTCGGGAATAAGGACCTCGCCGGTCTCCTCGTCCAACACCGGGAACATGGTCAGCCGCCCCAGCACGCGCTCGGAGAGCTTCTGCTCGATGGAGCCGGACTTGACCAGGTGGGTCAGCTCGATGCCGTCGACCGTGCCGCAGTCGCGCTCGGAAACGACCACGTCCTGCACCACGTCCACCAGGCGGCGGGTCAGGTAGCCGGAGTTGGCCGTCTTCAGGGCCGTGTCGGCCAGACCCTTCCGCGCGCCGTGGGTGGAGATAAAGTACTGCAGAACCGACAGCCCCTCGCGGAAGGAGGAGGTGATCGGCGTCTCGATGATCTCGCCGGAGGGCTTGGCCATGAGGCCGCGCATGCCGGCCAACTGACGCATCTGGTCCTGGTTGCCCCGGGATCCGGAGTTGATCATCATGAAGATGGGGTTGAAGCTCATGTCCTTGCGCTCTTCCCCGGTCTTCTCGTTGGTGCGCACGTCCCAGGAGATGCGGCTCATCATGGCCTTGGCCACGTCCTGGGTGCACTTGGTCCAGACGTCCACCACCTTGTTGTACTTCTCGGTGCGGGTGATGATGCCGTCCTGGTACTGGCTCTGGATGTCCTCCACCTCTGTGGAGGCGTCGTCCAGATAGGTGGCCTTTTCCTCGGGAATCTCAAGGTCCTTCACGCCGATGGTCACGCCGGCGCGGGTGGCGTACTCGTAGCCCATGTCCTTGAGCTTGTCGCAGAGGATGACCGTGGCCTTGGTGCCGGCATAGCGGTAGGCCTCGGAGACGAGGTTGCCGATGGACTTCTTCTTGAGGACGGTGTTGACCTTCTCGAAGGGCACGCCGTCGGGCAGGATCTCGGAGACCAGCACCCGGCCCGGAGTGGTGTCGTGGATCTGGCCGTCGATGCGCACCTTGACCCGGGCGTGCAGGGTGACGTGGCCCGCGTCCAGGGCCGCCTGCACCTCGAAGGGGTTGGCGAAGGTCATTCCCTCGCCCTTTTCGAAGGAACGCTCCACGGTCAGGTAGTACAGGCCCAGGACGATGTCCTGGGTGGGCACGATGATGGGCTGGCCGTTTGAGGGCGACAGAATGTTGTTGGTGGACATCATCAGCACCCGGCACTCGATCTGCGCCTCCACGGAGAGGGGCACGTGCACGGCCATCTGGTCGCCGTCGAAGTCGGCGTTGTAGGCCGAGCAGACCAGCGGGTGCAGGCGGATGGCCTTGCCCTCGACCAGGATGGGCTCGAAGGCCTGGATGCCAAGCCGGTGAAGCGTCGGGGCGCGGTTGAGGAGGATGGGGTACTCGCGCACCACCTCTTCAAGGATGTCCCAGACCACCAGTTCCTCGCGCTCCACCATTTTCTTGGCGCTCTTGATGGTGGTGGCCAGCTCCCGCTCCTCCAGCTTGGAATAGATGAAGGGCTTGAACAGCTCCAGGGCCATCTTCTTGGGCAGGCCGCACTGGTGCAGCTTGAGGTTGGGGCCGACCACGATGACCGAGCGGCCGGAGTAGTCCACGCGCTTGCCCAGGAGGTTCTGGCGGAAACGGCCCTGCTTGCCCTTGATCATGTCGGACAGGGACTTCAGCGGGCGGCCGTTGGTGCCGGTGATGGCCCGTCCGCGGCGGCCGTTGTCGAACAGGGCGTCCACGGACTCCTGCAGCATCCGCTTTTCGTTGCGGATGATGATGTCCGGCGCGCCCAGCTCCAGCAGCCGCTTGAGGCGGTTGTTGCGGTTGATGACGCGGCGGTAGAGATCGTTGAGGTCGGAGGTGGCGAAGCGGCCGCCGTCCAGGGGCACCAGAGGGCGCAACTCGGGCGGGATGACCGGGATGACCTCCTGGATCATCCACTCGGGCCGGTTGCCGGACTCAAGGAACGCCTCGACAATCTTCAGCCGCTTGGTAAGCTTCTTTTTCTTGGTCTGCGACTTTGTGGTGGAGCTTTCCTCGCGAAGCTGGGTGCGCAGGGTCTCCAGGTCCAGCTCCTCGATGATCTCGCTCACGGCCTCGGCGCCCATGCCCACGCGGATGGCGTCCTCGCCATAGTGGTCGATGACCTGGAAATACTGGTCCTCGGAAATGACCTGGTGCCGCTTCAGGTTGGTGTCCTTCGGATCCATGATCATGAAGGAGTCGAAGTAGAGCACTTTCTCCAGATCGGACATAGTCATGTCCAGCAGGGTGCCGATCTTGGAAGGCAGGGTCTTGAGGAACCAGATGTGGGCCACGGGGGCGGCGAGTTCGATGTGGCCCATGCGCTCGCGGCGAACCTTGGAGGCGATGACCTCCACGCCGCACTTCTCGCAGACGATGCCGCGATGCTTCATGCGCTTGTATTTGCCGCAATTGCATTCGTAGTCCTTCACGGGACCGAATATCTTGGCGCAGAACAGCCCGTCTCGCTCGGGCTTGAAGGTGCGGTAATTGATGGTTTCCGGCTTCTTGACCTCGCCGTAGGACCACTCCCGGATCTTTTCGGGAGCGGCCAGGGAGATCTTGATGGCCTTCACGCCACGCGCCGACGCGTTGGTCGAGGCGGTGGGGCGGAAGGAGAAGAGGTCGTCCAAGGTCATCGTTCGGCCCTCTCAGGTCTTGAGGTGGAAAGTATGTCATCGCGGCCCGGGGGGTTCCCCGGGCCGCGTCGCGGTCTCTCGGGAGCTACTCCTCGGAGGTCTCGGACTTGGCGGCGCTGTCCTCGCCGAAGACCTGCTCGGCGGCCTCGCGGGCGCTGAGCTCCTTTTGCGGTTTTCTCGGCCCATGACGTTCGTGGCCGCCTCCCTTGCCCTCTTCGGGGATGAGGGAGACGTCCAGGCCCAGGGACATGAGCTCCTTGACCAGCACGTTGAAGGACTCGGGCAGCCCGGCTTCCAGGAAGTTGTCGCCCTTGACGATGCGCTCGTACATCTTCACGCGCCCGCCCACGTCGTCCGACTTGACGGTCAGGAACTCCTGCAGCAGGTGCGAGGCGCCATAGGCCTCCAAGGCCCAGACCTCCATCTCGCCCAGCCGCTGGCCGCCGAACTGCGCCTTGCCGCCCAGCGGCTGCTGGGTGACCAGGGAGTAGGGGCCGGTGGAGCGGGCGTGAATCTTCTCGTCCACCAGGTGGTGCAGCTTGAGCATGTACATCACGCCCACCGTCACGCGGGAGTGGAATGGGTCGCCGGTGCGGCCGTCGTACAGCGTGGACTTGCCGTCCGTGGGCAGATTGGCGCGGTCCAGCCAGGACCAGATTTCCTCTTCGGAAGCGCCGTCAAAGACAGGCGTCTTGGCCACGATGCCGCCGGAAACGGCCTTGACCGCGTCCACCAGATCGTCGTCGTCCATACCGTCCACCAGCTCGGCGATCTCCCGGGAGCCGAGGACGTCCTTGACGTCGTCGCGCAGGGCCTTCATGTGGGCACCCTCCTCGAGCATCTTGTTGAGCTGCGCGCCCAGTTCGCGCGCCGCCCAGCCCAGGTGGGTCTCCATGATCTGCCCGATGTTCATGCGCGAGGGCACGCCCAGGGGGTTGAGCACGATGTCGATGGGGGTGCCGTCGGCGAAGTAGGGCATGTCCTCGATGGGCAGGATGTTGGACACGACGCCCTTGTTGCCGTGGCGGCCGGCCATCTTGTCGCCCACCGCCAACTTGCGCTTCACCGCGATGTAGACCTTGACCATCTTGATGACGCCCGGGGGCAGGTCGTCGCCCTCGGTCACTTTCTCGCGCTTCTTCTCGTAGACGTTCCTGATGAACTTGACCTGGCGGTCGTATTCGTCAAGTAGCTCGCGCACGGCCTCGTTGGCCTCCTTGGAAGCGAACATGCCGGCAAGCTTCTTCACCGGGACCGAATCAAGAATCTCCCGGCTCAGCGGAGTGTTGGCCTCGGCCAGGACCTCGCCCTTGCGGGTTCCCATGAGGGTTTGTCCGATGCGGCGCTTGCCGCAGACGTCCCAGATGCGGTCGCGGGTGGACAGGACCAAGCCGTGCAGATGCTGCTCCTCCTTGCGGTCCAACTGGGCCAGCTCGTGGTCCTCGATCTCGCGGGTGCGGTCGTCCTTCTCGCCGGAACGGCGGTTGAAGACCTTGACGTCGATGACCGTGCCCTCGATTCCCGGCGGAACCTTCAGGGAGGTGTTTTTCACGTCGCGCGCCTTGTCGCCGAAGATGGCCCGCAGGAGTTTCTCTTCCGGGGTGAGCTGGGTCTCGCCCTTGGGGGTGATCTTGCCCACCAGGATGTCGTCCGGGCCGATCTTGGCGCCGATGCGGATGATGCCTGAACCGTCCAGGTTGCGCAGCATTTCCTCGCCGACGTTGGGGATGTCGCGGGTTATCTCTTCGGGTCCGAGCTTGGTGTCGCGGGCGACCAGCTCGAACTCCTCGATGTGCATGGAGGTGAACACGTCCTCGCGCACAGTGCGCTCGGAGATGAGGATGGAGTCCTCGTAGTTGTAGCCACACCAGGGCATGAAGGCCACCAGCAGGTTCTTGCCCAGGGCCAACTCTCCGTTCTCGATGCCGGGACCGTCGGCCAGCACGTCGCCCTTGTCCACTTCCTGGCCGAGCTGCACACGCGGTTTCTGGCCGAAGCAGGAGTTCTGGTTGGATTTGTGGAACTTCTGCAGGTCGTAAGCGCGCACACCGCCGGTCTCGGGGAAGACGTCGCCCTCGTAGGCCACGACCACCCGGTCGGCGTCCACGGAGCTGACCACGCCCTTGGCCTCGGCCAGAATGCAGGCCCCGGAGTCGCGGGCGACCACACCTTCCATGCCGGTGCCCACGATGGGCTGCTCCGTGCGCAGCAGGGGCACGGCCTGGCGCTGCATGTTGGACCCCATGAGCGCGCGGTTGGCGTCGTCATGCTCCAGGAAGGGAACCAGCGCCGCGGAGATGGAGACGATCTGCGAGGGGGCGATGTCCTTGAGTGTGACCTCCTCGGCGGGGATCATCTGCACGTCGCCGTGCATGCGGGCCGTGACCAACGGGTTGACGAAGGTGTTGTCCTCGTTCACCGGCGCGTTGGCCTGGGCGATGACCTCCTCGGCCTCGCGGGAGGCGTCGAGGTAGACAACCTCTTCTGTGACCTTCTTGTCCTTGACCACCAGATAGGGGGTCTCGATAAAGCCGTAGTCGTTAACCCGGGAGTAGGTGGTCAAGGAGACGATAAGCCCGATATTCGGGCCTTCCGGCGTCTCAATGGGGCAGATGCGGCCGTAGTGCGAGGTGTGCACGTCGCGTACCTCGAAGCCGGCCCGCTCGCGGGTCAGGCCGCCGGGGCCAAGGGCCGAGAGGCGGCGCTTGTGCGTGACCTCGGAGAGCGCGTTGGTCTGGTCCATGAACTGCGACAGCTGGGAGGTTCCGAAGAACTCCTTGAGGACCGCGGCCACCGGCTTGGGGTTGATGAGGTCGTGCGGCATGAGCGTGGCCACTTCCTGCAGGCTCATGCGCTCCTTGATGGCCCGCTCCATGCGCACCAAGCCGATGCGGTACTGGTTTTCCACCAACTCGCCCACGGGGCGCACACGGCGGTTGCCCAGGTGGTCGATGTCGTCGGCGGGGCCGTGAGTGTCCTTGAGCTTGTTCAGGACCTTGATGGCCTCCAGGATGTCCTCGTTGGACAGAGTGCGGAGGTCGGCGGGCTGATCCAGGCCGAGCCGGGAGTTGAGCTTGTAGCGCCCCACCGGGGAGAGGTCGTAGTAGTCCGCGTTGCGGAAGAGGTTCTCGAAGAACGAGGAGGCGATCTCCGGGGTCGGCGGGCTGGACGGACGCAGGCGGCGATAGATCTCGATCTGGGCCGTTTCCTGGTCGTTGGTCTTGTCCTGCATCAGCGTGTCGCGGATGGAGGGCGAGACATCGGTGCCCTTGGTGTGTAGCATGGGCAGACGCTGGATGCCGGCGTCGCGCAGGGCGTCGAGGATGTCCTGGGTGATCTCGGCGCCGGCCTCGGCCAGCACTTCGCCGGTTTTTTCGTCCACCATCTCCTTGGACAGATAGAGACCGTAGACGGACTCAGGCTCCACCTCGAACCGCTCCACACCGTTCTCGCCCATGAGCCGCCAGGCTTTCTTGGTGATGGGCTTGCCCGCGGCGGTGAGCACGTCGCCCTTGGGCGTGGTGATGTCGGTGTAGGCGCTCTCCTTGCGGTAGAAGCGCTTGTCGAACTCGCGGTAGACACGCTCGCCGTCGATCTGGAAGTACTCGGTGTCGTAGAAGTAATCCAGGATATCCGCGCCGGTCATGCCCATGGCTTTGAACAGGATGGTGGCGGGCATCTTCCGGCGGCGGTCGATGCGGACGTAAAGGATGT
The DNA here is from genome assembly GCF_000711295.1 of Desulfohalovibrio reitneri. Lineage (NCBI taxonomy): Bacteria > Pseudomonadati > Thermodesulfobacteriota > Desulfovibrionia > Desulfovibrionales > Desulfovibrionaceae > Desulfohalovibrio > Desulfohalovibrio reitneri. Next base: position 408,872 of record NZ_JOMJ01000003.1, on the reverse strand, counting down.
CCTTATGGTCGTAGTCGAAGTCCAGCCAGGAGCCACGCATTGGTATGATGCGGCAGGAATAGAGGACCTTGCGCGAGGAGTGGGTCTTGCCCTGGTCGTGCTCGAAAATGATGCCGGGGGAGCGCTGCAGCTGGTTTACGATGACGCGCTCGGTACCGTTGATGATGAAGGTGCCCTGCTCGCTCATCAAGGGGACGGTGCCAAAATAGATGTCCTGTTCCTTGATGTCGCGGATGGTCCGGTTCTCGGTCTCCTCATCCACGTCAAAGACCACCAGCCGCACCTTGATGCGGATGGGCGCCTCGTAGGTCAGGCCCTTGGCCATGCATTCGGGAATGTCGTACTTGGGCTCGCCGATCTCGTAGCTGACGTATTCGAGACTGGCCGTGCGGTTGAAATCCTCGATGGGGAAGACCGATCGGAAAACGCCCTCGAGCCCCTTCTCCTGCCTGCTGGCGGGGGGCACGTCCATCTGGAGGAAATCCTGATAGGAGTCCACCTGCAGATTGAGCAGATTGGGGATCGCGAGGGTGTTCTTGATCTTGCCGAACTTCTTGATGAGCTGACCCATGGTTTCCTCGTCACGGATTGGCTTGCGGCGTTAGGGGCCCGCCTCCGGCCGGTCACGCCTCTAGGCGTTGTTCCGGGCGGCGGCGGTTCTGGAACCCGGGGCCACGTCCGCCACGCGGGGCCCGGGTGTGGCGGTGGGACCGCCGGAAAAATGAACGGGCGAAAGGGCGCAAAACTCCCTGGGAAGTCCTGCGCCCTTCGCGCCCGAAGGCAGAGCGGCCTGACCGCTACTTGATCTCGATTTCAGCGCCAGCTTCTTCAAGCTGCTTCTTGGCCTCCTCGGCCTCGTCTTTGGAAACGCCTTCCTTGAGGGGCTGGGGAGCCTCGTCCACCTTGGCCTTGGCTTCCTTGAGGCCCAGCCCGGTGAGGGCGCGGACGACCTTGATGACCGCGATCTTGTTGCCGCCGGGGGACTTGAGCACGACGTCGAACTCGGTCTGCTCTTCCTCTTCGGCTCCGCCTTCGGCGCCGCCGGCGGCGGGGGCGGCCGCAGCGGCCACGGGGGCGGCGGCGGACACGCCAAACTTGTCCTCGAGCTCCTTGATGAGCTCGGCCAGTTCCAACACGGTCATGTTGGAGATGAAATCGATGACTTGCTCTTTGGTAACATCAGCCATGGGAATGTTCCTCCACTGGTTTGGTCAGGAAGTCTAGGCCGCCTCGGCGCCCTCGTCCTTTTGGTCCTTGATGGCCGTAAGAACGTTGAGCATGCCGCGGGGCACGTTGGCCAGAAGGCCCACGAAGCTCTGAGGCACCGCGTTCATGGTGCCCAGGAGCTTGCTGAGAAGCTCCTCGCGGGACGGCAGTTTGGAGAGATCCTTGACCGCCTCTTCCTCCAGGAGCTTGCCCTGCAGGCTGGCGAATTTCAGCGCCAGCTTGCTCTTGGGAAACTCCTTCTGGAAGGAGGTAAAGACCTTGGCCGCCACCACCGGGTCGTCGTACCCGAAGGCGATGGCGTTGTTCTCCGTGAGCCGCTCACCCACGATTTCGTGGTCGCTTTCGGCCAGGGCGATGCGGGCCAGGGTGTTCTTGACCACCTGGAAGGAGACACCGTTTTCGCGGCACTTGACGCGAAGGCCGGTCATCTCCTCAACCGACATGCCCTTGAAATCGGCCACGACGGCGATGGACGCGCTCTGCGCAGCACCCTTGAGGCTGGCGATGACTTCCGCTTTTTCAGCCCTGTTCACAACCAACTCCTCACACGATTTGCCGGCTGAGAGTGGAGCCAAACCGTGAACCTCGGCGGGAAATTAAGGGCCTTCGGCCCGCCCGCTGTCTATGGCTCACAATCCCATGCCGATCCATTTCGCCCGGGTCGCGGTCAGGGGACGTCCCTGGCCGCTCCCGCGCGATCTATCCCTCTACGAACTTGCGGACGCTGCCGGGGTCGATCTTGAACCCGGGGCCCATGGTGGTGCTGACGGCCACAGCCTTAAGGTAGGTGCCCTTGGCGGTGGCCGGCTTGAGACGGATAACCGTATCAACCAGCGTACGCATGTTGTCGAGAATCTTGTCCGGGCCGAAGGAGACCTTGCCCAGCGGAGCATGGAGCACGCCGGCCTTGTCGACCTTGAACTCCACCTTGCCCGCCTTGAGCTCCTTGACGGCCGAGGCGACATCGAAAGTGACGGTGCCCGTCTTGGCGTTGGGCATCAGGCCGCGAGGGCCAAGAATGCGGCCGATCTTGCCAACCTGGGCCATCATGTCCGGGGTGGCGATGGCCTTGTCGAACTCCAGCCAGCCGCCCTGGACCTGCTCGACCAGGTCCTCGGCGCCGACTACGTCGGCACCGGCTTCCTTGGCCTCGCCCTGCTTCTCGCCCTTGCAGAAGACGGCCACGCGGACGTCCTTGCCAAGGCCGTGCGGCAGCGAGCAGGCGCCGCGGACCATCTGGTCGGAATACTTGGGTTGCACGCCCAGGTTCAGGGCGATGTCAACGTTCTCGTCGAACTTGGCGAACGCCTTCTCGATGGCCTGGCGGACGGCGTCCTCGACCCCGAGCCGCTCATTGGGATCGATGCCCTCGTTGGCCTGGCGATATTTCTTTCCGTGCTTCGGCATGGCCGTATTTCCCCTTACTTGACTTCGATGCCCATGCTGCGGGCGGTGCCCAAGACGCTTTTGACCGCGGCGTCCATGTCGGCGGCCGTGAGATCGGGCATCTTGGTCTTGGCGATATCTTCCACCTGGTCCATGCTCACCGAACCAACCTTGGTCCGGTTGGGCTCGCCGGAGCCGGACTCGATCCCCGCGGCCTTCTTCAACAGGATTGCCGCGGGCGGGGTCTTGGTGATGAAGTCGAAGGAACGGTCTCCGTAGACCGTGATGATGACCGGAATGATCATCCCCTTCTGGTCCTGCGTCTTGGCGTTGAACGCCTTGCAGAACTCCATGATGTTCACGCCGTGCTGGCCCAGGGCCGGACCCACCGGCGGAGAGGGGTTGGCCGATCCGGCGGGAATCTGAAGCTTAATCTTGCCGATGACTTTCTTGGCCATGACTGTATCCTCGTGCGGTGTGCGCTAGCTCTTGCTGACCTGGACGAAATCCAGCTCGACGGGGGTCTGGCGCCCGAAAATGGACACCGAGACGCGCAGCTTGCCCTTGTCGTAATTGACTTCCTCCACCGTGCCGTTGAAGCCGGAGAAGGGACCATCGATGACCCGAACCTCGTCTCCCCGCTCGAAATGGAACTTGGGACGGGGCTGCTCCTGGCGCTGCTCCATCATGGCCAAAATCTTCTCGGCCTCGGAGTCGCGCATGGGCGTGGGGCGCATTTTGCCGCCCACGAACCCGGTCACGCGGGGGATGTTCTGCACCAAGTGCCAGGAGTGGTCGGTAAGCGCCATCTGCACCATGACGTAGCCCGGATAGAACTTGCGGGTGGAGGTTTTCTTCTCCCCCTTGACCAACTCAATGACCTTCTCGGTGGGCACCACGACCTGCTTGATCTGGCCGTAGTCCTGACCGGTCCGCATCATCTCCTTGATGGTCTGTTCAACGCGCTGCTCAAACCCGGAATAGGTGTGCACGATGTACCAGCGCGCCTTGGGCTCTTGCTGCCCGGAATCCTGCGACTGCGCCATGATGAACTACCTTACGAGAGAATGGCCTGGACAATCTTGGACAGAACCACATCCGCCAGCCCCAGGAACAGGGCCATGACGAACGTCAGAACGAGCACGGCCACGGAGGTGGCCACGGTCTCCTTGCGCGCGGGCCAAGTGACCTTCTTCAGCTCGATCTTGGCCTTCTCAAGAAAATCGCGAAACTGCCTGACCTTGGCGGCCGGCCCCGCCTGCTCCGCGGCCTGGGTCTTGGCTTGGCCCTTGGTCTGCCCCTTGGTCTGACCCTTGGCCTGGCCCTTGCCCTTGCCGTTTTTGTTCTCTTTGGCCATTTCTCGCGCCTGGTGAAAAAGTGTGGCAGGCCAGGAGGGACTCGAACCCCCAACACCTGGATTTGGAGTCCAGTGCTCTGCCAATTCGAGCTACTGGCCTGCGTCTCCCCTCCCTTGCGGGAGGGAGAATCGGACCGCGGCTGGACGCCGCGGTCCGCTCGACACCTACTTGGTTTCCCGGTGCGCCGTGTGCTTCCGGTCCCAGGGGCAGTACTTCTGCAACTCAAGCCGCCCCGTGGTGTTCTTCTTATTCTTGACCGTGGAGTAGTTGCGGCGCTTGCATTCGGTGCACTGCAACTGGATGATGACGCGCATTCGCTACTCCTCGATCTCGGAGACCACGCCGGCGCCCACGGTGCGGCCGCCCTCGCGGATGGCGAAGCGCAGGCCGGGCTCCATGGCGATGGGCGCGATCAGCTCCACCAGGAAGGTGGCGTTGTCGCCGGGCATGACCATTTCCACGCCCTCTTCCAGCGTCACCACGCCGGTGACGTCGGTGGTGCGGAAGTAGAACTGCGGACGGTAGCCCGAGAAGAACGGCGTGTGGCGGCCGCCCTCTTCCTTGTTCAGGACGTACACCTCGGCCTTGAACTTCTTGTGCGGCGTGATCGTCTTGGGACGGGCCAGCACCTGGCCGCGCTCCACGTCCTCGCGCTTCACGCCGCGAAGCAGCACGCCCACGTTGTCGCCCGCCTGGCCCTGGTCGAGAATCTTGCGGAACATCTCGACGCCGGTGCAGGTGGTCTTCATCGTGTCCTTCATGCCCACGATCTCGATCTCCTCGCCCACCTTGATCACGCCGCGCTCGACGCGGCCGGTGACCACGGTGCCGCGGCCGGAGATGGAGAAGACGTCCTCGATGGGCATCAGGAAAGGCTTGTCGATGTCGCGCTGCGGCTCGGGAATGAAGTCGTCGCAGGCTTCCATCAACTCGATGATGGGCTTGCAGTCGTCGGACTCCGGATCGTCGCTCTCCAGCGCCTTCAGCGCGGAGCCGCGCACAACCGGGGTGTCGTCGCCAGGGAACTCGTAGCCGGTCAGCAGCTCGCGGACTTCCAGCTCCACCAGCTCCAGCAGCTCCTCGTCATCCACCATGTCGCACTTGTTCAGGAAAACGACGACGGCGGGGACGCCGACCTGGCGGGCGAGCAGGATGTGCTCGCGGGTCTGCGGCATGGGGCCGTCGGTGGCGGCCACGACCAGGATGCAGCCGTCCATCTGGGCGGCGCCAGTGATCATATTCTTGATGTAGTCGGCGTGCCCGGGGCAGTCCACGTGGGCGTAGTGACGGTTGGGCGTCTCGTACTCCACGTGCGCCGTGGCGATGGTGATGCCGCGCTCTTTCTCTTCCGGGGCCTTGTCGATCTGGTCGAAGGCCACGAATTCGGACCAGCCCTTGGCGGCCAGGGTCTTAGTGATGGCCGCGGTCAGCGTGGTCTTGCCGTGGTCGATGTGCCCGACGGTGCCGATGTTTACGTGCGGCTTATTGCGCTCGAACTTCGCCTTGCCCATGGTGCGTCCCCTTGGTCTTGCGGTGAAGGGTTACGTTTACTTGAAAAATCTGGAGCCCACGACCGGATTTGAACCGGTGACCTCATCCTTACCAAGGATGTGCTCTACCTCCTGAGCTACGTGGGCCGATACGCGGCAGGGCCGTCGCGACAACTGCTGGAACGCGGTGGAGCGGGAAACGGGACTCGAACCCGCAACCCTCAGCTTGGAAGGCTGATGCTCTAGCCAATTGAGCTATTCCCGCCGACGCGCCGTAGTCGCTGCGACAGCTTCTGCCTCCTACAGCCTGCGTCAAAAAATGGTGGAGGGGGGAGGATTTGAACCTCCGAAGGCATACGCCGACAGATTTACAGTCTGTTCCCTTTGGCCACTCGGGAACCCCTCCATGAGAAAGATCTGCATCTGGAGCTGGCGATGGGACTCGAACCCGCAACCTGCTGATTACAAATCAGCTGCTCTGCCAATTGAGCTACGCCAGCCCGCGCAAGAGAGAGCTTGTTACATTCGACTGTTCGTCGTGTCAAGCCCTGGCGCGGTGCCGACGGCCTCCGCCAGTCCATCGGTCCCTGCGACCGGAAACAGGCCCAATACGCACTGACAGACAAAAACGCAAGCCCAAATTTTCATCGCCGGCAAAAAAATCGCGGCCCTCCCCTCGGGAAGGGCCGCGGAAAATTCCCATTCGTTTTCGGAAGCCTAGGCCACCGCGGGCTGCCCCACAGGCTCGGCGCCGGGCACGTACCCTTCACGCGTCTCCGTGGGCCTGCTGAGCGTGACCTCTCGCAGGTACTCCCCGGAGTTGTCCACCAGGTAGCGCAGAAACTCGTTGTTCAGACCGTGCCCGGAGGCGAAAACTTGGAAGTGCCCCCACAGGGGAAGCTCGGCCACGGCCATGTCGCCCGCGAAGTCCAGCACCTTGTGACGCACGAACTCGTCCTTGAAGCGCAGGCCGTCCTCGTTGATGACGTTATACTCGTCCAGGACCACGGCGTTCTCCAGGGAGCCGCCCAGGGCCAGGCCGTTGGAGCGCAAAAATTCCACCTCGCGCAGGAAGCCGAAGGTGCGCGCCTTGGCCAGCTTGCGGGAGAAAGACTCCGGGGTCAGGTCGATGGAGAACCGTTGGTCGCCGATGCGGGGGTGATCGAAGGAAATTGTGTAGTCCACCCGGAATCCCTGGTAGGGCTTGGCCCTGATCCACTTGTCCTCACGCTCGAAATCCAGCTCGCGGGTCAGGGCCAGGACGCGCTTGGGAGCCGACTGCACCTGGGTGCCGGCCATGCGGAGTAGATAGACGAACGGCGCGGCGCTGCCGTCCATGATGGGCAATTCTCCGCCTTCGGCCTCCACACGGATGTTATCCACGCCCATGCCGCGCACAGCCGCCATGAGGTGCTCCACGGTGGAGAGGGAATCCTTGCCCCGGGTCAGGGTCGTGGCCAGGCGGGTTGACTGCACCGCCTTGGGGTCCGGCTTGAGAAAACGGGTGCCCTCGCCGTCGCGAAGACAGAAGAGGATTCCCGTGTCCTCGGGAGCCGGCCGCAAGGACAGGGAAACCTTGCGGCCACTGTGCAGTCCGATGCCGGAACAGGATATGGCTTTACGAATTGTCTTTTGGAACATGCGTCCTCCGCCAGCCACCGGAGCAAAAACCATGCCTCATGTCAACACTCTGAAATAAAAGAACAATTTTAAAGAGAACCCAGCCACGAATTGTTGCATTTCCACACCTTTTGGTGTTTTTGCATCATTCTGGAGACTTGGCGCACAGCACCCGGTCCAGGCCAGCCAGGTCCTTACGGATCACAGGATGAACGAGTCCCGCGCCCCGGGCCAGTTCCAGACAGGCAGCACCCTGGGAGGCCCCCATCTCCATGAGCAGCCAGCCACCCGGCCGCAGCGCCCGGGCGGCTTCCGGCAGAAGCGCCCGCACGCAGTCCAGGCCGTCCTCCCCCGCTTCCAGCGCGCCCCGAGGTTCATGAAGCCCCACGCCGGGAGGCAGGCAGGCGAATTCTTCGTTGGTGACGTACGGCGGATTGGCCACCACCAGGTCCAGCCGATCGGAAGCCAGGGGAAGGTCGGCGAAGTCAGCCAACAAACAAGCCACGCGAGAATCCGCCTTGAGCCGCTGGAGATTGTCCCGGGCCACGTCCAGGGCCCCGGGCGAACGGTCCATCGCCACGCCGGACGCCAGGGGAAACAGGCATGCCAGCGCCGCAGCCAAAGCACCGGAGCCGGTTCCAAGGTCGGCGAAAGTCAGGGGCTCGGATGGGTCGAAAAGCCCGCGCGCCTCGTCCACGATTGTCTCGGTGTCCGGCCTGGGGATGAGCACGTCCGGGGTGACGCGCAGGGTCAGGCCGTAGAACTCCCGCTCGCCCAGCACATAGGCCAGGGGTTCGCCGCTTGCCCGGCGGGCCAGCAGCTCGTCCGCGCGGTTGCGCTCGGCCTTGGATAGGTTGCGTTCGCGGGCCAGGAAGAGGCCTGTGCGGTCCAATCCCAGAACATGGGCCAGCATCGCGCCCGCCGCCAGACGCGGAGCGTCGGCTCCGCCGCGGATCAACTCCGCCTCGGCGGAGCGCAGCCAGCCGCCAACGGTCTCCATGGCGGGCCGCTCAGTCCTGTTTGAGGGATTCGGCCTGGGCGTTGGCCGCCAGAGCCTCGATCATCTCTTCCAGTTCGCCTTGCATGAAGGCGTCCAGCTTGTAGAGGGTCAGGTTGATGCGGTGGTCGGAAACCCGGCCCTGGGGGAAATTGTAGGTGCGAATGCGGCCGGAACGGTCGCCGGAACCCACTTGCGAGCGGCGGGCCTCGTCCTCGGCGTTCTTGCGCTCCTCCTCCATGATCTGCAGCAGGCGCGCGCGCAGAACCTTCATGGCCTTGGCCCGGTTCTTGTGCTGGCTCTTCTCGTCCTGGCAGGAGACCGCGATGCCGGTGGGCAGATGCGTTATGCGCACGGCCGAGTCAGTGGTGTTGACGTGCTGCCCGCCAGCGCCGGACGCGCGAAAGACGTCCACCCGCAAATCGCCGGGATCGATCTCCACGTCCACTTCCTCGGCCTCCGGCAACACGGCCACGGTGGCCGCGGACGTATGGATTCGCCCCTGGGACTCGGTCTCGGGGACACGCTGCACGCGGTGCGTGCCGGATTCGTACTTCAGCCAGGAATAGACGCGGTCGCCCTTGATGCCGGCGATGACTTCCTTGAAGCCGCCGGAGTCGGTTTCACTCTCGCTGAGGATTTCCAGGGTCCAGTTCTTGCGCTCCGCGAAGCGGGAATACATACGGAAGAGGTCCGCGGCGAACAGGGCGGCTTCGTCCCCGCCGGTGCCCGCGCGAATCTCCAGAATGATGTTCTTCTCGTCCAGGGGATCCTTGGGCAGGAGCAGGACGTGCAGCCGCTCCTCCAGTTCGGGCAGCTGTTCGCGGATGGATTCGATCTCCGCCTTGGCCATCTCCTTGATGTCCGGATCGCTGTCCGAAAGGAGCTCCTTGTTGTTCTCCAGTTCGGTGGTCAGGCTCTTGTGCTCGCGGTAGGCCTCGACCACCTCGGAAAGACTGGCCAGTTTCTTGGCCAATTCGGTGTAGCGTTCCTGGTCGCTGTACACCTCGGGCTTGCTCAACTCCTGCTCAAGCTCCGTGTAGGACTGCTCCAGCGAGTCCAATTTGGAAAACATATCGCTCACGCCGCGGCCTCCGTCTTGCGCTCCAGCCCCACGGCGGCGCGCAGGGCGGCTTCGGCCACCTCGAGCTGCGACTCGTCCGGCTCGTAAGTGGTCAGCATCTGCATGCCCATGCCCGGAGCGGAGAGCATCCTGCCCAGAAAGGAATTGCCCAGCTTGCCGGAAACCTTGATGAGCTCATACGCCAGACAGCTCACCGGAACCATGAGCCCCAGCTTGACCACCAGGGTCCAGGCGTGGCGCAGCACGGTGGACTCCGGGGACCACACCGAGAGCACAAGGGGCACCAGCACGGCGAACAGCAGGATGGAAAAGGCCACCACGAACAAAAGGAAGGTGGTGCCGCAGCGCGGATGCAGGCGGGAGTGGCCGGCGGCCAGGGCCGGGCTCACGTCGCCCGAGGACTCGTAGGCCCAGATGCTCTTGTGCTCCGCGCCGTGGTACTGAAACACGCGGCGGATGTCCGGCATGAGGGAGATGGCCAGAATGTAGAGGATGAACACGGCCAGCTTGATGACGCCGTCCCAGGCGTGGAAGCTGAGGCTGTCCAGGTCGCCCGCAAGGCCGATGGAGGTGAGCCCCATGGAGGCCAAATGCGGCAGGACCACGAACAGCCCCAGGGCCATGGCGAAGGCGAAAACCACCGTGCCCGCCAGGGCCCAGTTGCTCATTTCGCTCCCCTTGCCCTCGGCCTTGGCCTCTTCTTCCAGGGCCACCCGCGCGGAGTGGTTGAGGGAGGTCACGCCGTTGACCATGGTCTCCACCAGCACGGGGAAACCACGCACAAAGGGAATACGCGCCAGACGCCCGAGCCCCAGCGAACGCCAGGGGCGGCTCTGCACGTCGATCTCGCCCGAGGGCTTGCGCACGGCCACGGCGAGACGCGAACCGCGACGCATCATCACCCCTTCAAGCACGGCCTGCCCGCCCACGGTCTGGGGGGCGGCCATCAAGAGAAGCCGCCGCAGTCCGTTCACTATTTGCCCTGCTGGAACTTGGCGTACTTCTTCTTGAAGCGGTCGATTCGGCCGGCGGTGTCCACGAAGCGCTGCTTGCCGGTGAAGAACGGATGGCAATTGGAGCAGATCTCCACGCTCACCTCGTCGCCGGACTTGGTGGACAGGAGGCTCTCCTCGTAGCCGCAGTTGCAGCGAAAAGTGGTCTTGCTCACGTTGGGATGGATGTCTTTCTTCATTGTCCTTCTCTCCTGGTGCGTCGGGAAGAGGGGGGATATAGCGCTCCCTGGCCCGCTTGGCAAGGGGGTCTTTCACAACCCCAATCGCGATGATAGCAATTTATTGTGCCGGAAAAGCATTCCGCCGTCATCCCCGGCAAGGGGTCAGCCCCGCAAGGTGTTCCAGCCGGGGCTGGCGATAGCGCCGCCATCCCGGGAGACCAGCCGCGCATGCCGGCCGGGCCCGAGCCATTCCAGCCCTCGCCTTGGGCCGCCCACCAGCAGGGCCGTGGCCAGTGCGTCCGCCTCGCCGCAGGTGGGGGCGTGGGCGGTGGCCTGCGCCTGTCCACGCGGCGAGCCGCCCCGCGCGGGATCCAGAATATGGTGGAAAAGCTCTTCCGGCCCGTAGGAGACCTCGTAGCCGCCGGAAGTAGCCAGACCACCAGATGTAAGAGCCAGGATTTCGCGCCGCCCGCCCAGCGGATTCTCCACAGCCACCAGCCAGGGCTCGCCCCGCTCGGTGCGGCCGGAAACGCGCACGTCGCCCCCGGCGTTGACGCAGTAGTTCGACACCCCGGCGCGTTCCAGCGCTTCCGCCATGCGGTCCACGATGACGCCCTTGGCCGCGCCGTCCAGGGTCAGCCCCATGCCGGACTTTTCAAAGCGCAGCTCGCGGCCGCGAACGGAAAAACCGTTCATGTCCGCAAGGGCCAACGCCTCGCGCACGGCCCCGGGGTCGTCCGAGCCGCTTTCAAGCACCCTCTGCGCGGGCAGGACCAGTGGGTTGAAGGCCCCTGCCGTGCGGGCGTGGAGATCGTGGCATCGCCCGGCCAGATCGGCCAGTTCCGGCGGCGCGTCCACCCTGCTCCGCTCGTTGAGCACACTAACCGGCGAGGCGGGGTTGAATCGCGAAAAAATCGGCTCCAGGGACTCCATGGCCCGAAAAGCAAGCCCCACCGCCTCCTCCGCCCGGTCGCGGGAGGCGTCCGCCGCGACCACGGCGACGAAGGTGCCCATGCCTGTGCGCAGTTGCTGGGCCACGACGCGTCCGTCCAGCCGCTCCGCCCCGGCGAAGGCGGGCACCAGGCACCCCGCGGCGGCCGTGGCGGCCAGCCCCAGAAAACGGCGGCGGGAAATCACGGCCTGGCCTCCTTCAACGGAATGTCGTCCAGGGAAATCTCCTGGCCAGAGGCCTGGAATTCTTTCCTGCCCATGATGCTCAACGCCTCGGGGTCCTTGTTGTAGCAGGTGGAGCCGCAGCGCAGGCAGCGGGCGGCCTCCAGCTTGAGTTCGCGCTCGGAAATGGTCTGTTCCACCTCGCGGAAGTTGCATTCCCGCTCCTCGGCGCACAGTTCCGGCTGGCGCACACGGGGAATCTTGCCCACGCCCTCCAGGTCCTGGAACAGGGTTTCCTCGATGGGGCGGCGTTGCAGATTCACCGGCACGGGAATCTCGCCCTGTTGGAGGTAGTAGTGGATGCCCCGGGCCGCCTTGCGCCCGCCGCCTATGGCCGTGACCACCAGCGCGGGGCCGCTGACCAGATCGCCCGCGGCGAACACGCCCTCGATGGAGGTCTGCATGGTGTCCTGATCCACCACGATGGTCTTGCGCTTGGAGATGTCGCAGGCCTCTTCCTCGATGTAGCAGGTGTCAGGGTACTGGCCGATGGCCGCGATGAGCATGTCGCAGTCCATGAGCGACTCCGACCCTTCCTTGGGCACCGGCCTGCGGCGGCCGGATTCGTCCGGTTCGCCGAGTTCCATCTCAAGATATTCAAGCTGCTTGACGCGGCCGGATTCGTCCTTGACGATGCGGGATGGATTGGCCAGCAGCCGAAACGCCACGCCCTCCTCCTTGGCGGCGTGGATTTCCTCCTTGTTGGCCGGCATCTCCGCCTCGGTGCGGCGGTACATGATGGTCACGTTCGCGTTTGTCCGCCGGGCGGTACGGGCCGCGTCCACGGCCGTGTTGCCGCCGCCCACCACGACCACGTTCCGGCCGATCTCCGGTTCGCGGCCCAGGGAAAACTCGGTCAGAAACTCGGTGCCCGGCCAGACGCCCCTGGCGTCCTCGCCCTCCACGCCCAGGCCCCGGTTGAGCCAGGCGCCCATGCCCAGGAAGAAGGCCTCGTAGCCCTCGCTCCGCAGGGAATCGACGGTGAAATCGTGGCCAAGCTGCTGGTTGGTGTGGGCCTCGATACCAAGGTCCAGGATGGACTGGATTTCCCAGTCCAGCACGCGCTTGGGCAGCCGGTATTCCGGAATGCCGTAGCGCAACTGGCCACCCAGTTCGGGCTGGGAATCGAAAATGGTCGGCCGATGGCCCAGGCGGCGCAGGAAATAGGCGCAGGACAGCCCGGCCGGGCCTCCGCCGATGACGGCCACCCGCTTGCCCGTCTCGTTGGCGATGGACAGTTCCACCCGGCCGTTCTCCATCTCCCAGTCCGCCAAGAAACGCTTGACGTAGTTGATGCCCACGGGGTCGTCCACCAGGGCGCGGCGGCAGTACCCCTCGCACGGCGCGGGGCAGACCCGGCCGATGGAGAGAATAAGGGGGTTGCGCTCCTTGAGGGTGAGAATGGCGTCCTCGTACAGGCCCATCTTGGCCTGCTCGATGTACTGCGGAATGTTGATCTGGGCCGGGCAAATCTGGCGGCAGGGAGCCAGACACTCCCCGGTGGTGTTCAGATGCAGCAGGCGGGCCGGGGTGGAGACGATGGTCATCACCCCGCGCGGGCAGACATCGGCGCAACGGCCGCAGGCGCGGCACTTGGCCGGGTCGATTTCCGGCACGCCCTTGGCGGTCATGCGCATGGCGCCGAAGGGGCAGGCGCGCACGCAGGTGCCCAGCCCCAGGCAGCCGTAGCCGCACTCCTTGGAGCCTCCGTGCAGAAGCGCCTGGGCGCGGCAGTCACGCACGCCCTCGTATTGGTACTTCTCCGCGGCCCGGCGTCCGCCCTGGCAGTCATGGAAGGCGAGTTCCGGCTCTCGGAGCATGACCTCCAGTCCCAGAACCCCGGCAACGGCCTCGGCGGTTTCCGGGCCGCCGGCCACGCACACGTTGGTCCCGGCCTCGCCCTTGACCACGGCCTGGGCCACCCCGGCGCAGCCAGCGTAGCCGCAACCGCCGCAGTTGATGCCCGGCAGCACGGCCTCCACCTCGGCGATGCGGGGGTCCTCCTTGACGTAGAGAAGCCGCGAGGCCACCGCCAGCACCACGGCGGCGCCGAATCCAAGGGCCAGCAGGAAGAGGACGGATGTTTCAACCATCATCTAGTCCAATGTAATGCCGCGCGCGGACTTGGCAAATCATCCTAGATCATCCCCTGGAAGGCGAAGAAGGCCAGGGACATGAGCCCGGCCATGACCAGCCCGGCGGCCGTGCCTTCCATGGCCTTGGGCATCCGCGCCACCAGCAGTCGCTCGCGGATGGCGGAGAGCACCACCAGGGCCAGCATGAAGCCCGCGCCGGAGGCCAGGGAAAAGACCACGGCCTCGGTGAAGGTCAGCTCCTGCCGCTGCACCAGAAGGGCGATGCCCATGACCGCGCAGTTGGTGGTGATAAGCGGGAGGAAGATGCCCAGCGCTGTATACAGCGGCGGGATGACCTTCTTGAGGAACATCTCCACGAACTGCACCAGCGAGGCGATGACCAGGATGAAAACGATGGTCTGCAGGTAGCCCAGCCCCAGGGGAGTGAGGGCGTAGCGCTGGATGAGCCAAGTGATGACGCTGGCCATGAAGGCCACGAAAACCACCGCTCCGCCCATGCCCATGGCCACCTTGCGGTCCTTGGAGCAGCCCAGGAAGGGGCAATTGCCCAAGTACTGCGCCAGGACGATGTTGTTCACGAAGATGGCCGACATGACCATCAGGAAGTAGTCGTGCATCTACGACTCCTGCTTTTCCTTGCGGAAATCCTCGAGCCCGGGCGGCAGGCCGCCCGCCTCCATTTCCTCCACCCCCTCGCGCCTGTAGCAGGCCCCGGCGCAGGTGGCGCAGCCGCCGTGCTGGGCCGGCGCGCGCCCTTCCAGGCGGCCGATGACATTCATGGCCGCCAGCATCAGCCCAAGGCTGACGAAGGCCCCGGGAGCCTCGATCATGAAGGCGAAGGGTTCGAAGGAAGCGGGCATGACGGCCGCGCCGAACAGCGACCCCGCCCCGAGCAGCTCGCGCAGGCCGCCCAGCACGGTGAGGGAGGCGGCGAAGCCCACTCCCATGCCCAGGCCGTCGGCCGCGGCCAGGTGCACCGGGTTGCGCGCGGCGAAGGCTTCGGCCCGGCCAAGGATGAGGCAGTTGACCACGATGAGGGGAACGAAAATGCCAAGGCGCTGGTAGAGCGGGTAGCTGAAGGCCTGCATGAGTTGCTCCACCGTCACCACCAGGGTGGCGATGATGACGATGTAGGCCGCGATGCGCACCTTGGCCGGAATGAGCTTGCGCAGGGAGGAGACGATGATGTTGGCCAGGGTGAGCACGAAGATGACCGCCACGCCCATGCCCAGACCGTTGGAGGCGCTCTTGGTCACGGCCAGCACCGGGCACAGGCCCAGCACGATCTTGAAGGGCGGCAGGTCCCGCCACAGCCCCTTGCTGAATTCCTTCCAGAGCCTGTTCATGAGCCGAATGCCTCCCGCAGACTGGGGGCGATAGCCCGGTAGTCCTCCACCGCCTTGTTGACGGCGGAAATGGCCGCCTTGGAGGAAACGGTGGCACCGGAGACGGCGTCGATGTCCCCTCCCCCGCTGCGCAGGATCAGCTGGGAGAAGGGATGGCCGCCGAACTGCCTGGTGAAGCCCGGCAGAGTGACCCGCGATCCCACCCCCGGGGTCTCGCGGTGGGTGGTCACGGCGATGCCGGTCAGCGCCTCCTCGCCCACCTCGAAGCCGACCATGACGCCCAGCGGGCCGCCGTAGCCCTCGGCGGTGCGCTCCAAGGCCACGGCCCGCAGCTCACCCCCGGAGACGGCCGGAAAGACCACCGCCTCGCCGCCATCCGGCATCACGAAGGAGCGGCGATCCATGATGGGGTCGTTGTCGTGCGGCGGCAGAACGGCCATGACCGCCGGGCCCTTGACGTGGGTCAGGATCTGGTTTTCGATCTTGGGTTCGGTCCACTGCTTGACCGAGGCCAGCAGAAAACCGGACCCGGCGCAGATGCAGGTCAGGACAATGATCATGCGCAGGCCCTCGCGCATCACCGACCTCCCCTGGCGAACGCCTTGGGCCGCAGGTTGTCCAGCAGCGGCGTCAGCAGATTGGCCAAAAGCACGGCGAAAGGCGCGGCCTGGGTGTAGACCCCGTACTGGCGTATGAGCACGGTCATGGCCCCGGCGAAGAGGCCGTAGACGATCATGCCCCGCTTGGAGACCGGGCTGGAGCCCCACTCGGGAGCCAGGAAAAAGGCCGCGAACACGGTGCCGCCAGCCAGCAGATGAAAAGCCGGGGAGGCAGCCTCGCCGGGCAGGGCCATCTGGAAGACCCAAGCGGCCCCGGCCAGCCCGGCCAGGTAGGCCAGGGGGATGGCCGGACGCAGCCTGCCCGTGGCCAGCAGCAGCGCGCCGCCCAGCAGCAACGCGGCCACTTGGCTGTCGGCCACGCCCCCGAGCTGGTCGCCGAAGAACATGGCCAGCTTGTCCATCTCGGCAGCCGCCCGCGGTCCGAAGTATTTAAAGACGCTCACCGGCGACTCCAGAGCGGTCTGCAGCACCGAGAAATCAGGGTTCATGGGCCCCTTCCAGGAAACGCGGCAGACGGCCCAGCCCACCACGGCCGGGTTGAGCGGATTGCCGCCCAGGCCGCCGAAAGCCATCTTGCCCAGGGCTACGGCCGTGGCCGACCCCACCGTGACAAGCCACCACGGCGCCGTGACCGGCACGAGGAAAGCGAAGGTCAGGCCGATGAGCAGGGCGTTGCCGTCGCCGATGGAGGACGGCCGCTTCATGGCCCGGCAACACAGCCACTCCACGGCCACTGCCACGGCCATGGACAAGGCCATGACCCGCACCGCGGGCAGCCCGTACAGCAGCGCGGCCATGACCGCGGCCGGCAGCATGGCCAGCAGCCAGGAAGCCATGAGTCCACGTGTGGTGCGGCCGCAATGGGAATGCGGGGGGCAGGAGACGGTCAGCTTCACGACCAGATCCTCCGAAGCCATGCCCTGGCACGGTCGCGCAGGGCGCGGTGCTCATCGGGCAGCCAGTCCTCGGTCTTGTCCAATTCGGTCTTGGCCAGCCGGATGTACTGCAGCATGGGACGGCGGGCCGGGCAGACCCAGGCGCACAGGCCGCACTCCAGACAGGAGTACAGGTCCAGGTCCGCGGCCCGATCGTAGTAGCCGAACTCCGCCTGACGGGCCATGAGGCTTACCGGGATGCGTGCCGGACAGACGCGGTCGCACTCGCCGCAGTTGATGCAGGCGGCGTCCTCGTACTCCGGGCCTTCGGAGGCCGCAACCAGGGTCAGGGCGTAGGTGTCGCGGCTCACGGCTGCGGAAAGCTCGTACTGGGCCGCGCCCAGCATGCGTCCGCCCAGGGCCACCCGGTCGCCGTCCCCGGGCTTCAGCCCGGCGGCTTCCAGCATGTGCCCGGCGCTCACGCCGATGGGTACCCGCCAGTTGTCCCCGCCGCAGGTCAGCACCGTCTCGGTGAGGGGGCGGCCGGTGCGGGCAACCCGGCCGATGCGCCACAAATCAAGCACCGTGGCCACGGCCACGTCCCCTGGCCATTCGCGCTCGGTAACGGCCCGCGCGGCCAGGGAGTCCAGCCCGTTGGGATGGACCGGCTCCACCCGCACCACGGGGTTGGGCCCCAGGGCGGGCTGCCCCTCGGGGGCGACAAGAAAGATTCGGGACGGTCCGACCACGGCCTGCACCTTGGCCAACCCGGCCAGCAGGGTCTCCATCTCGTGGGTCAGAAGCTGCTGGTGCACCGAGCTCCCCGGCTCGGGATTGACCCCGTTGACCACCAGTTCCTTGGCCGGCTTGATGCGGCGCATGTCCACGCCCTTGCGGGTCAGTGAACGCCGCAGGGCATCGGCCGAGGCCGTATCCAGCTTCCCGCTCTCTTCGGGCTGCACGTCACGGCTGGCACGGATGGTCACGGACTCGCCCTCGACCTTCTCCACCACGCCGCTCACCGGGGCGTGGAGGTCGCCGCCGAGATCGTCCTGGTGCTTGGCGATGCGCTGTCCCGCGCCCACGGTCTCGCCTTCGCCCACGGCCAGCCCCTGGTAGGCGAGGCCAAGGCGGAACACGTCGGCCGCGGGCGGCTCGCGCAGGGGGGCAACATCGCCCAGAAGTCGCAGTTCATCACGCGCCACGGTTTATTTCTCCGACAGATGGCACTGGCCGCACTCGCGCACCTCCTCGTCGGCGCGCCACGGCCCCTTGCCCTGTTTCTCGTGGCAGCCCATGCACTGGCCATGGAAGGCCTCCTTCTCCGTGGGCACCAGTTTCTCGTTTGGTTTGTCGTGGCAGTCGGAGCAATCGGCCGGGTTCCGCATGTCCTGCTTGAGCATGTCCTTGTGGGAGTGGCAGTTGGAGCAGCCGGCCAACTGTTCCTCGAACATGTCCGCGTGGCAGGAGCGGCACTTGGGGTGGACCGCGTCACGCAGGGAAGGCATCGGCCCCGACGCCTCCCCGCCGTGGCACTCCCGGCAGTCCGCGGGCCGGGGATTGACCTCGTCCATGTGGTGACAGGCGGCGCAGTCGGCCACCTCTTCGTGCAGGATGTGGTCGAAGATGGGTTTGTCCCACTCCAGGTGGTGGCAGGTGGCGCAGGTGGCCTTGCCCTCGAACCAGTCGATGTGGTTGCGGCGGAACTCGTCGTCGAATTCCGCCGGATGGCAGCGGGTGCAGGGCACTTCCTTGTCCGGGGCCTTGGTGGCGTGGTGGCAGGTCTGGCAGTCGATGTCGTAGCCTTCGTGGGCGGCGTGGTTGAAAACCACCGCCCCGGCGTTGTTACGCAAAAGCACCTTGCGCGGCACCTCCGGCTCCGCCCGGGGGGTCAGGTAGCCGGCCAGGGCTGCCAGAAAGAGGAGCGCGGCCAATATGGCGACGATTCGGGAGCGCTTGTCCATGTGATACTCGAAAAGCAAGTGGGCGCGCTGCGCCCCGGGTCCGGCTACCTGTCAGGTTGCCGCAGACAATGAAAAATCATGTCACAAAAACACCGTGAACGTAAACATTTGACCAGGAATTCACAATAGCTGGGCTGAAACGGCGCTTTTCCACACCAATACCCCATTGACCGCACCGCTCCTTTTTGCTGACATCTTCAATGGAACATCCCCAAAAACAATGAGGCGCGCCATGTACACCCTGGTCCTTCTGCGTCACGGACAAAGCACCTGGAACCTTGAGAACCGCTTCACCGGCTGGACCGACGTGGACCTCACCGAACAGGGCGCCGCCGAGGCCCGCAAATCCGCCGAACTGCTGCTGCGCGACGGCTACGACTTCGACGTCTGCCACACCTCGGTGCTCAAGCGGGCCATCCGCACATTGTGGATAGTCATGGACGACATGGACCGCATGTGGCTGCCCGTGCGGCGCGACTGGCGGCTCAATGAACGCCACTACGGCGCGTTGCAGGGGCTGGACAAGGCGCAGACAGCCAAGGAGCACAGCGACGAACAGGTCCACATCTGGCGGCGCAGCTACGACGTTCCCCCACCCCCCCTGGAAAGGACCGACGAGCGCTGGCCCGGGCACGACCGCCGCTACGCCTCCCTCTCCCCGAACGAGATCCCCCTGCACGAGAGCCTGGAGATGACCATCCGGCGCACCCTGCCCTGCTGGCACGATGTCATCGCCCCGCAGATCAAAGAGGGCAAGCGGCTTTTGGTCTGCGCCCACGGCAATTCCCTGCGCGGCCTGGTCAAGTACCTCGACGACATCCCGGACGACGAGATTCCGGGGCTGAACATCCCCACCGGCGTGCCCCTGGTCTACCGGCTCGACGCGGGCCTCAAGCCCAAGGAGAGCTTCTACCTCGGCGATCCCGAGGAGGTGGAAAAGGCGGCCAAGGCGGTGGCCAACCAGGCCAAGGGGTAGGCCTTCCGTCTAGTTCCCGCCTTCCCTGGATCCCTTACGCCTTCCGCCCAGCCTGCGGGGCAGGGGCCAGCGGAATACGCGAGCGTGTTCCGGACGGCTGCGCGGGATGCCGCTGACCCAGCGGGCATATGCATTGGACAGGGGCCCGGCCGTGACGCCGTGCAGCAGAACGCTCAGCCCCACTGTCAGGGAGACCGTGGTGGTCAGGGTGTCCTCGCCGGGGATGGAGAAACGGTCCATGACCAGCAGGGCGAAAAGGAATGAAGCCACCCCGCGCGGACCGAACCAGCCCAGAAAGAGCCACGTGGGTGCCCGCAGCCGCTTGCCAGCCATGGCCGCGGCCACCGGCAGCATGCGGACGGCGGTCAGGCTGAGCAGGGCGTAGGTCCAGATGCGCCAGTCCGCGGCCAGCACGGCGTCCGGCAGGAACACCGCGCCGAAAAAGAGGAAGATGAGCAGGGTCAACAGTTCGCCTTCCGCCTCGTTGAACTCGTGCAGCTTGCGGCACAGTCCCTTCCCTTTGGCTCCCAGGGTCAGCCCGGCGGTGAAGGTGGCGATGAAGCCGTTGCCGTGGATGGACTCGGCCAGGGCGAAGGCCAGCACGGCCAGGGCCAGTGCGGAGAGGCGCTGGAAGGGGTCGCTGACGTCCCCCTTGTCCGTGAAGTAGTTCACCAGCTTGCCCCCGAAGTGGCCCACCAGATAGCCCGCCAGCGGCCCCAGCGTGACCTGCATGAGGGCGAACCGCACCCAGAAGCCAAGGCCCTGGCTGCCCGGTTCCTCCGCCTCGCAAAAGGAAATGGCGATGAGCAGAAGCGGCAGCACCAGCCCGTCATTGAGGCCGGACTCCACGTTGAGGGACTGGCGGACGCGCACCGGCACCCCCTCCTCCGTGACCACGGCCTGCCCCAGGGCTGCGTCCGTGGGGGCCAGGGCGATGGCCAGGGCGAAGGCCTCGGCGGGCAGCAGGCCGGGGAGGAATCCCCAGGCCGCGGCCGCTCCCAGCAGGACGGTGAGGGGAAGCCCGATGGTCAAAAGCCGCACGGGCAGATCGTGGCTGCGCCGCAGCTGGGTGACGTTCATGCGCGAGGCGTCGGAGAAGAGGATCACCACCAGCGTCACCTCGGCCAGCATGTGCAGTGCGTGGTTCTCCAGGCGAAGGGGAACGATGTCCAGGACGAACGGCCCCAGGATCAGGCCCACCGCCACGAAGGCCATGGGCGGGGTCAAGCTGGCCCGGCGCAGCTTTTCCGAAAACAGGCCGTAGGCCAGCAGGGCGGTGGCCAGAAAGGCCAGTGCGTGCGGCGGCATGCGGACTCCTTTCACCATTCTATGCCATCGCCCGGCCGCACTCGCAACGCCGCGCGGCCTTGACAGAGGGGCGGGGTTTGCCCATCTCTCCCCTTTGCCCCACGTCAATCAGGAACAATCCACCGGAGGACGCATGACCACCGTTGCCTACGAAACCGTATTCACCCCTGCCAAACTGGCCGAAATCTTCCCTCCCGAGCGGGCGGACCAGTACTTCGAGGCCCTCTTCGGCGACGCCTCGGAGGGCGCCTTCGACATCGCCCTGGAATACGTCGGCGAGCAAGACGGCGAGCTGCGCTTCCGCTTCCGCCTGGACCAGCGCCCAGGACAATGCCTGCGCTGCAACCTGACCCAGGGGCTGCCCCAGGTGTTCTCCCGCCATCCCATCATCGACGTGGCCGGCACCGTTCGCTCCATTGAGCGGCTGGCCGGACTGGACGAGGGATCGCTGGACTGGTCCCTGGGTTCCACAGAGCAGCCCTCGGCCGAGACCCACGCCATCCCCCTGCTCCTGAAGAAGGCCTGATTCCGTGGACCGCCCCTCCCCGGGCGCGGCCCGGGAAATGGCCGACGCCCTGGCCGCCTGGTTCGAGGCCAACGCCCGCCCCCTGCCCTGGCGGCGTTCCTACCGCCCCTATGAGGTCTGGGTCTCGGAAATCATGCTCCAGCAGACCCAAATGGAGCGGGGCGTGGAGGCCTTCACCCGCTGGATGGAACGCTTCCCCGACCCCGAGGCCCTGGCCCGGGCCGGGGAGGACGAGGTGCTCAAGATGTGGGAGGGGCTGGGCTACTACAACCGCGCCCGCAACCTGCATCGGGCGGCCGGGATGGTGGTGGAGCGCCACGGCGGGGAGGTACCCGCCGATCCGGCCGCGCTGCGGGCCCTGCCCGGCGTTGGGCCGTATACCGCAGCTGCAGTGGCCTCCATCGCCCATGGGCGCGATGTGCCCCTGGTGGACGCCAACGTGGGCCGCCTTTTCTCCCGCCTCTTCGACATCGACCAGCCTTTGCACCTGAGCGCCACCAAGCGCGCCCTGGATGGACTGGCCGCAGACCTGCTCCCGCCAGGCCGGGCGCGCATGCACAACCAGGCCCTCATGGAGCTGGGCGCGCTGGTCTGTACGCCCAAGAGCCCCCGCTGTTCGGCCTGCCCCCTGGATACGCGCTGCCGGGCCAAGTACCTGGACCTGGTATTCGAGCGCCCCGTACCCGCCAAGGCCGCCGAGTACATCCCCATGGACGTGGCCAGCGGCCTGCTGATCCATGACGGCGGGATTCTGGTGCAAAAACGCCCCCCGGCCGGGGTTTGGGCCGGGCTGTGGGAATTCCCCGGCGGCGCGGTGGAGGAGGGCGAGACTCCGGACCAGGCAGTGGTGCGGGAATTCCTGGAGGAAACCGAGCTGGAGGTCGCCGTGGCCGCCCCCCTGCCCCGCGTCCGCCACGGGTACACCCGCTACCGCGTTACCCTGCACCCCTTTCTGCTGACCCTGGCCGGGCGGCCGCGTCAGCCCGCCCTGCACGCCGCCCAGGAGTCCCGCTGGGCAGGAGCCGAAGAGCTGGCCGGCCTGGCCTTCCCCGCCGGGCACCGCAAGCTGCTGGACAAGCTGGCCGCCTCCGGGCGGCTTGACAGACTGCTCGCCGGAGGAGCAATCGAAGAGGAACCCTCGTAACCACACCCTCCGGCATGCAGACAGTCCTCACCTCCCTGGCCCCAATCTTTTTGCTCATACTAGGCGGCTACGCCTTCAAGCGGGCCTCCTTTCCCGGACGCGACTTCTGGCCCCTGGCCGAACGGCTGACCTACTACGTACTCTTCCCCGCCCTGCTGGTGGACAAACTGGGCTCGGCCGACCTGTCCGGCCTGCCCGTGGCCGGGCTGGCCGCCAGCCTTGCCACCGCCGTTCTCCTGGTCTCCGGTGCGCTGGTGGCCATGCGCAAGGCGGCCCATCCCTTCGGCCCGGCCTTCACTTCCGTGTTCCAGGGCTCCATCCGGCCCAACACCTACGTCGGGCTCTCCGCCGCCTGGGCCATGCTGGGCGGGGAGGGTGTGGCCCTTTCGGCCGTGGCCCTGATGACCCTGATTCCCCTGGTCAACGTGCTCTGCGTGACCGTGCTGAACCACTTCGGCCTGGGGAGCACCGGCCGATTGCGCCAGGTGCCGGGCAACCTGCTGCGCAACCCCCTCATCCTGGCCTGCCTGGCCGGCATCGCCCTCAACGCGTCCGGGACGGAGCTTCCCAGAGTGGCGACCGACATTCTGGACGTGCTTGGCGGAGCCTCCCTGCCTTTGGGCCTGCTGGCCGTGGGCGCGGGGCTGCGTTTCGGCAGGCTGCGGCGGGACGCGCGCGGCATCGCCGCCTCCAGCGTGCTCAAACTGCTGGTGCTGCCCCTGGCGGCCGTTCTCCTGGGGCTGGCCTTCGGCGTGCACGGCCCCTCACTAACGGTGGCCGCCCTGTTCACGGCCATCCCCGCC
Organism: Desulfohalovibrio reitneri; assembly: GCF_000711295.1. Classification (NCBI taxonomy): domain Bacteria; kingdom Pseudomonadati; phylum Thermodesulfobacteriota; class Desulfovibrionia; order Desulfovibrionales; family Desulfovibrionaceae; genus Desulfohalovibrio; species Desulfohalovibrio reitneri. The sequence continues at coordinate 385,705 of NZ_JOMJ01000003.1, read as the reverse complement.
TCGGTCTCCTCCTTCATCCTGGCCAGGCAGTTGGGAGGCGACCACGAATTGATGGCCTCCATCATCACTTTCCAGACACTGGCCGCGGCCGCGACCATGCCGCTGCTGCTCTCGCTTCTGTCTCCTTTGTGGACCTGACCGTCCGGACGGTCTTGCATTTCATGCCGAAACAGGCGATTTTCGCAGCATTCCGGGAGGGGGTTCATGAACGGAGATACGGCCCGAGTACTGGTCGTGGACGACGACCTGCTCAACCGCAAGGTTCTCGAGGGCATGCTGACCGGGCTGGGGCACGAGGTGGTCACGGCCGCCAGCGGCACCGAGTGTTTCGAAAAGCTGGACGAGAGCGTGGACCTGGTCTGCCTGGACGTGATGATGCCGGGCCTGGACGGTTTCGCCTGCACCCGCGCCATCCGCGAGGATCCGCACCACGGGGACCTGCCGGTGCTCATCATGACCACCCTCTCCAGCCGCGAGGACCGGCTCAAGGCTGTGGAGGCCGGAGCCAACGACTTCATCTCCAAGCCCATCGACCTCATGGAGGTCCGCGTCCGCACCGAGTCGCTGTTGCGCATGAAGCGCTCCCGCGACGAGGTGCGCCGCTACCAGGAGCAGCTCGAGGATATGGTCCAGGTGCGCACAGAGGCCCTGCAACTGGCCGTCGAAAATCTCAAGGAGCAGCAGCGGCACACCCTCTCGGCCCACCAGGAGGCCATCCACTGCCTCTGCTCCGCGGCCGAGTTCAAGGACACGGAGACCGCCCATCACATCGTGCGCATCGGCCACATGTGCGGGGTGCTCGCCGAGGCCATGGGACTGCCAGCGGACGAGGCCGAGACCCTGCGCCACGCCGCTCCCATGCATGACGTGGGCAAGATCGGCGTGCCAGACGCCATCCTCCTCAAGCCTGGCCCCCTCTCCCCCGAGGAATGGGACGTCATGCGGGACCACGCCCGCATCGGGGCCAAAATCCTGAGCGGCGCCACCTCCAGCCTGCTGGAGACCGGCTCCCTCGTCGCCCTGACCCACCACGAGAAATGGGACGGCAGCGGCTATCCCCAGGGACTGGCCGGGGAGAACATCCCCATGTGCGGCCGCATCACCGCCCTGGCCGATGTATTCGACGCCCTGACTTCGGCGCGCCCCTACAAGGAACCGTTCTCCGTGGAAAAGGCGTTGGACATCATGGCCGAGGGGCGGGGCAGCCACTTCGATCCCACCCTGTACGACGTATTCACGGCCAACATCGACCAAATCCTGCGCATAAAAGACGATTTCCGCGACTGATCCTCGCGGCTGGACGGGATTGCCACCGGCCTCGCACCGGGGTATTATCCCCGCCTTTGCAAATCAATCAGCCGCGAGGAACCCCATGTCCATACTCCGCACCAACGCCGCCCTGGCCGAGCTTGCCCAGCGGTGGCTGCCCGAACTCTGCCCACTGGAAGGACTCGCCCCCCGGGAAGCATCCAAGGCCATCGAAGCCGGGACCATGGTTCTGCTGGGCAACCCCGCCCACCCGGACCTGCGCCCCTGCTTCATCGGCCAGCCCTCCAGGGTGAAGGTCAACGCCAACATCGGCACCTCGCCCCTGGCCTCGGACGCCGAGGCGGAGGCCGAAAAGCTGCGAGCCGCCTACGACGCCGGGGCCGACGCGGTCATGGACCTGTCCACCGCGGGCGACCTGGACGCCATTCGCCTGGGCATGCTCCGCGCCACTCCCCTGCCCCTGGGCACGGTGCCCATCTACGCCGCGGTGCAGCCGCTGCTGGACTCCGGCGGGGACGCGGCCGATCTTTCCCCGGATGACCTGCTGGCCGAAATCGAGAAGGAAGCCAAACAGGGCGTGGACTTCATGACCGTGCACTGCGGCGTCACCCGCGAGGGCGCGGCCGCGGCAGAGGACCGGCTCTGCGGCGTGGTCTCGCGCGGCGGCTCCATCCTGGCCCGCTGGATGCGCGCCCACGGCCGGGAGAACCCCCTCTTCGAACGCTACGACGAGATTCTGGAAGTCGCCCGCGAGCACAACGTCACCCTCTCGCTGGGCGACGGCCTGCGCCCCGGCGCGGGGCACGACGCGGGCGACGCCGCCCAGACCCTTGAGGTCATCGCCCTGGGCCGCCTGCAGGCCCGCGCCCTGGAGTACGGGGTGCAGTGCATGATCGAGGGGCCGGGCCATGTGCCCCTGCAAGAGGTGGAGGCGCAGGTGCGCACCATCAAGCGGCTGACCAACAACGCCCCGCTTTACGTCCTCGGCCCCCTGTGCACCGACTCAGCCCCCGGCTACGACCACATCGCCGGAGCCATCGGCGGAGCCACCGGGGTGCGCGCCGGAGTGGACTTCCTTTGCTACCTGACCCCGGCCGAACACCTCACCCTGCCCGACGCCTCGGACGTGCGGCAGGGCGTCATGGCCTCCCGCGTGGCCGCCCAGGTGGGCGAGGTGGCCCTGGGCCGCCCGGCCGCCGTGGAGCGCGACCGGGCCATCTCCGCCGCCCGCAAGGCGCTGGACTGGGACGGCATGGCCTCCCTGGCCCTGGACCCCGAGATGGTCCGCAAGCGCCGCGAGGCGCACGCCCAGGAGAAGGAGTGCGCCATGTGCGGCAAATTCTGCGCCTTCAAAATGCAGCAGCCGTAGAGGCGACTTGGTCGGAGCTGTAGAGGAAGCGCGGCAGAACGAAAATTGGCGAGGAGCTTGACTTCCGCTGGCGGGAGATTAGTTCTCTATCTGTTCTGATGCGGAATCCGGATTGAAGGGCCCGGCGTGGTGCCGGGCCCTTTACATTGCCCGCGATTTGATGCATCAGACCCTATCTCAGCGTGACTGGACGCGCGGATTTTCTTGCCCCGGCCCCATCCGGGCCCGTTTTCCCCCCGTCCCAGAGACCTGCCAGAACATTTCCGGCCCGCCGGAACCGCGGCCGCCGTCACGCGCCGTCGCGGGATGTTCCTCTTCACCCTGGAGTCTTCGTGACCTTCGATTCTTTTTCCTTTGACCAGCGCATCAGCGCTGGCATCGCCGCTTGCGGCTTCGAAACGCCTACACCCATTCAGGAACGCGCCATCCCCGAGGTTCTGTCCGGCCGCGATGTGCTGGGCCTGGCCCAGACCGGCACCGGCAAGACCGCCGCCTTCGCCCTGCCCATCCTGCAGCGCCTCCTGGATGCCGACGCCGCCAAACGCGGCCCGCGCGCACCCTCATTCTGGCCCCCACCCGGGAACTGGCCCAGCAGATCCACGACAACTTCGTGGAGCTCGGCAAGCAGACCGGCATCCGCTGCGCCGCCGTGTTCGGGGGCGTTGGCTTCGGCCCGCAAATCAAGGCTTTCCGCCAGGCCACAGTGGTGGTTGCCTGCCCCGGCCGCCTGCTGGACCTGCTCAACCAGGGCGTTGTCGAACTGGACAAGGTGGACACCCTGGTGCTGGACGAGGCCGACCGCATGATGGACATGGGCTTCATGCCCGATATCAAGCGCATCATGGGCCGGTTGCCCAAAAAGCGGCAAAACCTGCTCTTCTCGGCCACCATGCCCAAAGACATCCGCGCCCTGGCCGACTCCATCCTCAACGACCCCGCCACGGTGCAGGTGGCCCACTCCGCGCCGGTCAAAAGCGTCAGCCACGCCTTCTACCCCGTGGCCCAGCACCTCAAGGGCAACCTGCTTGAAGCCCTGCTGGACGAGACCGAGCACGAGTCCGTGCTCATCTTCACCCGCACCAAGCACAAAGCCAAGAACCTGGCCAAGAAGCTCAGCAGCAAAGGCCGCGAGGCCACCTTCCTGCAGGGCAACATGACCCAGAATCAGCGCAAGAAGGCGCTGGACGGCTTCCGCTGCGGTCGGTTCCGGATCATGGTGGCTACCGACATCGCCGCGCGCGGCATCGACTGCGACCGCATCAGCCACGTCATCAACTTCGACGTGCCCGACACCGCCGAGACCTACACCCACCGCATCGGGCGCACCGGCCGCGCCGGCCGCACCGGCCAAGCCCTCAGCCTGGTCACGCGCGACGACCAGCGGCTGATGAGCGATATCCAGCGGGTGGTGAACAAGCGCATCGACCGCTGCCACGTGGACGGCTTCGACTATGACAAGCCCAAGCCCGCGCAGCAGCCGGGTGAGCGCCGCTTCGACGACCGCGACGGACGCCCCGGCAACAAGGGCGGGCGTCCCGGACACAAGGGCGGACGACCCGGCGGCCAGGCCAAACGCCAGCAGCAGAAGGGACGCGGCCGGCAGGCCCGCACCTAGCCTCCACACCGCGCCGGGGACGTCCTCTTCGGCGTTCCCGCCCCACCACCATAGCGATTCACGGAGGCCCGGCCGCAAGGCCGGGCCTTTTTACTCCGCCGCCCTTCAGCCGCGCCAAAAGCGCCGGCAGCCGCCGGACCTTGCAAAAAGGCCTTGTGTGAGCCATTGTCCCGTTTCGGGCCTGGGGGGTGCCCGGGAGACCATATGATTCAGCAACCGAGCGAGACAGCATACACCCCGACATTTTTCGCCCGGCAACCAATTTTCACCCGCTCGTCCGAGGTATGGGGATACGAATTCTTCTACCGCGACCGGCGGGACGCCGAGACCGCCAACATTTCCGACAGCCACTTGGCCACTCTGGAAGTGGCCGCCTCGGCCTTCATCCATCCCGACACGGGCAGGCAGCAGACCAAGTTCGGCCTGATCACCTTCGACGAGCGCTCCATCCTCGAGGACCTGCCGCTGGCCCTGCCCTCGGGCATGGCGGTCATCAAATTCGCCGAGCCGGACAGCCTCTCCCGCCAGTTGCTGGGCGCCCTGCGCCGCCTCAAGGAGGAAGGCTACCGGCTGGCCGTGGACAACTTTACGGCCGAGCAGCAGTACGGCGACCTCTACAAGCTGGCTGACGTGCTGGTGGTGGACGCCCTGGAAAACGACGACTTCGACCTCAAGCGGCTGCTGGCCGGCGCGCGCCGGTACGACGCGGATGTGCTGGCCAAACGCGTGGAGGACCGCCAGCGCTACCACGCCGTGTCGTCCATGGGCTTCGACCTCTTCGGCGGCTTTTTCTTCCAGAAGCCGGAGATCGTGCCCGGCCGCAAGCTGTCCTCCAACGAGGCCTCCCGGCTGAGCCTCTTCCGCATCCTGGAGCGAAGCGAACCGGATTTCGACGAGTTGGCCAGGATGGTGGAGACCGACGTCTCCATAAGTTACCGTCTGCTCTCCTACCTCAACTCCGCAGCCTTCTCCTTTACCCGGAAAATATCCTCCATCAAGCAGGCGGTGGTCATCCTGGGGTGGAACAAGGTCCGCAACTGGCTGCGCCTCATCATCCTCACCGACCTCGTGCCCGAGGGCAAGACGCATGAAATTCCCTACCTTTCGGCCATCCGGGGCAAATTCCTGGAACGGGTGGCTTTGGGGCAAGGCATGCCGGAGGCTACGGCCAACGAGATTTTTCTACTGGGCCTGTTCTCGCTGCTCGAGCCCATGCTGGACGCGCCCATGGATCGGATTCTCAAAAACGTCCCCCTGGATGACTCCATCAAGGCCGCCCTGTGTGGCGACGAGAACGAACACGCCCTGTGGCTGGAATTGGCCGCCTGCTTCGAAAAGGGGGATTGGGACCGTCTGGACACCCTCATGCGCGAGCTGCGGCTGGAACCGCTGGAGGTTGCCCGCGACTACTATGAGTCCCTTGTCTGGGCCAACTCCTTTTTCGGTTTCAAGCGCCGGGACGAAGCGGGCGCGGCGGAGGAAAAAGCGGAGGAGTGAGCCGGGACAACGCCGCCCGCCTCAAGACGGATGTGCCCGCGCATGGCGAATCTTGCGCGGGCACGTCCGCTTTGCGGCACTTCGCTCAGCGCCTGATGGCTCAGGCGAAGTCGTCCTCGTTGAAATGGATTCCCACCACCTTGGACGAAAAGCCGCGCCTGTACCCCTCGCCCGGCTCGACCACGTGGGTGGCGCAGAAAAAGCGGCCCGGCTCGGGCTCGCACCATCCGGAATAGCCCATGTCGCCGCCCCACACGCCGCGCTGGTTCCACAGCTCCAGCACCCGTCCGGCGGCCCAGGCGTCCGGCGGTCCCTGCTCCGGGTTCCAGTCCAGCAAGTAATCTCGCTGACGGCACGGCTCGATGACCCGCTGGCGCATGCCGCGCAGCAACCAGCGCGGCTTCTCCCCGAAGGAATCCAGAATGATCGGCCTGGCATCACGGTCCATGGCCACGCGCCGCTCCCTACGGCGGCCGTCCACACGCAGCACGACCCGCCCCGGCTCATACCAGAAATGTAGCCGCCGCGCGCCTTTCTCCAGAGGCAGACGCCGCGCACCGGAGGCCTCGGCCCGCGCGCCGTCCCGCTCCACGCGCCACCACACTCCGCCGAAGCGAACCCGCACCGCGCCGGAAAGGACCTCCGCGTCCAACTCCAGCTCAGCCCGGGCCGAGGCTGGGTCGGTCAAGGGGCGCAGGGCGTATCGCGCGCCCGCGCCGCACTCCAGAGCATCGCCAATCACAGCGCACTCCCCTCCGGCCGCTCCGTGCACCGCGAACTCCCCCAACTCGGAGAGGTCGCCCAGCCAGGCGGCCACACCCGGCTCCGGCCCCACGTCGCGGTAGGTGACGAGCAGCTTGCCCGAGGCGGTAAGGCCCACCGTGGGCCGGTGGCCGATGAGCGGGGTGGGCCGGGGATCGGACCAGGTGTGCCCCTCGTCCTCGCTGACAACGAAATACATGGGCTCGTAGACCCCGGAGTTCTCCCGCAGCAGGGCCAGGATGCGTCCGTCCGGCAGGCGGGTGAGCGATGCCTCGCAGAGCACCAGGCAGGGGTCGTGGTTGAGCACGGACAGGGGCTGGAAGGAGCGCCCCCTGTTATAGCTGAGGTAGGCCATTTGTTCGGCCGGGGCCTGGGCGATGCGCGGCTGGGCAGCTTGCCCCCGGTGGGTGTGGCCGCAGGTGAGGACTCGCTCGCCGTCCAGGGCCATGGGCCGGTCCAGCATGTCGTGGGCCAGGCCTCCCGCCTCCTGGGTGGCCCAGGTACGCCCCTCGTCCAGGGAAAGGTGCAGGCAACGCCCCGCTTCGTTGATGACGGCCAGCTCGCACGCGTCCAGCCGGGCGATACGAGGGCAGTGGGCCGCGCGGGGATGGAGAATGCGCGCCTCCCCCCAGCTCCGCCCGCCGTCCGGGCTCTCGCGCAGCAGCAGCCGCTGGCGGCGCGGAGTATGGTGCCCCTCGGTCTCGCGATAGACGCAGAGAAGCAACCCGTCCTTCAAGGCGAGCACGTCGGGAAAGCTCAGGTAGTGGCCGGGCCGGTCGTCGATGACCACGCGGCGGTCGCTGCGACCGTGCAGGCTGCGCATCAGGTTTCCAGGGAGCCCCGGTAGGCGTCCAGGCTCTCGATGCCCAGTTCGCCCGCCAGCTTTTCCAGCTCGTCCACCAAGTCGAAGGCGAAGTCCGGCCGGATGAAGTTGGCCGTGCCCACCTGGACGGCGCTGGCCCCGACCAGCATGAACTCCAGGGCGTCCTCGGCCGAGGAGATGCCGCCCAGCCCCACCACCGGCAAGGAGACGGCCCGGGCGATCTGGTACACGCAGCGCAGGGCCACCGGCTTGATGGCCGGACCTGACAGCCCGCCAACAATGTTGGCCAGGGCGGGCTTGCGGGTGCGCACGTCCACGGCCATGCCCACGAGGGTATTAATGGCCGACACCGCGTCGGCCCCGCCTTCCTCGGCCGCGCGGGCGGCCAGGGCTATGTCGTCCACGTTGGGGCTGAGCTTGATCATCACCGGCGTATTCCCGCTCCGCTTCTTGACCTCCTCGGTCACGCGATGGACCACGGAGGGGTCGCGTCCGAAGGCCGCACCGCCGCTCTTGACGTTGGGGCAGGAGACGTTGACCTCCAGGGCGGCGATGCCCTCCTCTCCGGCCAGCACCCCGGCCAGTTCGCCGAACTCCGCCTCGTCGCAGGCGTAGAGATTGGCGATGATCGCGGTCCGGTCGTGGGGCAGGCGGGGCAGTTTCTGCTTGAGAAACGCCTCCACCCCGATGTTCTGGATGCCGATGGCGTTGAGCATGCCGCAGGGGGTCTCGGCGATGCGGGGCATGGGGTTGCCCTGCCGCGGCTTGAGGGATAGCCCCTTGACCACGATGCCGCCCAGCTTGGACAGGTCGCCGTAGCGGGAAAACTCCAGGCCGTAGCCGAAGGTGCCGGAGGCGGTCAGCACGGGGTTCTTCAGCCGCAGGGGGCCGACGGAAACGGACAGGTCCATCTATTCCTCCCACTCCAACTGGTCCGCCCAGAAAACGGGGCCGCGCGTGCAGCTCTGCACCAGGCCGTCGCGCTTGTGGTGGGCGGCGCAGCCCAGGCAGGCGCCCACGCCGCAGGCCATGCGATTCTCCAGGGAAACCTGCATCCACGCGCCGTACTTCGCCGCCAGCCTGGCCGCCGTGCGCAGGAACGGGTGCGGCCCGCAGGCCAGCACCAGCCCGCCGCGCCCGGCGAATTCACTGATGCGCTCCTCCAGCAGGCTGACGAAACGCTCCAGTTCCTCGCTGGTGCGCTGGCGGAAGGTCTCGGTCTTCCAGTCGCCTTCCAGCACTGCCTGGGGGTAGGCGGTCAGGGGCAGGGTGTGGCCCAGCAGCAAATGAAGGTTTTCCGGCTTGGGATGGCGCAGGGTATAGCCGATGAATGGAGCCAGCCCCACTCCCCCAGCCAGCAGAAGGGTAGGCGTGTCGCGCTCCACGGTCAGGGAGGTGCCCAGCGGCCCCCAGATGTCCGCTTCGTCCCCGGGCTCCATCTGCGCGATGTGGGCGGTGCCCCGCCCGGCTTGGCGGATGAGCAGGCTCACCCCCTCTTCGTCGGCCCAGGCGATGGAGAACGGCCTGGCCCAGAGGGGATCGAAACGGTAGGTAAAGGGGCGGAGCATGAGGAACTGGCCGGGCGACCAGTCCGCCTCCTTCCATCCCGGCGAGGAGAGGGTCAGCAGGAACTGCCAGCCCTCCGGCTCGTCCAGGTCGGTGCGGGCCAGGACCTTGACTTGGGCTCGGGGCTTGTCAACCATTGTGCTCTCGTTTAGCGTGTCGCGCCCTCTCGCCGGACTTTCCCGGCGGGCACCTTCCGGAGGTCTCTCATACAATGAACGCAGCCACCCCGCAAATACTCGCGCCCGCGGGCGATCCCGATTCCTTCCTGGCGGCCCTGGCGGCCGGGGCGGACGCCGTGTACGCCGCGCCCAAGCATTTCAGCGCCCGCATGGAGGCGGACAACTTCGGCGTGCGCGAACTGGGACGGCTGCGCGAATTGGCCGAAAAACGCGGCGCCGAATTGCACGTCCCCCTCAACGTCATGCTCAAGCCGGACGAGGTGGAGCAGGCGGGGCGCATGCTGGCCCGGCTGAGCCGCGACGCCGCGCCCCACGCCCTCATCTTCTCCGACCCGGCCGTGCCCGCCCTGGCCCGGGCCGCGGGGTTCAAGGGGCGGCTGAACCTCTCCACCCTGGGCGCGGCCACCCATCCCGCCGCCATGGCCCAGGCCGCAAGGCTGGGCGTGGAGCGGGTCATTCTGCCGCGCGAACTGACCATCGACGAAATCCGCCAGTTCGACCAAGCCCGGCCGGAAGGAGTGGACCTTGAGGTCTTCGTGCACGGCGCGCTGTGCTACGGCGTCTCGGGCCGCTGCTGGTGGTCCAGCTTCCTGGGCGGCAAGAGCGGCCTGCGCGGGCGCTGCGTGCAGCCATGCCGCCGGTATTACTCCGGCAAGGGGGCGCAGGGCCGCCTCTTCTCCTGCCGCGACCTCTCCCTGGACGTGCTGGTGAAGCTGCTGGCCGAGACCCCTGGGGTGGCCTGCTGGAAGATCGAGGGCCGCAAGAAGGGGCCGCACTACGTCTACTACACCGTGGCCGCCTACCGCGCCCTGCGCGACGGCCAAGGCTCGGCCGACTCCAAAAAGCTGGCCATGGACCTGCTGGAACAGGCCCTTGGCCGCCCCTCCACCCACGGCTCCTTCCTCCCGCAGAAGCCGCATCCGGTGGTCACTCCGGCCACCTCCACCGCTTCCGGCCTCTTCGTGGGCAAGATCGGCAAGCCATACCAGGGCAAGGCCCCCCTCACCCCGCGTCAGCCCCTGCTCAAGGACGACCGGCTGCGGGTGGGCAGCGAGGACGAGCCCGGCCACATGACCCTGCGGGTGACGCGCAACGTGCCCAAGGGCGGCCGCTACGACATCCGGCCCAAAGACAAGATGCCCCGGCCGGGCACCCCCGTGCTGCTCATCGACCGCCGCGAGCCCGAACTTCTGGAAGCCCTGGCGGCCATGCGCAAGGAACTGGAGGCCATTCCCACGCGCAAGCCCTCCAAGAGCCCGTTCAAAGCACCCAAGCTGAAACCCGCTCCACCACCCAAACGCATGCAGCGTCTGGACGTGCACCGCCGCCCGCCCTCCGGCCGGCCGGCCGGGGAGGTCGGCATCTGGCTCAAGCCCGGCTCGCCACGGGATGTGAACCGCACCATGCGCCAGCGGCTGTGGTGGTGGATGCCCCCAGTGCTGTGGCCGGGCGAGGAGGAATGGGCCCGGCTGGCCCTGCGCGACGTCATCACCTCCGGGGCGCGGCGCATCGTGCTCAACGCCCCCTGGCAAATGGACCTGCTGCCGGAAGGCACCGAGGCCGAAGTCTGGGCCGGTCCCTTCTGCAACCTTGGCAACCCCCAGGCGGTGCAGGCCATGGCCGAACTCGGCTTCTCCGGGGCCTTCGTCTCGCCTGAGTTGCCGCGCGAGGACCTGCTGGCCATGCCCCTGGCCAGCCCCCTGCCGCTGGGGCTGGTGGTCGGCGGCATGTGGCCGCTGTGCCTCTCCCGCCACCTGGCCGACGAGGTCAAGGTCGGCATGCCCTACTTCAGCCCCAAGGGCGAACCCCTCTGGGCGCGCACCTTCGGGGAAACCACCTGGGTCTACCCCGGCTGGCCCGTGGACCTGTCCAAGGAAATCCCCGATCTGCGCCAGGCGGGCTACACCATCCTGGCCAACCTCCACGAGTCCAAACCCAAATCCGTCCCCCACGCCCAACGCATCTCGGAATTCAACTACCGGCTGAAACTGCTGTAAAAGCGGGGAAGAAGGGCTGGGGAGAATACAGGACGTCGACCGGGGTGGAAGCTCAGGGCGGCTGGGGAGGAAGGAAACCTTTTTTTCGCTTGAATAAGGTTTCCTTCCTCCCCCACACCAGCCCACCATCCTTGCAAAAAATTCGCATACCTCTCGCTTCGCTCGGGGCGAGATACTATGTGAGCCGGGGGTTTCCAGCCCAATTCCGCGTCCAACGCATGTGAAGCCGGACAGCCGGGGCATCCGTTTTAACCGGGTGGACGTGCCCCACACTCACCCAAACGCCGGGGTACTCCCGCTCGCGATCCCACCGCGCGCCATCCCGCGAATACACATGCAAAGTTACTTTGCCGCAGGGTCCAGAGGGCGCGCAGCCCCTGGTCGCCCGAAGGGCGAAATGCTTTTTTACCACAGCCCATGGCTGTGATCCTTTGCCCGGGACTTCTTTCTCCGCAGCCGGATACATCGCTGCTCTTCTTCCTCGATGATGCGGATAGCTTCCTTGTGGGAGCGCATGCCGCGCTGCATGCGGCCGTTGATGAAGAATGTCGGGGTGGAGACGACGCCAACGGACCGCCCCTCGTGGAAGTCGTTATCCACTTTGTCCTTGTGCCGTCCCTGCTCCAGGCATTCGCGAAACGGCTTGGTTTCAAGCCCCAACTCTCCGGCGACGTCCACCAGTCCGTCGAACCCGGGATAGCCGCCCAGGACGAACATCCTGTCCTGGTATTCCCAGAAGGCGTACTGCTCACGCGCGCAGAGCGCGGCCCGGGCCATGACGTCCGCGCCCCGATGCATGGGCAGGGGAAAATTCATGAACACCCAGCGAACCCGCCCCTGAAAATGCTCCTGGACCTTCTTGGCTTCCTCGTGCGCGTTCCCGCAGGCGGGACACATGTAATCGGAGAATTCAACCACCACGACCTCGGCGTCGTCGGGCCCCTTGGCCGGGCTGCCGGTCACATCCAGATTCACGCACGGCAGCGGAGGCGGGCGCATGAGTATCTCGATTTCATGATTGGCGGCCAGTTCGTCGGCGAATTCCTCGATGCGCTTGTGACACTCCTCGTCGTCTGATTCCAGTCCGCACAGGGCGTGCTCCTGGACGAGCCTGCTCAACTGGATGCCCCTCCGCTCCGCCTCCAGCCGCAAGACCTCTTCGCGTAGAAATGTGTCGAGCATGTCGCGCTTGAGGCGGAATACCTCCATCTGGTGCTGGTGAATGTCCTGAATCAGTGGCCGCTGGATTTCATCCTCGGTGATGGGGCGGCCGTCCACCTTCGCCGCCACGCCGTGATCCTCGGATTCGTATTCGCTCGATTCGTCCTCGGACTCCAGTTCCCCCTCGTTTTCAATGTTCAGCCAAACGCCTGAGACAATGTAGAAAAAGAGAGCCGTGGCCGCCGCTTCCCAGAGCATTCCGGGAGAGGCCGCAAGGGCTGCCAGCCCAACTATGGCCACAGCGTTCAGGACGCAGAAGATGCAGAATATTCGAGCCACGACCAATATGCGAACAAAGGTCAGCTCGAATCCCAGACCGGCCATGACGAACCAGAATACGAACGGGTCCGCCCAGAACACGGCCGCGAGCAAGACCACGTAGAACACCACCCCCCATACCGCCACCGGAACGGCCAGCAGCGAGAACCGGGCCGTTCGCCGGCACCCTGATCCGAACACGCTGCACAATCGGCTGACCCAGTCCACCCTGTTCTCGAGGAGCGAGAGGATGGACATGGCGAGGCCGAAGCCGATCAGCAGAAGGAAGAGAACGGCCCGCGTGGTGAATTCAAGAGTCATGACGCCCCCCTGGGAAGCGGGTTGTACACAGCGTTCCGCTCGGGACAGCCGCCAAGCACCGGACCGCTTGGCGACGGAAGCCTTTTACATGGGACACCGCTCACACGTGCATGAATTTATACCACAGGCCTTGTGAAAACTGTCAAGCAAAGAGCAAAAAGGTGTGGAATGGGAGAAGCTGTGTCAAACGCCTATGTGTCAACGGCATGAGGCCGGCGCTGGTGCGTGGGAGAACGTGGGGAAAATCCGCTTTTCCCCGCCAGAGACGCTTGGAAGGATCGGCAGGCTCCAGCCCGGCTGGGCGGCACATGAATCGGCAGCCAGGAAGCCCGGCGAGGTTTTTCCGGGTGGAAAGGCGCCAACAACAAATTCGCCGTGGTGCTCCCTGGCTTTTCACCTGCCGCCCGCCAACCCGCGAACACAAATGCAAACGTAGTTTGCTGCGGGTCCAGGGCCGCGCAGGCCCTGGTCGCCCGAAGGGCGAAATCTTTCCCTTCCTACAGCTCCCCGGCTTCTTCCAGCAGCAGCCTGGAGAGATCGCGCAGGGCCGCCCCGGCTTCCTCCAGGGAAGCCCGCCAATCCGGGAAGTCCTGGTGGCGGCGGTAGGCCCAGGTGGTCAAGTAGAGGACCTCGGCGTCGGAGAGCACCACATCTCCGGCGGCCTTGCGCACGCGGGCGGTGAGTCGTTCGCGCATCTGCTCGCGCCGGGCGATGGCCCGTTTGATTGCCGCGCCGCGCTCGTCCACCTGTTCCGGGCTGAGGTTCTCGCGGCTGTCGAACTTACGGTGGGCTTCCAGGACCATATCCGCGGCCTGCTGGTGATCGGCCACAAGGCCCATCAACTTGGGGGCCTTGGCCAGGGCATCGAAGATGCGCCCGGCTCCGTCGGCCTGGGCTGCGAAGGCGCGGAGCATGCCCCGGATGTCCGCGTCGGAGAGGGCGCGACGTTCGAATTCGCCCTCGCCCAGACGATACTCGCGCATGGCCTCCTCCGCCTGGCGCACCAGGGTGTCGGCGAACTCGGCGGAGTAGAGGTCGGCCAGGTATTCGATGAAGCCGGGCTGGAAGGCGTAGCCAAGGATTTCCTTGCGCATGGCCAGGGCGGAATCCGGTCCTCGGCCGAAGGCGTCGCGGTCCAGGCCGAAGCGCATGTTCAGCGCCTTGAAGGTCAGCCTGTTCAGGGGCTCGTCCGAAGGGTTGGCCCGGGTGCGCGGGGGCAGGTAGCGGGAGACGCAATACTCCGCCAGCTCGTCCACGAAGGAGAGGGGCACCACGGCGTCCTCGACCATCTCGCCCTGCAGGGAGGGCGGCCGCGGTGTTTCTTCCCCGGCGGCGTTTTTCCCGCCACTTGGGGCTGTTGGTTCGCGGTCTGGCTGCGGCGGCGGGGCGGGCTCATCCTGTTCCGCTTCTTCGCCAGAAGGCTGCTGGAAGGGAGCCGTGGCGTTGTCGTCAAAGGAGGGCGGGGGCAGGTCCACGCCCTCTTTTTCCAGGGTCTCGCGGGCCGTGTCAGGACGTTGCTCGGCCTCTTCGGCCATCTCCGCCCCGCTGTCCGGCTCCACGTCCACGCTCTTGCCCGCGAAGTAGAAGGCGAGGTAGCCGGCGGCCACCACGGCCAGGAGGTAGATGATGTAGGAACGCTTTATTCGCGCCATGGTGTCCTCGCTCGCAAGTTCGGTTCACTCGAGCAGCCCGGCCATGACGCCGGGAATGCTCTCCAGGTCCGGGCACAATTCGACACCCGCCGAGCGCAGTGCGTGGATCTTGCTCGCCACCTCGCCGCTCGACTCCTCCAGAATGGCCCCGGCGTGGCCCAGGCGACGGCCCGGCGGGGCTGTGACCCCGGCCAGGAAGGCGGCCAGGGGCTTGGCGAAGCCGGTGCGCAGCACGTGCTCGGCCAGCCGCTCCTCGGCCCGGCCTCCGATTTCGCCTAGAAGCAGTACCGCGTCAGTTTCCCCGTCATCGGCCAGCATGTCCAGGGCTTCGGCGAATCCGCCGCCCACGAAGGGGTCGCCGCCGATGCCCAGGGCCAGGCTTTGCCCGATGCCCGCGCGGGAGAGCCGGGCGGCCGCCTCGTAGGTAAGGGTTCCGCTGCGGGAGAGGATGGCCACGCGCCCGGGGGTGAAGGGGTCCACGGGCATGATGCCCGCCTTGGCCCGGCCGGGGGCGATGACGCCGGGGGTGTTGGGGCCGATGAGCCGCGTGCCGAGTCGCTCGAGTTTGGGGAGAAGGCGCAGCATCTCCTGCTGGGCCACGCCCTCGGTGATGCAGACCACCCAGGGAACCCCGGCGCGGGCGGCCTCCAGAATGGCGTCCGGGGCGAAGGAGGCTGGCACGAAGACCACGGAGAGTTCCACGTCGTGCTCGCGCACGGCCTCTTCCACCGAGTCGTGGACCGGCAGGCCGTGCACGGTCTGTCCGCCCTTGAAGGGCGTCACCCCGCCCACGACGTTGGTGCCGTAATCCAGCATGCGGCGGGTGTGGCCAGCGGCGACCTTGCCGGTGATACCCTGCACCAGCACCCGGGTCTCCCCGGTGAGGCGCAGCGCGTCGGGCTGTGAACGCTCCCCCGTGTCCAGGACCACGGGCAAGGCGGCCCCGGGATTGGCCTCGTCCTCCGCGCCGGGGGCTGGTCCGTTCCATTGCACCCGGGGCCCCATGTTGCCGAGCAGCTCCAGGGCGCTGGGCATGGTTTCCGCCGGGTGGATGCCCTTGAGGTCCAGGTCGGCCAGCAGTCGCCTGCCCTCCTCTGCCCCATTGCCTGCCATGCGGACCACCAGTGGCTTTTCCGGCGCTCGGCCGTCCAGGGCGCTTTGCAGGGCGCGGGCCACGTCGGCGCAGGAAAGGATGCCGCCGTACAGGTTGATGAACACCGCCCGCACCCGGGTGTCGCCAAAGAGCAGGTCCAGCCCCCGGCGCATGCGGGCCACGTCGGCCGCGCCTCCCAGGTCCAGGAAGTTGGCCGCGGGCAGCCCGGCCAGGTTGAGGGTGTCCATGGTGGCCATGGCCAAGCCGGCGCCGTTGGCCAGCAGCCCCACCCAGCCGTCCAGGCCCACGTAGGCCAGTCCGGCGGCGCGCGCCTCGCTTTCCTCCGGGGTGTGGTGCAGGGGTTCGAAGAACCGCTCCAGCTCCGGGTCGGCGGCCAGGGAGGCGTCGTCGATTTCCACCTTGCCGTCCAGGCAGAGGAAGGACCCGTCCGGCGTGACGGCCAGGGGATTGATCTCCGCCAGCAGCAGTCCCCGATCGCGCACCGCTTCGAACAGCCGCCCCACCAGGGCGGCGAAGTCGCGGAACATGTGGGGGGGAAGGCCGAGGGCGAAGAAGGCGGCCCGCACCTGATGCGGCGATGGACCGTCCGGCAGATCGATGTCCTGCACCAGAGTGCGGGAGTCGTCCGCGGACTCCACATCCACCCCGCCCGCGCCGCGCACGGCCAGGACCAGCCCGCCGCGCTCGCGCGAGACCGCGAAGGAAAGGTACAGTTCCCGGTCGATGTCCGACCGGGGTTCCAGGCGGACCAGCCGGGTGGGCTTGCCGCCGATGCGAAGGCCCCACAACCGGTCAAGGGCGGGTTCCAGATCCTCCGCCCTCTCCACCGCCACCACTCCGCCCGCCTTGCCGCGTCCGCCCGCCAGCACCTGGGACTTGGCCACCCAGGGAGGATCAAACGGAACGGCCGGCCGCTCATCCGCGCTGAGCAGAACGCCCCGGGGCACGGGCAGTCCGGCCTCGCGGAAGAGGGCCTTGCTGCGGTGCTCGTCCAGCAGCATGCGACCTCCTTGCTTCCAGGCCGCAGACACTACATGAAAAAGGCCCGCCCCGGAAGCCTTCCGGGACGGGCCTTTCGAGCCGTATGGAAAACGAGGCTACTCGATCTCTTGCAGCGTGATCTCGAAGGTGAGGTTCTGCCCCGCGAGGGGGTGGTTGGCGTCGAGGGTGATCTCCTCTTCGCCGATCTCGGTGACCACCACGTGGGCGGGCTCGCCGGTCTCGGTGGTGAACTGCAGCATCATGCCCACTTCGGGCTGGATGTGCTCGGGAATCTGTTCCTTGGAGATATTGGCGCTGAGGCCTTCCTGATAATTGCCGTAGCCATCTTCCGGGCCAAAGCTGATGGTGGTGGATTCGCCTTCCTCAAGGCCCACCACAGCATTCTCGAACCCGGGGATGACCATCTGGTCGCCCACCTTGAACTCCAGGGGCTCGCGGCCCTCGGAGGAATCGAACACGGTGCCGTCATCCAGCTTGCCGGTATAATGGACCTTGACCTTGTCGCCTTCTTTGGCCTGGGCCATGGGAAAAACTCCTTGTCTTGTTCTTGGAAAAACCTGCCTCGAATTGGTAAGCGACTCTAGCTGAGCGCCTCAATGTTGTCTAATGCCCCAAAACGGGGTTGTCACCCCCCGCAAAGGGGTAAATTGAAGTAAAATGTGGTTTCTTCCCCGGGTTCGGACTCCACTTTGATGGAACTTTCGTGCCGTTCCAGTATCTTGGCCACCATGGCCAAACCGGAACCAGTGCCGCCGCCCCACTCCTCGCGGCCGTGCAACCGCTTGAACATGCCGAAAATGTCGCCGTGGTGCTCTTGCTCGATGCCGATGCCGTTGTCGCGGACGTACAGCCAAGCTTCACCGTTCGATTCGTCGGCGCCAAGCTTGATCCACTTTTCGGCCTTGTCATTGTATTTGAGGGCATTGGAAATCAGGTTGTTGTAGACCTCGCCGATCTTGACCGGATCGCAGCTGACACACGGCAAGGGCTCTGGAATCCGCACCTCGAAGCCCTTCCGCTCGACCGAGGTCCGCAGAAGCTCGAGGACGTTCTCCACAACCTCGTTCAGGTCGCACTCCTGGACACGAAGCTCCGTCCGCCCCATGCGCGAATATTCCAGCAGGGCGTCCATCAGTCCCGTCATGCGCTCCGAGAGCCCCTTGATGCGCTCCAGCTTGTGGATCCCTTTCTCGTCCAGCTTGTCTCCGTGGTCGCGCAGAAGGGTCTTGGAATGGAACTGCAGGCCGCGAAGCGGCTCCTTGAGGTCATGGGAGACCACATAGGCGAAGGAGTCCATCTCCGCGTTCTTCTCCCGCAAGCGCTCGTTGACCAGCCGCAGTTCCCGGTTGGCCCGGGTGATGGCTTCGTCCACCAGGTTCACCCGCAACCTGGAGGCGGCCTCCTCCTCGGCCCGGCTCCAAGGCTCGGCCCGCCCGCGCACCTCCTGCTTCCACAACTCGAAGGATGTGCGGGGATGCAGGACCAGGCCGGACTCCCCCTCTTTCGCCCGGACCGGTTTCTCCGGGTTGCCGCCCCAGGAGACGACGCGCGCCCGCTCCGGACGCAGCCAGAGCACGTACTCGTGCCGGTCGCGGTTTATGGCCCCGGCCAGCACGCCGCAGGCGGTCTCTTGAATGTCCTCGAACCCGGGCAGGTCCTCGGGCAGGGACTGGCTGGCCCACAGCCCGCCGGTGTCGCGCTCGGCTATGGCCGCGGCCAGCTCGCGCAGCCGCTTCTCTGGCGGCAGCGGTCCGAGGCCGCGCACTTCACCGCGCCAGATGACGGCCACCGCCTCGGCCCCGGCCACGTCGCGCAGATCCGGGCTGCCGGTGAGCAGGGCTTCAAGGAAATCATCGGCTTGCTGCATCCGCCCAGTCAGTTCCCGACGCAGGGAGTCCTTCTCGCGCAGGGCGTCGTACTCGCGCATGGCCTCCCGCTCGGAAATGAGCAGGGCCACGCTGTCGCCCACCAACTCGCACGCGCGTCGCAGTTCATAGGAGGGATAGCGGGGGCTCCGGTGGTCATGCAGGGCGATGATGCCCCACAGTGTCTCCCGGCGGTTGAGGGCGATGGACATGGAGGCCGTCACCCCCATGTTGCCCAGGTATTCGCGGTGGATGGGCGAGACGCTGCGCAGCCCCACCAGGGAGAGGTCCAGCGGCTCGCCGGTGAGCGGATTCCCCCCCGGGACCAGGTGGGCGGGCTGGTAGGCACTGTCCGCGATGAGGCGCACCTTGTTCAGGGAGTACAGGGCCCTGGCCTGTTTGGGGATGTCCGATGCCGGATAGCGCAGCCCCAGATAGGGCGTCAGGTGATCCGCCTTGTCCTCCGCCACCACCTGCCCGTTCCACTCCTTGTCGAAGCGGTAGACCATGACCCGCTCGAAGCCGGTCAGGTCCCGCACCACGCACACCGCCGCCTCGAAGAGGTCTTGCAGGCCCTCGGTCCGCTGCAAATCGGCCATGGCCAGACGGATGCGGCGGGCCAATTCAATCGCGTCCCGGTCGCGCGAGGGCTCCAACTCGGCCAGCAGGAGCCCCTGGGAGCGGTGCAGGGCCAGGTCGTAGGGCGCGTCGTCCGCGGCCAGCCGGACCCGCATGGGGTTGGCTCGCTCCAGGTCGTCCTCGGCCAGGGCGCGATGCAGGCCATCCGTCTCATCCAACAACTCTTCGAAGCCGGTCCCGAGCAGGTCCTTCGCTTCCTTCCCCAGAAAATCCTGGACGTTATCCGAAACCACAGCGATTGTCAGGTCCGGTTCGCGCAGGGCCAGAAAAAGACCGTGAGGCTGGATGGCTCCGGGAATGTGGATGGGCTCGCGCTCGCAGGAGGACAGGTCCACCTCGCGGCCGGCGTCGTCGATGTATGTCCCCTCAGCCACTCGTTCCTCCAAGCCAGTCGTTCACCAACTCGAAGCCCCGCCGGGCGGAATCCACGAACCGGCGGCGATGGCCGGCATCGGGCAGCAGTCCGGCCGCTTCCCGGCGAAAGGACCGCCACATGGGAGCCACGTCCGCACCGGCGGAATCGAAATAGGCGCATCCGCGTCCGGCGAGACCGAGGCTTTCCCTGGTCGCGGCGGCCAGCACCTTGCCGCCCAGCCTGGATCCTTCCAGGATATAGAGCACGCCAAGGGCCTCGGAGGGCTCGTTCATCGTGGGCAGGCTCTCGCAGCGGGGCAGGGCGTCGATCTCCGCCCGCGACAGGCCCAGAAAAAGCAGGTCGTCCTCAAGATGGGAAAGCCGCCGCCTGGAGGACAACTCCATCAGCCCCTCCAGCGCCCGGCCAACTGTCCGCTCGGCGGGTGCCACGAACCCGTGCAGGCGGGCCAGGGCATCGCGGTATTCCTCCAGACCGGCGGTCTTGTCCCGCACCCGCGACAAGGGGCTGTGGTATTCTGCCCGGTCGTGCAGGTCCATGACCGCCTCGCGCACCACACTGAACAGTCCGTCAACATCACCAGGGACTTGCGATTCGATATGACACGGCATTGCCCTTCCCTACCTGAATCAACCGTTGGTGTATACGAGGCTCTTTCCCTGTCCGGCCGCAGGCTGTAGTATGCAGTCATGATCATAATTCCGCGTCGAATCCGCTCGCCGCTGCCGCTGTTGCTGGCGGTCCTTCTCCTGGCCGCCTGCTCCGCCAAGAACTCCGGAACCCCGCCGCCCGAGCCGGAGATTCCGCCGCATCTGGCCGACGTGCTGGAGCAATCCGCACTGGCCGTGGAACGGCTGGCGGCCAAGCCGGAAAACGCCGCCCTGGCCGAACTGCTGCCCAACGCGCGCGCCGTGATGGTATTCCCGGAAGTCACCGGCGCGGGCATCGTTTTCCAAGGCGGCTCGGGCCGGGGTGTACTCACGGCGCGAGTCGGGGTGGACGGCGGCTTCGGCCCGCCGGTATTCTACAAGCTCACCTGGCTGGGCGCGGGCGTGCAAGCCGGGTTCAGCAAGACATCCCTGCTCTATCTCGTCATGGACGACGACACCCTGGACGGACTGGTGGAAAACTCCATGGACCTGGGAGCTGACGTGCGTCAGGTGAGCGGCGAGGAGATGGCCCGCGACCAGGTGGCCCTGAGCGAGGCCCTGGGCGGGGTGGTGCTCTTCACCGACGCCACCGGATACGAGCTGGGCGCGCAGGTCAAGACGCAGCTGATCACGGCCTCCCGCAGCGGTGTTCGCCAGTCCTATGGGGACAACGCCACCATGCGCGGAGTGGCGCTGGGCCACGGCGCGGCCGTGCCCGGGTCCGCCCGCCCGCTGATGCGCGCCCTCCGCGCGGCCTCGGAGTAAGCGGCACGCTCTTTGCTTCCTCCTGCCCCAAGCGGAGTGAAGCATGAGCCACATCCCCCTGAAAGCCACGCAAATCAACCATTTCGACCACGCCGTCGAACTGCCGGAAAACCGACGCCAGTCGCCTCAAGCGGACTTCGGCGCCACGCTGCAGTCGGTGCAGGCCAACATGGAACTTTCCATGGCCAACCGGTTCCTGGAGCAGTCCATGGCCCAGGAAGGAGGCGGCACGGCCGCCTCGGGCACCCCCTTCTCTCCGCAGGACATGGGCTCCTCCATGCGCATGGACATGCTGGCCACCCTGACCAAGCTGCAGGAGTCACACCAGGCCGAGAACCAGCCGAAGCAGTCCACGCAAGACGGGACGAACCCGGCCGAACACGCGCTATCTGCGGACAACGCGGCCCAATCCGCCGAACAAACCGGCGAGGAGACGGGGAAGCAGGACATTCCCGGCAGGCTGGCCACCCTGTTCGAGTCCGGGGGCGACCCGGGCCGCATCGGCTGGGACCGCATGGGAGGCACCTCCTACGGCATCTTCCAGCTTTCCTCCAGACAGGGCACGCTTGAGGACTTCATCGGCTTTCTGCGCCAGCAGGCGCCGGAACTGGCCTCCCGGCTGGAGGGCGCGGGCGAGGGGAACACCGGCTCCACCCAAGGAGCCATGCCCGACGCCTGGCGGGAGCTGGCCCAGGACCTGCCCGAGCGGTTCGCCGAGCTGCAGCGAGCCTTTGTGGGCGACTCCCACTACCGGCCCGCCCTGGAGGGCGTGCTGGAAAACCTCGGCCTGAGCGGGCTGAAGGAATCACAACTCCCCGAAGCCCTGCGCGAGGTGCTCTTTTCCACCTCGGTGCAGCACGGCGCGGGCGGAGCGCAATCCATCTTCAACCGCGCCCTGGAGTCCCTGGGCGGGCTGGACTCCGGCGGGCTGGACGGCAACCTGGTCCGCTCCCTCATCGACAAGGTCTACGAGATCCGTTCCGGACAGTTCGGCGGTTCCACCGAGCGGGTTCAGGAGGCGGTGCGGAACCGCTTCGCCAGCGAACGGAACATGGCCCTGGCCATGCTCTCGGGCGACTCCATGCTCGGGTAAGCCTGAAAGGCCGACCCGTCCTGCGCGCGGGCGTCGTTTTTCCGACGCCCCTAGAATCCCGCCTGGCGCAGCCAAGCGTCCAGGCGCGGCGGCGGGGCCAGCAGGCTGGAGAGGGGTTTCCAGGCGCACCTGGCCGTCAGCTCCACCCCGCCCTGCAGGATGGACACCGGCCTGTCCGACGACACCACGACGACCACCATGTCCTGATGCATCTGCGTGAAGCGCAGGGCGGAGTTGTAGCGCGCCCCACGCGCCCGGCTTTCGCCCGGCACGCTGGCGCCGTCCAGCAGGCAGGCGAAGCCGTGCAGCCGCAGGTCGCGGCCGATGTGCAGCGCGCCGTCCACGCGGGCCAGGGAACTGGCGAGGTAGCGCGCGTGAGGCTGCCCCAGGTCCAGCGGCTCGGTGAGATGGTGGCCGGTCATAGGTGTGGAGGCCCCGCCCAGATCCACCACCACGGTGGTGCCGTGCCCCCGGTCCTGGGCTGCGTGCACGATTCCGGCCACGATCTTGAACAACTCGTTGGAGGTGGAGGGATCCAGGTCCGATTCCAGCAGAATCTCCTCCAGTTGCACCATCTTGGCCTTGCGGGTGGTGGATTGGAAGGACCCGTCAGAGAAGCTGCACACAGGTTCGCCGTCCAGCAGCAAAAAGCCGTGGTTCCCACGGAAGTCCGCGATCAAGCTCCCCGGCGGCGGCTCGTCCCCGGCCACGCCCATGATGCGCTTGCCGTCGGAAACCAATGCCAGGGCGGGGTTGTCCTCCACAGAGGTCAGCATCTTGCGCACATGCTTGGAGTTGGCCAACTCCGGCTCCTCCATCCTCGGGAAACGTGCCAGAAACTCCATGGTTCCCATCAGTTCCGGCTCCACGAAGAGGAGTCTGCCCCGAGGCCACTTCCCCTCCTCCACCGTCTTGGAAATGTTCAGCACCGCGTCCAGGGTGGGGTAGATGCGCAGCTGGGTGTCCCAGCCCATGCGCATATTGCGCTCGTCCACAATGTGGTCGCGCACGGCGTGGGGTGTGTAGCCCTGCAGCAGGTGCCCCGAGGTGCCCAGGCACATAACGTTGTCCGTGGCCAGGTCCTGGGCCAGCAGCCTGGCGGCGTGCTCCAGCCAGCGCCGGGTGGGCCCCACGGAACACATGTCCGGGTGGTGCTCGGTGAACCACATCTGGTGGGCGATGGCCGGGGAGGCGCCGCCGAAGGCGATGAGTCCGGACAGGGACAGCGGCTCGCGGGGGACCATCTCGGTGCGGCGAGCCGAAGTCATGGCCCTGGCGGTCTCCCGCCACTCGTCCGAGTCAAGGTAGAGTTCCTTGAGCTTCCGCTCGTGCCCGGCCAGCAGGTTCTGGGGATCGTAGACCCGGGGGTGGTCGTCCGGGGACACGGCGTAGACCAGGGCGGCGCGGCTGGGTTGCGAGAAATGGGACAGCCCGTCGGACAGGCCGTCCAGAATGTGGAAGATGCAGAGATTGACGAAAGAGGTTCCGGTCATGGTGTGCCTCGCGGGCCGCAGTATTGCCCAATTGCGCTCTGTGGACAAGCCGTTCCCCGGCGCATTTCCCTTTGCCCGGACCGCCATGTGCGGTATGGGGATGCATGGAGGAACGAGCCATGGAAGACATCGAGTTGCTCTGCGGCAAGTGCGTGTCCAAGGTGCGCAACAAAAACGAACAGCGCGTGGCCCGGCTCATGCCCGGTGTCATCCGCGAGGTTTTGGGCGACGCGCCGGACCCGCTCGACGTGGAGGATATCTATGCCCTCTGCCTGAACAACCTCAGGCCGCGCTACGTGCAGACCGGCAGCATCGTGTTGCGGGAGCCGGTGGACGATGAGGACATTCTCGACGAGTTGCGGCGGGCCGCGACGCAAGTGCGCAAACACCCCAAACACGGCCAGAAACAGCCGGCGGACTAGGGAAGGGTTTGCTGACCGCCCTTGGCTGTTTTTTTATGATACCATAATGTATAACTTTTTTTCACTCGGCTCCGATCCTGCATGGGAGTTCGCACCCCGGAACGAACATCCCAGCGGAGGTATATCCCATGAGCGCCCGT
This sequence comes from Desulfohalovibrio reitneri, assembly GCF_000711295.1. Lineage (NCBI taxonomy): Bacteria > Pseudomonadati > Thermodesulfobacteriota > Desulfovibrionia > Desulfovibrionales > Desulfovibrionaceae > Desulfohalovibrio > Desulfohalovibrio reitneri. The sequence continues at coordinate 361,620 of NZ_JOMJ01000003.1, read as the reverse complement.
CCACTCGACCACCAGCCCGACATCCCCTGCGTGCGCCGCCAGGGCCCCGCGCCCGCACGTCTGGTCAAAGCCCTGCGCGACAACCGGGAAGAGCAGCCCGGGCACCCCCGGGAAAACGGCCTGGATCAAGCCCACGACCCCATCGATCCGGACCGCGTGGCAAAGCTGCTGGACCTGTAGCGGCCCACGCGACCTGCGCGTCCCCGCCGCATGAGCGGGGACGGCGCTTCGCCCCCCTTCCTCTCAGCCTCCGAGGGCATCCGCCCCGGTTCCCCTGGACATCATCCGTTTCGCAGGTCATATATATATCTGTACCGTAACGCCCCGCGTGGGCAAACCACCCCGGACCGACCATGCGATTTCTTCCATTTTTCCTGCTTGCTTTTCTCGTTATGCCCGCGTCCGCCCAGTCCGCCGACGCGCCTTCCCTGTCCAGCGCCACCCAGGACTGCCTGTCCTGCCACGAGACCCTGCACCCGGGCATCGTTGAAGGATGGCGTTCCTCCCGCCACCGGGCCGTGACCCCGGGCGAGGCGATGCAAGTGGAAGGAAACGCCCGCAAGGTGTCCAGCGAGGACGTGCCCGAGGAATTGCGGGGCACGGCAGTGGGCTGCGCCGAATGCCACACTATCCGGCACGACGCCCACGCCGACACCTTCGACCACATGGGCTACCAGGTACACATCGCCACCAGCCCGGACGACTGCGCCACCTGCCACGCCACCGAGCGGGAGCAGTACAGCGACAACATCATGGCCCACGCCCGGGCCAACCTTACGAAAAACCCGGTCTTCACCGACTTGGTGCGAACCATCAACGGCGTGCCTTCGCGCAACGATCAGGGCGAGATGGTGCAGGCCGAACCCAGCCACGCGGCCAACGCGGACGCCTGCTTCTACTGCCACGGCACCGAGCTGGAAGTGACCGGCACCAAAACGCGCGACACCATGTACGGCCCCATGGACTTTCCGGTCATCAAGGGCTGGCCCAACAACGGAGTGGGCCGCGTCAACCTCGACGGCTCCAAGGGATCCTGCGCGGCCTGCCACACCCGCCACACCTTCGCCATTGAGCAGGCCCGCTCCCCGGCCACCTGCAAGGAGTGCCATAACGGCCCGGACGTGCCGGCCTACAAGGTCTATTCCGCCTCCAAGCACGGCAACATCTACGAGGGAATCGGGAAGAAGCGCTGGAACTTCTCCAATGTGCCATGGACCGTGGGCAAGGACTTCACCGCCCCCACCTGCGCCACCTGTCACATCTCCCTGGTAACGACTCCCGAGGGCGAGGTGGTGGCCGAGCGAACCCACGCGGTCAGCGACCGCCTGCCCTGGCGCATCTTCGGGCTGCCCTACGCCCACCCCCAGCCCAAGGAGCCCACCACCCACACCATTAAAAACGCCAACGGGCTGCCCTTGCCCACGACACTGGACAACGAACCCGCCTCCGAGTTCCTCATCGACAAGGAGACCATGGACGAGCGGCGGGAAACCATGCAGGCGGTCTGCCGCTCCTGCCACGGCGAGGCATGGGTGGACGGCCACTGGGACAACTTCGAGCAGGTCATCCAGGAGACCAACCAGACCACACTGGCGGGCACGCGGATCATGCAGTCCATCTGGGAGGACGGACTGGCCAAGGGCCTCGCCCAGGGCGACTCCATCTTCGACGAATACATCGAGCGCACCTGGAGCACCACGTGGCTGTTCTACGCAAATACGGTGCGCTTTTCCTCGGCCATGGCCGGGGGCGGTGACTACGGCGTCTTCGCCGACGGCCGCTACCAGCTCATGCGCACCATCCGCCAGCTTGAGGACTGGCGCGACCTGCGGACCGGAGTGGAGCGCGAATAGGGTATGCACGCGCCGCCGCTGCTCGACGCCATAATCCTGGTCCTGTGCGTCTCGGCGGGGATGGTCTTTCTCTGCCACCGGCTGCGCCTGCCCGCCAGCGTTGGCTTTCTGCTGACGGGCGTGGCCATGGGCCCGCACGGGCTGGAGGTGGTCCACTCCGCCCACGACATCGAAATCCTTGCCGAAATCGGCGTCATCCTCCTGCTCTTCGTCATCGGCCTGGAGTTCTCGGTCAAGCGGCTGGGCTCCATCAAGCGGCTGGCCCTGGCCGGTGGCGGCGGGCAGGTGCTGCTCACCCTGGGAGCGGCCGCCCTGCTGGCCCTGTTGCTGGCGGGACGGGAGTTGCCCGGGGCCGTCTTTATCGGTTTCATCACCGCCCTGTCCTCCACCGCCATCGTGCTCAAGCTGCTCAAGGACCGAGGCGAGATAGACGCGCCCCACGGAAACGCCTGCCTGGCCATACTCATCTTCCAGGACATCGCCGTGGTGCCCATGATGCTGCTGATTCCGCTTCTGGCCGGGCAAGGCGGCGGCAGCCCCATGTGGGACCTGGCGGTGATGGTGGGCAAGGCGGGGCTGCTGGTGGGCGGCGTGCTGGTGCTGACCAACACCGCCGTGCCCTGGCTCCTGCACCAGGTGGCCCGCACCCGCTCCAACGAGACCTTTCTGCTGGCCATCGTGGGCATCTGCCTGGGCGTGGCCGCGCTGTCCAACGCCCTGGGCATGTCCTTCGCCCTTGGGGCCTTCCTGGCCGGGCTGACCATATCCGAGTCGGAGTACAGCCACCAAGCCGCGGCCTCCATTTTGCCCTTCCACGACGTGTTCCTGAGCTTCTTCTTCGTCTCCATGGGCATGCTGCTGGACGTGGGCTTTGTCCTCTCCAACCCCTGGCTGGTGCTGGGGCTGGCTCTGGGGCTGGGGGTGCTCAAGTTCACCCTGGCGGCCGGGGCGGGACGGCTGGCGGGCCTCCCACTGGCGGCCAGCCTGCTGACAGGCTTCGCCCTCTTCCAGGTAGGGGAGTTCTCCTTTGTGCTGGCCAGGCAGGGCGAGGCGGTGGGGCTTCTGCCCCAGCGGGAATACCAGCTTTTCCTGGCTGCGGCCGTGCTGACCATGGTGGCCACGCCCTTTGTGCTGGCCGCCGGGTCGCGGGTGGCCAGGGCCACCAGCCGACTGCACCTGCCCGCTCCCGGACGCCCCCACACGGGCGGGCACAAAGAGTTGCGCGACCATCTGGTGGTCATCGGCTTCGGCCCCACCGGCCGCCACGTGGTGCAGGCGGCCAAGGCTTGGCGGGTGCCCTACTGGATCATCGAGGGCAATCCGGACACCGTGCGCACCGAGGCCTCCCACGGCGAGCCCATCTCCTTCGGCGACGCCACCTCCTCCCACATCCTGGAGGAGGCGGGGATCGAGAACGCCCGCATGGTGGCCGTGGCCGTGTCCGACCCGGTGGCATCCCGCAGGGCCGTCGACCAAGTGCGCCGCCTCAACCCGCGTGTGCGCATCCTGGTGCGCTCCACCTTTCTCACCGATCTCAAGGAATTCCGCGACATGGGCGCGGACGACGTGGTAACCTCCGAGATGGAGGCCTCGGTGGAGATGGTGGCCCGGATGCTGCGCACCTGGCTGGTGCCGGAGCGGGAAATCGACGGGTTCCTGGAGGAGTTGCGCGCCGGGGACGCCATGGCCCGCCCCACGGTGCGCCCGGAGTTGGTGGAAACCAGATTGCCGGACATGAAGGTGGCGCACGTGCGGGTGGAACCGGGCGCCGGGGCGGAAGGCAAAACCCTTGGCGAGCTGGCCTTGCGCAAGGAGCATTCCGTATCCATCTTGGCCATACGCAAGCAAGGACAGAACGTCCGGCTCACGCCGGGGGCCAACGACCTGGTGGAGGTGGGCGACCTGCTCCTTCTGGCGGGTGAACCGGAGCAGGTGCGCCAGGCCCGACGCAACCTTTTCGCCTCCCCGGAGACGGCATGAACCCCCTCTTTTTCAACATGATCAACCTCGTCCGCAAGCTGGCCACCAAGGTCTGCCCCACCTGCGGCAAGCGCCACGACAGCCAGGAGCACCGTGAGCGGTGCCCCAGCTGCGGAGACCGCATGGTGGAGGAGAAGAAGCGGGACGAGGACCGCGACGACGACGAGTCCTGACTCACTCCGCCAGGACGTCCAGCAGGGCGCGGCGCAGCTCCTCCCGCAGGGCCGGAGGCCCCAGGCTGGCCCCCTGCGGCCCCCGCACCCGGAATACATCGCCAATGCGCCCCTCGGACGTGGAGGCCCGCGCCCAAAGAATGCGCAGGTCGAAATCCGCCAGCACGCTGGCCAGATCGAAAAGTCGCCCCAGCCTGTCCCCGGCCTCCACTTCAATGGTGGCCGGAGCCCCATCCTCCCCGTCCGACAGCCGCACCACGGACCCGGGCGCGGGCGCGTCCGGGCCGGGGGCCAGGGGCGAGGCCCGCTTTTGGGCCAGCCGGTAGGCCAGGTCCAGCTTGCCCGTGGCGGCCCAGCGCACGTCGCGGGCCACCCGCTCGCCGAACTCCTCCGCTGCCGCCGGGGGCGGCTCCACCAGAAAGACGTCCAGGGCCATGCCCTGCCCGCCCGGGGAAAAGGTGTGGGCCGAGGCCTCCAGGATGGACGCCCCGTGCAGGCCGCAGGCCCCGCAGAGCATGGCGAAGAGGCGCGGCTGGTCCGGGGCGACGATGGTCAGCTCCACCGCGCCCAGATCCAGGCGATCCCTGGCGCGCTGCACCACCAGCCCCAGTCCGGCGAAACGTGAGGTGCGCCGCGCCCGGTCCTCCTCCGCCGCCCGCAGGTAGTCACGGTACAGGTCCAGATGGGCCGCCATCTCCTCCGCCGGGGTGCGCAGCAGATAGCGCGGCGGAGCGGCGTCCAGAAAGCGTTCCGCCTCGGCCTTGTCCGGGGCCAGGACCCGGAAGCGGTCGCGGCGGCGAAGGATGGTCTCCGCTGCGTGGGGCTCGGCCAGCGCCCCGGAGGTAAACTGGGCCAGAGCACGGCGGACGAAGTCGCCCAGCAGGTGCTCCTGCCAGTCGCCCCAGGCGCGCGGCCCGGTGGCCGAGCCGTCCGCCGCCGCAAGCGCGGCCAGGGAGGCCAGCCGCTCCGGGGAACCGCACAAAGCGGCCGCGCGGGCGGCGGACGTCTCATCCGAAGGGTCGCCCCGCTGGGCGGCCAGGGGCAGCAGCAGATGGCGCTCCACCAGAAAGGCCACCTCCTCGATCACCCCCTCCGGCTCGCCCAATCGGCCCAGCACCACCCGCGCCAAGTCCGCGCCGCGATGCTCGTGCTCCTCCCCGCCCTTGGCCGCGTCATGCAGCAGTCCGGCCAGCACCAGGGCGCGGCGGCTCCCGGCGCGGGGCAGCATCTCCCGCACCGTCCGGGGCGTGTCGTCATCTGGCGCGGCAAGCCGGGCCGCGGTGCGCAGGGCGTGGCGGCCGTTGGCCAGCTCGTGCAGGCCGTCCATGGGAGTGAAGTGGGCCGTGGCAGTGAACTCCGGCAGCAGCCCGTCCAGCCCGCCCAAATCCAACAGGCGGCAGGCCCGCTCCCAGCCGTTGGGCGCGGCCAGCAGGTCCAGCAGGGCGTCCAGAGATACCTGGGATTCCGGGCCCAACCGCGCGGTTCGGGAAAGAGAGGATCGAATCGCCTCGCGCTCCGCAAGGCCGGGGGGCGGCCCGTCGGCCAGGAGGCCGCAGAGACGGGGGAAGGAACGCAGCCGCGCGTAGGAGGGGGCGCGGCCGTACAGGACGGACTCCAGCCCCAGGTGCACGGTTTCCATGGCCCGGTGCAGTTCCCCCAGCATCCAGGGGACCTCCTCCCCCGCGAACCCCATGGCTTGCGCCACTGCCCGGTGGTGGGGGTGTTCCAGCCGCTCGGCGGGCTTGTCCCGCTGCAGGTGCAGCGCCCAGCGGGCGGCCACGAGCATCGCCTCGGCCCGGTCCAGGGCCCCGGCTTCCAGGGGCGGCACAGGACGGCCGGAAAGCCGGGCCAACCAGCCGATGGAGGCGGCGTCGCGCCAGCCGCCCCGGCCCATCTTCAGGTCCGGGGAAAGCAGGGAATACGGCCTGCGCCGCTCCAGCAGCCAGTCGCGGAACGCGCCGGGGTCCACCCGCCGCGTCAGCCCAAGCCGCAGGTCGCGAACGAGGCCGGACCGCTCCTGGCCGGGGAGGGGGCGGGCATCCAGCAGTTCGGCCGCCACCTTGGGATCGGAGGATGCCAGATCCAGACATTCCTCCAGGCCGCGCAAACTGTAGTCCACCCGCAGTCCCGCGTCCCACAGGGGGCGTATCAGGCGGCGGGTCAGCTTGGCGGCGGCCTCCTCGCCGGGTGGTTCGGGGAACAGGAAAAGCAGGTCCAGGTCGGAGCCCGGGCAGAGCGCGCCCCGTCCGTGGCCGCCTTGGGCGAGGCAGAGGGAGCCTCCCCAGTCCCCGCCCGCCAACTCGGCCAAGCAGGCGTCCGCCAGCCGGGCGTGGTCTCCGGCCAGAGAACGCAAAGCGGCCGGACCGCGAGCCCTGGTTTCAAACAGGGCCCGCCGTCCGGCCAGCAGTCGCTCCACGGCCAGGGGGGACATGCCCCCTAAAGGGCTTCCGGACCGGATTCGCCGGTACGGATGCGCATGGTCTCGTCCACGGGGGAGACGAAGATCTTGCCGTCTCCCACCTCGCCGGTTGCGGCGGCCTTGCTGGCCGCCTCCACGATCTCGCGGACGCGGTCGTCGTCGACCACCACGTCGATCTTGGCCTTGGCCACGAAATCCACTTGGTATTCGGCGCCCCTGTAGACCTCCTTATGGCCTCGCTGCCTGCCGAAGCCCTTGACCTCGGTGACGGTCATGCCGGTCACGCCGGCGCGGGTCAGGGCGTCCTTGACTTCCTCCAGCTTGAAAGGCCGGATGATGATCTCGATCTTCTTCATGTCAGGTCTCCTTTAGATCTGGTACCCGGCCTCGGAGTGCTCGGCAACATCCACGCCGCGCACCTCGTCCTCGTCGTTCACACGCAGGCCGAAGAAAGCGTCGGCCAGCTTGAGCAGGATGAAGCTGGCGGCGAAGCAGTAGACCCAGGTGGCCACCACGGAGACGAACTGGATCCAGAGCTGCTCCGGGTTGCCGTGGAACAGGCCCTCGGCGCCGATGGAGGCAAACAGGCCCGTGGCCAGAGCGCCCCAGGTGCCGCCGATGCCGTGGATGCCGACCACGTCCAGGGAGTCGTCGTAGCCGAGCTTGGTCTTGAGCAGCACGCCGCCGTAGCAGATGCCGCCGGCAAACAAGCCGATGACGATGGCGGGCATGGGAGTGACGAACCCTGCGGCCGGGGTGATGGCCACCAGTCCCGCCACCGCGCCGGAGACCGCGCCCAGGGTGGTGGGCTTGCCCGCGTGTTTCCACTCCACGGCGATCCAGCCCAGGGCTCCGGCGGAGGCGGCCAGGTGTGTGGCCACGAAGGCGGATGCGGCCAGGCCGTCCGCGGCCAGGGCGCTGCCCGCGTTGAAGCCGAACCAGCCGAACCAGAGGATTCCGCCGCCAAGCAGGGTCATGGGCAGGTTGTGCGGCATGTGGGGCTCCTTGCGGAAGCCCTTGCGCGGGCCGATGACCAGGCAGGCCGCCAGCGCGGCCGCGCCGGAGCTCATGTGGACCACCGCGCCGCCCGCGAAGTCAAGCGCGCCCATCTCGCCCATCCAGCCGCCGCCCCAGACCCAGTGGCACATGGGGGCGTAGACCACCAGCAGCCAAGCCACGGAGAAGGCCAGGAAGGCGGGGAAGCGCATGCGCTCGGCGAACGCGCCGGTGATGAGCGCGGGGGTGATTACCGCGAACATGCACTGGAAGATCATGAAGGTCAGGTGGGAGAGGTTGTCCGCGGGGGAGTTCTCCACGCCCATGCCCACGCCGGACAGGCCGACGAAATCCAGTCCGCCGATGAAGCCCCCGATATCCGTTCCGAAGGACAGGGAGTAGCCCAGCACGGCCCAGACGACGCTGACCACGCCGATGAGGATGAAGCTCTGCATGAGGGTGCCGAGCACGTTCTTTGCCCGGACCATTCCGCCGTAGAACAGCGCCAGCCCCGGGGTCATGAACATGACCAGGGCGGCGCAGATGAGGATGAAACCGGTATCGGCCGCGTTCATTGTCGTCTGCCTCCTTATGCAACCATGTCAAACACAAGGGGCGGACTAGCACGGCCCATGCCATACCAATACAAAAATGAAATTGTTGACTTTATTGAAATTGAGACTTGCTCTACTTTTTACCAAAAAGTTAAAGCATATACATTTCAAAAAACTGCGTAGATACATGAATTAAAAAACAAATATTTCCAAAGCATTACATACTCACTCGAAATCACTCCCTTTCGGCTATTGCTATATATACTGAATATTTTCAGTGCATTGCTTGCATTTGCAAAAATGAAGGAACAGGCCCGAAACGTGCTTCGCTTTTGTCACCACGCCGCCCCGTCTGGTTGGCCCCGGGGCTCGAACCGCCCTTATGGCGGCGCATGTTTGCTTGACGCGATTTCTGTGCTAGGCAGGAGGCAACTGTACCAGCCAGACGTTTCAATCAGCATCGGAGGTGATCGTTCATGGACGTGAAGACTATTCTCTGGCCCACCGACCTTTCCAAGAAGTCAGTCAAGGCGGCCCCCCACGTGGTCGAGATGGCCCAGAAGTATGGCGCTAAGGTGGTCGTGCTCTATGTGGCCGTCGACCTGTGTTCCTATTTCCCTGCCTACGGAAACTATCCCAGCGGCCAGGAAATCGAGAAATTCCAGAGTTGGGAGATGGAGAACGCCAAAAAGCGACTGGAGAAAGTCTGCGAGGAAGAATTCAAGGCCTGCCCGAACCTTGAGATGAAGCTTGTCACCGGCAAGGCGGCGGAATCCATTCTGCAAACCGCCAAGGCCGAGGACGTGGACATGATCGCCATGACCGGCAGCGACTACGAGCACATCGACTCGGGGCACGTCCAGTTCTCCGAGGTGGCCCGCAAGGTCGTGGAGCAATCTCCGGTTCCGGTGCAGATCATCAAGTAGCCATTCCCATGGGAACGGCCGCCTCCAGCCCTTGCGCGCGCGGGGCGGCCGCCCTCACCCGCTACCAGACAGAGCATGCAAAAAAACCGGGTCGCCATCGCCGTATTCTCCGCCCTGGCCTTGGTGGCCGTCCAGGCCGCCTTTCTCCACCATACCGACCCCCGCACGGGGTGGCGCGAGATGGAGGTCACGGTCACGGCCTACACCTCCACTCCCGGACAGACCCAGGGCGACCCGTACGTTGGCGCCTGGAACAACCGCCTCACGCCCGGGGAGCGGGCCATTGCCGTGTCGCGCGACCTGCTGCGGCACGGGCTGGAAAACGGGGAAAAGGTCTGGATCGAGGGCTTCGACAAGCCTTGGGAGGTGCGGGACAAGATGAACCGTCGCTATGAGCGCCGCATCGACCTCTATTTCGGCGACGACTACAGCCGCGCCCGCGAGTTCGGACGGCAGACGCGGACCATTCGCTGGACAGAGGAAAGCGGCTAACCCTGTCCGCTTCCGCTTTTCTTCACGCCTTTTTGGGCCCCGCCCCGCGCGGAGGCTTGGTTTTCCGCCCCCTTCCCCGGCCCATCCGGGTTGGCCGTCTTGGCCTTGCCGCCCTTTTGGCGGTTCTTCAGGCGGGTCAACGCCTTGGCCGCCTTCTCTTCCTCGCCCGAGGCACCCAGGTGGTGCATCTCGCCCTTGGGCGATATCCAGTGCCAGCCAGCGGGCTTTTTCAGCAGCCGCGCGCCCTCGCGCTCCAGTTCCGCCCGGGCAAGGGAGCCGGAGAGTGATTGCCGCGCATCCCTGGCCAGATTGCTGGCGGTGAAGAAGGTCTCCGAGCTCCGAAAGACCTCCAGCGCGCCCTGCACCATGTCCAGAAGCGGAAACTCGTCCGCCTTCTTGCGGCCGGTGAGGACGCGCTCCAGGGACTGCAGATCCTTCTTCAGGTCGCGCAATTCGGCCAAGGCGTTCTGTCGGGACGACTCGGCCTTTTCGTCCAGCGTCTGCAGCAGCCGATCCGGGTCCGGTTCCTTGCCTGAAGCCATGCGCCCTCCCGCTGTTGCGGTTCCCACGTTCAATTAACCTGCCCGGACTCTATCACCCGCACGGCGGTGATGACCGGCGGCTCCTCGGGAACGTCCGGCATGCCGCGCACCGTGGTGGTGGGCAGCCGGTGGATGGCCTCCACCGTTCGCATGCCGCGCTTGACCCGGCCGAACACGGTATAGCCCCAGCGCCCCCTGGCCTCCCCCCTGTGGTCCAGGGCGGCGTTGTTCATGAGGTTTATGTAGAACTGCGCCCGGGCGCTGTGGGGGTCTTCCGTGCGGGCCATAGCCACGGTGCCACGGGTGTTGCGCACATCGGAGCGGGCCTCGTTCCCGATGGGCGGGAAAGGCGGCTCGCGGAATTCCAGACCCGGTTCGAAGCCGCCGCCCTGGATGACGAAGTCCTCCACCACGCGGTGAAAAATTGTTCCCTCGTAGTGGCCGTACTCCACATGAGCCAGAAAGTTCTCCACGGTTATTGGGGCTTTGCCCGGCCACAGCTCGATGAGGATGTTCCCCATGGTGGTCTCGATGCGCACCAGGGGACGCTCGGCTTTCCCAGCGGCGGACTCGTCGGCCGCCCAGGCGTGCGCGGCCAAGGCCGCCAGCAGAAGCAGACAGAACAGAATGCGTTTCATGCGTTTTCTCCGGCGATTTCGGCCAGCTCACACAGCGGGCCGCGCAGGTCGTCGAGGTAGGCGGACAGCATGTCCTCGGTCATGTCGCCCATGTGGCCGATGCGGAAGCAGACCCGCTCACCGCTTTCCTCCAGGGCGACGTTGAGTTTGGAGTAGCCGGGGTCGAACAGGTAGCCCTTGGCCCGCATGGTCTCCTTGAGGGCCTTGAGATCGGCCACCCCGGCCCCGCGCGGCGCCCGCAAGCAACTGAGGGTGGGCGAACGAGACCCCGGGGCGGCCAGCATGTCGAAACCATCCAGGGAATCGGCGAACTCCTCCACCATGCTCCGCATGCGCTTGTGCCTGGCGAAGCGGTTCTCCATGCCCTCCTCCTCCATGATGTACGTCAGCTGCACGGCCATCTGGTTGAGCAGGGTCGTGTTGGGCGTGGTCAGAGTCTGCCCTGCGCGGGCCTTGGCCGCGTGGCGGGCGAAGTCTGTGACGTAGCCCTTGTCAGCCACCCGGCCCGCCTTGTCCAGGGCCTCGTCCGAGACGAAGGCGATGCCGAAGCCGGCGGGCAGCGCGAGGCTCTTCTGAGTGGAGGAGCAGTAGCAGGCAGCGCCCATGGACTCCAGGTCCACCGGCGCGCCGCCAAGCAGGCTGACGCCGTCCACCAGGGGCAGGACCCCGTGCTCGCGCGCCACCCCGCAGGCGGCGGCCACGTCGGAAATAACGCCGGTGGATGTCTCGTTGTGGGTCAGGGTGACCACGTCCGGACGGTGCTCCGCCAGGGAGGCCTCAAGCACTTCCAGGTCCACCGGCTGGCCGGGAGCGAAGCGCAGGGCGGCCGCCTTGCGCCCGCAGGCGCGGGTGATGGTGTGGTACAGTTCGCCGAAGGCCCCCACCACCACGTTGAGCACGTTCTCTCCAGGGGCGGACAGGCTGCGGATGGCGGCCTCCATGGCCGTGGTGCCGGAGCCGCCCAGAAGCATAGGCAGCCACTCCTCCCCGGCCCCGGCCAGGGCGCGCAGGTGGGTCTGGATGGGCCCCATGCGTTTGGCGTTCTCGCTGTCGCGGTGGCCGAACTCCGGCAGCGCCCCGGCCCGGCGGACTTCCGGGCGGACGTAGGTGGGGCCGGTGATGAAAAGTCGCAGGTCGTCGAATTCTTCCAGGGGCATGTCGTCTCCTCGCTTTGGGAAGAGGCGTAAATACCCCCCGGCCCCGGGGGCTGTCCAGCTAGGCCAGCAACCCGCCTATAACGGCCCCCAGCAGCAGCATGCCGATGTTGGCCAAATAGAAGACCAGGCCAATGCCGCCGAAGACCACCCCCACCAGGGCCAGCCCGCTGAGGAAGGAGGAGAAGAGCATCACCATCAGGGCCAGGATGACGCCCGGCAGCAGCGCGGCCAGCAGGCCGTTACCCACGCCGCCGGCCTTCTTGCCTCCCACCAGTCCGGCCAGAAGCGGCCCCAGCACCGGCAACCAGAACAGAAGCAGGGAAATGACGGCCATCCAGATGATGCCCGCGGTGATGCTTCCCTTCTTGCGCAGTTCATCCATGCTCACATCTCCACGTGGTTGAAATCGTACTCGCCGACGCCCTGCACCAGCAGGAACACGCATTCCTCTCCGCTTTCGTTGCGCAGGGCATGCGCTCTGCCGGGCTCCACGGTGGCCGAATCCCCGGCCAGAAGCTCGAATCGCTCCTCTGGGTCGTGGACCCGCAGCACCATTTGCCCCTTGAGGCAGAAAAAGTGGTCCGCGACCCAGGAATGGTAGTGGGTCGGCACACTCTGCCCAGGCCCTATACGCATTCTGAACACGGACAGGGTCGACGTCCTGGCGACGTCTTCCCGTCCCAATACCGCGAATCCCGGCCGTTCGTTCACCATGTTGTCTCCTTGCGCGGGCGCCGGGCCCGGTCTGGACGCCGGGCATGACGCTTCCAGGACATCTTATGGCAGACCGGTGGGAAAAAGAAAACGACCGCCCCGGTCATTCGGTCCCGGCCCCCTCGGCCTGCCAGGGAGCCACCCAGAACAGTGCCATGGCCCCGGCTGGAGTAACCAGCCGCATTGCCGCGCCGTCCACCGGCCAGTCCACGCGGCCGGGCCGAGCCCCGGCGCATGTGGCGGAGAGGCCCCGCCGCGCGAGGCGTCCCCGGGCGTAGCGCATGACCGTGTTCACCAGGGACAGCCCATCCGCCGGACCGTCCCCGGCCATGCCGCTCAGGATGTCCGATCGCAACAGGAAAGTGAACCGGAAGCATCCCATGCCCTCCACGTCCAGATCGGAACTGCAACGGAAGTCCCCGGGTCCGGCCTTTTCCGGCACCCGGCCGAGGGGGTCGGCCTTGACGCTGATGCCCAAAAAGCGCGGAAATGCCGTGCCCACCGCCCGCAGCATGGCGCGCGTGACCACGTACTCCGCCTGCCCCTGGAGCACGCGCCCGAGAAGATCGCCGCGGCGCTCCTCCAGCGCGGCGAACTCGTCCAGCAGGGCGCCCATTGTCTCCGGATCCACATGGCCCAGTTCCACCAGAACCTCGCCCAGGAGCATGTTGGTCACGTTCTGGGAAAAGAGCAGGTCGTCGAGGTCGCCCCGCTCGATATGCCCCCTGCGAACGGCCAGGTCGCCGAATTGGCAGTCCTCGCGGCTCTGGGCGGCGAGGACCTCCTCGACCTGTTCCTCGGTGAGCAGCCCCCGCGCCACGGCCAGGGCTCCTATGCGGCGGTTGCGCTCCCGCTGCACCCGCACGGCCTCCTGAAGCTGCCCGGGCTCCACAGCCCCGCGCGCCAACAGGTAGAGGCCAATGAAGTTGACGTCCGCGCTCACCAGTCTTCCTCCAGAAAGATGTCCCGGCCGAAATCCCGCTCCCCTTCCGATTCCTCTCCGCGAGGTTTCACAAGATATTTCAGGAAGCCTTTGGCTTCGGGAAAGTCCGGCCGCATCTCCAGGGCCCTTTCCAGAAAGTGGACCGCCCTGTCCGAACGCCCCTTGGCGTGCAGCGCCCGGGCGAAGTTGTACAGCAGGTTCTCGTCGTCCTTGGTGAACTGCCTGGCCCGGGCGTAGTATTTCACCGCCTGGCTGAACAGGCCCGCCTTGCGCAGCTTGATGCCGAATTCGTTGAAAAGGTGCTTGTGCTCCGGCTCGAAAGCCGCGTTCAGCCTGACAAGGCGGCGGAAAACAAGATCTGCCTTCTCGGTGTCCCCCCTGTCCAGGTAGTTCAGACCGAAGCCGAAGGTGGCCCGCACGTTGTCCTCGTCGATGCGCAGGGCCTTCTTGTATTCCATCTCCGCGGAAAAGCTCTGCTTGTTGTCCCGATAGCGGTCCGCCTTGGCGATGGTCTTTTCCAGGCTGCGCATGGCCGGGTAGACCGCGTTGTGGTAAAGATCCGGCTCCGGCGTGTACTGCCGCAGAAAATCCTCCTCTGGCACGCGCCAGGAGTTGCCAGAGGGAACGGAGTTGTCGTTGAGATAGCGCACGTCGAACTGGCCGTCCTGGCGTTTCTCAGCCAAAACGTAAAATACCTGCACGTTCTTGCGCTTGGTGGCCCCCTCCCCCACTCTGGAGGCGGACGAAATGGAAAACGCGCCTTTGAAGCCGGCGTCGAACCCATGCGTCACGGTCCGTATCTCCCCCTCTTCCGCGCTGCCACCGGGGCGCGCGGCCAAAGCAGGCTGGCTTGTTCGACCGGAAATGGCAAGGGGGTATACATCGACGCGGAAGCGACGAGTGCGCGACGCGGCCTGTCAGGAGGCTTTTCGCGGGCTTCAACCGCCGTTTTCGGGATTGAGTTTTTCAGCCGCCCTGTCGCGCCAGGTGGCCAGCACGGTCTGGAGGTACTCCAGGTTGCGCCGGATGGAGTCCTGGTAGGGGTCCACCTCCAGGTCCCAGCGGGCCCGGAAGTGAGGCAGCATGTAGCGGTCCACGCCGTCCAGTTCCTCGTCCATGCGGCGGCGGGCCACGTGCTCGTAGAACCCCTGGGTCTTGCGTAGCAGGTCCAATTCCGACTCGAAGCCCTCCACCTCGGCCTCGTGGAATTCGCGGTAGAGGTAAAAGAGCTTCTCCAGGTACCAGCGGTCTGCCACCTGGGCCAGCAGATCGGCCGCGCCGAGCATCTTCCCCAGCGTCTCTCTTCCCGGGGTGGAGAAGGACAGATCGGAAGGCGACACGGACAGGTTGGTGCAGCGGATCATGCCCGCGCAGTCGCGGATATCCCTCCCCCGCGCGCCGCGCCGGCCCAGATAGTCGGAAAGGAACTGGATGCCCCGTTCCTCGTGGCCCACGGTGTACTTCGCACCGGAACCTTCTGTGTCGTCATCGCGCTGGATGTAGCCCACGTCGTGGAAGATAGCCGCCATGTGCAGAAGAAGCAGATCCCGGGCGGGAAAGGGACGGCCGGAAACGAAGGCTCCGTGCGCCAGCCGGGCGGAGGCCAGGGAGACGGCCAGGGTGTGATCGAGGTCGTGGTAGGCGGTGGTACAGGCGCGGTAGCCCGGATACTCGCCCCGGAACAGGCGGACCACGTCGGCGTAGGCCAAGCGCATGGCCTCGGTGTCCGTCTCCGGGTCGATCTCCTCGAAGAGGTGGAGAATCTCCCCCAGATTGCTCCACGGATCGGTGGCGGGAAGGGGGTTGGCGTCCTGTTCCGGCATGCTCACTCGGTGCCCGGTTCTGCCTCGCGCCCCGGATGGTCCGGACCGCTCTTTGGGCATACCTTCAGTACGGATGGAAGGCAACGGTCTTGCCTCCACCTCCTCATGGCGGGTAAGAGGACGCTATGAGTCCGCCCGCGACCTGCTCCGCGCCGCCCCAGCCAAGCGCGCTGCCGGGATGGATGTAATGGCCTTCCCGGCTCGCCGGCCGGGCTTCACCAGGAAATACAACGAGAGAGAAGCATGTTCGAGAACATCGACGACATCACGGTCAATTACGAGGAAAACGGCGAACAGCTCGTCGAGGAGCTGGATAAGGTTGTCCTGACCCGCGGGGCCTGGACGACCATCCTCTTCCGCTTCCGCCAGTACGAGGCCAAGCTGGACGGCTTTGGCCCGGACAAGTACGCCATCCGCCGCTACCGCAAAATGGGCGGCACGTTCAAGCCACAGTCCAAGTTCATCATATCCAACGCCAAGCAGGCGAATCTCATCGCCGAAACGCTGCACAAGTGGGCGGCGGAAGCAGGGGAGGAATGATGGGCCGCCTTTCCACCGGCCAAGTGAACGCCCTGGCCGAGGGCTATGGCGAACTGGCCCGCTCCCTGGACGCGTTTCTCGGACGCAGAGGGCTGCCGGACGACGCCGAGGCGCGGGAGCGGGCCGCCCGCCGCAGGCGCGCCCTGAGCGAACTCGCGGAGAACCTCACCCCGGAGTTGCTGGACGTGGAGCTGGGAAAAGAGTCGGCCCATCTGGTTCCGGCCGTGGAGCAGCTGGCCCACGACGTGCGCAGGCTGCGCCTGCACGACTTCGCCCTGTCCCTGTGCGGGGCGGGGCTGGAACTGGCCGCCGCCCTGCTGCGGAACGAACCGGAGCAGGTTCGAAACATGCTGTATCGCCTGGGTTTCCTTCCTCCGTTCCACCCTCCGGAAGCCAACGCCTGATCACCCCGCAATAGACTGCTGGATACATTCTGCCGCCAAACCGGAGCGTACATTTTTTTCCGCCTCCCCTCCGCATGATTTTCACTAGGGAGCCAGACGGTTCATGGAAATAGGACCGTCGAATCCTCCCGTTCGAGGTGAAAAAATGAACACCGCATGCAGACATGCTCCCCAAAATGATGTAATGCTGGAAGTAAGCCTTTTTTACCCGGACAAAGACTGAGCGGCAGCGGCGCGAAGTCGTATATTCGGGGGACTTGCTGGAGGGTAAGGCAATGGTTTACTTCATCATCCTGGCAGCGATCGTCGCCTTGGCCTGGGGCATGGCTCTGCATTTCGCCTCGCGCACCGACCAACGCAGGACCCCCTTGCGACGGCTCGATTTCGAACTCTACAAAAAACGTGAGCTGAACCAGCGCGGTCTGGCCGGACGCACCTAGAGGCCCATCTCACCCGGGGTCAGTGATGCACACCGCCGTAGCCGCCATTTCCCGCGGACGCGGCATGGGGGGTAGTTCCATGCAAACGGCTGTCATCGCTTTGCTCATACTGCAGGCCGGTGTCATGGTCGCGGCCGCTCTGCTTCTGTTCCGCGAGGAAGATGAACGGAACAAGGACGAGGAGGAGACCTCCCAGGAGGGGCCCGCTTGCGATCTCAACCGTATGCGGAGCACTCACCTGGTCTGAACGGGCTTGGCTCGCCTTCGGTTTTGTCCTAGGTTCTCCGGCTTGGCGGGTGATAAGCCCGCCGCCGGAGAACCACATGCCGCCACATCCAGCACCAATTCGCGGCCTGCCCGCCGAGCGCCGGGCGGAGGGCTGAACCCTGTCCCTGGCCGTATACCAGGCCGCGCCCGGCTTCGCCTTTGAACTGGCCGCGGAGTTGGACTTTCTGGGCGTGGACGTCATCGAGCGCCGCGACCCCCTCTTTCTGACCCCCGGCCCTGTGCGTGATGTTGCCTGGGCGCAAAACACCTGGCTCGAGCCGCGTTTTCTGCCCGCGCCGTCCATCGGTAAGGGCGCCGCCGGCCTCAAGTCCATCCAGCGCAACTGGGATATGGTGGAGACGGACGAGGCGGGACAACGCCGCCGGGCTGAGCTCATCCGCCAGAAGCTTCCGCCGGTGAAGGCCCGGCCCCTGCCCTTCGGCCACCCCGCGCCCACCGCCCCGCTGGGGGCCTGGACCCTGTGGAAACCCGACTCTATCCTGGCCTCGCCGTCCACGAGCAGCCCCTTTCCGCAGGGCCGCGTTCTGTTCGAGGAGGACCGCGAGGGGCCGCCCAACCGCGCCTATCTCAAGCTGTGGGAGCTGTTCACCCTGCTGGGCCGCGCGCCCGAACCTGGCGAGATGTGCCTGGACCTGGGCGGCAGCCCGGGCGGCTGGGCCTGGGTGCTGGCGCGCCTGGGGGCGCGGGTCGTAAGTCTGGACAAGGCCCCGCTAGACCCCAAGGTGGCCGCCTTGCCCGGCGTGGAAGAGCGACTGGGCAGCGCCTTCGCCCTGGACCCGGCCGAGGCGGCCCGGGCGGACTGGTTCTTCTCCGACGTCATCTGCTACCCCGGAAGGCTGTGGAAGCTGCTTTCCCGCGTCATGGAGGCCGCGCCGGGGCTGAACCTGGCCTGCACGGTCAAATTGCAGGGCGAGGTCACGGACTGGACGGAACTGGCCCCCTTCCGCGACGCCCACGGCTCGCGTCTGCTGCACCTCTGGCACAACAAGCACGAACTGACCTGGGTGCGGCTAGCGGCCGAAAAAACGAATGATCCAGATGACAAGTGAGACCACCAGGCTGAGAAGAACGCCCGTGGCCAGGGGGAAGTAGAACTTGAAGCCGGGGCGGTCGATGACGATGTCGCCCGGCAGGCGGCCGGGGCGGAGCCAGTCCGGCCAGCCCTGGGGCAGCCCGACCTTGCCGCCCAGCCACAGCGCGCCGCCGAAGACGACCAGCACCAGCCCCACGACCATGATGACGCGCCCGATATCCTGCATGGCCGCATTGTGAGACGCCACGGAGAGATTGGCAAGATGCTCCTGGAATCCATCCACACCCTGCTCCAGCAAGCCATCCATCCCGGCGACGCCGCGGTGGACGCCACCGTGGGCAACGGCCGCGACACCCTCGCCCTGGCCCGTGCCGTGGGGGACGAGGGGCTGGTCTGCGGCTTCGACGTGCAGGAGGCGGCCCTGGCCCGCGCCCGAACCAGATTGGACCGCGAGGGCGTCTCGCCCCGCGTGCGTCTGCTCCACGCCGGACACGAGACCCTGGCCGAACGCCTGCCCGGGGAACTTCCCGCCCCGCTGCGGGAACGGGTGCGGGCCGTCACCTTCAACCTGGGCTTCCATCCCGGCGGGGACCGCTCAATCATCACCCGGCCGGAGTCCACCCTGCCCGCCCTGGATGCCGCCCTGAACCTGCTGGCCCCCGGCGGGCTGCTGTCCGTGGTGGCCTACGCCGGGCATCCCGGCGGCGAGGCGGAGCGGGAGGCGGTTGCCGCCTGGATCGACGATCTGCACGAATCCCGCCTGCTGCGCCTGGAGGACCCAGCCCGCCCCGCCATAACCGCCTGGCTGATCCGCGTGGCGGATGCCTCCGGTGTGAGGTAGGCTGGACGGCCATGGACAACATCCTGCTGGTGGCCGTCTGCCTGGCGGCCGGGGCCCTCTTCCGCGCCCTGCGCGTGCTGCCCGACTCCGCTCCCAAGGTGCTGACCGCCCTGGTCCTCAACCTGGCCCTGCCTGCGGTGGCCGTGCGCTATGCCCACCAACTCCCCCTGCGGGCGGACCTGCTCTTCGCCGGCCTCATGCCCTGGCTCACCTTCTTCCTCGGCCTGCCCCTGCTGTGGCTGGGCTGCCGCGCCCTGAACCTGGACCGGACCACCTACGCCAGCCTGGCCCTGACCTGCGCCATGGGCAACACCGGCTTCGTGGGCCTGCCCATGATCGAGGCCTTCTACGGCCAGGAGTGGATGTGGGTGGGAGTGCTCTGCGACCAGACCGGCACCTTCCTGGTGCTCAGCCTGCCCGGCCTTTTCCTGGCCACCTGGTTTGCGGGCAAGAGGCCCAGCCTGGCCGCGTCCCTCAAGCGCATCGCCACCTTTCCGCCCTTCTGGGGGATGTTGCTGGGGCTGGCCACACGTCCCCTGGCCTACCCGGACTGGTTCGCCGGGTTGCTGGAGGGTCTCAGCCACACGCTGACCCCGCTGGCCATGCTGGCCGTGGGCTGCTCCCTGCGACCGGTCTTTCCCGCCTCGGCGCGGCGCGCGCTGTGCCTGGGGCTGACCTACAAGCTACTACTGGCCCCGGTCATGATGCTGGGGCTGTACGTGGGGCTCTTGGACCTCTCGGGCGATGCGGTGCGGGTGACGCTGTTCGAGGCGGCCATGCCGCCCATCGTGCTGGGCTCGGTACTGGCCATGGAATACGACCTGGAAGCCGACCTGCCGCCCGTTTTGCTGGGGGCGGGCATTCCGCTGTCGCTGGCCACGCTGCCGGTATGGTGGTGGGTGCTGGAACGTGTGGTTCCATAAACGCGCGAAAACGAGAGAATTCGCCCTGAGGCGCTGTACCGGTTATCCGGCCCCTTTCCGTGCCTCCCAGGCCGGGAATCCGGGGGGAGGCTGAAAGTTCACGCGCATCTTGGCGAATTCTTTCCGGCGCTCATTCGCCGCGTATGGGCCTGGTGATTAACGGTGGCTACCCTCCGTTTCGTGTCCAAGCCAGCCTGCCCAAGGCCGTCTCAGGCATTGACTCCTTTTTACGATTCGCGGCCAGGGCTGTAAAGCGAAAACCTGGATTTTCCTCCAAATCGCCGCCTCATGGGCGCTTTCAGACCTTTTTGGAATGGCATTCAGGAGTCCCTGTCCACCTTGCCGCGCAGGGCCTTTTTTCTCCCCCGCTGCTTCTTGGCCTCCAAACGGCGCTTTTTGGCCGCCTTGCTAGGCTTGGTGGGCTTGCGCCGCTTGGCTCGCGCCAAGCCGAACCGCAGCAATTCTTCCAGCCGCTCCAATGCCAGTTCCCGGTTGCGGTGCTGCGACCGAAAATCCGAGGCCGTGACCAGCAGCTCCCCCTTGGCGGTCATCCTGGAGGCCAGCTTTTCCCGCAGCCGCTCGCGCTGCTGTTCGGTGAGGTACGGCGAGGAGGCCACGTCCAGCCGGGCCGTGACCGAAGTGTCCGAGGTGTTGACGTGCTGCCCGCCCGGTCCGCCGGAGCGGGAAAAGGACAACTCCACCTCGTCCGCCGGGATGACCACACCCGGATGCGGACGCAACGTGCCGCCGCTCATGATTCGCCTCCCCTGCGCCGGATCTCGTGGGCAAGGATGCGCCGGGCGATGAGCATGGTGCCACCGGCGGAGAACCAGACGATGCCGAAAATGCCCCACCAAATGCCCGCAAGCCCCACGTCGAAGACCTCGGTGGCCAGCCAGAAAACGGCCACAGGAGCGGCCACCTGCCTGAACAGCCCGATCCAGATGGCGAAGAAGGGCCGTTTGGCGCCCTGCAGGGCGGCCACGTGCACGAAAAGAATGACGTAACCGTACAGGGCGAAGGCGGCGATGCGCAGGTAGGACACGCCCGCCTCCACCACGGCCGGGTCGTCGGCGAAAAGGCGCATGGCCGGTTCCGCGATGGTGAAGACCACCACCGTGCCCCCGGCCATGATCCAGAAGCCGTAGCGCAGGCACAGTCCAAGCGCCTCGTGCACCCGCTCGAACCGACGGCCCCCCATGTTCTGGGCAACGATGGCCAGGGCGGCCACGTTGAGCCCGATGGTGGGCAGCAGCACGATCTGTTCCACCCGGGTGGCGATGCCGTAGGCGGCCACCGGCTCCTGGCCGTACTTGGCCACGAAATAGATTATGACGAAGATGCCCAGGCCAATGGTCATGAAGTTGAGCACCGATGGGAAGCCCTGGCGCGAGATGTCCGCGAAGGCCCGCCGCCTGGGCATGAGGTTGCCGCGCCAATGGCCGCGCGTCAGCCCGGTGGCCGCCAGCCTGCGCCACAGGTAGACGCAGCCCATGACTTCCACCGCCAGGGTGGCCAGGGCGATGCCGCGCACGCCCATGGCGGGCAGCCCCAGCCCGCCGAAGATGAACCACGGGTCCAGGGCGGCGTTGAGCAGGCAGGCCAGGACCAGGAAGTTGCGTAAGGCGCGGGTGTCGCCCTGGGCCTGCAGCGCGGCGTTGAGCATGTTGACCCAGATGAAAAGCGGCGCGCCCAGGAAAATGGTGTCCATGTACTCCAGGCAGATGGCCAGATAGTTCCCCTGCGCGCCCAGCGCCCGGAAAAGGAAAGGGGATGCCGCCGGGCCGACGAACATCAGCGCCAGCCCCACCAGCCCGCCGAAGACCACCCCCTGCGCGGCGAACATGGCCGCCTCCCCCTCGTCTTCCTCGCCCAGGGCGGTGCCGATGAGGGCCGTGGCTCCGGTGGACAGGCCGGTTGCCAGGGAGGTGATGATAAAGAACAGGGGAAAGGAGAGGGACAGGGCGGCCAGGGCGTCGGTGGACAGCCTTCCGGCGAAGAAGGTGTCCACCACGTTGATCATGGTGTGGAAGAAAAAGCCCACGGAGACGGGCACGGCCACCCGGCGGATAAGTCCGGGGACGGGGTCGCGGGTCAAATCGCCCCGGTTGCGCGCGGCTGCGGGTTTTTCGCTCATGGATATTCTTCGCTGCGGGGGTTCGGGCCGGCGGATTCAGCGGCGGCGCCGTTTGCGGCGCATGACCAGCCCCAGCAGAGCGGCCGCGCCGCCCACCAGGGCCAGGGTGTGGCCGTGGGCGCGGAACCAGACCAGCCAGGGCAGTGCCGGATGGTCGGAGAGGCCGAGGTCCAGGGCGGGCTCGGCCAGCACGGCGCGCAGTTCCCCGCCCAGGGCGCGGGTGGCAAGCCACTCCCCGCCCAGGCCCAGGGCCACGCAGCCCAGTCCCAGCGCCACAAGGTGTCCTCGCATGCTTTACCTCCGCCCCCGGCTTGCGTAGCTTGCCCTGCCAGCACCCATGAGGCAAGCCACACCCCGCGAAATACTCAAGACCGTCTTCGGGTTCGACGCCTTCCGCCCCGGCCAGGAGGAGATCATCTCCCACATCATGGACGGGGGCGACGCCCTGGCGCTCATGCCCACTGGCGGCGGCAAGTCGGTCTGCTACCAGATACCGGCCCTGCTCAGGCCCGGCCCGGCCGTGGTGGTCTCGCCGCTCATCGCCCTGATGCAGGACCAGGTGGCCGGGCTGCTACAGGCGGGCGTGCGCGCGGCCACCCTCAATTCCTCCCTGGCCGCCGAGGCCCAGCGGGCGGTGTTCGACGGCCTGCGCGCCGGGAAGCTGGACGTACTCTACCTGGCCCCGGAGCGGCTCATGCAGCCGAGGTTCCTGGATTTCCTGGCCGGGCTCTCGCCCAGCCTGCTGGCCATCGACGAAGCCCACTGCGTCTCCCAGTGGGGGCATGACTTCCGCCCCGAATACCGCCAGCTGGCCGTGCTGGCCGAACGTTTCCCCGGCGTGCCCCGGCTGGCCCTGACCGCCACGGCCGACGCCATCACCCGCGACGACATCCTGCGCCAGCTGGACATGGAATCGGCGCGGGTCTTCGCCCAGGGCTTCGACCGCCCCAACATCCGCTACACCGTGGTGCCCAAGGACCATCCCGGCCGCCAGCTGCTGGACTTCATCCGGCGCGAGCACCCCGGCGAATCAGGCATCGTCTACCGCATGACCCGCAAGGGCGTGGAGGCCACCGCCGCCCAGTTGAACAAGAACGGCGTGCGCGCCCTGGCCTACCACGCCGGGCTGTCCTCCGAGGAACGGCGGCTGGCGCAGGAGGCCTTCATGCGCGAGGAGGGCCTGGTCATGGTGGCCACGGTGGCCTTCGGCATGGGCGTGGACAAGCCGGACGTGCGCTTCGTGGCCCACCTGGAACCGCCCAAGTCCCTGGAGGCCTACCACCAGGAAACCGGCCGCGCCGGGCGCGACGGCCTGCCCGCCGACGCCTGGATGACCTACGGACTGCAAGACGTGGTGGCCCTGCGCAAGAACCTGGGCGTGGGCGAGGGGGACGAGCCGCATAAAAAGGTGGAGCGGCTCAAGCTGCTAGCGCTTCTGGGCTTTTGCGAGACCGCAGGATGCCGCCGTTGCGCCCTGCTGGAATATTTCGGGGAACCACCGGATGCGGGCTGCGGCAACTGCGACACCTGCCTGCAGCCGGTGGACGCCTGGGACGGCACCGTGGCCGCCCAGAAGGCCCTGTCCGCCATCTACCGCACCGGGGAGCAGTTCGGCTCCCGCCATCTCATCGACGTGCTGCTGGGCCGCGACACCCCGGCCATGGCCAAGTGGGGGCACGACCAGCTGCCCACCTTCGGAGTGGGAACGGAGCTGGACCAGGACGGCTGGCGGTCGGTCTTTAGGCAGCTCACCGCCCTTGGCGGCCTGGATTTCGAGATCATCGGCCACGGCCGCCACGTGCTGCGGCTGAACGCGGAAAGCTGGGTCGTGCTGCGCGGCGAAAAGGAGGTGCGGCTGCGCCGCGACGCCAAGCCCCCCCGCCGCAAGACCACCCGCACCCGTCGACCGCGCGCCCTGGACGACCTAACCGACGAGCGCCAAGTGGAGCTGTTCGAGCGTTTGCGCGGGCTGCGCAAGGAACTGGCCGAGCGCGCCGGGGTGCCGCCCTACGTCATCTTCCACGACCGCACCCTCATGGACATGGTTCTGCGCCAGCCCACCAGCCTGACCGAGCTGGGCGAGATAGGCGGCGTGGGCAAGGGCAGGCTGGACAAGCACGGCCGGGCCTTTCTGGACGAACTGCTTGACCACTACCGCGCCCACGGGGTGGACCCGGACCAGGAGCGCCAGGACGAACCCGCCCGCCCCAAGTCCAAACTCGGCGCGGTGGAGCGCACACTGGATGTCTTCGGACAGTGCGGCGACCTCATCGAGACCTCGCGGCGGCGCGGTCTCAAGCCATCAACGGCCTGGAAACATCTTTCGCGGGCGGTGGAGCGCGGGGAGCTTGGGGAATCGGAACTGCCTGACAAACCGGGTGGATACGCGCGCGGGCCATCCGGGGGAACGGCCGAGACCAGCCTGCACCTGTTCCGGGAATGCGGCGACGCCCGCGAGGTGGCGGACAAACGGGGCATGGCCGAGAACACCATCTGGAACCATCTGGCCAAGGCCGCGGAAAGCGGACGGCTCTCCCCGGACGAGGTGGGGCTCTCCCCGGAGGACGTGGAGCGCATCCGGGAGGCGTCCGAAGCCATCGCCCGGGACGAACCCAAACCGCTTACCTGGCTGCGCGACGAATTGAGCGGAACCTACGACTTCGGACCGTTGCGGGTGGCTCTGGCGTTCAAGGGGTAGCGTCCCCTTCCGGAGTCTCCCCCTTCCCGACGGGCTCCTCCTCGCCGGACCCGGCGGCCGGAGCGTCGGACAGCTTCGGGGGGCTCCCGCCCTGCTGCTCCTGCTGCATGGCCAGCCGGGCGGTGTGGTGGTCGATGTAGTTCATTTCCAGGCAGGCTTCCACCGGGTCCTTGCCGCTCTTCTCGGCCAGCTTCTTGGCCTGGATGTATTGGTTGAGGCTGATTGCCCGGCTCCTGAGCAGCCAATCCACGCCCTCTTCCTTGCCTTCAAGCTGTTCCCTGGCGGCCAGCCGCTCGAACATGCGCAGCGACTCCCGCGAATCCCGCAACCGCTCGTTGATCTTCTCCAGGGTGCGGCGCTTGCGCTCCAGCATCAGCTCCAACTCCGCCTCGCGTCTGCGGATGACGCGCATACGCTTGCGGTGCCACTGGAAGATGTAGCGGTTGACGTACAGCGCCATCACCAGGATGACCAAGCAGATTATGAGGAAACCGACGCCCATGGCTAGAAATCTATCTCCCTCTTGATAGACTCGATCCTGTCCTCGGTGGTCTTGAGGTCGATTTTCTTATCCTGGATTTCCCGGCTCAAGGCCTCAAGGCGTTGCTGGGTCTTCTCTTCCTTCTCCTCCAGGTCGGCGGAGCGGTTCTTGATCTCGTTGTCGAACTGGGAATAGCGCGCGAGAACATACAGGGCCAGTATCAGGCCCATGACGATCGTCATCAGAAAGAAACCGAGTGTGCTCATTGCGTCGCGCTTTCGGGGGACTATGCGGGAAGCGATGCGGAACGTGGTGGTTTCTATCACCTCCCCCGCGCGACCACAACCACAGGTTGACTCTCCAGGGCAAAGCGGCTACGGCTCACCACCGTGCATACACCAAATTCCCGCTCCCCGCGCCCGCTCGGCATCGCCCTGTTCTGCCTCCTCTGTCTGCTTTCGCAGCCAACCGCCGCCGAGGAGGACGGGCCAGCGTGCATCGGCGTGGCCAATCTGACCCACGAGCGGATTGAAATGGCCTCCAAGACGGGCAGCCTGCTGCGTGGCGGAATCGCCCCCCGCAGCCTGGACTCCGTGTGCTGCCCCGCCGCATCGTCGCTGTGCTTCGACCTCACCGGCGGGGTGGCCAAGGTCAAGTTCACCCGGCCGGACCCCAACGGTCTGGACGAGTTCTCCGGCACAGGTTGCCGCAAACCCCGCATCAAGCCGGGCGAAACCATCGAGGTGGACTACGCCCGAGACGGCCGGCACATCGTCTGCCGCTCCGTGGACCCCGCCAAGCACGCCCCCGAACTGGCCGAGCTGGACACGGACGGCGACGGCTCCGTGACCCACGAGGAGGCCGCCAAGCGGCGCATCAGCCTCCAGGAGCTGCAACTCCTGGACGACAACGCCAACGGCCGTCTGGACCCCTGGGAATATGAACGCGACAGGCCCAACCTCTTCAAAGGGTATTCCTTCTAACCGCTTTCCCTTGGACATTCCGTGAGCAAAATACACATAACCGACCTCGACCCCGAACCGGAGTTCGACCTCTTCTACTTCCTTTCCATATGCGGTGAGGAACGCATGGAATCAGGCGTTTTGGAGAAGATGGAAGAGTTGTGGAACAAGTGGGTTCCCCTGCTCAAGGCGTACAAGCTTTCCCCCGATGTCGGGCCCCGCGCCAAGGGACATCTGCTCCTGCATCTGGACAAGCAGGTGGAGGATGACGTGGAAGCGGTCTGGCAGGACTCCCCTGCCGACGGCCTCTTCGCCCACAACCTGGCCATCGCCCTGGTTATGTCCGCCGCCGCCGACATGGTGCCGGAGCTCGACGCGGGCGGCTGCGCCCCGGTTGTTCGGCCAAGCAAGGATCTGCAGCGCGCCTTCAAGCGGCTCGGCCTGGTCTGGAACGAGGAAGGCACGGTCAACCGGCAGTACGCCGTATTCACCCCCCTGCCCTACGCCGGAGGCTGCCCCATCTGCCACCTCAAGGACTCCTGCCTCAAGAGCACCACCCGGAATCAGGGAGCCAAAGCATGAGCCGCGAGGCCGGACTGCGCGAACACATCCGCACCGTGCTCATGAACCGGCTGGACAATGAGGAGGACCGCCGCCAGGAGGCGGTGCGGGACTATCTGGCCGTGAGCGTGCCCGGCCTGGAGACCCAGGCAGCTGAAAACCTGGCGGCCATGGTGCCCGAGACCCTGCCCGACCTGTACGAGAAATGGGTGGGCATGTTCTGCGACCGCCTCTTCGAGACGGTGCCCATGGAGCAGGTCGAGGAACTGTGCAAGGGCGACAGGGAGAACACCGCCGCCCTTACGCTGGTCTACATCATGTACCTGGAGTCGGCCACCATGGAGAAGCAGATGGCCGAGGATCTTGCCGCCTATGGCCTGGAACACGCCCGGGACGAGGACGGCGGCTCGGCCGCGGCCACCTACATCCGCGCCCGCATGGCCGAGCTGGGCCGCGAGGCCAAGAAGAACTCCTGAACTAGTCCTCCAGCTCCTCCTTGACCAACTCCGCCTCGCTCAGCCCCCAGTAGGGCCGCCCCGTCTCCGAGGAGCGCATTTTCACCTCGAAAAGCTCCTTGAGCCGGATCTTGGCGGCCATGAACACCCGCCTGCCGTCGATCTCGGCGAACGCCCCCTTGACCTTGATGCGGTCGCCCGGCTTGAAGCCCACGGGCACGAAATCCAGGAAGCCCTTGGGGCCGAGGTGGATGGTGATCCGCTCCCCCTCCCGTGTGTCCATGACGACGCCCAGGCCGGTGGTCATGCCGTCCAGGGGCTTGACGTCGAAGAATTCCACCAGCTCGCCCTTGAGGCTCTCGTACCTCTCCGGGTCGTAGTACCGGTTGTAGCGGCTGCCCTCTTCCCATCCACGGATGGAAACCTGGCCCTGCGCCGCGGCCAAACCGGCCAGGAGCAAAACGAGGAAGAAGGCGAGGGCCGATGTCAGCGAGAGCGTGCGGGTCATGGAGTTCTCCTTTTCGGACGCGCGACCGCGTTTTCCTCCCTTCTACCCACCCACGGGCTTTCCGGCAAGGTCGGGAGCGCCTTTCAGCCGCTCCCCCGCCTCCGAGTTCGGCCGTACCCGGCGGAGAATCCTTCCTGCCCGATCCTTTTCAGACAACCACGCCAGCGACCCGACCATGCGCGGACACCTTGCGAAGGTCCTCCGCGCAGAGCGGTTTTTCCACCCTGCCCTTCCAACAGGGTCGGTACGCTTCGGGCGCGCGCCCGTCCTAGTTCAGGGCGTCGATGTGCAGCATGGAGCCGCACGAGGGGCAGACATGGAGCGTACGGCCGGAGTGCAGGCTCACGGACCAAAACACCGGGCGTACCCCCCGGTTTCCGTTGAGACGGTACTGAACCCAGATGTCCCGGCCGCAGGTGCAGCGACGACGTTGCATGGCGTCCCTCCAATGTTCTTTGCTGGCAACTTTCTGTTTATACATGTTAACAGACCCGCCAAAAAAATTTCGCCCGTTCAGCGGTACTCCCGGCCGAGCCAGACAACCTTGCCGATGATCCGCGCCTGCATGGCTTCGTCGCCGCGCAGCACCACCGGGGCGTAGTCAGGGTTGTCCGAGTGCAGCACCACCGCGCCGGGGCGCTTTTCCACACGCTTGAGCATGACCGTGTCCTCCAGGCCCACGGCGTATATGCCCCCGGCCAGCACGCGCTGCTGGCTCTGATCCACCAAGGCGGTATCCCCCTCGCGGACCTCCGGCTCCATGGAATTGCCGAATACGTCCATGAGCACCATGGAGGCGGGATCGCCCTTGCGGTTCAGCCACTCCCGGCGGAAGGCGTGGTATCCCTCCACACAGCCCTCCACCTCGAAAGAGCCGCCGCCCGCGCACAGCCTGGCCTGGACCTTGGGCACCGCGGCGAAATCCTCCCCCGCCAGGCGACCGCCCTCCACGCCGCCCTCAAGCCAGTCCGGGTCCACGCCAAGACGCTTGGCCAGCTTCCAGACCCAGCCTTCGGGCACCACCCCGCGCCGCTTGGCCTGGGTGACGGCCGAGCGGTTGACCCCGAGCATACCGGCCAGCTCCTGCTGGGAACCGATCAACCCCTTGTGGGTCAGACGCTGATAAAATTCATCGAAATCGCTCACGACAACTCCCTGTTCACCTTTGTTAACAAAGCCTCGATTCATGGACAAGCTTTTTTTCACCAATAATCATTGTTGCCATCCCGCGCCACTCTGTACCTTTTTCCCATGTCGGACAGCGACCATACCCACTCCCCCGACTCCCGAGCACCGGAGGAACTCAACGCCGACCTGCTTGTCTCGGCGCTGGTCATCGGCGAACTGCGACGCAACCAGGCCTGCACCCTGCGGGTGGTCGCCGGGGTGGCCTGTCTGCTGGGACTCTACGTGGCCACCGGTTTCGACTTCGTCCTCACCGGCAGGCTGGCTGTCATCGCTTGCCTGCCCCTGGCCGTATTCTGCGTTCTGCTCACCCTGCGCACCAACGCGAAACTGCGCACCGCCAGGCGCGACCTGGACGCCAAGTCGCAACGCCTTCGCGAGATGGGCGTCAGCCTGCCCCCGCTGCGCGACCTGCGCCCCCGCCGCTGATCCGCTTCCAGGCCGGGGATGCATTTCCCGCCTGTTTGCGGTATGTCTCCCTCCCTTTGGAGGATCACATGCCCCAAACCGATCCACTGCGTCACAAAGATGAGTTTCCGACGCCCGACGCCTTTTTCCGGCTGCACGTATCCTACGGCGAGACAGACAAGGCCGGGGTGGCCTACTACGGCGAATACCTGCACTGGTTCGAGCGCGCCCGCTCCCAGCTCATCCGCGAGCGCGGCATGAGCTACTCCGAAGTGGAGGAGCGCGGCATCCTGCTTCCGGTTCGCCAAGCCAACCTGCGCTACCTGCGCCCCGCCCGCTATGACGATCCCGTGGCCGTGCGCTGCGCCATCTGCGAGTGGGGGCGCGCCCGCGTCACCTTCGCCTACCAGATCTGGGGGCCGCCGGAGGAATCCACCCTGCTGGCCGTTGGCGAAACCGAACACTCTGCCGTGGGCCCGGACTGGAAGCCCACCGCCGTGCCCGGCTGGCTGCGGGAGTTGTTCACCAGCTAACCGCCCTTCCCCGGATCATCCGGTAAAGGATTTGCGCGACGTGCTCCTGGACGTCCATACCCACGCCTTTCACCCCAAGATCGCCCACAAGGTCCTGGCCCAGCTCAACGGCCATTACGGCATCGAGCCCATGGGCGACGGCACCCCGGACGATCTGCTGACCCGGCTGCGGGCGGCAGGCCTGGACGGGGCCGTGGTTCACACCGCGGCCACCGACCCCTCCCAGGTGATTCCCGCCAACGCCTGGTCCCGCGAGCTGTCCGCCGCCCACCCGGAATTGATCTGCTTCGGAGCCATGCACCCGGACTTCCCCGACCCGGCCACCGAGTTCGACCGCCTGGCCGAGGCAGGCGTGCGCGGCCTGAAATTCCATGCCGACTTCCAGGGGTTCCGCCTGGACGACCCCCGGCTGTACCGGCTTTTGGAGCTGGCCGGGGACCGCTTCGTGGTCATGTTCCACGTGGGCGACACACTCCCTCCCGGGGAGAACCCATCCTGCCCCTACACCATGCGCGACCTGGTCCGCGCCTTTCCGGACACACCCATGATCGCCGCCCACCTCGGCGGCTACCTGCACTGGCCGCATGCCGCCGAGGTGCTGGCCGGG
This sequence comes from Desulfohalovibrio reitneri, assembly GCF_000711295.1. NCBI lineage: Bacteria > Pseudomonadati > Thermodesulfobacteriota > Desulfovibrionia > Desulfovibrionales > Desulfovibrionaceae > Desulfohalovibrio > Desulfohalovibrio reitneri. The sequence goes on along the minus strand of NZ_JOMJ01000003.1, from coordinate 331,406 downwards.
GAGAGGGTCTACCTGGACACCTCCTCCAGCCTGGACTTCATCGAAGACGCCGTGCTGCGCGACATCTTCCGCCGCCATCCGCGCGAGCGCATCCTCTTCGGCAGCGACTATCCCCTTTTCGACCCGGCCCGCGAGGCGGACAAGCTCTGCCGCCGCCTGGGCCTCTCCAGCGCCGGACTGGAGGAAATGCAGGCCGCCGCCTCCGCCCTGCTGGCGGCCTGATTCCCGGCCGCATCCGTTCAACCGGCCAGCCCGGCCGTTTACCGAAGAGCTTTGCCGCATCCGCAGCCTTCTGCTATTCTGCGAGTCCGTGGATGTCTCCGGCCCGCCCCTCGCGCGCGCCGGCCCAAGCAAGGAGGATGACATGTCGGACAAGGCTCTTACCGCCTGGCGGGACCTGGCCCTGGGCGCGGCCATCACCAGGCCGGGCAGCGCGGCCGATCTGAAGACCGGGGACTGGAAAACGCTGCGGCCCAAGGTGGACGAGGAAAAATGCATCAAGTGCGCCTTGTGCGGGGTGTACTGCCCCGAATTCTGCATCTCCGAGAACGAGGAGGGCTACTGGCACTCCGATCCCTTCTACTGCAAGGGGTGCGGCATCTGCGCCAACGAGTGCCCCAAGGACGCCATCACCATGGTGCTTGAGGAGGACGACTAATGGGCAAGCGCATCGGCACCGAAGTCTCCCTTGGTGTGGCCGAGGCGGCCAGGCTGGCCAACGTGGACGTGGTCTCCGCCTATCCCATCACCCCGCAGACCCATATTGTCGAGGAACTCTCCGAGTACGTGGCCAACGGCCATCTGGACGCCGAGTTCATCCCGGTGGAGTCCGAGCACTCGGCCATGAGCGCCGCCGTGGGCGCGGGCGCGGCCGGGGCCAGGGTGTACACGGCCACTGCCGCGCAGGGACTGGCCCTGATGCACGAGATCCTCTTCATCGCCTCCTCCATGCGGTTGCCCATGGTCATGACCGTGGCCAACCGCGCCCTTTCCGGCCCCATCTCCATCTGGAACGACCATTCCGACATCATGGCCGAAAAGGACATCGGCTGGGTGCAACTTTTCGTGGAAAACGGGCAGGAGGCGCTGGACCTGACCCTGGCGGCCTTCGCCATCGGCGAGGACCACCGCGTGCTGCTGCCGGTGGCCGTGAACATGGACGGCTTCATCCTCTCCCACATGATCGAGCCCATGGTGGTGCCGGACCAGGAGGAGGCGGACGCCTTCCTGCCGGCCTACGAGCCCGCCATGCGGCTGGACCCCAAGAACCCCGTGACCATGGGGCCGGTGGGCATGCCCGAGGTCTACACCGAGGCCAAGGTGCAATGCGAGCAGGCCCTGCTCGGCTCCAAGCCGGTGGTCAAGGAAGTGCTGGACCGCTTCGCAGATCAGTTCGGCCGACGCTACGAGCTGGTGGAGAAAAACGGCAAGGAGAACGCCAAAGCCCTCTTCCTGACCATGGGCGCGCTGGGCGAGACCTGCATGACCGCCGTGGACGGCCTCATCAAGGACGGCGAGGACGTGGGGCAGGTGCGGCTGCGGCTGTGGCGGCCCTTCCCCGAGGAGGAGTTCCTCGAGGCCTGCCGGGGCGCGGAACGCATCATCGTCATCGACCGCGCCCTCTCCCCAGGCTGCATCAACGGCCCCTTGGCCGTGGACATCAAAAGCCTCTTCTACGGCCGCGACGACGCACCGGAGATCGTCAACGTCATCGCCGGGCTGGGCGGTCGCGACGTGACCACCGAGGACTTCCGCGAAATATACGCCCGGGCGTCCGGCGGCGAGCTGGACGGCGGCTACACCGTCTGGGGGGTCAAGAGTTATGCATAAAGAAATTCAGTTCCCCGGCTTCAAGAAGATCACCGCCAAGAACATGCCCTGGGACAAGGTGGTGGCCTCCGGTCACCGCGCCTGCCAGGGCTGCGGCGAGATACTGGCCATGGGCATGGTCATGAAGGCCGTGGGCCGCGACGCCATCGTGGCCAACGCCACCGGCTGCATGGAGATCGTCACCTCCCCCTACCCCCAGTCCGCCTGGGAGTGCCCTTGGATCCACGTGGCCTTCGAGAACACCGGGGCCGTGGCCTCGGGCATTGAGGCCGGGCTCAAGGCCCTGCACCGCAAGGGCCGCGTCCAGGGGGAGATGCCCTCGGTCATCGCCTTCGGCGGCGACGGGGCCACGGCGGACATCGGGTTGCAGTCGCTTTCCGGCGCGCTGGAGCGCGGGCACAACTTCGTCTACGTCTGCCTGGATAACGAGGCCTACATGAACACCGGCATCCAGCGCTCCTCCTCAACGCCGTGGGGCGCGTCCACCACCACCTCCCCGGCGGGCAGCAAGTCCAAGGGGCAGCGCACCTTCAAGAAGAACATGCCGGCCATCGCCGCGGCGCACGACATCCCGTACGTGGCCACGGCCTCGCCCGCCTTCCACCTGGACCTCATGAACAAGGTGCGCAAGGCGGTCAGCGTGGAGGGCCCGGCCTACCTGCACATCTACTCGCCCTGCCCCACGGGCTGGCGCTGCAAGCCGGAACAGTCCATCGAGGTGGCCAAGCTGGCGGTCACCTCCAAGGTATTCCCCCTGTACGAGGTCATCGGCGGGGAGTGGCACCTGAAAAAGACGGCCAAGCCCAAGCCGGTGGAGGAATACCTCAAGACCCAGCGCCGCTTCCGCCACCTGACCCCGGACGACATCGCGATCATCCAGGAGCACGTGGACTGGGAGTACGCCCGGCTGGAACGGCTGGCGGCCATGACCGACAGCGTGGAGGACGAGGAATAGCCTCCCGCGCGGCGTCGCCAAGGGCGGTCCCGGCCGGGGCCGCCCTTTTTTCAGGCGAATCGGCCGTCGGAGCGGGCGGACTCTTCGCCCTCGCGCGCCTCGAGCCAACCGGAGCGCACCTCGCCGTGGGGCGCGTCGAAGCGGGGAACATACGGCTTGATGTCCAGCACCGGCGTGCCGTCCAGCACGTCCACGTCCAGCAGATGCGCCACGCCGCCCTCCACCCGCTCCAGCCGCAGCACGGAGATGCCGATGGGGTTGGGCCGGGTTGGCGCGCGGGTAGCGAACAGCCCTTTGGGCTCCCCGTCCAGAAAAGGCGTCACCTCCGGGCTGTACGGCCCGGCGCGGTGGAAGTGGTACAGGAGGTAGACGTGGGAAAAGCCGTCCAGATCGGCCAGGGCCGGGGCGTATCTCGGGTCCAGCTCCACCCGGCCGCGCTCGCCGCGCGCCCCGGCGGGCTGGATGGGCATGCCCTCGGGCTGGGCGTGGGGCGAGCGCAGCACGCCGATGGGATGGTAGGTGATGGCGTCCATGGCCGCACTTTCCTCCCGGCGCGGGAGCGGGTCAAGTGGGCCGCGCGCTGATCGTCCCGGCCGCGGGCTTCGGCACCCGCATGGCCTCCCTCACCGGCGGCCGCGCCAAGGAGCTCCTGGAAATCGGCGGCCGCCCGGCCATACTCTGGGCCATGGAGGAAGGCGCGGCCCTGGGGGCGGAGCTGGCCGTGGTGGTCGTCCGCCCCGGCAAAGAGGGCATCGCCCGGCTGCTGACCGACCTTGACGCCTACCGCGACGCCTTTCCCGGCTCCGTGGAGCGCATGGTCCGGCTGCGCGACATCCTCCCCCTGTATTTCGTGAACCAGCCCGCCCCGCGCGGCGAGGCGGACGCGATGTTGTGGGCGGCGGAAGCCTGCCCAGGCCTCCCCCTGGCGGTGCACTACCCGGACAACGTCGCCCCGCGCGGCGGCGCGCTGGCGGCCCTGGCCGAAGGCGCGGCCCCGGAGGAGCACGTGGTGGGACTGATGGATCCGGAGGGCGTGCCGGGCGTGGGCGACTCCGGCCGGGTGGACCTGGCGCGGAGCGAGGACGAATCGCGGCGCATCACCCGCTTCCTGCCCAAGGGCAGGGGCCACTTCACCCCGCGCTTCCCCGGCGAGTTGCGCACCTGCGGCATCCATCTGGCCGGGCCGGACTACCCCGCATATCTGGACGAAGCCGTGCGCCGCCACCCCGAGGGCGAAGTCACCGACTCCATGGTCCGCCGCCTGATGCTGGCGGCGGGAGTGACCTTCCGCGCCAGGCGCCTGCCAGGCCCGGTGTACGACGTGGGCACGCCGGAGGGGTACGCGGCCTGCCGGGCGGTGTATGCGCAATACAGGCGCGGAAAAGAAGGATAAGAGGGGCGCGCGCGAGAAGAGCGCGTTGAGAAGGGGTTGCCGATGCGACCGCGAGGGGCTATTCTCGCTTTTGCCCGGGCAGGGGTGGAAGCGCTCTCCGTATCCCCCTGTCCGGGGGCCCTCTGGGACGCTCCAGGCTCGGCCCAGTTCACGCCGGAATTCCCCGGCGTTTTTTTCGCTATCCGCTGCCCAGCAGCCGCATGACGTCGATCTTGTAGTCCCTCGGGTCAAGGGACTCGGCGATTTCCAGGCGTTGGGGCTCGGGGCCCCTGGCGCGTTCGGCCAGGTCCACGACCTCGGCGCGGCGTTGCCGCATCTTGTCGTCGAAAACGATCTTCACCGAGGGGCGCAGGGGCTGCTGGGCGTTGGTCTCGCAGACCACGCCGTAGTGGCCGTTGGACAAGCGTACGAAGCTGCCCACGGGGTAGATGCCCATGGACTTGATGAAATGCTCCACGTACGCGCCCTGGAACTGCTTGTCGCGCTGCTGGTACATGACGCGGAAGGTCTCGGACGGGGTGCGCGCCCGGGCGTATGGGCGCTCGGAGGTCATGGCGTCGTAGGCGTCCACCACGCCCACGATGCGGGCGGCCGGGTGGATATCCTCGCCCCGCAGGCCGGTTGGGTAGCCCTGGCCGTCGTACCGTTCGTGGTGCTGCAGCACCACGGACAGCACCCTGGCGTCGGATTTGCGCTGCCGTTTGAGCAGGTTGTAGCCTTCCAGGGCGTGATCGTAGGCGCGCCGCAACTCCTCGCCGTACAGCCGCCCGGGCTTGGAGAGCAGGTTCTCCGGCAGGCGGGCCTTGCCCACGTCGTGCAGCAGCGCGCCCACGCCCAGGCGGCGCAGGTCCTCGCCGTCCATGCCCAGGTGCATGCCGAAAACCAGGGCCAGAATGCTGCAGTTGACCGCGTGATGGTATTCATATTCCAGTGTGGAGCGCAGCCTGGTCAAGGAGACGGCCGCGGACTCGTTGCGCCGCACGCTGTCGCCCAGGTCGTCCACCACGGCCTCGGCCGCGGCCTGGTCGATGATGCCGTCGCGCCGGGCGGACTCCATGATCTGCCTCGCGTAGCGCAGCCCCTCGGTGTACACCTTGGAAGCCACGGGAATCTCGTCGGCGAAGGGAACCTTCGGCGGCACCTGGACGAAGGGCAGGGCATCCCCGCCCTTGTCCCGCACGGCGTCGTCCAGGGCGAGGCCCTTCTCGGTGTCGATCTCCACCTCCACCACGCCGCGCCGCCGCAGGGATTCGATCTGCTCAATAGTGGTTATGGGCATGCGCGGGCTGGACACGGGCTCGTCCCACGTGCCCGCGCCGAAGCGTTCCACGAACATGCCGATTTTCAGCTCGTCGAGCTTGATCCTGCGAATCATCGGTACGCCTTCAAGATGGAGGACAGGTTTTTGGAGTTAGTTACCCGCTCGGCGGGGAGTTGGCAAGGAGGCCGCAACGGGAGTGGATTCGGAAGCACACGGAAAAATTGCGAATACGCTGAAAGCCGGACGTCGCGGCCGCTTCAGGCCGTGTCCACGGCCCCCTCGAAGGCCCAGCGACCCAGCGGGGTTTTGCCCTCGAAGAAGGCGTCCACCTTCTCCCGCTCCTCTTCGGCTATCTTGAGGTCGGAAACGGTCATTTCCACATCGCCGCCGCCGTGGATGGCCAAGCCGCGCTCGATGAAGTCCGCCAGCACGAAGGCCGCCCTTATCTCCATGCCCTCGGGCCTGGCGGGCCAGACCACCCGCATCCGCAGCACGTGCTCGCGGTCCTCGCCACGGCTGAGCAGGTTGCCGGTGCGCACCAGGGAGTTCAGGGCGCGCTTGGGAAAGACACCGGCCCACTTGGCCAGGGAGGAGGTGAACAACGGTTCCACGGCAAGGTAGTAGTTCGGGTCCAGCTTGCAGGCCACGGACTTGCCCGGTTCGTTGAGGATGCCTTCGGCCCGGGCGTACTGGTTGGCCAGCCCCCGCTGCAGTCGTTCGAGAACCTGTCCGTAATCGGTGAGCGGCATGGTCTGCTCCCATAGGCTGGGGTTCACACCCCTATACGCCCGGCGGGCCGCTTCTGACAAGGCTTCGGCCCCGGCCTTGCCATTCAGCGGACAAAGCCTTACCGTCTTACCCTTGCCGGACGAGGACCACGGTCCGTCGCCCACCATCCTCACCAAACCATTGCGTTTACATCATGCCCCAAAAAGGCCCTCACATTTCCATTTCCTATGATCGGCTCGCCCCTCGAGTGCTTGGAATCCCCAAAGCCGAGCTGGACACCTGGCCGGAAGGCGTCCGCGGCCTGGCCGCGCAGGTGGCCGGCGAACTGTTCCTGGTGCGCTACAACCCCTTCATCGACCCCGAGATGGTGCGCACCTCGGTGCGCGAGCGCATGAGCAAGATCCTGCCCTCCCTCTCCAACGACTACGCCGACGCCCTGCACAAGGCCGTGGCCGGTTTCTGGCGCGACTTCGACCAGGACCAGGAGTTCAAGGACCAGGTGCTGGAACGCCTGCGCAAGCTGCTGCCGCCGGAAGCCATTGTCTCCTCGCGCGGCTCGCTCATCGAGACGGCCACCGACGCAACCGATTTGCGCATGGAACTGCCCATGGTCCTGCTCACTCCGGATTCCCCGGAGCAGGTGCGCGACATTGTCCGCCTGGCGGACGAGATGGGCTTCCACATCATTCCCCGGGGCGGCGGCACGGGGCTGACCGGCGGGGCCATTCCCGCCCTGACCCGCACGGCCATCGTCTCCCTCTCCAAGCTCAAGCGCATCGAGGACATCGACGAGGAAAACCGCATCATCTGCGCCGAGGCCGGGGTCATCACCCTCACGGCCATCAAGGCCGCGGAGGAGCACGGCCTGCTCTTCACCGTGGACCCTGCCTCCAAGGCGGGATCGTCCATCGGCGGCAACATCTCAGAGAACTCCGGCGGCCCCTTCGCCTTCGAGTACGGCGTCACCCTGGACAACATCGCCTCCTACCGCATGGTCACGCCCAAAGGCGAACTCATCGAGGTCAAACGGCGGGACCACCCGCGCCGAAAGATCCTGGAGGGCGACGAGGCCTCTTTCGACGTGTACGGGGAGAACGGCGAGTACTCCCACACCGTGACCCTCTCCGGTGCGGACATCCGGGGCACCGCCCTGGGCAAGGACGTCTCCAACAAGTTCCTGGGCGGCCTGCCCGGCGTGCAGAAGGAGGGCGTGGACGGCATCATCGTGGAGGGCTGCTTCACCCTGCATCCCCGCCCCGAGCTGTCCCGCACCCTGTGCCTGGAATTCTTCGGCCGCTCCATGCACAACGCCATGCTGGTCATCAAGGACATCGTGGCCCTGCGCGACCGCATCCGCGAAGAAGGGGACCTGGTCAAGATCTCCGCCCTGGAGGAGTTCGGCTCCAAGTACGTCCAGGCCATCAGCTACGAGAAGAAGTCGGAGAAGTACGAGGGCGAACCCATCTCCGTGCTGCTCATCCAGCTGGACTCGGACGACGAGGCCGCCCTGGACGAGGCCGCGGGCACCATCATGGACATCGCCCACGCCTTCGAGAACGTGGACGTCTTCGCCGCCACCAGCCGCAAGGAGGCGGAGCACTTCTGGGAGGACCGGCACAAGCTGTCGGCCATCGCCCGCCGCACCTCCGGGTTCAAGATCAACGAGGACATCGTCATCCCCCTGGAGGTCATCCCCGAGTTCTCCGACTTCCTGGAGGGGCTGAACCTGCACTACATGGCCGTGGCCTATCGCCGCGCCCTGAAGCAGGCCACCGACCTGCCCGGCGTGGACCCCGGCGACGAGTACGTGGACCAGGAGTTCGACTTCGTTAAGAACATCTTCCGGGGCAAGACCACCATCTGCGACCTCTCCGACCAGGAGCTGGAAGTCCAGGCCAACTACTTCTTCCGCCACCTGGCCACCATCTACCCGGGCGAGGCGGACGAGCTGGAGTCCATCCGCAAGAAGATGGGCGAAACCCGCGTCATGGCCGCCAACCACATGCACGCGGGCGACGGCAACTGCCACGTCAACTTCCCGGCCAACTCCAACGACCCGGACATGCTGGCCCTGGTGCACGAGGCCGTGGGCAAGGTCTTCGGCAAGGTCATGGAGCTGGGCGGCGCGGTCTCCGGCGAGCACGGCATCGGCATCACCAAGATCGGCTTCCTGGAGGAAGGCAAGCTGGACGCGCTCAGGCGCTACAAGGCCAAGGTGGACCCGCGCGGGGTCATCAACCCCGGCAAGCTCACCCGCCGCGAGTTGACCGTGGAGCCGTACACCTTCTCCTTCAACCGGCTCATTCAGGACCTGGGCACCACCGCCTTGCCGGACAAGGAGCGCCTGGCCCGCCTGCTGGAGGAAATCCAGACCTGCACCCGCTGCGGCAAGTGCAAGCAGGTCTGCGCCATGTACCACCCCCAGGCCGGGCTCATGTACCACCCGCGCAACAAGAACCTCAGCCTGGGTGCCATGGTGGAGGCGCTGTATTACGGCCTGCTGCAGACCGGCAAACCGGACCAGCGCCTGCTGAACGAGCTGCGCGACCTCATGGAGCACTGCACCGCCTGCGGCCGCTGCCTGGGGGTCTGCCCGGTGAAGATCGACTCCTCCAAGGTGGCCCTGCACATGCGGGCCTTCCTGGACGAAAAGCATTCCGGCGGCCACCCCATCAAGAAGCGCGTGCTGCACTTTTTGGCCTCCTCCCCGGACAAGCGGCTACCGGTCACGGCCAAGGCCCTGGCCCTGGGGCAAAAGCTTAACAACCTGGGCCTGGGGCTGGTGCCGCAGGCGTGGCGGCGTCGCATGGAGAATCCGGCCCTGTCCGGTCCCGGTCCGGAACTGGGCTTCGCCAACCTCTCGGAAAGCTTGAAGCTGTCCGAGGCCTTCATCCTGGCGCCGGAGGACGTGCAGAGCGGCCGCGACGTGCCCGAGACCGTGTTCTACTTCCCCGGCTGCGGCGCGGGGCTTTTCTACCGCGAGATCGGCATGGCCGCCTCCGCCCTGCTGCTGGCCGAGGGAGTCAGCGTCATCCTGCCGGACGTGCATCTGTGCTGCGGCTACCCCCTGCTCTCCCAGGGCCTGGAGGACGCCTACCTGAACAACTACGGGGCCAACGTGGCCAAGCTGCGCAAGCTGCTCTCCAAGGCGGAGCGCAAGGGCTTCCGCCCCCAGACCGTGCTGACCTCCTGCGGCACCTGCCGCGAGTCCCTGGACCGCTGGGGCGTGGCCACCACCTTCGGCCGGGGCGTGGAGCACAAGGACGTGGCCCAGTACCTGCTGGAGCGGTTGCCCGCGCCCATGAACGGCGGCGCCCCCATGCTCTACCACGCTGCCTGCCACGCCGAATGGACCGGACAGCACCCGGCCAAGGCCGGCGAAGTGTACCGCGACGCCCTGGCCGAGCACCTGGGCACGGACATCCGCCTCTCTCCCGGCTGCTGCGGCGAGTCCGGTCTGGGCGCCATGACATCGCCCAAGATCTACAACCGGTTGCGGAGCAAGAAGCAGGACCAGTTGAAGCTGGACCTGCCCAAAGTGCCCGCCGAGTCCCCCCTGCTGGTGGGCTGTCCCTCTTGCAAGGTGGGCATCAAGCGCTGCCTGCTGGGCATGGAGGGGACCGAAGGCGCGGCCGAGAGGCAGGTTCTGCACACCCTGGAGCACTTGGCCGAGGCCAGGCTGGGCCCGGACTGGAAGCGGGAGTTCGTCCGCCACCTGCGCGCCGCCAAACCGGAGGACGGCCTGCGACTGCTGGAGGTGGCCTAGGGCCATGCGCTGGCTGGGCATCGACTACGGCACCAGGAAGCTCGGCCTGGCCTTGAGCGACCCTGGAGGCTCCATGGCCTTCCCGCGCGGGGTGCTGGAGAAGCGGGACAACGAGCAGCTGTATGGCGACCTGCTGCGCCTTATCCGCGAGGAGGGCGTGGAAGGGCTGGTGGTGGGGCTGCCCCTGCGCCTAAACGGCCAGGAGAGCTTGACCACGCGCCAGGCCCGCAACTTCGGCAACCGGCTGGCCGCGCGCGCCGGGCTGGAGGTGCGTTTCGTGGACGAGCGGCTGACCACGGCCGAGGCGGAGAGCCTGCTGCGCGAGGCCGGAGCATCCGACCGCAAGGATGTCCGCGACGCCCAGGCCGCGGCCCTCATCCTGGAAAACCACTTGGCGGCGCAACGCGACGAGGCGGGGCAATGAGGCGGGCCGCTCCGGCGCTGCTGACCATGGCCGCGCTGCTCCTGGCGGGAGCCGGGTTGTTCGGCCTGCGACTGGGTCTCGATTTCCTGGCCACCCCGCCGGAATCCGCCCCCCGCGAGGTGGTGGTCACGGTGGAACCCGGCTCCACCTTCGCCCGGGTGGCGCATCAGCTGGCCAACGAGGGGTTGGTCTCCGACCCCGAGGCCTTTGTGCTTTTGGGACGGCTGACCGGCAACCTGCGCTCCCTCAAGGCGGGGGAGTTCCGGCTCGACGCCTCCTGGGGCCCCATGCGCACCCTCGACGCCCTGACCCGGGGCCAAGGGGTCCTCTACAAGCTTTCCGTGCCCGAGGGGCTGACCTGGCGAGAGACCGCCACCCTGGTTGAACAAGCCGGGTTGGGCTCGCGGAAGAGCTTCCGCATGGCGGTCCACGACTCCGAACTGCTGGCGGAACACGGCATCCCGGCGGATTCCGCCGAGGGCTACCTCTTTCCGGAAACCTACTTTTTGCCCAAGCCGCGCGAAGGGAACGCCTACCCAGCGGCGCGGGCCATGCTGGCGCAGTTCCACGAGGAGGCCGAATCGGTCTGGCCGCGGGGCCTCCCCTCGCCGGACAAGCTGCACCGGCTGGTCATCCTGGCCTCCCTGGTGGAGAAGGAAACGGCCGCGCCTTCCGAGCGCAAGCGCATCGCGGGGGTCTACGCCAACCGTCTGGAGCTGGGCATGCTGCTGCAGTGCGACCCCACGGTCATCTACGGCTTGGGCGACGAGTTCGACGGCAACCTCACCCGCGACCATCTGCGCGACCGGGACAACCCCTACAACACGTACCGCCACCGGGGCCTGCCCCCGGGCCCCATCTGCTCGCCTGGCCTTGCCGCCCTTGAGGCGGCGGCCGATCCCGAGGAACACGATTTCCTCTACTTCGTCTCCAAAAAGGACGGCACCCACCACTTCAGCCGCACCCTGTCCGAACACAACCGGGCGGTGCGCCGTTTTCAGCTCGGACGGCGGTAGAGTTCCTTGTCATCAATGGTTCCGGCGGGTTCCTGAATATCCGTTGCGGAGCGTGTGGCGTGGAGAGTTCCGTTCCAACTGCAGACAACACGGTGGTTTCGCGCGCTCCATCGCCCCGATTACGGCCGTTCCTCGTATCTTCCGGAATCCATGGCGACGTCCGCCGGCACTTGAAGCTGCGACGGACCGCCAAGCAACGGAAGGCAGGGCGTTCATCATCCCGGCGCAGCATTTCCCCTGGCATTTTTTCGGACAACAACGTTTAGTATCCGAAGCTATTCACGCCTTACTGCATCATATAATTCTGCATCGCGGAAAGATTCGGCACTTTCACTATGACACACCGCACCGCTGTGCAGTATGAATTGCAATATACCCACCACGAATCCATACCATCGCCCCACCAATCCGCAGCAAAATCGCCGCAAAAGACAGCCTGAGGGCAGAAAAACTTGACGGCTGGCGATTATCTGCTAGGATTCGGATATTCGCGTCGCTACGCCTGCAAACCTCCAAACCTTCGTTTCAAAGGGTACAAGATGGTGAGCTAATGGGTACTATTCGAGTTGAGAATCTGTACAAAATCTTCGGGCCCCACCCTGAGCGGGCCTTCTCCATGCTCGAACAGGGCATGAACAAAGACGAGATCATGGAGAAGACCAAGCTCGGCGTGGGCGTCAACAACGCCTCTTTCGAGGTGCGCGAGGGCGAAATCGTCGTCGTCATGGGCCTGTCCGGTTCGGGCAAGTCCACCCTGGTGCGCTGCATCAACCGCCTCATCGAACCCACCGCCGGCAAGGTGTACGTGGACGACGAGGACGTGACCACGATGAACGAGAAGGAACTTCGGGACCTGCGGCTGAAAAAGCTGGGCATGGTCTTTCAGAACTTCGCCCTCTACCCCCACCGCACCGTGGGCCAAAACGCCGAATACGGCCTGGAAATCCAGGGCATCGACCCCTCCGAGCGGAAGCGCCGAGCTGACAAGGCGCTGGATATGGTAGGTTTGGGCGGCTGGGGCGACTCCTATCCCAGCCAGCTTTCCGGCGGCATGCAGCAGCGCGTGGGCTTGGCCCGCGCCCTTGCCCTGGACCCGGAAATCCTGCTCATGGACGAGGCCTTCTCCGCGCTGGACCCCCTTATCCGCCGCGACATGCAGGACGAGCTGATCAACCTGCAGGAAGAGATGCACAAGACCATCATGTTCATCTCCCACGACCTTGACGAGGCGCTGAAGCTGGGCGACCGCATCATCCTCATGAAGGACGGAGCCATCGTCCAGGAAGGCACCCCCGAGGACATCCTGACCAATCCGGCCAACGAATACGTGGCCCGGTTCGTGGCCGAGGTGGACATCACCAAGGTCCTCAACGCCGAGTCGGTCATGCGCAAGTCCGAGGCCGTGGCCTATCTGGACCATGACGGCCCCCGCGCCTCCCTGCGCAAGATGAAGAAGAGCGGCATTTCCTCCCTCTTCGTGCTGGACAAGGACCACAAGGTGCAGGGCGTCATCACCGCCGAGGACTGCGCCAAGCAGGCCGAGAAGGGCCTGCGGGAAATCTCCTCCATACTGCACACGGACTTCGAGAAGGTCCTGCCCGACGCCCCGGCCCAGGACCTCATCGCCATCATCCATGACCATCCTTATCCGGTGGCCGTCGTGGACGAGCGCGACCATCTCAAGGGCGTCATCGTCCGCGGCTCGCTGCTGGGCGCCATCGCCGAACGCGGGAGGACTTCCGAATGACGATACCCGGCATTCCCATCGGGGAAGCGATCGAAGCGATCATCAACTTCCTCGTCACCAACTTCGCCTTCATCACCAAAGCCTTTTCCGGCGTCATGGAAACCGGCCTGAAACTGCTGGAGACCGGGCTGGAATTCATTCCGGAATGGCTCTTCATCATTCTGGTCATGGCCCTGGTTTGGAAGATCACCAAAAGCAAGGGCATGGTCCTCTTCACGCTGGTCGGCTTCCTACTCATCTGGTCCATGGACCTGTGGGACGCCACGCTGTCCACCATCGCGCTGGTTATCATCGCCACCCTGGTGGCCATCGTCATCGGCATCCCCGTGGGCATCGCCTCGGCCATGTCCAACATCGTCTACCGTATTGTCTTCCCAATCCTGGACGTCATGCAGACCATGCCGGCCTTCGTCTACCTCATCCCGGCCATCCCCTTCTTCGGCCTGGGCAAGGTTGCGGCCATCTTCTCCACCGTGGTCTTCGCCATGCCTCCGGCGATCAGGTTGACATGCCTGGGCATCAAGCAGGTGCCCCATGAACTTGTGGAATGCGCCAACGCCTTCGGCTCCGACCGCTGGCAGAAGCTCTTCAAGCTGGAGCTTCCCCTGGCCACGCCGACCATCATGGCCGGCGTCAACCAGACCGTCATGCTGGCCCTGTCCATGGTCGTCATCGCCGCCATGATCGGCGCGCGCGGCCTGGGCGGCGAGGTCTGGAAGGCCATTCAGCGCATGAATATCGGCAACGGTTTCGAGGCCGGCATCGGCATCGTCATCGTGGCCATCGTTCTGGACCGCGTGCTCCAGCAATTGGGCAAGCGGCAAAAAACCTAAGAGTCACTTGAAGAACAGGAGGATTGAAATGAAGAAATTGCTTATGTTCGCCGCCGCGCTGGTGCTGGCGTTCTCCGCCATCCCGGCCCATGCCGCCAAGGGAACCGTGGAACTCGCCTACGTTGAGTGGGCTTCCGAGGTGGCCTCCACCAACGTGGTGAAGTACGTGATGGAAGAAAAGATGGACTACGAGGTGGTCATCACCCCCGTGTCCGTGGGCCCCATGTACGCCGCCGTGGCCGCTGGCGACGTTGACGGCATGGTCGCCTCCTGGCAGCCCCTGCAGGAAGCCAACCTCAAGGCCGTCGAGAAGGATCTGGTCAACCTCGGACCCAACATGACCGGCGTGCAGTCCGGCCTGGTGGTGCCCCAGTACGTGACCATCGACTCCATCGGCGAGATGAAGGACCACGCCGACAAGTTCGGCGAGCGCATTGTGGGCATCGACCCCGGCGCCGGCGTCATGCAGAAGACCGAGCAGGCCATCGACGAGTACGGCCTGGACAACATCGATCTCATCGACGCCTCCGGCGCCATGATGACCGCCTCCCTCAAGGACGCCATCCGCAACAACGAGTGGATCGCCGTGACCGGCTGGACCCCGCACTGGAAGTGGGCCGTCTGGGACCTGAAGTACCTCAAGGACCCCAAGGGCGTGTACAAGGAAGGCACCATCCTGACGCTGGTGCGCAAGGGCCTCAAGGACGACATGCCCGAGATCTACACCTTCCTCGACAACTTCAACTGGACCCCGGATCAAATGGCCTCCGTCATGAGCTGGGTGCGCGACGGCATGGAGCCCGCCGCCGCAGCCAAGAAGTACGTCGACGAGCACCCCGAGCAGGTCCAGTCCTGGCTTCCGTAAGCTAGGCTGACGCCGCATAAAAAAAGGCCGTCCGGCACATGCCGGGCGGCCTTTTTTTATTTCGGACCAGGCGGAAATCAGGCGGCCAGGATGTAGTCCCTGCCCTCCACCCTCCCCGACTTCTCCAAAAAATCCCGTATCTCCTCCCGCGCTCCGAGGCTGCCCACGTACACGGCCACGAAGGCATCGCCCGGAATGTCCTCGCGGGCAATCACCGGCAGGCCGCTCACCTTCTGCCCGATCTTGCGCGAGTCGATGTCCACGAAGCCCTGGAACTTTACGCCGTGCTCCAGCAGATGCGCCGCGTTGCGGCGGGAGACTTTGCCCGCGCCCCATACCCATAGCCGGGGATGGCGCGGGTTGTTCCCCGCCAGCCAGCGGGCCAGGTAAGTGGCCTTCATGCGGTGGAATGCCCCGGGCGCGTAGCGGGGGTCGGTGCGGGAGAGCCGCTCAGGCGAGTCGGTCCACTCCACCAGTTCATCCGCCAGCTTCTCCATACGCACCCCGGTTTCCAGCCATCGCAGCCACAATTCGTAGTCCTCGGGAAAATCGCCGTGGCGGTAGCCGCCCAGGCGCACCGGCAGGTCCGCGAGGAACATGACCGAAGGGTGGGCCAGGGGGGATTCGATGAAGCGGTTCAGGGCGATACGCCCGGAGTCGAGGAGGGAATTGGTCCAGTCCACGTAGCGGGCGTACCCGGCGCAGGCCTCCCGACAGCCGCCGAAGCCCACCCGGCAGGCGGAAAGGCCCAGATCGGGGTCGGAATCTAGATGGTGGGCCTGCCGCTTCAGCCGTTCGGGATGGCAGGCGTCATCCGCGTCCAGCCGGGCCACGTAGCGGCCCCGGCAGGCCGCAAGCCCGGCGTTGAGCGCGCCGACAATGCCGGTGCGCGGCAGGGTCATGGGGCGAATGCGCGGATCGCGCCCGGCCCACGTGGCGAGCACTCCGGGGGTGGCGTCGTCCGAGCCGTCGTCCACCACCACCGCTTCCCAGTCTGAAAGCGTCTGGCGGGTCAGACTCTCCAGGGCGCGGTCCAGGGTGGCCGCGCCGTTGTGGACCGGCAGCAGCACCGAGACCTGTGGGTCGGCCACGCCGCCTCCTCGCGCGGAGCTCTAGAAGTTGAAGCCGATGAGCTCGCGGACCCGCTCCATGGTGGCTTGCGCCTCCTCGCGGGCGCGGTCAGTGCCTTGCTTGAGCACGTCGGCCAGCAGGTCGGGATCGCGCTCGTACTGGGCGCGGCGGGCCTGGATGGGCTCCAGGAACTCGGCCAGCCGCTGGGCCAGGAGCTTCTTGCAGTCGCCGCAGCCGCGCGTAGCCGCCCGGCAACCCTCCTGCACCTCGTCGAGCAGCTCGGTGCCTTCCAGCAGCTCCAGGTAGGGGTAGAGGTTGCAATCCTCGGGCTCGCCCGGATCCTTGAGGCGCTGGCGCTTGGTGTCCGTGAGCATGGACATGACCTTGGGCCGGATCTCGTCCATGGAGTCCTTGAGGTGGATGGCGTTGCCGTAGCTCTTGGACATTTTGCGGCCGTCCAGCCCGGGCAGCTTGGCCGAAGTTGTCAGTTTGGCCTCGGGCTCGGGGAAGAATTCGCCGTAGAAGTGGTTGAAGCGCCGCACGATCTCCCGCGACAGCTCCAGATGGGGCAGCTGGTCGTGGCCCACCGGCACGTAGCGCGGACGGTAGATGACGATGTCCGCGGCCTGCAGCACGGGATAGCCCAGAAAGCCGTAGGTGGAGAGGTCCTTGGAGGACTCCTGGCGCACTTCCTTGTAGGTGGGATTGCGCTCCAGCCAGCCCACGGGGGTGATCATGGACAGCAGCAGGTGCAGTTCGGCGTGCTCCTTGACCATGGACTGCTGGAAGAGGACGCACTTTTCCGGGTCCAGGCCCGCGGCCAGCCAGTCCATGACCAGCTCCGGCACGAACTCCTTGATGCGGGAGGGGTCGGCGTAGTCCGTGGTCAGGGCGTGCCAGTCGGCCACGAAAAAGAAGCACTCGTTCTCGCGCTGCATCTTTTCCCAGTTGAGCAGCACGCCGAAGTAGTGGCCGAGGTGCAGCGGCCCGGTGGGCCGCATGCCGGAAACAATGCGGTTGTTGGCTTGCATGGGATATCCCTTACAAAAGCAGGTTGGCGAGGAAATTGACCATCGGCAGCAGGATTTCCCCCAGCATGCCTGTCACGGCCAGCAGAATGACGATGATGAAGCCGTAGCGGCCCAGGGATTCGTACTGGTAGGCCGCCTGGCGCGGGAGAAAGTAGGAGAGCACGTTGCTGCCGTCCAGGGGCGGGATGGGCAGCAGGTTGAAGCAGCCCAGCACCAGGTTGATGAGCATGCCCCATTGGCAGATGCCCGCCAGGGGCACCAGTATGGAGCGCATGGTGGGGTCGGCCACTTGCAGCGAGGCCAGCACGGCGAATAGCTGTGACAGCACGGCGGCCAGAAGGAAATTGGTCATGGGTCCAGCCAACCCAACCAGCATCATACCCTTGCGCGGATCCTTGAAGAAGCGCGGGTTGACCGGCACCGGCTTGGCCCAGCCAATGAGCTGGGTGATGACCAAAACCAATGTTCCGACAACATCCAGATGCTTCAGCGGGTTGAGGGTCAGCCGGCCCGCGAACTTGGCCGTTGGGTCGCCGAGTCGGTAGGCCACGTAGCCGTGGGCCGCTTCGTGGAAGGTGATGGCCAGCAAAAACCCGGGCAGGATGAGCGCGAGCTTTTGCAGGGTACGGGCCAGGTCGAATTCAAGCATGGGGTTTGGCGGATCCTCTTGGCGGGCTGAAAGCGGCCGCGCGGAAACGGCGCGGCCAGCGGGACAATCGTCCACAGGCTGCTAGCAGAAAGGGGGCGGAAGGGCAAGAAGCGGCCCGGGCGCGCTCGGCGTCCGGGCCGCGTTCCAGGCGGGTTGGCAGCCGGGGCTAGTGCTTCTGGGAAAGGGCCTTCTTCATGGCCAGGTCGACCTTGGACTTGAGTTCGCTCAGGTCCACCGACTTGACCACGTAGTAATCCGCAGCGATGGATTTGAGGTCGTGCTGAAAGGAGTCGTAGGCGGTAGAGAGGATGACCGGCAGGTCCTGGTCCTGGGAGCGTATCTCCTGCAACAGGTCAAGCCCGGAGCGGTTGGCCCCCAGCTTGATGTCCAGGATGACCACCTTGGGTTTCTCCCGCTCAAGCAGTTCCAGGATGTCCTCTTCGCCGCTGGAGGTGGCCACGGTCATGCCCTCGGCCTCCAACTCCTCGCGATAGAGCATGCGGATATGCTTCTCGTCATCGACTACGAGCACTTTCTTCTCAGGTTCGGCCATGTGCGCTTCCTCCGCTGTGTCTCTCCCGTATTGTATGAAGGATTTCCACCTCTCGGTCAATACGCCCCCGGCAAAACCAGCGGATGGAATGGAAAAACCGGGAGGGGTTGCCAGCCGCCCCGGGGGCGGTTATTGACACCCTCCCATGCTCCACGTACGCGTCGAACCGGAAACCGAGGCCCACGAAATGCACGGCGTGCGCACCGTGCGCAAGCTCCTCAATGTCCTGAACCTGCGGGAGACCGACGCCTTGGTCATCCGAGGGGACGAACTGCTGACTTCGGACAGGCACCTGGACAACGGGGATGAAATCCTCGTGCGGCCGGTGCGTTCCAGGGGGTAGAGCCTTGAAGTGCCGCCGCTGCCGCGCAACCGCCCAGGTCAAGCTGCCCTCCCACCACACCGGCTTCTGCCCGGAGTGTTTCGACGTATTTTTCTCCCGCCAGGTGGCCAAAGCCATCAAGGACCACTCCATGATCCGCCCCGGCGAACGGGTTCTGGTCGCCCTGTCCGGCGGCAAGGACTCCCTGGGCCTGGCCCGCGAACTGGCCAGGCAGGGGCACGACATCACCGGCCTGCACGTCTACCTGGGCATCGCTGGCTCCTCGGACCAGGTGCTCGGCAAGGTGGATGCCTTCTGCCAGCGTGAATCCATCCCCCTCCAGGTGGCCTCCGCCCCGGAGGAGGGGCTGGCCATCCCCTTGATCAAGGAATGCCTGACCCGGCCGGTCTGCGCCGCCTGCGGGGCCATTAAGCGCCACCTCTTCAACAAGGCGGCCATGGACGGCGGCTTCGAGGCCCTGGCCACCGGCCACAACCTCGACGACGAAACCGCCAGGCTGTTCGCCAACACCCTGCGCTGGGACGACGCCTACCTTGCCGACCAGGGGCCGGTGATGCCCGCGAGGCAAGGGTTCGCCCGCCGCATCAAGCCGCTGTACCGGCTGGGCGAGTACGAGACCGCGGCCTACGCCTTCCTGGCGGGCATCGACCACGGCACCGCCGCCTGCCCCTACTCCCCCGGCGCCTCCTTCACCCACCACAAGGAACTGCTGGCGGGCCTGGAGGAACGGAGTCCCGGGGCCAAGCTGCAATTCTACGAAAACTTCCTCAAGCGGGGCCGTCCCGCCTTTGAAAAGGCCAGGGAGGCCCCGCCGGATCTGTCCCCCTGCCTGACCTGCGGTTTTCCCACACAGCGCGAGACCTGCACGGTCTGCGCCATGCGGGAGGCGGTTCGGGAGGCGGCGTGCTGAACCGGGCGGCGGCCTGCGTGGAGCGGGGCTTTCTGCCCCTGGCCGTTGGCTTTTCCCTGGCCGCCCTGCTCCATCCGCCGCTGTTCACCTGGCTGGCCCCGCACATCCCGTTGGGGCTAGGCATCATCATGTTCGGCATGGGCATGAGCCTGGAACCCGCCGACTTCAAGGCGGTGCTGCCCCGCTGGCCCGCCGTGCTGGTGGGCGCGGCGCTGCAGTTCGGGGCCATGCCGCTTTTGGCCTGGGCCACCGCCCGCGCCCTGCATCTGCCTCCCGAGGCAGCCCTGGGGCTGGTGCTTGTCGGGGCCTGCCCCGGCGGCACGGCCTCCAACGTCATCGCCTATCTTTCCCGCTCGGACACCGCCCTGTCCGTGGTCATGACCTTCTGCTCCACCGCCTTGGCCCCCATCCTCACCCCCACCCTGGTGCACTGGCTGGAGGGAGCGCGCATCGCCGTGGACTGGCGCTCCATGGCCGAGTCGGTATTCTGGATAACCGCCTTCCCCCTGTTCGACGGCCTGATTCTGCGCAGGCTGCTGCGGCACAGGCTGACCCCGGTGCTGCGGGTATTCCCCTCCGTCTCCATCCTGACCATCTCGGCCATCATCGCCTGCGTGGTGGGGCTCAACCAGGCCACCATCCTGGCCCTGCCCTGGCTGGTGGCCCTGGCCGTGGTGGTGCACAACCTGGCGGGATTCGGCGCGGGCTACGGACTGACGCGGCTGCTGGGCTTCGACCGCGTCACCGCCCGCACCGTGTCCATCGAGGTGGGCATGCAGAACTCGGGGCTGGGGGTGGCCCTGGCGGGCAAGTTCTTCGGCGCGGCCCATGCCCTGCCCGGCGCGCTCTTCTCCCTGCAGCAGAACTTGGTGGGCATTGTCCTGGCGCGGCTGTGGTCGCGCGGACGGCCGCCTATTTGCTGAGGAACTCCCCCAACTCTATTCTGAATTCGTCGCCGCCCAGCGGATCGGGGGTTGCCGCGAGGTCGCAGGAGACGCACACTGAGAGGTGCATCTCCCGGTAGGGATCATCCGCCAGGCAGGTCACCTCCACGCTGCGGCCGGGCTCTTCCTCGACGGTCTCCAACTCGCCGGAGACCGATTCCCGGCCGTCCACGGCCGCCTTGACCTTGGCGGAGGACCCTCCCGACGCGTAGGTCGCTCGCAAGGTGCACCTGGCCCGCTGGCTGGGGCTCATGCCCAGCAGGGTGAAACGCAGGGGATGGTTCCGGCAGTCCTCGGGCACCGGCTTGACCACCGAGCGAATAACCTCCCTGTCCGGATTGGTGGCCGCCGGTCCCGCCCGCCAGTTGACCAAGCAGAAGTCCAGTTCCCCGCCATACGCCGGAGAGGCCGCCAGCAGGCAGGCCACCGGGAGAAGCGCGGTCCACAAGCCCGCTCGTCCCGCAATGAAGCGCGTCAGTAGTCCAGGAATCGCTCAAGCTCCTTTTCGAACGCTTTCCGCTCCTCTGCGTCGCCACCGCAGGAGACGCACACGGTGACGCGCATGGCCCGGTACTCGTTCTCGGCTAGACAGGAGCCGCGCACTTGCCGTCCTGGCTCGTTCACGGCGGACTCCAGGACGACAGTGCCGGACTCCAGGCCCTCCACCAGCACCTCCACCGGCCTGGAGGAGCCACCCGAGGCGTAGGCCACCTCGAATTCGCAGACAGCGTACTGCCGCTCCTCGCCTCCCGAATAGGTCACCCGGACATCCTTGCCCTGGCAGGAGGGAGGCAGCTTCACGTCCACGTCGTGCCGGGCCTCGGAGGAGCCGTGGATGCTCACAGGCGGCGAGGTGAAAGGCTCGTGGCAGTGCTTGAAATCGTCGCCCGCGGCTATGGCCGGGACGGCCAGAAGCAGGCTCAGGGCGAGAAGGCGGAGAGCTTGAACCATGGTCTGGAGGGTAGGCCCACCCGTCCGATTTGGCAAGCATCCCGGGGGAAAGGGGCGGGCAGCCGGGTGCGGATTTCCAGCGGCGCGTCAGGGGCTTGCCAGCGGAAGGCGAGTTCGCCGCGCGATGCGGTGGTCAGCAGGGGAACACCCCGGCGGGCCATGGCCGCCCGCACCTTGGGGCCGGGAAAATCGAAGCGGCCCAGGTAGCCGCAGGAGGCGGCGGCGACTCGCGGGTCCGCCCGATCGTACAGCGCGGGGGAGAGGCTGTTGTCGCTGCCGTGGTGGGGAAGCACCAGCAGTTCGGCGGACAGGTTCGCCTCGCGCCGCAGCAGGGTCTTCAGCCCCTCGCCCTCCACATCGCCCGGCAGCAGCGCCAGCGAGCGGCCGTTCCAGAGAAGCCGCAGCACCAGGGAGTCGGCGTTGAGGTCGCCGGTGAGCGCGGCCGGGTGCAACGCCTCCAGCCGCAGCCCCCGCCCCAGGTCCAGTTTATCCCCGGCGCGCAAGCGGCGAGTGGAGATGCCTCCGGACTTGAGCGCCGATTCCAGCCGTTCCATGAAGCGGGTGTCCGAGGTCTGTCCGGTGGAGGCGAACAGCTCCGGATCGAAATGTTCCGCCACCCAGGCCAGCCCGCCGCCGTGGTCCACCTGGGGGTGGCTCAAAAGCACACGCTGAAGGCGCGGGGAGCGGTCCGCCAGCAAAGCCGGGGCCACCAGCGCCTCGCCCACGTCGAAATCCCCCGGGAACCCGCCGCCGTCGATGAGGGTGCGCCCGCCGTCCGGGCCGCGCACCAGCACGGCCTGCCCCTGCCCCACGTCGAGAAGCCGCACCTCCACCCCGCGCTCAAGCCACCCCGAGGCCACGGGCGCGGCCAGCAGGGCCAGGGCCAGCGCGCCGGGCAGCAAATTCCTCCGCCGGGGTGAGACCAGCCAGCAGCAAAACAGCCAGTACCCAGCCGCGCCCAGCCAGCCGGTGCGCGCTCCGGCCACGGTGGGGGCCAGTCCGGCCTCATCGCCCAGCCGCAGTGTCTCGATCATGCCCCGCACAGCCAGCCCGCCCCGGCCAGACACCAGCGGGCCGCTTCCTCCGCTCCGGGAAGGGCGGCCAGGGCCAAACCGGCCAAGTCCAGCGGCATGACCGCCGCGCCCAGCAAGGGCAGCCAGACCGCGTTCCACAGCAGGTTGGCATGGATGACGCCGAAGCTGTGCAGAAGCAGCGGCAGCAGGGCGATGTTGGCACACAGGCTGACGCCCAGCAGGCAGCCCAGCCACAACGCGGGCAGGCGCAGCCAGGCTGGGCGGCCGTCCAGCAGCCGGGAGAGTCCCCGCCGCACCAGCGGCGCGCCCGCCAGAATCCCGGCCACAGCCACCACGGAGAGGCGCAGCCCCAGGTCGAATACCGAAAGGGGGTTGAGCAGCAGAATCAGGGCCACGGCCGCCAGCAACCCGTCCAGCAGGCCGCGCGGCCGCCCAAGCCAAAGAAGACCGCCCCAGGCCGTGAACATGAGGAAGGCGCGCACGAGCGAAGGCCCGGCCCCGCCCAGCCAGAGGTAGGCCAGGGCCAGGGGCAGGCCGCAGAGCACGGCCAGCTTGGGCAGGGGCAGCACCAGGAGAATGCCCGGCCGCAGCCTCGCCGCCAGCCAGGCCAGGGCCGCCCCCAGCCCCGCGGCCAACCCCAGATGCAGTCCGGAGAGCGCCAGGGAATGGGCCAGGGAAGCCTGTCTGAAGAGATCGACGGTTTCGCGGTCCAGGCCGAAGCGGTCGCCGGTGGCCAGGGCCGCGGCCAGCGCTCCCCCCTGCCCGTTCGGAGTCAGCCCGGCCACCCGTTCGGCGATGTCCGCCCGCCGCCGGTCCAGGCCGCCCTCTCCCGCCTTGAGCAGTTCGGGGTCGCCCCACCACCGCTGGCTCCAGGCGCGCCAGAACACGCCCTGCCGTGCCCAGTAGAAGCGCAGGTCCCAGTTCTCCTCCCCGGCGAAGCCCCGCTGCGGCTTCACGCGCAGCCGGGCCGCCAGCCGGTCGCCGGGCTTGGGACGAAACACGGGCTCCCGCCACGTCCAGGCCAGCTTGCCCGGCAGGTCGCGCCATCCGGCTTCGCCCGGGCGGCAGCGCACCTCGTTCAGAATAACCCGCGCCTCGCGCCCCGGCTTGCCCTCCACCGCCTCCACCACGCCCTCCACCCGGGCCTTTTCCCCGCGCAGCATCCAGTCCGGGGTGGCCTGGGGCGCGGCGGGCATGGCGGCGTGGGCCGCGGCCAGTCCCACAGCGAAGGACAGGGCCAGCAAAAGCGGGCGCGCCCGGCAGTCGGCCAGGCGCGCCAGAACGAACCAGAGCAAGAGCAGCCCGCCCAGGGCGGGCCAGAAATGGCGAAGCGCCAGACAGCCCAGGCCGAAGGCCGGGACCAGGGTCTGCCAGGTGAAGAGGGCGGCCCCCGCGCGGGGGGCCTGGGAACGTGTCAGGTCCACGGCCGGTCCGGGAACGGCTTGGCGGCTTGGGACCCGGGGAATCAGCCCTTGACGCGGCGGATGCGGGCGCCCACCGCGCCCAGTTTTTCCTCCAGCCGCTCGTATCCCCGGTCCAGGTGGTAGATGCGCTGCACCTCGGTGGAGCCGGAGGCCACCATGCCCGCCAGCACCAGGGAGGCGCTGGCGCGGAGGTCCGAGGCCATGACAGGCGCGCCGGCGAGCTTGTCCACGCCGCGCACGATGGCCGTGCTCCCCTTGATCTTGATGTTGGCGCCCATACGGTTCAGCTCCATGACGTGCATGAAGCGGTTCTCGAAGATATTCTCCTCCACCGTGCCCACGCCCTTGGCCAGGCACATGAGGGTGGTGATCTGGGCCTGCATGTCCGTGGGGAAGCCGGGGTACGGCTGGGTGTCCACGTCCACGGCCAGCAGTTCCTTCGCGGCGCGGACCATGACGCCCTCCGGGGTCTCCTCCACGCCAACGCCCATCTCGCGCAGCTTGTTGACCACGGATTCCAGCTCGTGGAAGGGGCAGTCGCGGAGAAAAATCTCGCCGCCGGTGAGGGGCGCGGCCATCATGTAGGTGCCCGCCTCGATGCGGTCGGGCATGACCTTGTACTCGCAGCCGGTGAGCGAGGGCACGCCCTGGATGGTGATGACGCTGGTGCCGTGACCGCTGATCTTCGCACCGCAGGCGTTGAGGAAGTTGGCCAGATCGGCCACCTCCGGCTCGCGGGCGGCGTTCTCCAGGATGGTCTCGCCCTCGGCCAGGGCGGCGGCGGTCATGAGGTGCTCGGTGCCGCCCACGGTGGGGAAGTCCAGCACGATGTGCGCGCCGCGCAGCTTGTCGCAGGATCCGTAGATGTAGCCCTCGGTCAGTTCGAAGGTGGCGCCCATGCGCTCCAGCCCCTTGAGGTGCATGTCCACCGGCCGCGCGCCGATGGCGCAGCCGCCGGGCAGGGCCACCTTGGCCTCTCCCAGGGCGGCGATGAGCGGGCCGAGGCAGAGCACCGAGGCGCGCATGGTCTTGACCAGCTCGTACGGGGCGTGGGGGTCGAGGTCGCCGCACTCCACCACCACGGTGCCGTTTTCGAAGCTGGTCTGGCAGCCGAGGATGTTCAGCAGCTTGCAGGAGGTGCGGATGTCCGCCAGATGCGGCACGTTGGTCAGCTCAATGCGCCCGCGCGGCAGGATGCAGGCCATGAGAATGGGCAGGGCGGCGTTTTTGGAGCCGGATATGGAAATCTCCCCGGAGAGGGGGCCGGATGGTTCGACGATGAGTTTGTCCATGGAAAAGCGTGGGGGGTTGGGGTTGATTCGGGCGGGCCAATCCTTGCCGCTCAGGCCGACTTTGTCACCCCTTTTTTGGGGCACAGGTCGTTCGCCTGACAGATCGAGCACTTAGGCGTCCGGGCCACGCACACGGCCCGGCCGTGGTGGATAAGAAGCTGGTTGATCTCGGCCCAGATGTCCCGCTCGAAGGCCTCGCAGAGATCTCGCTCGATCTTGTCCGGCTTGTCCGAGTCGGTGAGGTCCAGCCGGAAGGCCAGCCGCTTGACGTGGGTGTCCACGGCGATGCCCTCCACCACTCCCAGCGCCTGGGAGAGCACGATGTTGGCAGTCTTGCGGGCCACGCCGGGCAGGGCGACCATCTCCTCCATGGTAGGCGGCAGCCCGCCGCCGTGCTCCGCGACGATCTTTTCCGCGGCGGCCTGCAGGTTTTTGGCCTTCTGCCGATAGAACCCGGTGGAACGGATGACCGCCTCCACCTCCTCGCGGTCCGCCCCGGCCAGTTCCCCGGGTCCGGGCCAGCGGCGGAAGAGCTCCGGCGTGACCTGGTTGACCCGTTCGTCGGTGCACTGGGCGGCCAGCACCGTGGCCACCAGAAGCTGCCACGGCGTGCCGAAATCGAGGAAAGAGAGCGTCTTGGGATATTCAGGCCGCAGCCGCTTGTAAATGGACCGGGCACGCCCGGCCCGGTCGGAAGCAGTGGATGTGGACATATTCACCCGCTCGTGGATGGCTGTTGCATACTACGGAACCGTGGGGCCGCATTGTGCTGTGAACGATTGCGGAAGTACACCCGTTGCGCGCAGCGCCGCCATGGAGTACAAGAACTCGATTTCAATTGCACCCAACCCCCCTTGCGAGGCAAACGCATGTCGGTGCTGATGAAGGTACTGTGTCTACTGGCCTTCGTTCTGGTGTTCGCGGCCATGACCACCCATACGGGCAGGGCGTCGGACGACGGAGAACGAATCCTCAACAATGTCTGCAACCAATGCCATTCCCACGAGCGCGTCTGCCGCAACCTCGGACGCGACGAGGGATTCTGGGACGCCACCGTGAACCGCATGCGCGGCAATGGCGCCCCCCTGTCAGATGAAGATATCGAGACCATGGTGACGTTCCTTTCCGGCCTGGAAAAGAACGCCCCCGTAGTCTGCGAATAAGGCAACAAAGGAGCAGCCATGTCCCTGGCCGCCGTGTACGTGACCTTTCCAGACATGGACACCGCCCGCCGCGTTTCCCGCGAGCTGGTGGAAAAGAGCTACGTGGCCTGCGCCAACCTCTTCACCCAGGTGACGTCCATCTACGAGTGGGAAGGCAAGATCGAGGAGGACGCCGAAGTCATCCTCATCGGCAAGACCCGCATGCGCGACGTGCCCAAGGTCATCGCCGCGGTGACCGAACTGCACCCGGACGACGTGCCCTGCGTCACGGCCATGCCGGTGCTCAAGGCCAACCCGCCCTACGCCGAATGGGTGGAGGAAATCTGCGCCCGGTCCGACGAGGGAGAGGCCTAGGTGAACATCTTCGTCTCCGGCTCCCTGGCCCTGGACCGCATCATGACCTTTCCGGGGCGCTTTCAGGACCACATCCTCCCGGAAAAGCTGCACATCCTTAACATCTGCTTCCTGGTGGAGGGCCTGGAGGAGCGGTTCGGCGGTACGGCCGGGAACATCGCCTACAACCTTTCCCTTCTCGGCGAATCGCCCACCATCCTGGCCACGGCGGGCAAGGACTTCGACGACTACGCCAAGCGGCTGCGCGCACTCGGCCTGACCATGAAGGGCATCCGCCACGTGGCGGACTTCACGGCCTCGGCCTACATCACCACGGACCAGTCGGACAACCAGATCACCGGCTTCAACCCCGGAGCCATGAAGCGGCCCTCGGAGTTCGACTTCGACCGCGTCCCGCCGGGCGACGCCCTGGCCATCGTCTCGCCGGGCAACGTCACGGACATGGTGGAGTATCCCCGCAAGCTGCGGGAATTGAAAATCCCCTTCCTCTTCGACCCCGGCCAGCAGATCCCCGCCCTTTCCGGCGAACAGCTGGCCTCGGCCATCGAGGGCTCGGCCGCCCTGGTCTCCAACGACTACGAACTGGAAATGATCATGAAGGCCACCGGCCTGGGCGTGGACGGCCTGCTGGAGCTGACCTCGGCGGTTGTCACCACCCTGGGCGGCGAGGGCTGCGTGGTGCGCGAAAACGGCGGGGAGAAACGCGTTGGCGCGGCCAAGCCCGACCGCGTGGCCGACCCCACCGGCGCGGGCGACGCCTTCCGCGCGGGTTTGATCAAGGGGCTGGCCGAAGGGCGCGGCCTGCCCGACGCCTGCCGCCTGGGCGCGGCCTGCGCCTCCTTCTGCGTGGAGTTGCCCGGCACCCAGGAACACACCTTTTCCATGGAAGAGTTCCAGACCCGGCTGGACACGGTGCCCGCCTAGCAAACCTTGCGGCCGGAAATGCAAAAGCCCCGCACGGCTCGCCGTGCGGGGCTTTTGCGCGTTCATGTTCCGCGCCGTCCGGCGCGGTGCGGCCGTTATTCCGAGGAATCGGAATCCGAGTCGGATTCGGAGTCCGAGCCGGAGTCGCCTCCCGCGGCTTTCTCCAGCAGGTCCACGGCCTCCAGCCCGGCTTCCACCGGGTTGACGTGCACGCCCACGCTGGCGCTGGTGGAGGTCTTGGTTTCGCTGTAGGAGCCGTCGCCCTCGTGGTGCTTGGAGGTGTGGCTCTTCTTCCAGGTCTTGTCGCCGCCCACGGTGGGCCCGGCGGCGGCCGCCTCCTTGGCCACGTCCTTGAGGGTATCCTCGGGGTTGTCCTCGATTTCCTTGGTCATGGTGGCCGGCTCGGTGGTTTTCACGTTGTCCGCCTCGGCCACCTTCTTGGCGCCGGACGCCGCGCCGCCCACGGGCGTCATCTTCACCACCACGGAAGTGGGAGACAGGTCGTAGGCCATGCCGTTGCCTTCCTGATAGCCCGCGCTGAGCAGGGCGTTGGCCACCGCACCCTCGGGGTTGGCCCCGTTGGCGCTGGCCTGAAGGCCCTCGGCCGTGGCGTCGCGGGCCACGCCCGCGGTGTCGTAGACCTGCTTTATCCGCACGTCGGACTGCTCATAGCCGTCGTGCTTCAGGGTCAACACGTGCGCCTGGGTCCGGGTCAGGGTCACCTCGCACGGGGTCTGGCAGACCTCCTTGCCGTCGGCGAAGACCGTGGCCCCCGCGGGATTGCTACTCACCGGAATATTCTGCGTGGCCGGCCCGCACGCGCCCAGCCCCAACGCCAGCACGGCCAACAGAATAAGATTGCTCCACTTCATGGTACCACCCTCCAAACGATTGATTCTGGAAAGCCCCAAGTACACGGACTCGAATCTGGCCACAAGAAATATCATCGCCGGAGTCTGAAACTGCCAACCCCACTTGCCCAGTTGCCAATCCAGCTTTGCACACCCGCGAGCCGCTCAACAAGTATAAACAAATATTTCAGAATATTAACTCCTTGTCCAAACTGGCACGAGGCTTGCCTATGGGGTTTCCCGAATGGGAAACAGCGGGCGACCCCAGGCGGGCGCAGCCCGAAAATCACCAAGGAGGAATGTGGCTGATGTCTGAGGAAACCAAGAACGACGTTGTCGTTGACGAGGCGGGCAGCAAACTGTCCGACCTCTGGAAAAAGGAGGATTACTGGGCCATCTGGCTCGGTTTCTTCCTTCTCATCGTGGGCGGGTTCATCTACCTGAACATGCAACCCGCGGGCATGCAGGAGACCTTCGCCCAGGCAAACCAGGTCATGGAGCAAGAGGCCGAACGCGCCCCCTTCAAGACCGTGGCCTACTACGAGGCCACCCTGGAGAAGGAGAAGATCAAGGCCCGCAACTCGCCCATCGGCAAGTCCATCAAGTCCTTCCTGGGCAAGCCCAAGGGCTGGACCACCAACCCCCTCAACGCCTTCATCATGTCCGAGGCCCAGGCCGAGGCGCTGAACCAGAAGAACATGCCCAGGTTCGAAGCGGCCCAGCAGCGGGCCATGGAGGCCAGGCAGGCCGCCCTTGAAGCGCAACGGGCCGCTGCCGGTGCCAACTTCCAGGACCAGGCCCTCAACGAGCGGGCCCAGAACCAGATCGAGAGCTGGCTGCAGGCCAAGGCCGCCGTGTCCTCCGCCAAGAAGAAGGTCTCCCACTCGGCCTACAACCTCATCCCCACCCTGCTGGCGCTGATGGTGGTCATGGGCCTGTTCTTCGCCGTGGGCATCCGCTTCATGGGCAAGGACGCCAAGGGCTTCATCAAGGGCTTCGTCTTCGTCTTCGGCCTGGCAGTGGTGGCCTACCTGATGTCCTCACAGACCACCATGAAGCAGTACGGCATTGGCTACGCCGCCTGGGCCATCGCCATCGGCATGCTCATCTCCAACACCGTGGGCACCCCCAAGTGGGTCAAGCCCGCCCTGGAGGTGGAGTTCTTCATCAAGACCGGCCTGGTGCTCCTCGGCGCCGAGGTGCTCTTCAACAAGGTCATCGCCATCGGCGTGCCCGGCATCTTCGTGGCCTGGGTGGTCACCCCCATCGTGCTCATCTCCACCTTCATCTTCGGCCAGAAGGTCATCAAGCTGCCATCCAAGACCCTGAACATGGTCGTCTCGGCGGACATGAGCGTCTGCGGCACCTCGGCGGCCATCGCCACGGCCGCGGCCTGCCGCGCCAAGAAGGAGGAGCTGACCCTGGCCATCGGCCTCTCCCTGATCTTCACCTCTATCATGATGATCGTCATGCCCATGATCATCAAGGCCACGGGCATGCCCTACATCCTTGGCGGCGCCTGGATGGGCGGCACCATCGACGCCACCGGCGCGGTGGCGGCCGCGGGCGCGTTCCTGTCCGAGAAGGCCCTGTACGTGGCGGCCACCATCAAGATGATCCAGAACGTGCTCATCGGCGTGACCGCCTTCGGCGTGGCCATCTTCTGGTGCACCAAGGTGGAGTGCAAGGAAGGCCAGAAGGTCTCCTGGATGGAAATCTGGCACCGCTTCCCCAAGTTCGTGCTGGGCTTCCTCACCGCCTCCATCGTCTTCTCGCTGATCTACACCTCCCTGGGCACCGACGCGGGCTTCACCCTGGTCGACCAGGGCGTGCTGCGCGGCCTCACCCGCATCTGCAGGGGCTGGTTCTTCTGCCTGTCCTTCGCCGCCATCGGTCTGGCCACCAACTTCCGCGAGCTGAAGCACTACTTCAAGGGAGGCAAGCCCCTCATCCTGTACGCCACCGGGCAGTCCTTCAACCTGTGCTTCACGCTGCTCATGGCCTACATCATGTTCTACCTGGTCTTCCCGGACATCACCGCCAAGATCTAGGTACACACCCTCCCCACCACATACCCCTCGCGGGCGGACACTATGTCCGCCCGCGAGGGCGACTTCAACGAGGACGACATGGAAAACGCATCCCCGCTCAAACGCTGGCTCTCCTTCCTGCTGAGCCTGGCCGTGACCGCGGCCTTCATCTGGGGAATCTGCCCGGCGCTGCGCGAGGCGTCCGCACCCATCAAGCAAATGGCCGACTTCGTGGACGAAACCGGCATCGAGACCGGCGCCTTCTACTACACGGACGTGGAGATTGTGGGCCACGCCGACCTGGGCGCGCGTTCCACCATCGAATACCCCCCGCGCGGCCCGGCTCCAGTCAAGGAGTAGCTACTCCTCTGTGCGGAACAGGGCGTCGAGGTCGCTGGAGAAATTTTTGAAGAAAACGGCCATGCGGGCGACGCAGGCAAGCAGGTAGACCATCTGCTCGGCTGTGGACCCGCCGAGGCCGAACGAGTCCAGATACACCCTGAAGGAGGCCAGCAGGGCCAGCATGCAGAGCAGCGACAGCGCCAAGTGGCCGTGCAGCCGCATGAGCATCGCCCGGCG
This sequence comes from Desulfohalovibrio reitneri, assembly GCF_000711295.1. Taxonomy (NCBI): domain Bacteria; kingdom Pseudomonadati; phylum Thermodesulfobacteriota; class Desulfovibrionia; order Desulfovibrionales; family Desulfovibrionaceae; genus Desulfohalovibrio; species Desulfohalovibrio reitneri. The sequence continues at coordinate 300,484 of NZ_JOMJ01000003.1, read as the reverse complement.
GCCGATCCACCCCTTGCGATTGAGGACCACGGCGGCCACCGCTCCCAGAAAACCCTTCCAGGCACGGGAGAAGAGGTCCACGGAGACAAGCCCCATGGCCGCGGCCAGAACGAGTTGCAGGGACATGGACATGGCGCCTCCCTTGCCGGGGTTGGCACGGCCCCGCCGCGCGGCGGATACTTTTTTTCCTCTACCCTCCCTGGTATCCCTCGGGCTATTCCCGGTCAAGCCGGGCCCTTGCCGGGGGGCTTGCTTTTTTCTCCGGGAGCGTTACCACTCCCCTTCCCGCGCATCCCGCGCCGCGCATCGGACGAGCCTATGAAACTGTTCCATCCATCCACCATCCAGTCCCGCTTCCTGGCAGCCATGGCCGTGGCCGCCCTGGTCATCGGGGGCCTCTTCGCGGCCGGATTCTACCTGCACATGCGCCAGATCCTGGAGCACGAGGTGCGCGACAAGGCGGAGATCGTCTTTCACCAGGTCGACGCCATCCAGCACTACGTGCGCTCCACCCTGCGCCCCACCATGTACCAGGAGATGCCGGAAAAGTTCGTCATCGAGGCCATGTCCTCCTCCTACGTCTCGCGCAAGGTCACGGCCCGCGCGGGCAAGGGCGGCGGGCCGCGCCTGTACCGCCGGGTGGCGGTGGACGCCCGCAACCCGGACTTCGAGGCCAACACGGTGGAGATGGATCTCATACGCCACTTCCGCGACAACCGGGAGCTGGAGCTCTGGCAGGGATACAAGAAAATCGACGGGGAGAAGCATTTCGTCATGGCCAGGCCGGTTCGCTTCAAGGAATCCTGCCTGCGCTGCCACGGCGACCCGGCCGACGCTCCGCCCGAATTGCTGGACAAGTACGGCGACCGGGGCTTCGGGCACGAACTGGGCGCGGTGGACGGCCTGGATTTCGTCGGCCTGCCCGTGTCCGCCTCGGTGAGCACCATCCGCTCCAAGGTCATGGCCTACCTGCTCATTTTCTGCCTCTCCGCCCTGCTCTTCCTGGCCGCTGTGCACCTGGTATTCAAGCGGGTTGTCTCGGACAACCTGCGCAGCCTGACCTCAATCTTCCGCCGCCACTTCACCGACGCCAAGGGCGAACGGCTGCTGCGCGACATCGAGAGCCGCGACGAGTTGAGCTCCATGGTGGAGGGCATGGAGATGCTGGGCGAGCACCTCTACGACACCCGCCGGCGCCTCAGCGAGTACGCCTCCAAGCTGGAGGTCATGGTGGACGACCGCACCCGCGAGCTGGCCCGCCAGTTCGAGGAGCGGCAGGCGGACGTGGAGCTGTTCGTGCGGCTGCTGGCCGGGCTCAACTCCTCCCAGACGCGGGGCGAGTTGTGGAAGCGCGCCCTGCCACGCATCGCCGAGCGGTTTGACCTGGCCCGGGCGGGCTACGTCTGCGGCTTCTCCCTTTCCTCCTTCCACGCCTGGCCGGACCCGGAGCGGCGGCCCGAATTGCCTGACAACTGGAAGGAACTGCTCACGGAGTCCAAGCCGCACATCGAAAAACACGCCGCCTTCATCCCGGTGGAGTCCGGCGAGGGCAGCCCCGAGGGGCTGCTCTGCCTGTGGACCAAACCGGATGGCTCCTTCACCGACGAGGACGCCGAAGTGCTGCGCGCCCTGGGGCGGCAGCTGGGCATCGCGGCCGAGAACCTGGGCTCCCTGGACAGCCTGCTGCGCCACACCGCCAACCTCCAGGCCATCTTCGAGGGCATCCGCGACCCCCTGCTGCTGCTGGATTCCTCCGGCCACGTGGTGGTGCGCAACCAGGCCGCCCGCGATCTGGCCCGCGAACTGGGCCTGGGCACTGCCGAGGAGCCGGGCGACGCCTCCCTGGTGCCCCACCTTTGCGCGGGCACGGACGAGGGAACGTGCGACATCCCCGCCCTGGCGCTGGAAGGTCGCTACCTGGCCCGCGAGGTCAATCTCGACTGCGGCCGCTCCTTCCTGCTGCGCTTCCACCCCGTGCCCGGCGGGCCGGAGTCCGGCGGACGGCTCATCGTCTCCGCCCGCGAGACCACGGCGGAGAAACGCATGCTCTCGCAGATCAACCGCTCGGAGAAGCTGGCCACGGTGGGCAAGCTGGCCGCCGGGCTGGCCCATGAGATCAACAATCCCCTCGGGGTCATCCTCTGCTACGCCGAGCTCATCAAACAGGGGACAGGGCAGGGAACGGAGCAGGACGCCGCCCGCGACGACGTGGAGGTAATCATCAAGCACACCCGCCAGGCCCAGCGGGTGCTGCGTGATCTGCTCAACTTCGCCCGGCCCAAGGTGGCCACGGACCAGGCCACGGACCTCCGCAAGGTGGTGGGCGAGGTGGCCCAGGTATTCTCCGTGCAGGCCGCCAAGAAGAGCGCCGAGCTCCGCCAGGAGTGTTCCGACGACTTGCCGCCCGTGGGCGTGGAGCCGCAGGTTGTGGAGCACATCGCGGCCAACCTCATCCTCAACGCCCTGGACGCGGCGCCGGACGAGGGCGGCGTGGTCCGCCTTCGGGCCGCCCTTGACGAGGAGGCGCGCGAGGTGGTGCTGGCTGTGGATGACAACGGCCCCGGGATACCGGAGGAGGACCTGGGCAACGTATTCGATCCCTTCTTCTCCACCAAGGAGGTCAACCAGGGCTCCGGCCTGGGCCTGACCGTGATCTACGCCTTCATGTCCGACCTGGGCGGCGGGGTGGAGGCCTCCCGCTCCGACCTGGGCGGGGCCAGAATCGAGCTGCGCTTCCCCCTGGACGAGGCGCGGCGGAAGGAGGGAGCGGCATGAGCGACCGCATCCTCATCGTTGACGATGAGCGTGACTTCGCCCGGGGGCTGGCACGGCTGGTCTCCTCGGAGTTTCCCGATGCCGAAACCGACGCGGTCTTCTCCGGGGAGGAGGCCCTGGCCGAACTGGGCCGGGGAGGCGTACGGGCCATGCTCACCGACCTGCGCATGCCGGCCATGAACGGCCTCAGCCTTCTCAAGCGCGCCCTGCGGGACCACCCCTCCCTGTCCGCGGTGGTGCTCACCGCCCACGGCACCATCGAGACCGCCGTGGAGGCGCTGAAGCTGGGGGCCACGGATTTTCTGACCAAGCCGGTGGAGCCGCAGCAGCTCTTCCGGGCGGTTCGGCTGGCCCTGGAGCGCTCCCGCCTCATGGCGGAGAACGAGCGGCTTCGCGGCCTGGTGGAGGGCACCGAGGGCAAGCTTCTGGGCGAAAGCCCGGCCATGGAGTCGCTGCGCTCGGCCATCGCGGCCGTGGCCCAGTCCGACTACACCGTGCTGGTGCAGGGCGAATCCGGCAGCGGCAAGGAGATGGCCGCGCGGCTGGTGCACGACTTAAGTCCCCGCGCGGAGAAGCCCTTCCGCTCGGTGAACTGCCCGGCCATTCCGGAACACTTGCAGGAGTCGGAGTTGTTCGGCCACGTGAAAGGGGCCTTCACCGGCGCGGACCGCGACCGGCGCGGCATGATCGCGGCCGCGGCCGGGGGCACCCTGCACCTGGACGAGATCGGCGACATCTCCCCCACCATGCAGACCAAGCTGCTGCGCTTTCTGGAGGAGCGGGAGGTGCGGCCGGTGGGCTCCTCCGAGACCATCCGGGTGGACACCCGCGTGGTGGCCTCCACAAACCAGGACCTGGCCGCCCTGGTGGCGGACCGCTCCTTCCGCGAGGACCTCTACTACCGCCTCAACGTGCTCACCCTGCGGGTGCCGCCCCTGCGCGAGCGCAAGGAGGACGTGCCCCTGCTGGCCGGAGCCTTCCTGAGCCGCGCCTGCCGGGAGTTGGGCTCCGGAGAGAAGGTGCTTTCGCCCGACGCGGTGGGCGAACTGAGCCGCCGCGACTGGCCCGGAAACGTGCGCGAGCTGCAGAACTTCATGCGGCGGCTGGCCGTATTCAGCCCCGGCGAGGAAGTGGACGTGACCGCCGTGCGCCTGGCGGACGGCGGTCACGCCCCCGGAGTCCCGGACGGCACCTCGGCCGCCCCCCTGCCCTTCAAGGACGCCAAGGCGCGGCTGGTGGATGAATTCACCCAAGGGTACATGCGCGAACTCATGGAGCGCACCAAGGGCAACGTCAGCCAGGCGGCCCGCGAGTCGGGGCTTTCCCGGGTCGCCCTGCAGAACACCCTGGCCCGCATCGGCCTCGATCCCGAGCGATTCCGGGGCTGACCTTTCGGCGCGCTTCACGGACGGCCTTCATTGGGCTATCCTGGGTCTAAACGGAGTTGAACGCCAATGATCGATCTCGGACCCGAGCGTTTGCAGGCCTTTGTCCAGAAGGCCTTCGGCCAGGGCGCCACACTGCTGGACTACGGCGACATCGGCTCCCTGGACAAACAGGGCATCAAGAAATTCGGCTACGGCAAGCCCGTGCGTTTCAAGCTGCGGCTGGCCGACGGCACGGAGCGGCAGGCCGTCCTGTCCGTGATGAAGGGGGACAAGTACGGCCACCAGCACATGTGGGACCGCGCCTCCATCCTGCTCTTCCAGTACGAGACCTCGGAGCGGCTGGACCGCCACGTGAAGCCCTTGAGCGTGGGATACGTGGACGGCCGCGGCGAGTTGCACCCCATGGAGCGGCCCAGTGAGTTCTTCCTGGTCACGGAAATGCTTCCGGGCCACGACTACTACCAGGAGCTGGCCCGCATCCGGCAGGGCGACTTCCGGTCCAAGGACCGCAAACGCGCCACGGAGTTCGCCCGCTGGCTGGCCGGCATCCACGCCAGGAAGAAGAACGACCCGCCCCTGTACCATCGCCGGGTGCGCGACCTGCTGGGCTCCAGCGAGTGCATCATGGGCATGGTGGACGAAGCCTACCCCCATCCCTACGCACCTTTCCCGGACGAGCGGTTCCGGAACCTGGAAAAGGCCCTCATCGACTGGCGCTGGTTCCTTCGTGACAAGTCCCACCGGCTGAGCCAGGTGCACGGCGACTTTCACCCCTGGAACGTGCTGGTGGAGGACCACGGGTTCCACGTGCTTGATCGGAGCCGGGGCGAATGGGGCGAACCAGCCGGGGATTTAGCCTCCATGGCCGTGAACTACCTGCTGCTGGCCCTGCTGGACAAGGGGCGCCTGGAAGGCCCCTTCGCCGATCTGTGGCACCGCTTCTTCGAGAGCTACCTGGCCGAGAGCGGAGACACCGAGGTGCTGTCCGTCATCGCCCCCTTCTTCGTCTTTCGCTGCCTGGTGGTGGCCTCGCCTGAATGGTACCCGGACCACCCCGAGGAGGTGCGGGCCGCCCTGCTGCACTTCATGGAGCGGGTGCTGGCCGCGGAACGCTTCGACTTCACAGACACAGGGAGATACCTCCCGTGAGCCGGGGCAGGGGCTGGGCCGCCTGGTTCACCGGGCTGCCCGGCTGCGGCAAGTCCAGCGCGGCCGGGGCCGTGGCTCAGGCGTTGCGCAAGCGCGGCATGGACGTGGCCTACCTGGCCATGGACGAAAAGCGGAAGCAGTACGTGCCCAACCCCAAATACACCGAAGAGGAGCGCGAGCGGGCCTACGCCATGTTCGTGGACGAGGCCGCCTTCCTGGTGCGCGGGGGCAAAGGGGTGGTCGTGGACGCCACCGCCCACCGCCGCGCCTGGCGAGACCGGGCCCGGCGGGTCATCCCCGTCTTCTGCGAGGTCCAACTGCGCTGCTCCCTGGAGACGGCCATGGAACGGGAGTCCGCCCGGCCCGAAGGCAAGGTCATGGCCGACCTCTACGCCAAGGCGCTGGAGCGCAAGCGCACCGGCCGCGAGGTGGAGGGCCTGGGCCCTGTGCCCGGCGTTGACGAGCCGTACGAGGAGAACCCGGACGCGGAGCTGGTCATCGACGCCGAGAACCAGGACCGGCGCGAGGTTCGCGCCCGCGCCCTGTCCTTCATCTCCCTGTGGCTTCTGGACGCCCTGTCCTGACTTGACCCCGCCGCCGGGCGCGGGCAGAGAAGCCCTTTACTTCCACCTTGCAGACCTTAGTTAGCCCACGATGCGATTCCACATCCACACGTTCGGCTGCCAGATGAACGCGGGCGACTCCCGCTGGCTTGCCCGCGCCCTGCGAGCCCGCGGCTGGGAGGAGGTCGAGTCCGACCAGGCCGCCGCGCACGTCATCAACACCTGTTCCGTGCGGGCCAAGCCCGAGGAAAAGGTGGCCAGCCTGGCAGGCCGCCTGGCACCGGTGGTGCGACGCAACGACCCCGAGCGCGGTTTCGTGGCCGTGGGCGGCTGCGTGGCCCAGCAAAAAGGGGCGTGGTTCCTGGAACGCTTTCCCCACGTACGGCTGGTTTTCGGAGCGGACGGCTTGGCTGGCGCGCCCGGCGCCATGCAGCGCGTGGCGGACGACCCCGCCGAGCGCTTGAGCCTGCTGGATTTCGCCGACGGCTTCCTCTCCCGCCCCGCCTACTGGGAGGGCGAACGGGTGCCGCCGCAGGCCTTCGTGACCATCATGCAGGGCTGCGACAACTACTGCGCCTACTGCATCGTGCCCTACGTGCGCGGGCGGCAGAAGTCCCGGCCCTCGGCCGAGATCCTGGCCGAGTGCCGTGAACTGGCCGCCAAGGGGGCGCGGGAGATCACCCTGCTGGGACAGAACGTCAACGCCTACGGCCTGGACCCCGAGGGCGACGGCACCGGCTTCGCCGGGTTGCTGCGGGCGGTGACGGCCATCCCGGGCGTCGACCGGCTGCGCTTCACCACCTCCCACCCCAAGGACCTCTCCGACGAGGTGGTGGCCGCCTTCGGCGAGCTGAACAACTTGGCCCCCAATCTGCACCTGCCCATGCAGGCCGGCTCGGACCGGGTGTTGCGCCGCATGGGCCGCCGCTACGACACGGCCCGCTATCTTTCCCTGGTGGAGGGGCTTCGGGCCGCCCGGCCTGACATCACCCTGTCCACCGACCTCATCGTGGGCTTCCCCGGCGAAACCGAGGAGGAGTTCCAGCAGACGCTGGACCTGGTGGCCCATGTGGGCTTCGAGTCCAGCTTCTCCTTCAAATACAACGACCGCCCCGGCGTGGCCGCCGAGCGCATGGAAGGCAAGGTCCCCGAGGAGATCAAGGCGGACCGGCTGGCCCGGCTGCAGGCCCTGCAGGACGAGCTGACCGAAGCCTCCTACGCCGCCCGCGTGGGCGCCGAGGCGGACGTGCTCTTCGAAGGGGCCAGCCGCAAGCCGGACCCGGATGGCGGGGTTTCCTGGATGGGCCGCGACCCATGGGGCCGGGTGGTGAACATGCCTTCCGAAAACGGGACCGATTTGACCGGCTCCATCGCCCGTGTCACTATAATCGAGGCAAAGAAACATTCCCTTTCCGCCAAGCCAGCGGGGTCGCCATGGTAGAGATGCACGTGTTCGGACTGGCCGTGGACGAAGATTCCCAAGTGCCTGTCCTCATCCTCAAGGATTCCGAGGAATCCCGGGTCCTGCCCATCTGGATAGGGGCCATGGAGGCCATGGCCATTTCCATGGCCCTCAACGACGTCTCCCTCCCCCGCCCCATGACCCATGACCTGCTGCTCAACTCCATCCGCGACCTGGGCGGCGAGGTCCGCGCCGTGGAGGTCGTCTCCCTGGTGGACGGCACCTACTACGCCGAGATCGAGGTGCTCCGGGGCGAGGACGTCATCCGCATCGACTCCCGCCCTTCGGACGCCGTGGCCCTGGCTCTGCGCTGCGAGGCCGCCATCCGCGTTGCCGAGGCCGTGCTGGAGGAGGCCGGGACCGACGACAAGGTGTCGGGCAAGCCGGTGCTGCGCGGGGACGACGCCCAACAGTGGAACGAATTGCTGGAGCAGTTCGACCCCGAAGACAAGTACAAGATGTAAATGATAGACTTGCACACCCACTCCACCTTCTCCGACGGCGCGCTCATCCCGGCGGAGCTGGCCCGCCGCGCCCGCGTGGCAGGCTACAAGGCCCTGGCCGTCACAGACCACGTGGACCTCTCCACCCTGGAGCACGTCATCTCGAACGTGCGCCGCCTGGCGGCCAACTATTCGGCCCACATGGACATCGACATCATCCCCGGGTGCGAGATCACCCACGTGCCGCCGCCCCTCATTCCCGAGACCATCCGCCTGGCCCGCGAGGCCGGGGCGGAGATCGTGGTGGTGCACGGCGAGACCGTGGTGGAGCCCGTGGCCCGGGGGACCAACCTGGCCGCCATCGAGGGCGGGGCGGACGTGCTGGCGCACCCCGGCCTGCTCACCCCGCAGGACGCGGCCCTGGCCGCCGAACGCGGCGTGCTGCTGGAGATCACCACCCGCAAGGGCCACAGCCTGACCAACGGCCGGGTGGCCGCCCTGGCGCGGGAGCACGGCGCGACCCTGGTCATCAACAACGACGCCCACGCCCCCGGCGACCTGATTGGTCCGGAGCTGCGCAAGGCGGTGGCCCTGGGCGCGGGTCTGAGCGACGAGGAGTACCTTCGCGCCGAGGCCAACTCCCGCGATTTCCTCTCCCGACTCAACGCCGCCGGCCGGGCGGCCGTCACCCTGGACTGACCCGTGAGCGCGGCGCTGGACGAACAACTCGAACGCGCGGCCGGGGCCCTGCGTCGAGCCTCCCGCGCCATGGCCTTCACCGGCGCGGGAATCTCCGTGGCCAGCGGCATCCCGGACTTCCGCAGCCCAGGCGGGCTGTGGAGCCGCTACGACCCCGACGAGGTGGCCACCCTCCAGGCCCTGCGCACCAACCCGCGCGGGGTGTGGGAGTTTCTGCTGGAGGCCAAGGACGTTTTCGGCAAGGCCGAGCCCAACCCGGCGCACAAGGCCCTGGCCAAGCTGTCCGAATGCGGCCTGCTGGACGAGATCGTCACCCAGAACATCGACGGGCTGCACCAGGCCGCCGGTTCGCCCGGGGTCATCGAGTACCACGGCGGGCTGCGGCGTTTCCGCTGCATGTCCTGCGCCAGGGAGCACCCGCCTGAAGAGGCCGCCGGCCTGACCCTGGAAACCATCCCCTGGCGCTGCTCCTGCGGCGGGGTGGTGCGGCCGGACATCGTATTCTTCGGCGAGGGCATTCCCCCGGACGCGGCCCGCGCCGCGGACGAGGCCGTGGCCGCGGCCGACTTCTGCCTGGTGGTGGGCGCTTCCGGCGAAGTGCAGCCCGCCGGGCTCATCCCCTCGCGCATCAAGGCCAAGGGCGGCGTGGTTGTGGAGGTAAACCTCGGACCGACCTCCTACGACCGGGTCAGCGACATCCGCCTGGACGCCCCGGCGCAGGAAGTCCTGCCCCGCCTGGCCGAGTTGGCCTGTTGAACTGGCTGGCGCTTCGCCGTATCATCCGCCAGTCATCCAGCAAAGGAATCCTTCATGCAAGACTTGTTTCTGACCGTATTCACAGAAGGTTCGCCCATCATCCAGGGCGTGCTCATCCTGCTGCTTTTCATGTCCGTGCTCTCCTGGGCGGTCATCATCTACAAACTGGTCACGCTCAGCCGGGCCAAGTCCCGCTCGACCGTCGACTACGAGGCCTTTCAGCAGGCGGGCGACCTGTCCTCGGCCATGCGCTCCATGAACCCGGCCTCCCCGGTGCGGGAGGTGGGTTACTTCGCCCTGCGCGAACTCAAGCGGCTGGAGAAGCTGGAGTTCGAGGCCTCGGTCAAGGGCAAGCTGGCCACTGACAACGTGCGCCGTGCCCTGCGCCAGGGTGTCAGCTTCGAGCTGGGCCGCAAGGGGGCCTCGCTGTCGGTGCTCTCCACCTGCGCCAACGTGGCTCCCTTCCTGGGGCTGTTCGGCACGGTGTGGGGCATCATGCGCTCCTTCCAGGCCATCGGCATACAGAAGACCGCGTCCCTGGCCGTGGTCGGCCCGGGCATCGCCGAGGCGCTGACCACCACGGCCATCGGCCTGGCCGTGGCCGTTCCCGCGGCCATCGCCTACAACGCCTTTCTGGGCATGCTGGGCAACCTGGAGACGGTTCTGGTCAACTTCTCCTCCGCCTTCCTCAACCGCATGCAGCGCGAACTGGCCTGGATAGCCAACGACTGAGGCGCCCATGCCCTTTGAAGACGAACTGCGCCCCCGCACCGCGAGCCCCTTCCTGGCGGAAATCAACCTCACTCCGCTGGTGGACGTGGTCTTCGTGCTGCTTATCATCTTCATGGTCACCGCCCCGCTCATGACCCAGGGCGTGGAGGTGGACCTGCCCCAGACCCGCACCGTGCGCGAACTGCCCATGGACTCGGGGCACCTGCTCATCAGCGTGAAGGAGGACGGAGGCATCTTTCTGGACGAGTACGAAGTGGAGCTCGGCGGCCTGGAAGAACGCCTGCGGCCTCTGGCCAAAGAGGACAAGTCGGTCTACCTGCGGGCCGACCGCGACGTGCCGTACGGCCGCGTGGTGCAAGTGATGGGCGAGATTAAGGCCGCCGGCGTGGACCGCCTGGGCATGGTGGCGGAACGGGAAGAGGACGACGCGTCCTGATTCATGCGCTCGCGAACAGCCCTTCTCCTCTCCGTCGCCCTGCACGTGGTGCTGCTGCTCAGCGGCTTGCTGTGGGCCCGGCACGCCCCCAAGGTGGTGCGGCTGGATCAGCCGGTCTACCAGGTGGAACTGGTGGAGTTGGCCGAGCCGGAACCTCCCAAGCCCGAACCCAAACCGGAGCCGCCCAAACCCAAGCCGGAACCGAAACCCGACCCCAAGCCCGAGCCAAAGCCCGAGCCTAAACCGGAACCCGCGCCGCCTCCCAAACCCAAGCCCAAAGCCATCAGCCCCAAGAAGACCGAACGACGGGTGAAGCCCAAGCCGAAGCCCAAACCGGCGGAGTCGCCGGAGAAAACCATGGCCGAGGCATTGGAGGAAGCCAAGCGCAAGGCCGAGGAAAGAAGAAAACAGGCCGAGCAGGAAGCCAAGCGCCGCGAGGAGCAGCAGCGCCGGGAACTGCAACAGGAACTTTCCCAGCTCCGCCAGCAGGTGGAGCAGGAGCGCGCCGAGGCGCAGCGACAACGGCAGGCCGCCGGACAGGCCCAGATCTACGCCGTGGTGGTCAAAAACATCATCCGCGAAAACTGGCGCTTCCCCTCGGTGCGGCGCGACCGCAACCTCTCGGCCACGGTGGAGATAGACCTCGCCCCAAGCGGCGCCATCACAGACGCCCGCCTCATTTCCCCTTCGGGCCGCGACGACTTCGACTCATCCGTGCTCAAGGCGGTGCACGAGATCGAGACCCTGCCCGAACCGCCGCCGGGCATCTCCACCCTCCGCATCAACTTCAACGAAGAGGACCTGACCTGACATGCAGATCATCCGCCTCGCCATACTCATCTGCCTCGCCCTGGCTCTGGCCGTACCGGCCGCCGCGCGCGAGACCCTGACCATCGACATCTACGGCCCCGGGCAGACCACCCTGAACATGGTCGTGGCCCCGCCGCTTTCCGGCGAGGGCGGCCAGCCCCAGCCCCTGGCCGCCGAACTGCGGGGGCGTCTCCTGACCGGCTTGTCCTACCTGCCCTTCATCAAGCAAGTGGCCGGCGAGAGCATCCTGGGCGGCGGAGCGGCCCTCAAGGGAGCCACCTCCCGTTCCATCGACTTCAAGCGGTTCCGCCTGAGCCAAGTGGACCTGCTGCTGACCCAGAAGTGGATGGGTTCGGCCGACGGCTCCTCCACAGTGGAGCTGCGCCTCTACGAGGTCTTTTCCGGCAGCCTGCTCACGGGCAAGGCCTACTCCGAGGTGCGGGCGGACGACGTGAACCGCGTGGCCGACGCCTACCTCTCCGCGGTGATGAAAACCCTCACCGGCCGCGGCGAGTTCTTCGGGGCCACCCTGGCTTTCGCCCGGGGCGAGGAGGACCGCACTGCCATCTGGTCCACCCGCAGCACCGGCTGGAACGCCAAGCGCCTCATCAGCGTGGAGGGCAAGGCCCTCACCCCCAACTTCCAGCCCGACGGCGACGCCCTGGCCTTCACCCACGTCGGCGAGACCAGCCACCGCCTCGGCATCTGGCGGCGCGATACCGGCAAGACGACCCTCCACCCCATGCCGGGCAACACGGTCATTGGCCCCTCCTTCACCCCGGACGGCAGGGTGGCGGTCACGCTCAACCCCCGCGGTGAGCAGAACATCTACCTGCTGGACGAGGACTACAAGCCGGGCAAGCCGCTCGTCGAGAGCTGGGCCATCGACATCTCCCCCTCATTCGACGAGTCCGGGGGGAAAATGGCCTTCGTCTCGGACCGGCTGGGCAATCCCTATGTCTTTATGCTGGACCGCGATTCCGGGGATTCGGAGCGCGTCACCTATCAGGGCCGCTACAATACCTCGCCCTCCCTGAGCCCGGACGGCACCCTGCTGGTCTACTCCCGCCGCACCCCGGACGGACACCGCATCTTCCTGCACGACCTGACCACGGGCAAGGAGCGGCAGATCAGCTTCGGCCCGGGCAACGACGAGGACCCGGCCTTCGCCCCGGACGGCTACTTCGTGGCCTTCGCCTCCTCGCGCGGCGGCTCCTACCAGATTTACCTGACCACCCGGCACGGCGACGCGCCCATCAAGGTTGAGACCGGCGAGGGCGAGGCCCGCCACCCAACCTGGGCATATGGCGGCGAGCTTTGACATTTGATGAAAACCGGCTACAACCCCAAGCGTAAGCCGAACAAACCCCGTCCATGAGGAGGGCTCCCATGCAGACCGTCTTCCGCCTACTGACCATCGCCCTGCTCGCCGCCATGCTGAGCGCGGGCATGGGCTGCACCAGCAAGCAGTCGCAAAGCGGCCTTCCCAAGGGCGCCACCGGCGCGGCCACCGAAGGCCAGGCCGCCGAATCGGCCCGGGAAGGCCAGGAGGCCATGACCCAGGAGGAGCGCGAGGCGCTCAAGCAACGCGAGCTTGAGGAACGCCGCCTGGAAGAGCAGCGCCGCGCCCGCCAGGAAGAGCGCCGCACGGAGATGATGCAGGAAGACATGGCCGAGCTGGCCACCATGATCAACTTCGCCTTCGACTCCTTCGAACTGAGCGACGAGGCGCGGGACATTCTCCGCGCGAAGGCCGAGATCCTCAAGGAGCACGAGGACCTGCGGCTGGTCATCGAGGGCTACTGCGACAACCGGGGCACCGAGGAATACAACCTGGCCCTGGGCGAGCGCCGCGCCAGGGCCGCCTACGAGTACCTGGTGCTCCTGGGCATCTCGCCCAACCGCATGAACATCGTCAGCTACGGCGAGGAGGACCCCATCGACCCGGCCAACAACGAGGTCGCCTGGGCCAAGAACCGCCGCTGCGAATTCAAGGTGGTCAAGTAGACGGCGCGACGGGATTCATACGACGAGTGCAAGGCCGGGAGCGGATTCGCTTCCGGCCTTTTTTTCGTCCGCGTCAGGCCAGCATTGCCCGCGCCGCCCAGAGCAGCCCGGCCGCGCCCGCTCCGGCCAGCACGTCGTCCAGCATCACGCCGAAGCCCTCCGGCAGCCAGTGCTCGGACCGGCGCACGGGCCAGGGCTTGGCGATGTCCAGCGCGCGGAAGAAAACGAACCCGGCCGCAAGCCAGGGCCAGGAGGCCGTGGCCGCCAGGGGCAGCAGGGCCAGCCATTGGCCCACCACCTCGTCGATGACCACCATGGAGGGGTCGTGCCGGGCGGACATGCGCTCCACCCTCGTGGCCGCCCAGCCGCCCAACAGGAACATCCCCGCCAGGACAGCCAGCTGAACCGGCCAGGAAAGGGGCAGAAACAGAAGCGGCGCCAGCAGCACGGCCACGGCCGATCCGCAGGTGCCCGGCATGACCGGTGAACGGCCCACGAAACCGAGGGTGGACAGGGAAAGCAGCAGGGCGTCGCCAGTGGTTTCCGGTGTGATGGGTGGTTGGTCTCGCATGGCCCGGCAGATTACCCGAGAGCCGGGCAAAGGTCGATGGGCTGGAACAGGCCTAGCCGCCGGGCGACGCGGCCTTTGCGCATTCTTGATTTTTCCGGGAGTAAATGTAAGATTTTCAGACGCGGAGCGTCTCCGCACCCCCCTTCACTGTCCCGCCTCGCGCCGCGAATTTGCACAGAGCATCAGGAAAAGGTCTTTCATTATGCGTTTCGACAGCATTAACGGACGCTTGCTCGTCTTTACTTTCCTTATCGTGGCCGCCTCCATCGTGGCCCTCATCGCCTACGCTTCCAGTTCCTCCTACCAGGCCATTTTGGAAGTCCAGACCAAGCAGATGGAGGAGCTGAACGGCTCCCTTCGCAGCACCCTGGCGGACTTCGTGGACGAATCCGCGGCCAAGGCCGAGGCCATGGTCAAGAACGAGCAGATGGCGGGGGTGCTGTACGGCGGCTCCGGCCGCTACGCCAAGAAGCAGCTGGCCGCCTACCTGGAAGCCTTCGACGTCTTCGTGGCCGGGTGGATGTATGATTCCGACGGCGCGGTGAAAGTGGGCATGAACGCGGACGGCGAAAAAATCGAAACCGAGGACGTGGCGGGAACATCTTACTTCCGTGCCACGGCCGATGGCGATGTGTACGTGGGCGACCGCGTGAACACGGGTCAATACTCGGGCCGCAAGGTGTTTCTCATCGCCCAGCCCGTGTTCAACCTGTTCGAAAAGCTGGCCGGCGGTTTGGCCGTGGCCGTGGACTTCCAGTCCTTCGCCGAGGAATACATCCTGCCCGTGGAGATCGGCAAACGAGGCCACGCCTTCCTGCTGGACTCCGCCGGGCGGGTTATCGCCCATCCCGAGGGGGATATGGTTGGCACCACCTTCTCCGCCCTGCCCGCAGAGGTCGGCGCGAACGAAACCGCCTTCTCCTACCAGTGGCGCGGCGAGGACATGCTGGGCGTGGCCTCCACCGTGCCGCGCACGGACTGGGTGCTGGTCACATCCGCCTACAAGGCGGACATGGCCTCCCGCGCCGTGGACCAGCGCAACATCCTGGCCGTCATGGGGCTGATCGCCGTGGCCGTGTTGGTGGCGGCCATCTTCCTGCTGGTGCGGCGCATGGTCACCGGCCCCATCTCCCGCATCCAGGCCTTCACCTCGGCCGTCTCCCGCGGAAACCTCTCGGCCAGTCTGGAGGGCTCCTACCGCTTCGAGCTGGCCGACCTCTCCCGCGACGTGGGCGGCATGGTTGACGAGCTCAAGGACAAGCTGGGCTTCTCCGACGGCGTGCTGGAAGGGATTTCCACCGCCTTCCCCTACCTGGTGCTGGACAACCAGGGCCGCATCACCCGGGTGAACGACCTCCTGCTGCAGGCGCTTGGCAAGACGGGCCAGGCCGAGGAATACCACAGCCTGACCGCCGGGGAGTTCTTCTACGGCGACGCCAGCCGCGAAACCCGCTCCACCCGCGCCCTGGAGGACGAAACCCGCGTGGAGGGGGAGATGGAAGTGGAGCGCGACGGCCAGTCCGTGGTGCTCAACGTCAACGCCACCCCCATCTTCGACATGGACAACCGCAAGATGGGCGTATTCACCCTCTACTTCGACCTGACCCGCATCCGCGCCCAGGAACAGGAAATCCGCGAGCAGAACGACAAGATCACCGCCGTGGCCGAGGACGCCACCCGCATCGCCCAGGAGGTCTCCGAGGCCTCGGACAACCTCACCGGGCAGGTGGAGCAGGCCTCGCGCGGGGCGGAGAACCAAAAGGAGCGCACCGCCGAGACTATGCAGGACGTGCGCCGCCTCAACGAGCGCGTGACCGAGGTGGCCGAGAGCGCCTCCACCGCGTCGGACAACGCGGACGAGGCCAGGGAAATGGCGGTCAAGGGCGAGGACGTGGTGGCCCGGGCCGTGGAGGCCATCAACGACGTGGACCGCCAGGCCGCCGCCCTGCAGGAGAACATGGACCAGCTCAGCAAGCGCGCCCGGTCCATCGGTGAAATCATCACCGTCATCCAGGACATCGCCGACCAGACCAACCTCCTCGCCCTCAACGCGGCCATCGAGGCCGCCCGCGCTGGCGACGCCGGGCGCGGCTTCGCCGTGGTGGCCGACGAGGTGCGCAAGCTGGCGGAAAAAACCATGTCCGCCACAACCGAGGTCACCGAGGCCATCTCCGGCATCCAGGGCGACGCGGAGAAAAGCGTCTCCGCCACCTCGGCTGCGGCCGAGGCCGTGGCCCGCTCCACCGAGCTGGCCCGGGAGTCGGGCGAGGCGCTGTCCGGCATCGTGCGCATCGTGGAGGGCACGGCCGAACGGGTGCGCTCCATCGCCCAGGCCTCGGAGGAGCAGTCCGAGGCATCGGGCAAGATCATGGCCGCGGTGGAGGAAATCGGGGGGATTTCCCAGGAAACCGCCGACGGCATGGTTCAGGCCGCCCAGGCCATCGAGGGCCTGGCCAGCGAGTCCGACGAACTGCGGCGGCTCATGGAACGCATGCGCAAATAGCGGGCCGCCCGCCCCGCCAAGGCTCCAGGCACGAAAAAGGCCCGGGGGATGCGATCCTCCGGGCCTCTTTGTTTTTTAGACTGAAAACTCGCCTTCGTGTCTCCGTAAGAAATCGAAGAATTCCTCCCAAGTGAGATAGCGGGAATTCTTGTCCCCCTTGTCCCTCCACCAGAAGGAACCACGGCCAATGGACAGATGTCCCAGGACTTTGTTGTCCTTTTTGATGGTCATCTGCATGGCCGAGCCATTCCTGGGGAGAGTGAAATTGTACATGTGCGACGTGACCTGATGCGGCATAAACCCATCTCCTTTTCGTTTTTCGAAAGACAAATACAGATTAATGCCGCAAATAGCAACGAATTGTCGATATCGACAGAGAGTGGCCTCTCCGCTCAGGCCAGCCGGAAAAGAACGAGCCCCGACCTACATCCCCCGCTTCCGCCGCTCGGTCACCGGCACGCCGCCGATGCCCCAGTTGTCCGTCTCCACCTCGTCGATGACCACCACCGTGGTCTCGGGGTTCTTGCCCAAAACGTCCCGCAGCAGCTCCGTCACTCCGGAGATGAGACGCTCCTTCTCCTCGGCCGTGGCCCCCTCGCGGGTGATCTTGATGTTCACGTACGGCATGGCGTCCTCCTTTTGGGCAGAGGACGCCATGGCGGCGCGGGAGTCAAGCCCGGGCTAGAACCGCTCGTTCATGGCGGTCAGGCAGCGCAGCAGGGCCTCGCGATCCTCCTTGGGGCAGGCAGCGAGCAGCTCCTCGGTCAGCCCCAGGTGGAGCCGGTCGTGCTCCTCGAAGAGTTCACGCCCCTTGGCGGCCATCTCCACGATGATGGAACGGCGGTCCGTGTCGTGGGCGCGGCGGCGGGCGTACTCCTTGGCCTCCAGCCGGTCCACCAGCACGGTCAGGGTGCCGGTGGTCACGCCCATGCGCTCGGCCAGCTCCTTCATGCGCATGGGGCCGTGGATGCCCAGCACCTCCAGGGTGTGCATCTGCGGCAGGGTTATCCCCTTCTCCCGCACCACGTCGTGCTCCCAGGAGGAAAGCTTCTCGAAAAACTCCACCACCGCATGGTTGATCCTGTCGATCATGCCCCGTCCTTTAGGCTGTGGCCGAATACAGGCTGTACGCCCCGAAGGCGATGGTCAGCACGCCCGCCGCGCGCATCATCACCGGCTCCACCCAGTCCTGCTCCAGAGTTCGCAGGAACCCGGCCGCCTTGAAGATGGCGTAGATGACCGCCGCCAGGGCGATCGCCGTGCCCAGGGCGTAGAGCGCGAAAACAGACGTTCCCTTGAGAATGCTGCCCGAGTCAATGGCGTAGGTGTACATCATGGCCACTGTGGGACAAGGCACGATCATGTTCACGAAGCCGATGACGAACAGCCCCCAGAAGGTGATGGTCTTGGCCTCGCTCGCCTTGGGCGGATGGAAGTGGCAATGGCCGAGGTGATCGTGGTCGCTCTCGTGATGATGGTGGTGCGTGTCCCCGTGGTGCTCGTTGTGGCCGTGGTCGTGGTCGTGCTCGTGGTCGTGGCTGTGCAGCAGGTTGGGCTTGACGATGAGGATCAGGCCAAGGGCGAGCAGGATGAGGAAGGTGATGCTATCCACGTAGAAGGCGAAAGCCGGCGGAATGGCCAGGGAAACCGCACCCAGCGTCAGCCCGATGCCCAGACAGGCCAGGGTGGTGCCGATGATGAAGGCGGCCGTGAGATACATCACCCGCCTGCCACGCTTCTCGCCGTAGACGAAAGGCGCCAGCACAAGCCAAGAGTGCCCGCACGGGTTCACCCCGTGAATCAACCCCAGCACCAGACTGCTCTGCAAGGCTACCCAGAATACCGAATCCATATGCGACTCCATTCCCTTGATTTGCGATTAGCTTGATTATCAAACTTGACTACTCAGGTATAGTTTGACTGTCAAGCTAACTATCCGACCTCTTCCTGCTGGAAGGAGCATGATTCCTTCACAGCGCGGGAACGGGAGATCACTCTGAAAGAGCGACAAGATTTCGGATACACAGAGGAAGCACCGCGCTTGGCGGGACAAGCGGGGTCAGATGGAGTACGCGGGAACGAGGGCTGGTCGGGCCAAGTGCGGCTTAACCCCGCCAAGTGTGCCCACAGTCCCGGCACCGCCACTGCTTGCGGAAGAGGAAGGGCACGCCAAGCAGAAAATATGAAGCGATCACGCCCAGCACGGGCCAGCGCTCGCCGCGCACGTTGGAGCCGCCGCAGGCCGGGCAGCGGGACACAGTCCCGGACGCGTCCTTCCCCTGGAACTCATGGACCACCCGTCCGGCGCGCTCCGCGTCCTCAGCGTGCACCCGCAGCTTCACCCCGCCCACGGCGTTGGCGTACAGCCAATTGGCCCCCACCACCCCCTCGTCCTCCACAACGGCCGGGATGCCCTCGGCTTCCAGTTCCTGCTGCATGAGCCGCACCTCCCAGGAATGGAGGCTGGTGAATACTATGGGGAATTCTTCCATGGCGAATGCTACCACAAATTCACGGCACTTACTCTACTCCGCCTCCTGTATCGCGTTCAGATGATGAAGGCCGAAGCTGGCACCGTCGGTCATCCCTCGGCGACGATGCATGGGGGGAGGTCACTGTCCACCACCAGGGGTATCGTACACGTAGCAGACGATTTCTCCCAGGGACTCCGGGCCCTGGTGGCGGACGAGGCTGAGGCGGGACCCGGGGCGGAGTTGCGCCGCCAGCAGGGGAATCTCCCAGAGGTCTTCGGGGCGGTGGTAGACGGACAAGGCCAGACGCGGCCTGTGGGCGCGGGTTGTCTCCCGCGCTCCGCGCAGTGCGTCGAGGTCGGCCCCCTCGAGATCGGTCTTTATCAGCGTGGGCCTGATTCCCCTGGCCGCGCAGAAGGAATCGAGCGTCGTCGACCGCACCCGCTCCCCTTTGCCGCCTATTCGCGCGGACGACCCGGCCCCGGTGAACGGCACGTGGCCGTCCTCCCCGGATAAGGCCATGGGAACCGCCTCCACCACCCGCTCCGCCCCGGCCCGCCGCACCGCGCCCTTGAGCGCGGCCAGATTCGTCCTGTCCGGCTCGAACGCGAATATTTTGGCGCGATTATTCGCTGCCGAGGCGAATGAGAGCGCTGTGTCCCCATCAAACGCCCCGGCGTCGATTATCACGTCCCCAGCGCGGGGCGCCGTGCCCGGATGGAAATAGAGCGGAATGGCGGGCAGGGGCAGCAGCCCGAGGTCGCGGGAGAGGCGGAAGGCGAGGATGGCGTCGAAGAGCTCCAGGGAGGGTTCGTCGGTGAACAGCCGCCTGGCGGCGTGGATCCGGTCAAGATTGTCCGCGATGCGCCTGGGATCGAAATGAGGGGCGAACATGTCGTGGCACAGGGGAAGGAAGCCGTCCAGAACCGGGAAATCCGCCACGGATTTCAACTCGTGCGCCAGCTCGACCCCGCCCAGATCGCACACGCATATGCCGGTTGTCGGCGGCATGGTTTGCAGAGCATGCGCCTGGATGCGTTCGAGCCCGCAGGCGCTCCGTCCGCCGCCCTCCTCGGCCAGGATGTACTCAGGATGCACGTCGTGCCGCTTCAGCAGTGGCAGGACCTGGTGCAACAGTCGCTCCCCCGCCAGGATCAAGGGCGAGAACGCCCCCAACCGCGTGAGAACGCCCCGCCAGTTGCCGAGCATGGCAACCAGATCAACGCTGCTCATCCCGGCATCATCCCGTCGGCGGCGTCACGATGACTCGCAAGCCACCACCCCCCAAGCCATCAACACCTCCATCACCTCCGCCAGCGGCAACCCGACCACGTTGGTCCAGGAGCCGCTGATGGATTCCACCAGGGCGGCGGCCTCGCCCTGGATGGCGTAGGCCCCGGCCTTGTCCCGGGGTTCTTCCGAGGCGGCGTAGGCTTGCAGGATTTGGGCGGGGACCGGAGCGAAGCGGACGGTGGTGGCCACGGTGAAGGCGTGGGGCGGGCGGTTGGGGGAGACGAGGGCGCAGCCGGTGACGACCTGGTGGTCGTTGCCCGCAAGCTGCTGCAGCATGCGCAGGGCGTCCCCGGCGTCGCGGGGCTTGCCCATGACCTCGCCGTCCGGGGCCACCACGGCGGTGTCCGCGGCAAGCACCACGGAGCGGGGGAAGCGGGCCGCCACCTCCAGCCCCTTGAGCCGGGCCATGCGGCCCACGTAGTCCGGGGCCGCCTCGCCCTCTTCGGCCGGGGGCTCCTCCATGCGGGCCGGGCTTACCTGGAAGGCGATTCCGGTGCGCGAGAGCAGTTCCCGCCGCCTGGGCGAGGCCGAGGCCAGGACGATGTGCGCCGTTTCCCGATACATAGGCGGATTCTCCGAATGATTCCCTGGGCTGGTGTGCGGACGGAACGCCCCGCCGGGGCGGGGGAAGCGCAAGCCTGCCCAAGCCGACCACCCCGGTCAAGCCTTGACCCGTTCCCGCGCTCCGGCTAAAAGTAAAGTCAATGCGGACATTGTCCGCAAAATCGTACAACCGGAGCGCGCATGGCCGCCAACCCCATACTCCGCGCCGCGGGCCGCCCCAGCCCGCACGCCGCGCGGCTGGCCCGTCCCCTGCTGCTGGAGGCGGTGCAGGCCGGGTTCCCGTCCCCGGCGGACGACTACCTGGACACCGCCCTGGACCTCAACGAGCACCTGGTGGAGAACCCGGCGGCCACCTTCTTCATGCGGGCCGCGGGCGATTCCATGGAGGGCGCCGGGGTGCGCGACGGCGACATCCTGGTGGTGGACCGCGCCCGGCAGCCGCGCCAGGGCAGCATCGTGGTGGCCTCGGTGCACGGCGAGCTGACCGTCAAGCGGTTCCGCACCAGGGACGGCCGCGCCCTGCTCCTGCCGGAGAACCCGGACTACGCCCCCCTGGTGCTGGACGGGGACGAGGAACTGGACATCTGGGGCGTGGTCACCTTCGTCATCCACAAGGCGGGCTGATTCCGCGCCAGCCGCCCTCGAACTCCAACAGGCCGCTTTCCAGCCCCAGGTACGCACCATGTTCGCTTTGGTGGACTGCAACTCCTTCTACGCCTCCTGCGAGCGCGTCTTCGCCCCGCACCTGGCCCGCCGCCCGGTGGTGGTGCTGTCCAACAACGACGGCTGCGTGGTGGCCCGCTCCGCCGAGGCCAAGGCCCTGGACATCCCCATGGGCGCGCCCGCCTTCAAATGGGAGGCGGTCTTCCGCCGCCACGGCGTGGCCGTGTTCTCCTCCAACTACGCCCTGTACGGCGACCTCTCGGCGCGGGTCATGCGGGTGCTTTCCGCCGCCGCGCCGGACATGGAGGTCTACTCCATCGACGAGGCCTTTCTGGACCTGCACGGGCTGCGCGGCGATCTTTCCGGGTACGTCGCCCGGCTGCGGGAGCAGGTGCGCCGCTGGACCGGCATTCCCGTATCCATCGGCCTGGGCCCCACCAAGACCCTGGCCAAGGCGGCCAACAAGCTGGCCAAGCGGGGCGGCGGCGTGTTCACCCTGCGCGGCGGCGACGGCGACGACCCGCACCTGCGAACCCTCGACCCCGGCGACGTGTGGGGCGTGGGGCCTCGCCACGCGGCCATGCTGGGGCACCACGGCGTGCGCCACGCGGCCGGGCTGAAGCGGATGGACCGCGACCTGGCCCGCAAGCGCATGAGCGTCACCGGGCTGCACACCGTGCTGGAGCTGCGCGGAATGCCCTGCATCGACCTGGAGCGCGTCCCCCCGGCCAAGAAGGCCATCTGCTCCTCCCGCTCCTTCAGCCGCCCGCTGACCGATCCGGACCAGTTGCGGGAGGCCCTCAGCCTGTACGCCGCCCGGGCCGGGGAAAAGCTGCGGCGGCAGGGCTGCGCCTGCGCCCACGTCTCCGCCTTCATCCGCACCAATCCCTTCAAGGAGGGCGCGCCCCAGCACCAGGGCATGCTGGGCACGGCTCTGGAGCACCCCACGGCGGACACCGCGCGCATCGCCCGCGCGGCGCACGCGCTGCTGGAGCGGCTGTTCAAGCCCGGCTACGGCTACGTCAAGGCGGGGGTGCTGCTGTCCGGCATCGAGCCGGAGGGCGGGCGGCAACTGCGCCTGCTGGGCCATCCCGAGGGCGACGACCCGCGCCGGACGGAGCTGATGCGGACCATGGACCGCGTCAACGCCCGCTGGGGGCGGCGGACGCTGCACTCCGCCGCCTCCGGCATCCACAGGCCGTGGTCCATGCGGCGCGACCGCCTCTCCCCGGCCTACACCTCGCGCTGGGACGAGCTGCCCGTGGCCGCGTGCTAGGCCGGGCTATTTGAAGCGGCGGACGAAGCTCTTGAGCCGTCCCTTGAGCAGGCGGAAGGGGTCGAAGGTCACGGGCGACAGGCGGCCCGGCATCTCAAACCCGCTGGCGTCGAAGGACTCAGGGCGGTCCAGGGGGAAGGAAAGGTTCTCGGCGAAGGCCCCGGGCAGGCCGCGCTCCCTGGCCTCGCGCCACAGGGGCACCTCGTCCGGCGTCACGCCCAGCAGGCCGTACAGGGCGGTGTCCAGGGCGAAGGGGTCGCGGCAGGCGGCCAGCATCCCCAGGTGGAACGGCTCCCCGCCCTGGGGGCCGTCCACGTGCATGGCCTCCACCCCGTCCAGCAGGGAGACGCCCGGCGGCAGCGCGGCCGCCACGTCGCAGAGCATGGACTCGAAGCGGTTGGCCTTCTCCCCCATGCGGGCATGGGCCAGGGCCTTGCGCGCCCCCACCACGCAGCCGAAAAGATTCTTGGCCGCCAGGGTCAGCCGCACCTGTCCGTGCGCCTTGGCCTTGGGCAGGTTGCAGATCAGGTCCGCCTCCAGGGCGGCGCGCGAGACGCCGATGCAGCCGCCGTCGGCGAAGTCCAGGGGCACGGCGCGGCCCAGCCCCCGGATGGGCACGTCCAGATCGGCCAGGGCCTGGGGATACCCCGCCGCCCGGGCCACCGAGGCCGCGCTGCCGAAGGCCGGGGAATCCCCCACCCAGGGGTCGGCCCCCGCCTCGCGCAGCGCCAGGCAGGCCGCCCGCACCACCTCCGCCCGTGTGCAGGTCAAAAGGGGGTTCTTGGGAGAGACCAGATTGGGCTTGACCAGCACCCGCGCCCCGCGCAACCGCTGCACCCCGGCCGCCGCCAGGCAGCGGCGCGCGGCCTCCAGCAGGCCGAAGGCGTCGTAGCCTGGGACGGCGGCCAGGGCCACCGGGATGGAAGATGTGCCAGCGGACATGGCCTAGGCGGCGTGCCGGTGAATGGCTTTCAGCAGGGAGGCCTTGCTGTACGGCTTGGGGAGGTGCTCGGTGCAGCCCGCGGCCAGACTCTCCTCGCGGTGCTCCTCAAGGCTGTGGGCGGTCAGGGCCACCACGGGCACGGGCTCGCGTCCCAGGCGTTCCTCCTCGGCGCGCAGGCGGCGGGTGGCCTCGTAGCCGTCCATGACCGGCATCTCCAGATCCATAAAAACCATGTCGTATTCCGTTTCGCGGAACATTTCCAGCGCCTTGCGCCCGTCTCCCGCCCAGTCCACGCGGTGCGGAGTGTTCCGCAAAAACCGCTCGAAGAGCAGGCGGTTGTTCTGGTTGTCCTCCACCAGCAGCAGGCGCAGTCCGTCTCCCCGCATCTGGGCGTTGTCCGCGGGGGCTTCCTCCAGCTCCTCCATGCCGAGTTCGGCCCGAGGCAGAGGCAGAACAAAGGAAAAGCGGCTGCCGCCACCGGGCGCGCTCTCCAATTGGATTTCCCCGCCCATGGCCTCCACCAGCCTGCGGCAGATGGCCAGTCCCAGTCCGGTGCCGCCGAACTCGCGGGTGATGGAGGAGTCGGCCTGGGTGAAGATATCGAAAATGCGGGTCTGCTGCTTCCTGGGGATGCCGATGCCGGTGTCGCTCACCGTAAATCGGATTCTGGGGATGTCACCGTTTTCCCGCCGACTCACGTCCAGCGTCACGCCACCTTGCCTGGTGAACTTGATGGCGTTGTGCGCCAGGTTGGTCAACACCTGCCTGATGTGGTGGTAGTCGCCGAGCAGGGCGGCGGGCAGCGAATGGTCCAGGCCGCAGTGCAGGTAGAGTCCCTTTTCCTGGGCCTGGGGCCGCAGCAGGGAACATATCTCGTCCACCAGCACGCGCGGGTCGAACGGCTCGGCCACGATGGTCAGGCGGCCGGACTCCACACGGGAGAGGTCCAGGATGTCGTTGAGCAGGCTGAGCAGGGTCTCGCCCGCGTTCTCCAGCAGGGAGACGTATTCCTCCTGCTCGCCGTTCAGCCTGGAGTCGCGCAGCAGGTCCACCATGCCCAGCATGGTGTTCATGGGCGTGCGGATCTCGTGGCTCATGGAGGCAAGGAACTCGCTCTTGGCCTGGTTGGCCCTGCGGGCCTCGTCGCGCGTCCGGATAAGCTCCCATTCCATGGCCTTGCGCCCGGTGATGTCGAAAAAGGAGTCCAGCGTGGCCGGTTTGTTCCGGTAGCCGATGACCACGGCCACGTTCTCGACCCAGATGTCGCGCCCGTCCAGGGTGCGCACGCGCATCTCGTAGCGCGAGGGCACGTCCTCCCCGCGCAAGCGCAGGCGGTGCCGCTCCCGGATTTCCCCCCGCATGTCCGGGTGGACCATGGAGAGCACGTCCTTCGGCAGCTCCCCCTCCGCGCCGAGGATATTTCTTGCCGCGGGGTTGGCGTAGCGCAGCTTCCCGTCCTGAAGGATGATGATGCCGGCGGGCAGGGACTCGGCCAGCACGCGGAAGAGCCTCTCGCTCTGGGCCAGGGCCCGCTCCTGCTCGTCCAGGCTGGCCAGCAGCCGGTTGTAGGCCTCCACCACCACGCCCAGTTCGTCGTCGGACCGCCAATCCACGGGTTCCCGGCTGTGCTGCTTGTCCGCCTTGCGGATGGACTCCAGCAGGCGGTTCAGGGGCTTGGCGATCTTGCGCCGCTGGATGACGGCCGCGCTGGCCGCGATGGCTCCGGCCAACAGCAGGGTCAGGAGCAGGTCTTCCCCCAGCCCTCCGGCCATGACCTGCCCCAGGGTGGGCGGCCGCAGGACCACGCGCAGACGGCCGATCTCCTCCCTGCCGCCGATCTTGAGCGGTGCCTCCAGAAGCAAGTTCCCACCGTCTCCGAAGCTCTCGCGCGGCCCCGCCTGGATGCGGAAGTCCCCTTTGGCCCCGGTGACGCGGACCGCGTCAACCGCCGGGTGGAGCAGCATGCTCCGCGTTTGGGTTTCCAACAGTCCGTAGTTCATCTGCCAGGCCAACTCCGCCAGAACCGGGGCCTGCGCCCGCAGCAGGCGGCGGCCGGACTGGTGCAGGTCCCGCTTGGTGGAGTTGTACTCCAGCCAGCCGGAAACCAGGGTGAAAACGAGAAAGCACCCGAGGAAGACGGACAGCGCGGCGGTCAGGAACTTGCCGCCCAGGCTCCGCCGGATGCCTTGCTTAAACGGAGGGCTCACGCCGGAGGCACCCCACTTCCCGCGCATGCCGTCATCGGCCACTCTCGCCGGCAAGCATGGGGCTTGCGATCATGGATCCGAAATGGCTGTGGTAGCCCTCCGGAACCAAGCCCTCCATGTGCGAAATATAGATGGACTCCAGCCGCCGCAGCGCTTCCCTGTCCGAAAGCGCGCTGTTTATGGCTGCAACCACCCGTGTTCCCCATGAAGTGTTCGTGCAGGCCGCATGCCCCAGCATCCACCGGCCCTCTTTGATACGGGCGTACTCCACGTCGTCGAGGTTGCCTCTTTTCTCCATGGCCAGGCGAAGCTCCGGAATGGAGCCTATGTAGACGTCGATGCGCCCGGAAAGGAGCATGTCCAGCCTGCTTTCCGTGTAGGTATCCTTATAGAATACCTTTACGTTTTCCGCGTTTCCATGCTCGGCGATGATCTCGTCCAGTTCCTCGCCATTGCTCAAGCCTTCCATGTCCCCAAGCAGATAGTCGCCCGAATCAAGCACCTCCGCCAAGGAGAGCGTTTCGCTTCCCGTGCCGAAATCCGGCCGCTCCCCGGCGCGAAAGACCATGACCAGCGGAGGCACCAGGCGCAACGGCCGCGAGTAGACCAGAAAGTCCTCCCGTTCCGGAGTGCGAACGATGCCGAAAATACACAATTCCTCCCCCCTCCTGGCGGAGGCGAACATCCGCGAGGCGGGCATGAAGGTCATCACGTGGCCGTATCCCTCCATGCGTTCGTCGAGAAGCTCGATAACGTCTGGCGCTATACCTTCGGGTCCATCCTCCCCGGACATGAAAAGGGGCGGAAAGTCGAAGTAGGGCCAAGTGACGACCTCCTCGGCCCTCGACTCCAGGCACAGGGCCAGAAGCAACACTGGGGTTAGAAGCAGTTGGATTGCGGATAATTTGATCATGCGGGCGGCTTGTATAGGTCAAATGCTTGCAATTGAAAAGGTACGGAGAAGGCGGGCGCGGACCGGAGAACCGGTGCGCGCCCAGGGAGAATCAGCCCGCAAGCTTGGCCATGATCTCCCGGTTGAAAGCGGGGATGTCCGGTGGATGGCGGGAGGTGACGTACTGGCCGTCCACCACCACCTCCTCGTCCACGTAGTCCGCCCCGGCCTCCTTGA
This sequence comes from Desulfohalovibrio reitneri, assembly GCF_000711295.1. Classification (NCBI taxonomy): domain Bacteria; kingdom Pseudomonadati; phylum Thermodesulfobacteriota; class Desulfovibrionia; order Desulfovibrionales; family Desulfovibrionaceae; genus Desulfohalovibrio; species Desulfohalovibrio reitneri. The sequence continues at coordinate 273,644 of NZ_JOMJ01000003.1, read as the reverse complement.
GTTCCGAGGCCACGGACTTGTAGCTGGTGGCCTTCACCCCGCGCATAAGCCCGGCGCTGATGAGAATCTGCGGGCCGTGGCAGATGGCCGCGATGGCTTGGCCGACTCGGCGAACCGCTTGGCGATGTCCAGCACCTCGGGAATCTCCCGCAGCTCGGCCGGGGCCTTGCCGCCGGGCAGCACCAGCATGTCGTAGCCGTCCAGGTCCCCGGCTTTTATGTCCTTCACTGACAGGTTGGCCTCGATGGTGTACTCGTGCTTGCCCTTGATCTCGCCCTTCTCCGGCGCGGCCAGGTCCACTTGGTAGCCCGCTTCCTGCAACCGGTACATGGGGGCCAGCAACTCCGTGTCCTCGAAACGGTCCGCGGATATTACCAGGACTTTTCTCGCGTTCGGCATGACTGCCTCCTTTCTTGGGAATAGTCTTTCAAGAATAAACCAGAAAGGGGGATGCTTGGCAACGGAACCGGGGGCTGAACACATTCCATCCGGATATCAGGAATTCGTAAACAGCAGCGGAGCGCGGGAAAGCAGCAGGTCCGCCAGGCGGCGGTCGAAGCGGCGGCCTCGCTCGGCACGGATGACGCCCAGGGCCTCCCGAACGCTCAGGGACGGCTTGTAGGCGCGCTCGGCAACCAGCGCGTCGAAGGCGTCGGCCAGGCTGGTCATGCGGGCCAGCATGGGGATGTCGGAACGGTCGCGCCCGGCGGGATAGCCCCGGCCATCCACGCTCTCGTGGTGGCAGAGCACCACCCGCGCCACCTCCGGGTCCGCCCCCCGCCGCAACAGACGCGCCGCTCCACGGGCCGGATGGGTGCGCATGAGGGCGACCTCCTGCTCGTTGAGCGGACCGGGCTTGGCCAGCAGCCCGGGCGGCAGGTCCTCCTTGCCCAGGTCGTGCAGGGCCGCGCCCTGGACAAGGCGATTCAGCTCCGGGTCGCTCAGGCCCCACCACCGGCCCAGTTTCAGGGCCAGCCGGGCCACGCTACGGGAATGGTCGGGCTGCATGCGGCACTGTCTCCGCACGCACTATCGGCATTTCCAGGCGAAACCTTACCCCCGCTTCCGGTCCGGCTTGACGCCGCCCCCCGCGCGGGGCATGCACGCCCGATGAAGCGGACGCGATTCACCGTCACAGGGCAGGTCCAGGGGGTCGGCTTCCGGCCCTTCGTCTACCGCCGCGCGGTCAAGCGCGGCCTCACCGGGCACGTGGCCAACACTCCCGACGGCGTGGTGGTGGAAGTGCAGGGGCCTTCCGAGGAAGTGGAGGGCTTCGGCCGCGACCTGGCCGAACGCGCCCCGCCCCTGGCCCGCATCGTATCCCTGGACCGGGAGGAGGCCCCCCAGGTGGAGGGCGAGGAGTCCTTCGCCATCCACAAGAGCAGCGCCGGGGAGGGGCACAACGTGCTCATCTCGCCGGACACCGCCGTCTGCGCCGACTGCCTGCGGGAACTCTTCGACCCGGCTGACCGCCGCTTCCTCTACCCTTTCATCAACTGCACCAACTGCGGCCCCCGCTACACCATCACCCGCTCCATCCCGTACGACCGGCCCGAGACCTCCATGGCCTGCTTTCCCCTGTGCCCCGCCTGCCGGGAGGAGTACGAGGATCCGCTGGACCGCCGTTTCCACGCCCAGCCCAACGCCTGTCCGGAGTGCGGGCCGCGCGTGTGGCTCACCGACGCCGGGGGCGAAAAGCTGGCCGAGGGCGGAGAGGCGCTGGAGAGGCTGGCGGAGGAACTGAACAGGGGCCGCATCGCGGCCGTGAAGGGGCTGGGCGGCTTCCACCTGGCTGTAGACGCGGCCGACCAGGGCGCGGTGGCGGAACTGCGCCGCCGCAAGCACCGCCACGGCAAGCCCCTGGCGGTCATGGTCCCGGACCTGGAGGCGGCCCGCGCCCTGGCCGAAGTGAACGAGGCCGAGGCGGAGCTGCTGGCCGGGCCGCAACGGCCCATCACACTGCTGCGCGCCCGCCCGGACGCGGGCCTGGCTCCAGGGCTTTCGCCGGACACGGAATACCTCGGGGTAATGCTGCCCTACACCCCGCTGCACCACGTGCTTTTCCACCATTTCCGCGCGTTGCGGGACAGCCCGCCCGCCCTGGTCATGACCTCGGGCAACCGCTCCGGCGACCCCATCGCCCTGGGCAACCGCGAGGCGCTGTCGCGGCTTTCGGACATCGCCGACCTCTTTCTGCTGCACGACCGCGACATCCTCATCCGGGCGGACGACTCCGTGACCCGGGTGCTGCCCGCCGGCCCCGATTGCCCGAAAGCAGTCGAAACGACCCGCCGCACACAGTTTCTGCGCCGGGCGCGCGGCTGGACGCCCTCGCCCGTTTTCCTGCCCGGGGACGGCCCCCGCGTGCTGGGCGTGGGGCCGGAGCTGAAGAACACCCTCTGCCTGAGCAAGGGGGACCAGGCCTTCGTCTCCCAGCACATCGGGGACATGGAGAACCTGGAGACCTTCGGTTTCCACCAGGAGATCCAGGAGCACCTGCGGTCCATCCTGCGGGTGGAGCCGGAACTGCTGGTGCACGACCTGCACCCGGACTACATGACCACCCGGTACGCGGCCGAACAGGACCGCTGGCCCACGGCCGGGCTGCAGCACCACTTCGCCCACGCCCACGCCGTGCTGGCCGAAAACCGCTTCGAGGAGCCAGCCCTGTGCCTGGCCCTGGACGGCACCGGCTTCGGCGAGGACGGCGGCCTGTGGGGCGGGGAGCTTTTGTACGTGGACCCGGCGTCCCTTGCGCACCGCCGCCTGGCCCGACTGGCCCACCTGCCCCTGCCCGGGGGCGAACAGGCCATCCGCCAAGTGTGGCGCATGGGGCAGGCCGCCCTGCACGCCCTGGGCGAATCGCCCGAGGGCTGGCCGTGGATGGAGCGCGAGGCCCAGGCCGCCGGGGTGGTGGCCCAGATGCTGGCCAAGGGGCTGAACTGCCCGCCGTCGTCAAGCTGCGGCCGCCTGTTCGACGCCGCCTCCGCCCTGCTGGGGCTGTGCCGGAAGATCGACTACGAGGCCCAGGCGGCCATTCTGCTGGAGGAGGCCCAGGCCCGGGCCGTGGAGGGGGCCTACCCCCTGCCCCTGCGCGAGGCGGACGAGGCCGGGGTGCGGGTCATGGATTCGCTGGAGCTGCTGGCCGCCCTGGTGGCGGACGTGCGTGCCGGAGTGGGGCGGGACGCGGCGGCCCGCCGTTTCCACGCCGGGCTGGCGCGCGGGCTGGCCGACGCGGCCGAGACCATGGCCCGGGAGGCCGGAACCCGGACCGTGGCCTTGTCCGGCGGCGTGTTGCTCAACCGCACCATGGCCGTGGACCTGCCGCGCGAACTGGCCGCGCGCGGCCTGACCCCGCTGGTCCACCGCGAGCTCCCTCCGGGCGACGCCTGCGTCTCCCTGGGGCAGGTTGCCTGGGGGCGGCGGCTGCTGGCCCTGGGCTAGTCCCCGGACGGGGCGTTGTACACCCGCAGATACGAGGTCACGCCCGCGGTCTTGGGATGACGCCCGGCGATCTCCACGGACCGATCTATCTCCGCTTGGCTGCCGAGCAGCCCCGTCAGGAAGACGTGGCACTGCGGCGTGGCCAGATGCACGTTGGGCGCGGGCACCAGCTTGTCCGCGATGAGGTCCTTGTTCAGGCTGGCCCGCAGGTCCAGCCACTCGCTCTTGGAGCAGGCGTTCGGGTCCGGCTCCAGCAAATCCACCGTCACGGCCTTCACTCCCTCCACGGAGGCGGCGACCTCCCTGGCCCGCTCCCCCATGCCGGGCGAGGTGCGCACCCCCACCAGGTACACGTGGCCCAGGAAGGTGGAGGACGAGATGTCCATGGCGCTGACGTCGTCGGCGTCGATGAGCCTGGCGGTAACGGTGGAATTGATCTTCTGGTCGTCGGTCTGCTGGGAGACCGTGCGCTCGTCCACGGCGGAGCCGTAGATGGTGGTGCACCCGGAAACGTCCAGCAGCAGGGCGACAAGGAAAACAGCCAACGGAACGGCGAATCGGATCGGCATGGAAACCTCCTTAGGCAAAACAACATGAAAACCTATTCATTCAGACAGGTTGAAGAACATTTCCAACCACGGCGGCTGCTTGACAAGCTCGTGTCACAGTCCCTATAGCTTGAATCCTTGTATTCCTTTTTTCTAGCCCAACAGGCGGAAAAGAGGAATGGTTTTTGGCCGCAACCGACAAGGGAAGGAGAGTGGGTGTGTCGGATGGACTTCAGGGGCAGCGCACCTATGCGCTGGTTGGACACGGCGGCTCGGGCAAGACCATGGTGGGCGAGATGCTGCTTTTCGCGGCCGGAGCCACCAACCGCCTCGGCAACACCGAGGAGGGCAACACGACGCTTGATTACGAACCCGAAGAGGTCAAGCGGGGGGGCAGCATCCAGCCCGGTTTCGCCCGCTTCGACTGGAAGAAGAACCCGCATTTTCTCATCGATTGCCCCGGGGACAGCAACTTCTCCGGCGACCTTCCCTTCCTGCTCACCGCGGCCGACGGCGCGGTGCTGGTCATCGACGCCGTGGACGGGGTCAAGCCGCTGACCCGCAAAATCTGGTCCCAGGTGGCCGACGCCGGGCTGCCCGCCCTGTGCTGCCTGACCAAGATGGACCGCGACCGGGCCGACTTCGAGGCGGCCTTCGCTTCCCTGCAGGAACAGTTGGGCATCCGCCCGGTGCTGCTCTACGTGCCCATCGGCCAGCGCGAGGACTTCAAGGGCGTGGTGGACGTGTTCGCGGACAAGGCCCTGTTCTTCGACGGCAAGGGCGGCTTCACCGAGGGCGCGGTGCCCGGCGACATGGCCGAGGAAGTGGCCGGACTGCGCGAGACCATGGTGGAAAACATCGCCGAGAGCGACGAGGAGCTCATGGAGACCTACCTGGAAGAGGGCGAACTCTCCCCCGACCAGGTGCGCAAGGGCCTCTCCAAGGGCGTGGCCGCTGGCGAACTGGTGCCGGTGGTGCCCGCCTCCGCCCTGCAAAACGCCGGCGGCCAGCAGCTTCTGGACGCGGCGCAGGACCTGCTTCCCTCCCCCCTGGACCACCCCGCCTGGGTTGGCGAAGACGGAAGCGAGCGCGCCTCCTCCCCGGACGAGCCGGTGGCCGCCTTCGTATGCAAGACCATCGTGGACCCCTTCGCGGGCAAGCTTTCGGTGCTGCGCGTCCTCTCCGGCACCCTCTCCCCCGACTCCACCCTGCTCAACCCTGACAGCGGGGCCAAGGAGCGCGTCGGCTCCCTCATCCTGCTCAAGGGCAAGGAGCAGAACGGGCTCAAGCAGCCCATGGGCCCGGGGGCCGTGGTGGCCGTGGCCAAGCTCAAGGAGACCCACACCGGCGAGACCCTGTGCGACGAGAAGAAGCCCTTCACCCTGGACCGGCCCGCCCTGCCGCCGCAGCTCATCACCTACGCCCTGGCCCCGGCCGAGAAGGGCGACGAGGACAAGGTCTACCAGGCCATGCAGAAAATCGTGGAGGAGGACGTCACCCTGCGCCTCTTCCGCGACGAGGAAAGCTCCGACATCCTGCTCTCCGGCATGGGCCAGCTGCACATCGAGACCAGCGTGGAGAAGGCCAGGCGCCGCTACAAGGTGGACGTGGTCCTGAAGACCCCCAAGGTCCCCTACCGCGAGACCTTCAAGGGCGAGGCCGACGTGCAGGGCCGCCACAAGAAGCAGTCCGGCGGGCGCGGGCAATTCGGCGACTGCTTCGTGAAGATCGAACCCTTGGGCCACGGCGAGGGCTACGAGTTCGTGGACCAGATTGTGGGCGGGGCCATCCCCCGGCAATACATCCCGGCCGTGGACAAGGGCATCCAGGAGGCGGCCCGGCGAGGCTACCTCTCCGGCAACCCGGTGGTGGACTTCAAGGTCTCCCTGTACGACGGCTCCTACCACTCGGTGGACTCCTCGGAGATGGCCTTCAAGGTGGCCGGCTCCCTGGCCTTCAAGAAGGCCTGCGAGCAGGCGGGCATGAAGCTGCTGGAGCCCTACATGCTGGTGGTGGTCAGCGTGCCCGACCAGTACATGGGCGACGTCATCGGCGACCTCTCCGGCCGCCGGGGCAAGGTGCTCGGCTCCGACTCCACCGGCGGCGTCACCGAGATCAAGGCCCACGTGCCCATGAACGAGATCCTGCGCTACGCCCCGGATCTGCGGTCCATGACCGGCGGCCAGGGCCTCTTCACCATGGAGTTCTCCCACTACGAGGAAGCACCGCCGCACATCACCGAGAAGGTGATGGAGGAAGCCAAGGCGGAAGCCGGATAGCCCCGCTTTCCCTGTTCAATGAAAAAGGCCCCGTCCCTGGCCAGGGACGGGGCCTTTTTCATGCGCCTCGGGCCATGCGGTTCACTTCGGGCCTTTGGCCGGGCGCACCCGCTCCGCCAGGCGGCGGATGAGGGTGTAGAGGCTGGGCACGAAGAGGGTGGCCAGGACCACCGCCGAGATCATGCCGCCGAAGACGGCCGTGCCCAGGGCGTGCCTGGAGGCGGCGCCCGCGCCGCTGGCCACGACCAGGGGCACCACGCCCAGGATGAAGGACAGTGAGGTCATGAGGATGGCCCGAAAGCGCAGCTTGGCCGCCTCCAGGGCCGCCTGGTCCGGCGGCAGACCGCCCTCCTCCTGGCGCATCTTGGCGAACTCCACGATGAGGATGGCGTTCTTGGCCACCAGCCCGATGAGCATGACCAGCCCGATCTGGCCGTAGACGTCGAAGTCCAGCCCGCGCAGAAGCTGCGCCCCAGCCGCGCCCAGCACGCCGAAGGGCACGGCCAGCAGCACGGCGAAGGGGATGGTCCACGACTCGTACAGCGCCGCCAGGAAGAGGAATACCATGACCACGGCCAGGGCCAGGTTGCCGCTGGCCTTCCCCGCGGCCAGCTTCTCCTGGTAGGCCGTGCCGGTCCACTCGAAGCCGTAGCCCGGCGGCAGGGATTCGGCCGCCGCCTCCATGCCCGCCAGCGCCTGCCCCGAGGAATAGCCGGAGGCGGCCTGACCGTTGATGGAGATGGAGCGGTAGACGTTGTAGTGGCTGATGGACTCCGGCCCGGAGGTCAGCTCCGCCGAGACCAGGGACTCCATGGAGACCATGTCCCCCTCCTCGTTGCGCACATGGAAGTCGCCCAGGGAGGAGACGTCGGAGCGGTACCCGCTCTCCGCCTGCAGCATGACCTTGTAGTTGCGGCCGAAGCGGGTGAAGTCGTTGGCGTAGTAGCCGCCCAGGAAGGTTTGCAGGCTTGAGAAAATCTCGGTCAGCGGCACGCCGAGCATCTTGGCCTTGTCCCGGTCCAGGTCCAGGCGCACCCTGGGCACATCCGTGGAGAAGGTGGTGTAGGCGAAGCCCACCTCCGGACGCTGGTTGGCCTGGCCGATGAACCGCCCGGCCACCTCCTGGAACTCGTCGATGGAACGGCCCGAGCTGTCCTGCAGCTCCATGGTGAAGCCGCCGGTGCTGCCCAGCCCGGGAATGGACGGCGGAATGAAGCACATGGCCTGCCCGTCCTTGATGCCCGCGAAGTGCGCCCGCGCCCCCGCGATAATGCGCTTCAGGGTGAGTCCCTGGGGGAGCCGCTCGTCCCAGTCGGTGAGGGTCACGAAGAGCGCCGCGTTGTAGGAGGTCTGGGAGGAGTCGAGGATGTTCATGCCGCCCAGGCTCATGATGTGGTCCACGCCGTCGGCCTTGGTCAGGTAGTCCTCCAGCTTGGCCACCATGGCGTCGGTGCGGCGCAGGGCGGCCCCCTCGGGCAGTTGGGCTGAGACGATGAAGTAGCCCTGATCCTCCTGGGGCAGGAAGCCCGAAGGCAGCCTGCTCTGCAAAAAGGCCGCGGCACCGAAAAAGATCGCCAGCAGGACCACAGCCAGCACTCCGCGCCGCAACAGGCCCTGCACCCCGGCGGAGTAGCCGGAGGTGAACTTCGCGAAGGCGGCGTTGAACACGCCGAAGAAGCGGCCAAGCAGCCCCCCGGCCTCCTTGCGCGGCCCCAACAGCAGGGCGCACAAGGCCGGGGAGAGGGTCAGGGCGTTGACGGTGGAGATGAGCACGGCCAGGGCCAGGGTGACGCCGAACTGCTCGAAGAGCCGTCCGGTGAGACCCGCCATCATGGCCACGGGCAGAAAGACCGCCACCAGCACCAGCGAGGTGGCCACGATGGGGCCGGTGACCTGCCGCATGGCCTTGTGGGTGGCCTCCCGGGCGGACAGCCCCTCGTCGTCGATGAGCCGCTGCACCGCCTCCACCACCACGATGGCGTCGTCCACCACCAGGCCGATGGCCAGCACCAGCCCGAAGAGGGTGAAGGTGTTGATGGAGAAGCCCACGCCCATGAACACGGCGAAAACGCCGATGAGGGAAACGGGCACGGCCACCATGGGCACCAGCGTAGCCCGGAAACTCTGCAGGAAGATGAACACCACCGCGAAAACCAGCAGCAGGGCCTCGGCGAAGGTCTTGACCACCTCGTCTATGGAGGCGTTGACGAATTTAGTGGTGTCGAAGGGGACGAAATACTCCAGCCCTTCGGGGAAGGCCGCGGACAGTTCCTCCATGCGGTCCAGGACCTTTTGCGAGACTTCCAGGGCGTTGGCCCCCGGCTGGAGATAGATGAGCAGGTTGGTGGCCGGTTCGCCGTCCACGCGGGAGAAGGCGTTGTACCCTTCGGCACCCATCTCCACCCGGGCCGCGTCGCCCAGGCGGACCACCTCGCCGTCCGGTTCGGCCCGCAGGATGATGTCCTTGAACTCCCCCTCCGTGACCAGCCTGCCTTGCATCCGCACCGAGTACTGGAAGGCTTGGTCGTCCGGGGCCGGGGGCTGGCCCAGTTGTCCGGCCGGGGCCTGTGCGTTCTGCTCTCGCACGGCGTTGATCACGTCCGTGGCGGTCAGCCCCAGGCGGGAAAGGCGGGAGGGGTCCAGCCATATCCGCATGGAATAGTCCTCGGAGCCGAAGACCTGCAGGCTGCCCACGCCGTTTATGCGGGCCAGCTCGTCCCGCAGGTTAATCAGGGCGTAGTTGTTCATGAAGAGGTTGTCGTACACCCCTTTGGGCGAATGCAGGGTGACCGCCATGAGCATGGAGGTGGAACGCTTCTTCACGGCCACGCCGGTGCGGGTGACGTCAGCGGGCAGTTTGGGGGTGGCCAGGGCCAGGCGGTTCTGGACCTCCACCGCGGCCATGTCCAGGTCCGTGCCGGTCTCGAAGGTCACGTCCAGGCTCATGGTGCCGTCGTTGGAGCTGACCGAACTCATGGAGAGCATGTTCTCCACGCCGTTGATCTGCTCCTCGATGGGCGTGGTCACGCTCTCCTCCACCACCTCGGCCGAGGCGCCGGGGTAGGCGGCGGTGACGCTGACCACCGGCGGGGTGATATCCGGGTACTGGGCCACTGGAAGCTCAACCAGGGCCAGCGCGCCCAGCAGGGTGATGACTATGGAGACGACCGAGGCGAAGATGGGGCGGTCTATGAAGAAACCGACCACGGCCTAGCTCCCGGAGGTGGCGTTGGAGGACGCTTTCGCCGTGGCGTTGGCCGACGCCGGGGGAGCGCTGTCGCCGTCCGCCCCGCTTTTTTTCGCCTGGACCACCTTGGTCTTGACCGCCTCGCCCGGCCTGAGGCCGGTCGTGCCGGACACCACCACCAGCGCGCCCTCTGCCAGCCCCTGCTTGATGATGCGCCCGGCCGCCACGGTCTCGCCCGGCACCACGCCGGCGCGCCTGGCCTTGCCCTGGCCGTCCACCACCCAGACCATGGGCTTGGATTGCAGAAAGAAAAGGGCCTCCTCCGGCACCACGATGGCCCCGGACAGCCGCCCGACGGGCAGCCGCACGCGCACGTACTGGCCCGGCAGCAGGGCAGCCTCAGGATTGGGCACCACGCCCCGCGCCTTGAGCGAGGCCGTGCGGTTGTCAATGGCCCGGTTGGCCATGTCGAACTCGCCGGGGTGGGGGTAAGGGGTTCCGTCGCCCAGCAGCAGCCGGATGTTCACCGCCCGCTGTTGCGGGTCCTTCTCGTCGAAGGCCCGCCCCTGCGCGATGGCCCGCTTCTGGAAAACCAGCAACAACTCGTCCGGCAGGGAAAAATCCACGTACATGGGATCCAGGGTGGAGATGGTGGCCAACCTGGTGCGCTCGGCGGAGGAGACGAGCGCGCCCACATTGACATCGGCCCGGCCTATGCGGCCAGTAAAGGGCGCGCGCACCTCGGTGTAGCTGAACTGGGTGGATGCCTGCCGGACGTTGGCCTTGCTGCGCTGCACCGCCTGCTGGGCTTCTTCAAAGGCGGTCTTGGCCTTGTCGAACTGGTTGCGGCTGACCGCGCCGGACTCTACCAGCTCCTTGAAGCGCTCGTACTCGCGTTTGGCCAGGGACAGGCTGGCCTGGTCGCTCTTGAGCTGCGCCCTGGCCGCCTTGAGGGAGTCGTCCAGGCTCTGCGGCTCGATGGTGAAGAGAAGTTGCCCGTCCTCGACGATGGCCCCCTCGGCGAAATGGCGCTCCAGCACCCAGCCGTCAACGCGGGCGCGGATGTCCACGGTGCGACGGGCCGCGACCGTGCCGGGGAACTCCCTGCTGGTGACAACGTCGCGGGGCTCGGCCCGCACCACGTCCACTTCCCTGGGAGAGGAAGCCGCCCCGTTTCCGGGGGGGCCGTCCTGGCCGCAGCCGCAGAGAAGCGCGACCAGCGCCAGCCCCGCGGCCAGGGAAAAGATTGCTCGGAAACAGCGCATCACCCACCTCCCATCCAACTGGTATCAAATCCGTTCATGCCTGTACCGCATACACGGAAGCAGCGCTACCGCCGCCTTTTACCCGGAAAAAAGCGGCGGTAGCGAAGGAATTTGGCCCTAAATCGCCGTGGGAGGGGCGTCGGCATTCCGACGCTAATGCACGTGGCCGGTGCGGCGCACGCCCCACTGGTCGCGGGGGATGGGCAGGCAGAAGGTGCGTTCGGAGAGGCGGGAGCAGAGCATGAGGTCGCCGGAATCCTCGTCCCAGTACACGCCGTCCAAAAACAGGGCCAGGGCCTTGGCGTTGCTCAGCCCGCCCACGTTCCCGGCCGGGGCGTGGGCGGCCAGCATGGCCTCGCCCGCGGCGCGGATGGTTTTCAGGGCGGCGGACGTCAGGGACACGTCCTCGTAATCGATGCGGTGCATGGCCTCGCCCGGTCCGGCGAACTCGGTGAGCATGGTGGCGGCGTACTGCGGGTTCACGGCGTCCTCCAGATGTTTGACGTCCCGCCCCATATTGAGCAACGGACGTGCCAAGCCGTATCACCGCTTGTTTCCCGGGGTCTTTTGGGCTACCGTCCCTGCGGTCGAAACGCCATGCGAACAGTATTCTTCTACCTCATATTCATCCCGGCCACCCTGGTGCTGGCCTCCACCAGCCTGCTCGTCCCCAGGCTGGCGGACTGGGTGCATCGCAACTGGTCCGGCATCGCCCTGTGGGCCGCGGGTGTGCGGGTTGAGGCCGACCTGGACGCGCTGACCCCGGGAGAGCCGTACGTTTTCCTGGCCAACCACCAGTCCATGTTCGACATTCTGGTGCTCTTCAGGCTGCTCTCCGGGCATCGGCTGCGCTTCGTGGCCAAGGAGTCGCTGTTTCGCATCCCCATCTTCGGCCCGGCCATGCGCCGCGTGGGACACGTGCCCATCGACCGGGGCAATTCCCTGGCGGCCATGAAGAGCCTGGACCGGGCCGCGGCCGAGGCCGGGCGGGAGGGCATCTCCCTGCTGGTTTTCCCCGAAGGCACCCGCAACCCGGACCCGCACGACTTTTTGCCCTTCCGCACGGGCGGCATGATCCTGGCCCTGAAAGCGGCCAAGATCGGCCTGCGCACCGCGCCCCTGGCCATACGCGGGTCGGGCGGCGTGATGGCGGCCAAATCGCTGCGCGTGCGATCCGGAACCGTTTTCGTCCGGGCGCTGCCCCCCTTCAACCCGGCCGAACACTACACGCTCAAGCAGCGCGACGTTTTCCGCGACGACCTCCGCCGCCAGTTGCGCGACGCGTATATGGAGCTTGGATTACATGGATAGTTTGACGCTGACCCCCCTGGGGGGTCTCGGCGAGATAGGCATGAACTGCATGCTGCTGGAGACCGACCGGGACATGGTCATGGTCGACTGCGGCCTGATGTTCCCCGAGGAGTACCTCTTCGGGGTGGACGTGGTCATACCCCGCTTCGACACCGTGCTGGCCAAAAAGGACAAGCTCCGCGGCATCGTCCTGACCCACGGCCACGAGGACCACATCGGCGCCCTGCCCTGGCTTTTGCCCTATGTGGACGCGCCCCTGTACGGCTCCCGCTTCACCATGGCCCTGGTGGAGTACAAGCTGCGCGAGCACGGCCTGGAGCCCTACGTCACCTGCAACACCGTGCGCGACCACGAGCGCGTGCAGCTCGGCGAGATGGCCGTGAACTTCATCCCGGTCTGCCACTCCATCATCGAGGGCTTCGGCCTGGGCATTGAGACTGCGGCCGGGCGCATCGTCCACTCCGGCGACTTCAAGGTGGACCGCACGCCCTCCAACGGCCACGTCACCGACCTCGACGCCTTCTCCCGCTTTTCCGGGGAAGACTGCGCCCTGCTGCTGTCCGACTCCACCAACGTGGAACGGGAGGGGTTCGCCCTGGCGGAATCGGAGATCCACGCCAGCCTGGACCAACTCTTCACCGAGTGCTCCGGCCGCATCCTTTTCACCCTCTTCGCCTCCCACATCCAGCGCATGCAGGAGGTTTTCGACCTGGCGGCCAAGCACGGCCGAAAGGTGGCCGTTTCCGGCCGCAGCCTGTGGCGCAACATCGACCTGGCCCGCGAGCACGGCTACCTGCGCATCGAGCCCGGGGTGTACATCGACCTGGACCGGGCCAACGACTACCCGGATTCCGAGATGCTGCTGCTGCTCACCGGCTCCCAGGGCGAGCCCCTCTCCGCCCTGACCCGCCTGGCCATGGGCGAGCACCGGCAGATCAACGTCCACTCCGGCGACCTGGTGATCATGAGCTCCCGCTTCATCCCCGGCAACACCCGGGCCATCACCAAGGTCATCAACCGCCTCTACAAGCTGGGGGCGGAGGTCATCTACGAGAAGGTGGCCGGCATCCACGCCTCGGGGCACGCCCACCGCGCCGAGCTGGCCATGATGCTGGACGCGGTGAAGCCCAAGTTCTTCTTGCCGGTGCACGGCGAATACCGCCACCTGGTCAAGCACTCCCGTCTGGCCGTGGAGCGCGGCGTGGCCCCGGAGCGGGCCATTGTTCTGGAGGACGGCCAGCCGCTCACCCTTTACCCCGACGGCACCATCCGCCGCGAGGAAAGCGTGCCCGTGGAGCACATCTACGTGGACGGCAAGGGTGTGGGCGACGTGGGCGTGACCGTGCTCAAGGAGCGGCAGCTTCTGGCCGGGGAGGGGCTGGTCATCGTCAACCTGGTCATCGACGAGGAATCCGGCGAGATAACCCTCGGCCCGGACATCCTCTCCAAAGGCTTCATTTTCGAACAGCACTACGCCCACTACCTCGAAGACGCCAAGTGCATCGTGCTGGACATCTTCGAGAACGTGCCGCCCTCGCAGACCGAGAAGCTCAAGGAGCGCATCCGCTCCTCCCTGCGCCGCTTCTTCCGCAAGGTGCTGGACCGCGACCCGGTGGTGGTGCCGGTGGTCATCCGCATCTGATGCGCCGCGCCGCCCTCCTTGTCCTGACCGCCGCCCTGGCCCTGGGCGCGGCCGCCTGCGGCCCGCCGCCGCCTCCCCTGCCCACGGCGGAGAACGTGGACCTCTCGCGCTACATGGGCCGCTGGTACGCCGTGCAGCACATCCCCACCTCCTTCGAGGCGGGCTGCGCCTGCACCCGCGCCGACTACACCCCGCTGGAGGACGGCCGGGTGGGAGTGGTCAACACCTGTTTCAAGGACGGCGAGTGGGAGGAGGCCGAGGGCGTGGCCCGCCGCAAGGAGCCGGACGACCCCTCCCGGCTGGAGGTGTCCTTCTTCGGCCCCTTCTGGGGCGACTATCACATTTTGGCCGTGGACAATGCCTACCGGCATGCCCTGGTGGGCGCTCCCGACCGCGACTACCTGTGGATACTGGCCCGCTCCCCCGAGGCCGACCCGGCCGTGATCGAGCGGTTCCGGGAAAAGGCCGCGCGGCTCGGCTTCGACACACGGCGGCTGCGCCCCGTGCCCCGGACGGGCTGCCCGCCCCGCCAGGAGAAGCCGGGAGCGCAGGGAGCGGATTAGACACCCCCGCCCGGCTCTGGTAGCTTTTCCCGGATTCATTTTCCCCCGAGAGGAGCCCCATGCGCATCATCCGCGTCCGCCACAAAGGCCACGTCTTTTACGCCTCGCTCATGGACAAGAGCGTCATCTGCCTGAACAAGGAACTCGGGCTGGAGGACCCTATCCCCCTGGACGAGGTCGCGGTTCTGCCGGTGGTCACGCCGTCCAAAATCGTCTGCGCCGGGCTGAACTACGCCGGGCACTGCGAGGAGATGGGCCGCGAGCCGCCCGAGGAGACGCCGCTCTTCCTCAAGCCGCCCACGGCCATCGCCGGGTCCGGGCAGCCCATCGTGCTGCCCCGCGGCGTGGGCCGTGTGGACTACGAGGCGGAACTGGCCGTGGTCATGGGCAAGACGTGCAAGGACATCGCCCCGGAGCAGGCCACGGAACACATCTTCGGCTACACCTGCGCCAACGACGTCACCGCGCGCGACCTGCAGGCCAAGGACGGAATATTCGGCCGGGCCAAGGGCTTCGACACCTTCTGCCCCATCGGGCCGTGGATAGAAACCGAGGTGGAGGACCCGTCCAACCTGTCCCTGCGCACCCTGATCAACGAGGAGGTGCGGCAAGAGGGGGCCACCTCGGACATGCTCACCCCGCCGCTGGACCTGGTCAGCTATGTCTCCCGCGTCATGACCCTCAACCCCGGCGACATCATCCTCACCGGCACCCCCGCCGGTGTGGGACCCATCCAAGAGGGCGACGAGGTGCGGGTGGAGATCGACAACGTGGGCATCCTCATCAACCCCGTGGTGGCCAGCGAGGAAGCGGTTTCCGGGCCGTTGCAGTAGCCCCCGGCCCGGCCTTCCGCCCCGGCTGGGCCGCTACCAGCGGAAATCGTCGGTGGGGGGCCGGTAGAAGAACTCCACCCGCCGGTTCAGCTCGCGGTTGCGCTCGGTGTCGTTGGGCACCAGGGGGCGGGAATCGGCGTAGCCCACCGCCTTGAGCCGGGTGGTGGAAATGCCCTGGGCGTGGATGTAGCGCAGGGCGGAGGCGGCCCTGGCCGCGGAAAGCTCCCAGCCAGTGGGGTAAGCGCTCTCCCGGCTCTTCTCCCTGGCGGTGTGCCCCTCGACGATGCAGTCGTAGTTGTGCTCCTTGAGCACCCGCACCACCTTGTCCAGCACCTTTCTCGCGCCCGGCATGAGCTTGGCCGTGCCCGGCTCGAACATGGCCCGTCCGTTGACCCGGAAAAGCACTCCGTCGTCCTCGGCCGAGACCTTGACCCGCTCCTTGAGGTCCGGGTCCTGGCTGATGAGCCGCTTGATCATCCGGGCCAGGGCCAGCTGCTGCCGCTGCTGGTTCTTGAGCACGATGCCCTTGGCCTCCAGCTTGGAGGGGGAAAAGGCGGCGTACTCCGCCTCGGGCCGCTTGGTCTGCACCCCGAAGGCGTCCTTCATGGAGCCCATGGCGTCCTTGAACTTCTGGATGTCCATTTCAGCAAAGGACAATAACAGCACGAAAAAGCACATCAGCAGGATGGCCATGTCCGCGAAGGTGGACATCCATTCGGGCGCGCCGCCGGCCTCCTGTGGAGTGTCCGGTTGCACCTTCCTGGGCGGCGGAGGCGGTTGCTGCCTGGCCATGGCCGCTTTCGGCTACCCCTCGCCCTCGCGGGAAGCGGGGGGCAGGAAGGAAAGCAGCTTCTCGCGCACCAGATGGGGATGCTCGCCGTTGAGAATGGACAGCACTCCCTCCATGGCCACGTTCAGCACAAGCTGCTCGTCGTTGGAGCGCTCCTCCAGCTTACGGGCCACCGGCAGAAAGACCAGGTTGGCCATGACCGCCCCGTAGAAGGTGGTCAGAAGGGCCACGGCCATGGCCGGGCCGATGGCCTCGGGCTCGTCCAGGGTCTGCAGCATGTTCACCAGCCCCACCAGGGTGCCGATCATGCCGAAGGCCGGAGCCGCGCCCCCCAGCCCCTTGAAGACGTTCTGCCCCCGGCGGTGGCGCTGCTTGAGAAAATTGATCTCCGACTCCAGGATCGACTGCACCTGGGCCTGGGAGGAGCCGTCCGCCACAAGCCGCACGCCCTTCTTGAGGAAGGGGTCGTCGATCTCCACCTTCTCCAGGGCCACCAGGCTCTCCTTGCGGGCCTTGTCCGCCAGGGAGACCACCTGCTCCACCAGCTCCTGGGGGTTGGGGTCCTTGGCCAGAAAGGCCTTCATGGCCACCTTGAAGGAGGAAATGACCGTCTTCAGGGGAAACATGACCAGCGTGGCGGCCATGGTTCCACCCACCACGACCACCAGCGAAGGCGCGTCCACGAAGGCGAACAGGTTGCCGCCCAAGAGGATGGCCCCCACGATGAGTCCCAGCCCCCCGACGATGCCGATAAGAGTCGCTATATCCATGTCGAGTGTTTTCCCGTTCGTTGCCGTGAGGCCGTTCCCTTACGGGCCGGCCTCCTCTCCGAGCAGGGCGGGCGAGGAGACGCTGATCCGCCCGTCCTCGTAGGTGAAACGGACGTTCTCCATGAAATCCCCCACCCCGTAGAAGGCCTGGCCGATGCTGATCTCCGCGCCGGGACGCACTTCGCCGGGCACGACCACTACGCACCGCTCCAGCGACCCGGGGGCTTGGATCCGCTCCCAGATTCTCGCCCTGCGCGCCTTGAGTTTCTCCAAGGCCCCGGCCCGGACGAGCCGCCTCCCTTCAAGCTCCTCGGCCAGCGCTCCGCCCCGCCTGCGCAGGGCCTCCCAGCGCTCCATCTCCTCTTCCAGCTCCTCCACCCGGCCGCCGAGCACCTCTTCCTCGTGCAGCAGGAAGGGGTCGTAGCCCAGCACGATCTGGGTCGAGGTGGACAGCCCCCCGCCGAGCTGCTCCCCCACGTAGACGAAGGAACCGCCGCGGACCACGCCGCCCACCAGCCGACCGCGAACCACGAGCTTGCCGCGCACGCTGATTTCGTTGTGCATGGCCGCGCCCTGCACCAGAATGTTCTCCCCCGCCTTGAGCCGGGCGTTCTCGCAGAACCCCAGGCGCATGGATTTGGCCGCGTGCAGGTATCCCCCCTCGGCCCCCTTGACCCCCGTCTCCACCACGATGGAGCCCCGGGCGCGCAGCCTGGCCCCCTCCACCGTGGACTTGGACAGGATGTTGCGGGCCCGCAGCCTGAACCCCGAGCGCACTCCCCCGTGCAGCACCATGTCCCCGGCGAAGGTGATGTTGCCGGTGTGGTAGTCCACGTCGCGGCGCACGTTGAGCACGCTCTTCACCGTGATCCGGCCGCCCTCGTAGAAGACGTAGCCGCTGGCCGCCGCCAGGAGCCGATCCGCGTCGGAGGGGTCGAACTCGGTGTTGGGGCCGGCGGGGATGGTCCTGTCGGGCAGCACGAACCGCTGGTCCAGCCCGGCGGCCTCGTCCTCGTCCACGCGGCGCAGCCGTGCCAGCTCCTGCCCCCGGTTGACGCTCTGCACGTACCCCAGGTCGAAATGGTTGACCCGCCCGGACTGGTTCTCCCTGGGAGCCAGCCGGGTATGGTCGAAATCGGGATTGAAGGCGTGTTCCAGGTAGTACGGCACCAGTCCCCCTCCCCTGCCGCCCTGCCGGGCTTTCCGCGCCGGACCGAGTCCCCCTTTCCGGCGTTTCGGAGTCGGCGAAGATACGTCGCTCGCATACGGGGGTCAACGCGAAGTCCGGGAAAAATACCCGGACCGCGGCCCGGGGGTTGTCAAAAATCCCCGGTTGGGTTAAGGGGTCCTGTTTCAACCAAACCACACGTCCCGCGCTGGCCGCTGGGTGGCCCGAGACAGGGCTTTTCGGCCGGGGACGGAGGAACAACCCAGGAGGACCCATGGCATACGTGACCATGAAGCAAATGCTGGAGACCGGAGTCCACTTCGGCCACCAGACCCGCCGCTGGAATCCCAAGATGCGCCCCTACATTTTCGGGGCCCGCAACGGCATCCACATCATCGACCTGCAGCAGACCGTCAAGCTGTTCCAGAAAGCCCACGACTTCATCGCCGACACCGTGGCCAACGGCGGCCAGGTGGTATTCGTCGGCACCAAGCGCCAGGCCCAGGACTCGGTCAAGGCCGAGGCCGAGCGCGCCGGCCAATACTACATCGTCAACCGCTGGCTGGGCGGTACGCTGACCAACTACCAGACCATCCGCCGCTCCATCGACCGCCTCAAGAAGCTTGAGGGCATGTTCGAGGACGGCTCCATCAACAAGTACGGCAAGAAAGAAATCGCCATGTTGACCCGGGAGATGCGCAAGCTCCAGGACAACATCGGCGGCATCAAGGAACTGGAGGGCCTGCCCCAGGCCGCTTTCGTCATCGACCCCAAGCGGGAAGACATCGCCGTCAAGGAGTGCCGCAAGCTGGGCATCCCCATCGTGGCCGTGACGGACACCAACTGCGATCCCGACCTCATCGACTACGTCATCCCGGGCAACGATGACGCCATCCGCGCCATCAAGCTCTTCGTGACCCACATCGCCGACGCCTGCCTGGAGGGCAAAGCCCGCCAGGACGAGCGCGGCCAGGAAGAGGAGCCCGCCAAGGCCGAAGCCCCCAAGGCCGAAGCCGAAGCCCCCGCGGCCGGCGCCGCGGCCGAGACCCCGGCCGTGAACGAGCCCGAGTCCGCGGCCGCCGACGTGGAGAAGGCCGAGGAACAGGTCCCTCCGGATACCGGCATGGAAGAGAAGGAACAGACCGCCAGCACCCCCCAGGAGGGATAACCCCATGAGCATCAGCGCCGCCCAAGTGAAATCCCTGCGCGATAAAACCGGCGCGGGCATGATGGACTGCAAAAAGGCCCTGGCCGAAACCGGCGGGGACGAGGAGAAGGCCATCGCCTGGCTCCGCGAGAAGGGCATGGCCAAGGCCGCCAAGCGCGCCGGCCGCACCGCCTCCGAAGGCATCATCGGCCACTACGTCCACGCCAACAACAAGATCGGCGTGCTGGTCGAGGTCAACTGCGAGACCGACTTCGTGGCCAAGGCGGACCAGTTCAAGGAGTTCGCCAAGAACGTGGCCATGCAGATCGCCGCGGCCCGTCCCGTGTGCCTGACTCCCGAGGACGTGCCCGCCGACCTGGTGGCCAAGGAGCGCGAAATCTTCAAAAAGCAGGCCATGGACGAGGGCAAGCCCGAGCACATCGCCGAGAAGATCGTCGAGGGCCGCCTGAACAAGTTCTACAAGGAAATCTGCCTTCTTGAGCAGCCCTACATCAAGGACGACAAGCTCGCCGTGAAGGACCTGCTCAACGAACTGGTGGCCGTTCTGGGCGAGAAGGTCGAGATCGGCCGCTTCCAGCGTTTCGAGATCGGCGAGAATATCGAAGAGGAATCGGGCGAGGAATAATTCCGCCGATTGATGACGTTACCAAGCGGGCCGATTCCACGGCCCGCTTTTTTTTGCCCGTTGCCAAGCCTCCCGCGTGGAGGTAGGACAGGGCGGACTGAAACTCCAGCGAGGGAAGGCAGCCAATGGCCGATCTGCGTTTCAAACGGGTACTCCTCAAACTCTCGGGCGAGGCCCTGGCCGGGAACGAGCCGTACGGCATCGACCCCAAGGCCATGGACATCCTCAGCCAGGAACTGGAGAACGTGGCCGGGCTGGGCCTGGAAATGGTCCTGGTCATCGGCGGCGGCAACATCTTCCGCGGCGTCTCCGAGTCGGCCAAGGGCATGGACCGCGCCTCGGCCGACTACATGGGCATGCTGGCCACGGTGTTCAACGCCCTGGCCGTGCAGGACGCCCTGGAGAAGCGCGGCGTGGACACCCGCGTACTCTCTGCCATCTCCATGCGCGAAGTGGCCGAACCGTTCATCCGCCGCCGGGCCATCCGCCATCTGGAGAAGGGCCGGGTGGTCATCTGCGCCGCGGGCACGGGCAACCCCTACTTCACCACCGACACGGCGGCCGCCCTGCGGGCCATGGAACTGCGCTGCCAGGCCATTTTCAAGGCCACCAAGGTGGACGGCGTCTATGACAAGGACCCCGTGAACAATCCCGAGGCCACCATGTACAAGAACCTGACCCACATGGAGGCCCTGGAGCGCAGACTGCGGGTCATGGACAGCACGGCAATCTCCCTCGCCATGGACAACGACCTGCCAATCGTCGTATTCAACCTTTTTGCCCAGGGGAACATCAGCCGCGTCGCCCAGGGCGAAGACATCGGCACTACGGTATCAGGAGGCTAGCCATGGAATCCGTGAAGAAGGACGCCGAATCCCGCATGAAGAAAGCCGTGGAGAATCTGCAGAAGGACTTCTCCAAGTTGCGCACCGGACGCGCCTCCACCGCTTTGGTGGAAGACCTCCCCGTGGATTACTACGGAACGCCGACGCCCATGAACCAGTTGGCTTCCATTTCCGTCCCCGACCCCCGCACCCTGACCATCCAGCCCTGGGACAAGGGGGCCTTCGGCAACATCGAAAAGGCCATCCAGAATTCCGACCTGGGCCTGAACCCGGTCAACGACGGCAAGATCATCCGCATCAACATCCCCCAGCTCACCGAGGAGCGGCGCAAGGAACTGGTCAAGCTGGCCAAGAAGTACACCGAGGACGCCAAGGTGGCCATCCGCAACATCCGCCGCGACGCCAACGACGCCCTGAAGAAGCTGGAGAAGGACAAGGAGATCAGCGAGGACGATCTGCACCGGGCGCAGGACGAGATCCAGAAGCTGACCGATTCCAACGTGGCCCAGGCAGAGGACGTGCTGGCGGCCAAGGAAAAGGAAATCATGGAGCTCTAGCCCTGGGCGAGACAAATCAGCCGCGCCGCCTGCCCAGCCACCTGGCCGTCATCATGGACGGCAACGGCCGCTGGGCCGAGCGGCGCGGCCTGCCACGCAGCAAAGGCCACAAAGCGGGCACGGAAGCCGCCAAGAACCTCGTCACCCGCTGCCGGGAACTGGGCGTCACCCACCTGACGCTCTACACCTTCTCCCGGGAGAACTGGCGGCGGTCCAAGGAAGAGATCGGCTTCCTCTTCGACCTGCTCGGCGACTTCCTCAAGCGGGAGCTGCCCTCCCTGATGGAGCAGTCCATCCGCCTGCAGGTGCTTGGCCAGCTCTCTGAACTGCCCTTCGCCACCCGCCAAGTGCTCTCCCACACCATGAAAAAGACCCGGGACAACAAGGCCATGACCCTCAATCTGGCCCTCAACTACTCCTCCCGGGCGGAGATCGTACGGGCGGCCCAGCAGCTTCTGCGCGAGGGCGCGGACCCTGAGGAAGTCACCGAGGAGGAATTCGCCTCCCACCTCTACACCTCGGGCCAGCCCGACCCGGACTTGGTCGTCCGCACCTCCGGGGAAATGCGCATCTCCAACTTCCTGCTCTTCCAGTCCGCCTACGCGGAGTACTACTTCACCGAGACCCTCTGGCCGGACTTCGATGCGGCCGAACTGGACAAGGCCCTGGCCGCCTACGCCGCCCGCGAACGCCGCTTCGGCGGCCGCCCGGCCGCGGGCTGATCCACCGGGAGAATGCAGCAAAGAATAAGCGCGCCCGGCCAGCCGGGCGCGCTTTTTTCGTTCTCGCCGCGAAGTCCGTGCTCAGGCCGCCCACTTGGCCCCGGCCCTGGCGCACAACGGATCGTCCGCCAGGGAGTCCAGTTCCCGCAGGGTCTTGTAGGTGCGCCAGGAGGTGCGGATCAGCGGCGGCGGGTGGCGGCGGTGCTCCCAGACGTATCGCCGTGTGGCCGGGTCGCCCGGGGATCCGGAGCCGAAGTCGCCGTAGACCGAGCGCAGGGCGTCGTACTCCAGGTCCGAGGCGTGGCGGGCCAGGATGGAGGCGGCCGAAACGACGACGTGGTTCTCGTCCGCCCGGTGCTCGGGCTGAAAGACCAGGTCGCGCAGGGGCGGCAGACGTTCCCAGCACACCCCCTTGGCGGCCAGCTCCCCGGCCCGAGCGGGGTGGCAGGCCTCGGCCAGCCTGGAGAAGAACAGGGCGCGGCTGACCTCCCAGTTGTCCACCCAGACCTCGCCCAGCCCGTCCGCGCCCAGCCCGTCCGCGCCCAGCCCGCGGGCCATGTCCGCCAGCAGGTCCAGCGCGGTCAGCATCTCCCACTGGTTGAGGTTGAGGGACTTGTCGTCGATGCGCTCGGGGCCGATGGGCCGCACGCTCCAGGCGTGGGCCGTTTCCTTGATGCGCGCGGCCAAGTCGTCGCGATTGGCCCGGGAGAGCAGCTTGGAGTCCTTCACGCCCATCCGCTTCCACTGCCACGTCACCTTGCGCGGGGCGGTCACCCCGGCCACCATGATGGAGCCGATGCAGGGGCACTTGGTGGCGTCGTCCACGCCGGTGAGGATGTCGCGGGGATGCTTTCTCTTCTTCATGTTCCGTCCAGTTCGTCCAGGTCGATTGTCATGCCGTCGTAGCCGGTCAGGGCGCGCACCCCTTCCTCCCCGCCCAGGTCGCGGATGGTCCGCCGGGCCTTCTCAGCCCCCATCTTGTAGAACCAGGAGCCGAAGTGGATGAAGCAGACGGTCCGGGTCAGCCCTTGAAGAGGCTGAGGAGGTCGGGAACGCCGGTGTGGCCGTAGATGCGGCCGGTCCTCGTCGTCGCGGCGCACCATGCCGCCCTTGCGCAGGAAACTGGCCTCGGTGATCACCAGATCGCTCCCTTCAATAAGATGGTGGTGCTCCTTGTTGATCCAGATGAGGTCGCCGGTGACGAGCAGCTTCCGGCCGCCCCGCTTGATGAGATAGGCCTGGGAGGCCACCTTCAGGGAATGGTGTGTGGAGATGGGCGTCACCGCGTATGGCCCCAGCCCGATTGGGGCATCAACCACCCGGTAGGCCACGCCCTCCACCTTCGGCCCCTTCTCCGGGGCATACACGGCCAGGGGGCGGTCCACGCTCGTCTTGCCCGGCTTGCGGGCGAACCAGGCGTGGTCCGGGTGCAGGTGGGTAAGCAGCAGCCAGTCGGGCTCGCGCAGCATGAATTCCGGCTCGCCCGCGTCCACAAGCATGCGTCCGTCAATCAACACGCCCGTCTGGCGGCTGTGGTACGGAGCGGAAGGTTCAATCTCCCCCCTGGCGCCGAGAATCTCGATGCGCATTCGCCCGGATTAGCTGGGGCCGGGAGAGCGACCTGTCAAGCGGTTTCGTGTTGACTTTCCCACCACTCATTCTAATGTGGAAGGAGGAAAAAAGGAGTCATCCATGAGCCAACCGGAAGAAATGTACCAGTGCCAGACCGTCAACTGCGGCTACATCTACGACCCGGACCGGGGGGACCGCAAAGGCAAGATACCCAAGGGAACCAAATTCGAGGACCTGCCCGACAGCTGGCGCTGCCCCATTTGCGGAGCCACCAAGAAGTGCTTCCGGCCGCTGGCCGGGCCTGGGTCCACCAAGGAGTGCGAAACGCCCACAACCACCTAGGCGGTAGCCGCCTTGCCCCGGGGACGGAATGGATGTACCACCGGGGGCGCCCCACAAGGTGAACCCCATGCAAGCATCCTCCCTCGTCCCCCGCCTGGCAACCGGAGCCGTCCTCGTCGCCCTGCTGGCCGTTGTGCTGACAGTGGGCGGTTGGGCATTGTTCACCGCCGCCCTGTTGGTCAGCCTGCTGGCCATGGTGGAATACTACGGCCTGTTCTGGCCGGGGCGCCAAGGCTGGGGAAAAAAGCTCATCGGCGCGGGCGTGGCCGTGGTCCTTTTCCTGGCCGTGCGCCAGCAGGACCCGCTGTTGGTACTCTCCGCCCTGGTGCTGGCCTTCTGGGCGGGCAACCTCTTTTTCCTGATCTGCTACGACGTCCGGCCCGACGAGACCAGCTACTTCAACGCGGCCGTCCTGGTTTCCGGCGTCCTGTACGTCCCGCTGGCCCTGCAATTCCTCATCTTCATGGAGCCCGTGGAGATCATCTTCGTGCTGCTGGCCACGGCAGTGACGGATACCGGGGCCTACTTCGCGGGTGGCGCCATCGGCGGACCCAAGATATGGCCCGCCATCAGCCCCAAGAAAACCTGGGCCGGCAGCCTGGGGGGCGGTGCCCTTTGCGTGCTGGTCTGCCTGGGATACGGCCTGTGGCTGGGCGAGGCCGGGGCTGGGGACTGGCTGCTGGCCGGTCTGGCCCTGACCATCGCCGCCCAGCTCGGCGACTTCTTTGAATCGGCCCTGAAACGGTGGCGCAATGCCAAGGACTCGGGCAACCTCCTGCCCGGGCACGGCGGCATCCTCGACCGCGTGGACGGCCTTTTGCTGGCCGCCCCGGTCTACGCCGCCCTGCGCGCCATCCAATCCGGTTTTTTCTGATCCGAATATGCAGACATACATTTCCTCCCTGCCGCCGCGTCGACCCGCGGCCGCTCCCCGCTCCCTCAGCCTGCTGGGCTCCACCGGCTCCATCGGCACCCAGGCCCTTGAGGTGGTCCGCGCCCATCCGGACCGCCTGCGGGTGGCCGCCCTGGCCGCTGGCCGCAACGCCGAACTGCTGGCCCAGCAGGCGGCTGAGTTCCGCCCGTCCCTGCTCTGCGTCATGGACAAGGAGACGGCGGACAGGCTGCGGCCCCTGCTGCCCGGGGGCTACGCCCCGGACATCCTCACCGGCGAGGAGGGCTGCGTGGAGGCCGCCCGCTTGGAGGACGCCGACATGGTGCTTTCCAGCATCGTGGGCGCGGCCGGGCTGCGGCCCACACACGCCGCCGTGGCCGCGGGCAAGATGGTGGCCCTGGCCAACAAGGAATCCCTGGTGCTGGCCGGGCACCTGGTGCGGGAGATGTGCGCCGAGACCGGCGCCACCATCCTGCCGGTGGACTCCGAACACAACGCCCTCTTCCAGGCTGCGGCCTTCGAAGAGGCCCGCGCCCTGCGGCGGCTGGTGCTGACCGCCTCGGGCGGCCCCTTCCGCCACAAGGAGGCCTCCTTTCTGGAGAACGTCACCCCCAAGCAAGCCCTGAACCATCCCAACTGGTCCATGGGGGCCAAGATTTCCATTGACTCGGCCACCCTCATGAACAAGGGGCTGGAGGTCATCGAGGCCTGCCACCTCTTCGGTGTGGACATGGATCGCGTGGGCGTTGTGGTCCATCCCCAGTCCATCGTGCACTCCCTGGCGGAGTTCGTGGACGGCTCCATGCTTGCCCACATGGGCGCGCCGGACATGCGGGTGGCCATCGCCCACTGCCTCTGCTTCCCCGAGCGGGTGGGCACCGGCGTGGAACCAGTGGATCTGGCCAAGCTGGGCGGGCTGACCTTCGAGGAGCCGCGCTGGGACGACTTCCCCTGCCTGCGGCTGGCGCGCGAGGCCTACGCCGCCTCCCGCTCGCACCCCATCGTGCTCAACGCGGCCAACGAGGTGGCGGTGGAGCTTTTCCTGGCCGGACGCCTGCCCTTCCTGGGCATTCCCGGCCTCATCGACTCCTGCCTGGCGGCCCATGACGGCCGTGCGGCCGAAGACCTGGAATCCATTCTCGACCTGGACCGCGAGGCCAGGCAACGGGCCAGGGAGCTGGCCCGTGCCGGGGAGGCGGCATGATCAACGTCCTGGCCGTCATCCTGGTCCTCGGCGGGCTCATTTTCTTCCACGAACTGGGGCACTTCCTGCTGGCCCGCCTGTTCGGCGTGGGGGTGAAGGTCTTTTCCCTGGGCTTCGGCCCCACCCTGTGGGGCTTCAAGCGGGGACAGACCTCCTACCGCGTCTCGGCCGTCCCCCTGGGCGGCTACGTCTCCATGGTGGGCGAACAGCCCGGGGCGGAACTACCCGAGGGCTTCACCCCGGAGCAGAGCTTCACCAACAAGCCCGCCTGGCAGCGCATGCTCATCGTGGCCTCGGGGCCGGGCTTCAACTTCCTGCTGGCCTTCCTGCTCTACTGGAGCCTGCTGGTATTCGGCGGGGCCGAGGCCATCCACCTCAAGGTGGGCGAGGTCATCGAGGGCGGTCCAGCGGCCGAAGCCGGCATCCAGAGCGGCGACCGCGTGGTGCGCATCAACAGCCAGCGCATGTGGTTCGGGGACGAGTTGCCCCAGGCCGTGCAGAAGGCGGGCACCGACGGGGCGGTGAACATGACCGTGCGCCGCGACGGGCAGGTGCGCCGGGTGGACGTCGCCCCCCGGGTCATGACCCGCCAGGCCCCCTCGGGCGAGGAGATCACCCGGCCCATGGTGGGACTGACATTCGCCTACGAGCGGGTGCCGGTGCGCTTATCCCTGGCCAGCACGCCTCTCATGGCGATGGAGAAAACCTGGACCCTCACGGCCCGCATCGTGAAAGGCATCGGCGATCTCATCACCGGCGCGGTGTCCACCAAGGAGCTGGGCGGCCCCATCATGATCGCCCAGGTGGTGGCCAAGTCCGCGGAGCACGGCCTGGCCACGGTGTTGCAGATGGCCGCCTTCCTCAGCCTCAACCTCGGCCTCATCAACCTGTTCCCCATCCCGGTGCTGGACGGCGGACACATCGTCTTCTTCGCCTACGAGGCCACCACCGGGCGGCGCGTGCCGGAGACCGTGCAGGCCATCGCCCTGCGCATCGGGCTCCTGCTGCTGCTCCTGCTCATGGGATTCGCCATCTACAATGACATCGCCAGGCAGTTCACCCCACCGGCCTGATACCGTCCTGGCCGTCTGCGGCTGCGAGTCGCTGCTTCTCCTGGCGCTGGCCCGGCGGGATGGAGAAGCCGCCTCGGTGGCGGCCTCCCTGGCCCTGGACACCGGTGGGCGCAGCACCCCGGTGCTGCTCCCGGCTGTGGAGTCGCTGCTGCGGCTGGCCGGGATGAAGGGGGCGGACCTGGAGGGCATCGCCTGCGCCCGGGGACCCGGCTCCTTCACCGGCATCCGGGTCTGCCTGGCCGCGTCCGCCGGACTGGCCCGGGGCTGGGGGCTGCCCCTGGCGGGACTGGACTACCTGCCCCTGTTGGCCGCCTCCGCCCCGCCCTTCACGGACGGCGTGCTGGCCGTTATTACCCATGCCCGGCGCGGGCAGGTCAACCTGCAGTTCTTCGCCCCGGGCGGCCGCCCCCTGGACGCCCCGCGCATGGCCGGGGCGGACGAGGCCGCCGGGCAATTGGCCGCCTTGCCCGGCCCGGTGCGCGTCCTGGGCAGCGGCTTGCGCCGCAACCCCGATTCCTTCGGGCATCTCGCCGAGCCACTCCCCCTTCCCGCGCGGTACGACCACCCCGCGCCCCACGCCCTGGCCAAGGCCGCCCTGGAGGCGGACTACGCCCGCGACCTTCCCGAACCGCTCTACCTGCGCCCCTCGGACGCCGAGGAAAACCTGGAACGCATCGCGGCCCAGCGCGGCCTGGCCACGGACGAGGCCCGCCGCCGCCTGCGGCGCGCCGAGAACGGCTCCAGCTGACGGGCCCGCGCGCTCTCACCACACCCACCGCAAACGAACCCGCGCCTCGCGGGACGTACACGCTCGTGCGCCGGACATTCCACGCCCGGCGCATTTTTTTCTTTTCCGGCTAAAGATCGATGAACCCGCCGCCGATACCTTCTGATAGAGGCGGGCGTCTATCACAGGCCGCTGGGAGTTGCGAAAAAGGACCCCCGGGGGAAGCGGCCGACGCCCACAACGGCACGGAAGCCGACAACAATTCAAGGAGGAACGGCTTATGTCTCTGGTTATCAACCACAACCTCATGGCCCAAAACGCGGCCCGCAACCTGCAGACTTCGTACAGCAACCTGGGCACCTCGGTGGAGCGCCTCTCCTCCGGCCTGCGCATCAACTCCGCGGCCGACGACGCCGCCGGGCTGGCCGTCCGCGAGCTCATGCGCGCGGACATCTCGTCGCTCAACCAGGGCGTGCGCAACGCCCAGGACGCTGTCTCCATGATCCAGACCGCGGACGGCGCGCTGCAGATCATCGACGAAAAGCTCATCCGCATGAAGGAACTGGCCACCCAGGCCTCCACGGGCACCTACAACTCCGACCAGCGCCTGATCATCGACTCCGAATACCAGGCCATGGCCTCGGAGATCACCCGTATTGCCAGCGCCACGGACTTCAACGGCATCTACCTGCTCAACGGCAACCTCTCCGGCGACTTCAGCGGCGCCGGGCTGGCCTCCACCGGCCAGATGAAGGTCCACTTCGGCGCGGGCAACGACTCGGCCGAAGACTACTACTACGTCAGCATCGGCGACTCCACCGCTTCCGCGCTGGGCGTGGGGCTTGCCGCCGGGACCGACGCCGCGGGCGCCTCCATCTCCACCCAGGAGCTGGCCCAGGGGTCTCTGGAAGCGCTCAACGACGCCATCATCTCCAAGGACAAGATCCGCGCCAACCTCGGTTCCCTGCAGAACCGCCTGGAGAACACCATCACCAACCTCCAGGTGCAGGCCGAGAACCTGCAGGCTTCCGAATCGCGCATCTCCGACGTGGACGTGGCCACCGAGATGACCGAGTTCGTCCGCCAGCAGATCCTGTCCCAGTCCGCCACCGCCATGCTCTCCCAGGCCAACAGCCTGCCGCGGCTGGCCACCCAGCTGCTCGGCTAGCCCGGACAGCCGACAGGCCTCTCCATTCCGGCCCGTCCGCCTCCCCCGGCGGACGGGCCGATTTTTT
This sequence comes from Desulfohalovibrio reitneri, assembly GCF_000711295.1. Classification (NCBI taxonomy): domain Bacteria; kingdom Pseudomonadati; phylum Thermodesulfobacteriota; class Desulfovibrionia; order Desulfovibrionales; family Desulfovibrionaceae; genus Desulfohalovibrio; species Desulfohalovibrio reitneri. The sequence goes on along the minus strand of NZ_JOMJ01000003.1, from coordinate 244,882 downwards.
ATTTCCTCCCTAAAGGGTTTTTCCAAACCGCCGATGAGGAAGGCACAGCGGCCAAGAAGGCCACGGAAAACCCCTCACGCGTAAGGAAACGCGTGCAAAACCCCGATTCAAGGAGGAACACATGTCACTGGTTATCAACCACAACCTCATGGCCCAGAACGCGGCCCGCAACCTGCAGACCTCGTACAGCAACCTGGGCACCTCGGTGGAGCGCCTCTCCTCCGGCCTGCGCATCAACTCCGCATCCGACGACGCCGCCGGGCTGGCCATTCGCGAGCTCATGCGCGCGGACATCGCCTCGCTCAACCAAGGCGTGCGCAACGCCCAGGACGCTGTCTCCATGATCCAGACCGCAGACGGCGCGCTGCAGATCATCGACGAAAAGCTTATCCGCATGAAGGAACTGGCCACCCAGGCCTCCACGGGCACCTACAACTCCGACCAGCGCCTGATCATCGATTCCGAGTACCAGGCCATGGCCTCGGAAATCACCCGTATCGCCAGCGCCACGGACTTCAATGGCATCCAACTGCTCAACGGCAACCTCTCCGGCGACTTCAGCGGCGCCGGTCTCAAGGCGCAGGGCGAGATGAAGGTCCACTTCGGCGCGGGCAACGACTCGGCCGAGGATTACTACTACGTGCGCATCGGCGACTCCACCGCTTCCGCCCTGGGCGTGGGCATCGGGGCTGGTCCGGACGCCGCGGGCGCCTCCATCTCCACCCAGGAGCTGGCCCAGGCCTCGCTGAACGCCCTCAACGACGCCATCATCTCCAAGGACAAGATCCGCGCCAACCTCGGTTCCCTGCAGAACCGCCTGGAGAACACCATCACCAACCTCCAGGTGCAGGCCGAGAACCTGCAGGCTTCCGAATCGCGCATCTCCGACGTGGACGTGGCCACCGAGATGACCGAGTTCGTCCGCCAGCAGATCCTGTCCCAGTCCGCCACCGCCATGCTCTCCCAGGCCAACAGCCTGCCGCGTATGGCCACCCAGCTGCTCGGCTAACTCCGGCAGCCGCACACAGGCCGCACATGTCAAGGCCCCCCGGAGACGGGGGGCCTTTTTTCGCCCCGGCCGCGCATTCCCACCTCGCGGACGGGTATTTTCCCTCAAGTCTTTGGCCCATACTGCCGATACGTCTACGGGGAGGCGAGGATTGTTTCCACGGGCTGGCACCCATCTTGCTTTTCACACTGCGGGGAGCCGCCACCCGGCAAAAACAGCCTCCCCACGGGACGAACATGGTCAACTCCGAACTTGAATCCGGCGCCATACGTTTCACGGGCCTCGGCTCCGGCACCGACTTCGACTCCATTGTGGAGAAGCTCGTCCAGATCGAGGGCATCCAGAAACGGCGCTTCGAACACTGGAAGGAGACGTGGGAGCTCAAGCAGGAGGGGTTCAACGAGCTCGAAACCCAGCTTTTCTCCCTCAAGTCGACCCTGGAGGGATTCGACCGCCCAGGCGAGTTCCTGACCAAGGACGCGGAGTCCACCAACCCCGACGCCCTCACGGCCACCGCCGGGGCGGACGCCGAGGACGGCACCTACACCTTTTCCGTGAACCAGCTGGCCCAGACCCAGATCGTGACCATGGACACGGCCGAGTCCGACCTCACGGATCAGGTCAACTCCACCGGCTCCAACGCCACCTTCGCCTACAACTACCAGGGCACGGAATTCCAGGTGGACGTGCCGGACGGCACCACCCTCTCCGGGCTGGTCAACGCCATCAACAACGACCCGGACAACCCCGGGGTGCGCGCCTCCACCATCAAGGTCAGCGATACCGAATACCACCTGCAGATACGGGGACTGGACACCGGCGCGGACAACACCCTGGTGGTCAGTTCCAACTCCAATCTCACCGGCTATACAGCGGCGGACGACACCATCACCCAGCAGGCCCAGGACGCGGAACTTCGTATCAACGGCTACCCGTCCAACGCCTGGATCACCCGCTCCACCAATTCGGTGGACGACGTGGTGGAGGGGCTCAACCTGCTGCTCAAGGACGTCACCGGGTCCAACGCCTCCATCAACGTTTCCGTGGAAACGGACCGGGCTTCCATCGAGGAGAACATCCGCACCTTCGTGGACAGCGTCAACGAGGTGCGCCAGATGATCATCGACCTCACCGACTTCGACGAACTCAAGGAGCAGGGCAGCCTGCTCACGGGCAACTACGGTGTGGAGATGATTTCCAAGAACCTCAAGGACATCGTCGCATCCAAGGGCGTCGGCTTCGACTACTCGGACGACACCTATTCCGCCCTGTCACAGATCGGCATTCTCACCGAGGCGGACGAGGGTTCTTCGCAAGCGGGCCTTTTGACAATCGACCAGGAAGCCCTGGACGAGGCCCTGAACAACGACCTCGAGGCGGTGGCCTCCATCTTTTCCGCCTACTACGACGGCAAGACCGACTCCTCGGACTTCATCTTCGCCTCCTCCCTGGAAGGCACCACCGAGCCGGGCACCTACGACGTGTCCTACGAGGTGGACGCGGGCGGCAACGTCATCAACGCCACCATCGGGGGCGTAGCGGCCAACTACGACGCGTCCAACCAGCAGCTCACCGCCCAGTCCGGCGATCCGCGCGGCCTCTCGGTGCAGGTCAACAACCTCACCCAGGGCACTTACTCGGGGGAAGTGCGGCTGAAAGTCGGCAAGACTACGCAGATGGTCGACGAACTGAAGCAGCTGACCAACTCGCAAGAGGGCACGCTGTCCATTCTGGAAGACAACTACCAGAACATCATCGACAACATCGACCGCAAGATCGAAAACGAGGAACGCCGCCTGGAACAGTACCAGCGGCGGATGAAGAATCGCTTCGCCCGACTGGAAGCGACCCTGCAGAACTACAACGGCATCCAGCAAAGCCTGCAAAGCCAGATGAGCCAGCTGAGCGGCCAAAGCTAAGCGATAACGGAGCGGGACATGCAAAACGCGGCACAGGCGTACCTGCACACCCAGGTCAACACCACCAGCCAGAGCGACATCCTCATTCTGCTCTACGACGGAGCCGTGAAGTTCCTCAACCAGGCCATCACGAGCATCGAAAAGAAGGACGTCAAGCAGAAGGGCATCGAGCTGGGCAAGGCCACGGACATCATCAACGAGTTGCAGTCCAGCCTGAACAAAGAGAAGGGCGGCGAACTGGCCGAGAACCTCTCCCGCCTCTATTTCTACTGCAACTCCAAACTCCTGCAGGCCAACCTGAAGCTGGACGCCGACGCCGTGCGCGAGGTCATCAAGATCCTCGAAGGCTTGCGTTCCGCCTACGCCCAGATACGCGACCAGCAGGGCGGCCAGCCCCAGGGCCAGCAGGCCGCCTCACGTCCGCCCAGCCTGGGCGCGGCGGCAGCGGCCGCTGCCGCCGCCCGCCAAACAGGCGAGGGCCTCGGCGGCCAGTCCGCCCCGCGCGGAGTGGGCGCCTACGGCAAGACCAGGCCCAAGACGGAGGCCTCTCCGGAAAGCGGCCAGGAACGCCCCGAGGCGAACGGGATGGCTCAGCCGCAGGCCGAACAGGCCGCCGAGCGGACCGCCTCCCAGGAGCAACCGGCCCAGGCGTCCGCGCACCCCGCCGCCCAGGAGGCCCATCCCGACTCCGGCGACCAGGAGCAGACGGCTCGGACAGGTCCGCTGTCCCCGGCCCAGATCCTTCGCCGACGGGCCGTTTCCGCCTACTTCAACTCCGGGGCCTAGGCCGTGTCCGCCCCCCGGCCCGCGCGGGTGGTGCACTACGCCAGGGCCCTGGGTCCGGGCGGCACGGAAAAGACCCTCCAGATCCTGGCCTCCGGCCTGGACCGAGACCGCTTCCAGCCCGTCGTCCTGGCCCTTGAGGACGGCCCCCGCCGCCGCCTCTTGCAGGAAGCCGGGGTGGAGGTGCGCGTCAGCCCCGATCCCCTGCCCGTCTTGCAACGCCTGCGTCCGGACATCGTCCACGTCCACCGAGCGGGCTGGCCCGAGCCGGACCTCATGCGGCCGCTGAAGTTGGCGCGCGTTCTCCGGGTGGTGGAAACCAACGTTTTCGGCCGCCACGACCCCTCGCCGCTGGGACGTCTGGCCCACCGCATCCTTTTCGTCTCCGAGTTCTGCCGCCGCCGCTACGGGCTGGTCCACTCCATCGACGTGGAAGGGCCGCGCTACGACGTGCTGTACAACCCGGTGCGCACCGACGCCTACGCCCATGTGGAACCCGACTTCTCCCGTCCCGTTGTGGGCCGCATCTCCCGGGCCGATCCGGGCAAGTGGTCGCCCCTGGCCATGGACATGCTGCCCCGCCTGCTGGCCGAGGTCCCCGAGGCCCGCTACCGGGTCATCGGCGGCACGAAGGAGGCCCGCGCCCGGGCTTGCGAACTGGGCGTCGCCGAGACGGTGGACTGGCTCGACCCGGTGCTGGGCGAGGACGAGCTGGCGGCATTCCTTGCCGGGTGCTCGGTCTTCGCCCACGCCAACGCAGCTGGTGAGAGCTTCGGCATGGTCATCGCCGAGGCCATGGCCGCCGGATTGCCGGTGATCACCCACCCCAGCGAGGGCCTGCGCGACAACGCCCAGCTTGAACTGGTGGAGCACGACCGCACCGGACTGGTGGCCGCCACGGCCGAGGAGTACGGCCAGGCCGTGGCTTGGCTGCTGCGCCACCCGGAACACGCCCGCGCCATGGGCCGGGCCGGGCGGGAAAAGGCCCGAAGGCTGTACGACGCCCGCGCGGTGGTTGCCCGCCTGGAGGAAATCTACGACCGGGTGCTTGCCCAGCCGACCTCCCACGGCGTAGGTTCCGGCCATGGCCGCGGCGCATCCCTTCTTTCTGCACACCCGGGCGCAGATGGGCTTCAGGCTGGGTCCTGAACGCACACCGCCCGAACCGCCCTCCCCCGACCGGCTCCACGACATGACCCGGCGGCTGCTGCGCGCCTGGTCCCGCCTGCGCCCGCCGCACCTGCTCCTGCTGGGGCTGGCCTCGGGGGCGGTGGCCGGGGCCGTGGCCCGGGAGCTGCCCGACGAGGCCGCCCTGCTGGTTTCCGAGCCGGATGTGGAGTTGGCGCGGACCGTGGGCCCGGACTGGTCAGGGCCGGACAGCCGTCATCAGGTGCTGGCCGACGCCTCCCCCCTGGCCCATGCCATGCTCTGGCCCAGGCCGGTTTGGGCGTGCCCGGCTTCCCCGCCCCGCTGGCCCTGGTCAACCCCGAGCTGTCCCCGGACGAGCGCGCCGGAGTGGCCCCCCTGCGCGAGGCGGCCGTCGCCCTGCCCTGGCTGGCGGTCGACGCTTCCGGCGGACCGACACCGAACCTCACCCTGGCGGCCATCCTCCATCCGGACGAACCCGGCCTGGACCGCTTTTTCGCCCAGATTCCGGCCTGGGTGGAGCAAATCGCCGTGGTCTGGGACGGCCGCCGTCCGCACACTTTTCCGGACGACCCCAGGCTAACTGATGCGACGCGGCCATTGGACGACTTCGCAGCCCAGCGCAACGCCTGCCTGGACCTGTGCGCCGGGGAGTGGGTGCTGTTTCTGGACGGGGACGAGTTGCTGCCGGACTGGGGCTGGAAGGAGGTGCGCCGGGTGCTGGCCGCGCCCCCGGCCGAGGCCCTGGCCCTGCCCCGGGCCACCCTCTACCCGGACGCGGAGCACGCCAAGGTGGGTTACGGCCTGTGGCCGGACGTCCAGCTGCGGCTGTTCCGCCGCACGGAATCCGTCCGGTTCGAGCGGCCCGTGCACGAGCGGCTGACCGGCCACCAGGGCCCGGCCGCCCTGCTGCGCTCCCCGGCCATCCTGCACGAATCGAGGCTGCGCAAGACCCCGGAACAGATCCTTGCCAAACTGGACCGATTCAGGGAAGCCGGGGGACCGTCCCACATGCTCAATCCCGACTACCCCAGCCGCCCCCTGGTGGAGTTGCCCGGCTCGACCCCCGTCCCCGGCGGCTCTCCGGAAGCCCTTGTCCTTCCGTCCAAGGGGTCTTAGTATCCCCCTCTCGACCGGCCGGCGCGGCCGGTCCGCTTGTTTTTCCGGAGGCGTTTTGAAACTTTCCCTCGGCGCGATACAGACTCCCGTGGTCCAGGACTGGGACGGCCTGCGTCCCTGGCTGGAAGAGATCGCCTGGCGCGACGGCCCCTGCCTGTGGCTGCTGCCGGAGTTGGTCATCGGCGGCTTCGACTACCCCCGCCGCCAGGAATGGCTGGAGAACACCCGCCAAGCCATGCCCCGCATCCAGCAGTTCGCCTCGGAATCGGAACAGGCCCTGGCCGGGAGCTTTTGGGAGGAGCGGGACGGCCGCCTGCACAACACCCTGTACTTCTTCCACCCGGACGGCGACGCGCCCCGGGTCATCTACCGCAAGCAGCACCTCTTTCCCGGCGTGGAGGAAAGCCGTGTATTCACTCCCGGCGAGACGGATGTGGATATCGTGGAGTGGCAGGGCCTGCGCCTGGGCGGGGCCATCTGCTTCGACCTGCGCTTTCCCGAGCTGTTCCGCGTGCAGGCCGCCGAGGGTGTGGACGTCTTTCTGGTGCCCGGCCAATGGCCGCGAACGCGGCTGACCCACTGGCGGCGGCTTTTGGCCGCCCGGGCCATCGAAAACCAGTCCTTCGTCCTGTCCTGCAACGCGGTGGGCGAGACCCCGCTGGGGGTCATGCCCGGCCACTCCTGCCTCATCTCGCCGTGGGGGGACGTGGTCTTTTCCATCCTGGCCGGAGCGGGGGTCAAATCCGGCCCCCTGTCCACAAGCCACCTGCAGCGGGCGCGGCGGCTCTACACCACCCGCGCCGACCCCTTCTACACAGTCCAGCCCACTCCCCGGACCAACCTTGATTCGACCCCGGGGACAGGGTAAGGCGAATAAACTCCGAGGCTTCGAGCAGCATGCAGATAGTTTGTCCCAACTGCGGTTTCAGCCGCGACGTGCCCCGGGAGAAGATCCCGGCCACGGCCACCAAGGCCACCTGCCCCAAGTGCAAGACCAAGTTCACCTTCGACGGCGAGATCGTGGAGCTGGGCCAGCCGGCGCCGCAGCCCCCCCGCGAGGAAGCCGAGCACCCCGAGCCGCCACGGGAGGAACCCAAACCGCCGCGCGTCGAGCCCGAGGCTTCCGAGCCTGAGCCCGGGGAGCCCGTTTCCGCCGAGCCGGCGGAGCCGGAAGAGCCCGCCCCCACCGAAGATACGCCACCGTCCCCATCCGGCAACGAGGCACCCGCTCCCTGGCAGCCCGTGTCCATGGAGCAAGAGGAACCCGCTGAGGAGGCCCGGCCCGGACCCCACGCGCCAGAAGCGGACGAGGTGCCCAGCCACCCCGTGTCCACGGAGCCGAAGGAGGAGGACGAGGACCGCGCCCCGCCGCGCCGCCCGGATTCCGAAGGGGAGCAGCGGGGCGACATCTGGCACCGGCTGGAGTCCATGGACCTGCCCGAGGACGAGCCGCCCCTGCGCGGCTCCGGAGGTCAGTCCGGCTCCGGCCGCGAGCGGGAGCGCGAGCGCACCCACTGGGAGCCGGTCTCCGAGGCTCCGCCCAGTGTGGCCCCGCCCTGGGAACAACTCAACGAATTCGGTTTCTTCAAGGGGCTGTGGGAGACCATCACCCGGGTCATGTTCCACCCCACCCTCTTCTTCGAGGCCATGCCCCTGGGCAAGGGCGTGCTGCGCCCCCTGGCCTTCTACGTGCTGGTCTCCCTGCTCTCCTACCTGCTCTCCCTGCCCTGGGTTGGCCCGGCCTGGGAACACCTCTCCCAGGGCGTGAACAGCCCGGCCATGCAGGACATGGCCAGCGGCCTGAACTCCAGCCTGTCCGCGCCCATCCTCAGCGTGCTGGTGCGGCCGTTCATGGATGTCATCCAGATATTCTTCCTGACGTCCGTCATCCACGTCAGCCTGGTCATCCTCCAGGCCGCCAAAGGAGGCTTCGAGGGCACCTTCCGGGTCATGGCCTACAGCGTGGCCCCCACGGTCCTTTTCGTGGTGCCCTTCCTGGGTGTTGTGGCGGCCGTGCCCTGGTCCTTCTTCATCCTCATTCGGGGCTTGCGGGCCGTGCACCAGACAGGGTTTGGGCAGGTCATCCTGGGGCTTTTGCTGCCTTTGCTGGCCCTGGTGGCCATCGCCACCACGGCCTTCTCCCTGGCGCCGGGGGCGGCGTAGGCACGTTCCTTGCTCAACGGGGACAGACGCGACGGAGAACGGACATGCTGCACCGCCTGCGCGCCCTCCTGGCCCGGTTGACCGGCCGCGCTCCCGACAGGGACGGCCTGCGGCCGGAGGCCATTTCCGCCCTGGCCCGCGAGGTGGGGGACCTGGCCCGGGCGGCCGGAGCCCTGGGCGGGGAGAAGGACAAGCTGCACGCCAGACTCAGGCGCATCCAGGCGGAGATGGACCAGCTGGCCGACTTGGCGGACAAGAAGCGCTTCCGCAAACTCTCCAAGGAGAAACGGCGGCAGCTGCGCGACAGCCTGCACCGCTCGCGCGAGCAGCTTCTGGAAAAGGTGGGCTCGGCCGAAGCGCCCACGTCCCGCCTGCAGTAGCCGTCCGCCTCCGCCGCCCAACGGCAACCCGGAGAGCGTCATGAAACCGACATTCCGCCCGGCGGCGATTTTCCTTTCCGCCCTGTTCGGCCTGCTTTTGCTGGCGGGCTGCTCCAACGTGCAGCCCCGCGTGGCCGAACCCCACAAGGTCCTTCTGGACCAGCGGGTGAACACGTCCCGCCTGGCCGTCTACGCGCGGCCGGGCGAGGCCCCGCGCCAGGAGCTCTCGCTGCTCTTCACGCCAATGGTCCTGCGGGTGGACATCAACAACCCCCGGCTCATCGGGCGGCAGGTAACGCAGTCCGTGTGGCAGGCCTGGACCCGCATGGAAGTCCTGGGCACGCAGGAGTACGACGAGTCAATCTACTACCACGACCGGCAATCACTGGCGCGGGCGGCCCGCCGCAAGGGCGCGGACCTGGTGGCCTCGGGCGAGATAACCCACTTCATCGACGGCGGCCGGGGCGGCGACTCGGCCGTGGCCTTCCGGCTGGACATCTTCGACGCCGTGACCGGGCAAATGCTGTGGTCCATGGCCCAGTCCGGGCGCATGGAGGCGGTCATGACCGAGGACTACATTTTCTTCAAGCGCGAGTACCGCCTGCCGGAAAAGCCGGTCCACGCCGTCATCACCCGCATCGCCGAAACCATGGGACTCGAAGTGCGGGACTGGGCGAGGACGCACGGCGACTTGCGCAACATGCCGTCGCAATCCGAACGGCAACCCGCCGGCGAACAGTCCGCCCCGCCTCCACCGCCCCCGCGCGGGGTGAGGAACCGGCGGAGTAAACTCCGCGGGAATGGTTTCGCGGCGAACAAAACGGAAAAGGCCCCGCCGGGCGCATCCGGCGGGGCCTTTTCCGTTGCCCGCCTCAGGTGCGGGCGAACCGGGCCAAGGCGTGGCGGTCCGGCGGCTCGCGGCCGTCGAAGAAGCCGCAGGCGCGGTAGTAGCGCAAATCCTCCAGCCAGGTCCGCCGCCACTCCCTGTCGCGCGCCAGGCGCGAGACGGTGGCCACCGGGCTGCGGAACAGCCCCGTCAGGGGCCAGGCCATTTCCGAGGGGTCGCGGAAGCACTCCCAGTCGCACAGCAGGCAGTCCGGGTCCGGCCCCAGGGCGTTAAGATCCATGTCCCAGAATTTGCCCAGGTTCTCGCCGCCCCGGTAGCCGCAGGGAAATGTGTCCATGTTGGCGGCGCCGATGAAGAAGAAATCCACCCCGCCCCGGCACGGCGCGGGCTTCTCGGCCGCGTCGCCACCGTACTGCCGCCGCAAGGCCAGCAGGGCGGACAGGGGCGAGAAAATACGCAGCCGAGAGCGGTGCGCGTGGATGGCCTCGGTCAGGGCTTCGAAAAGCGGCTTCTTCTCGCGCGGGGTGAAGTTGACGCGGTCGTCCAGGCTTGCCGCCCGGTAGACGGTATCGGCATCGTCCCCGCCTCTCATGGGATAGCAGGCATTGGCCATGGTGAAGCCAAGCTCGGCCGCCCGCAGGTAGAAGCGGTTGAAGGCCAGCAACGCGCGCTGGCGGAAGGCCGCCTCGTCGAATGGTTCGCCGGGCACGGGGCGCGGCAGGGGCTCGGGCCCGCCGGTGCACCGGTTGATGCCCAGGTTCACCGCGGGGTACAGGCCGCGCCGATGGAAAATCTCCAGCCCCCTGGCCAGCCCCTCGGCTACGCCCGGCAGCCCCCGATTGCGCTCGTGGGTGGACGGGTCGGCCGAGTCCAGGCTTATCCAGAATGTGTACACTCCTGCCTCGGCCAGGGCATCGGCCACCCGGGCGATTCGGTCGGCGCGCCCCGGCTTGTCCGCTCCGGCGAAAACGTAGCCGTTGGTGCCGGTGCGGGTGTAGGGGATGCCTGCCCGCCGGGCGTGGCGGATGAGGGGGGCTATCCGCTCCAGGCAGAGCAGGGGCTCCCCGCCGGTGAAGGAAATGGAGCGCACTCCCTTGGCGGCCATGGAGTCGATGAGCCGCCTGACGCGGTCCTGGTCCAGGGTGGACCGCTTGAAGGCGTTGGAGCGCCGCATGCCGCACTGCGCGCAGTCCGCGTTGCAACGCTCGGTGTACTGGATAACCACCTGGCCGGGCAGTCGGCCGGTGGCCAGACGGCGCAGCGTGTCGAGCCGGACGAAAGGATTGCCGGACGGGATCGTTTGGCGTGCCATGGAATCCACCGGGTAGCCGAGCCGGGTTACGGGCGCATGACGCATTGCCATCCCGGCGGAAAGTATTACCTCCAGTGTGCCGGAAGCTGCGTCCCGGGTGGGCTCTGTTCTTCCCCGGGCTTTTGTGCTAGCAGGCCGGTACAAAAACACCATGACCCAGACCGCCGCACACACGCCCCGCCCCAAGGCGCATGAAAAGCGCAATCCCCCGGCCCACTTGCCTGTGCGCCAAGGGGCGATTCGCACCAGCGCGCCCAGAGCCAGGGCCCCAGGCGGCTCTTCATCCCCCGGAGGTTCGACGTGATAGGCATTTCCAAACTGTACTGCGGCTCGGTGGAGGCCTCCGACGCCCTGCGCTACGGCCGCCACTCGGGCAAGCTGCCCTCGCACCTGCTGCAGTTCTCCAAGGACAAGAAGCCGGTGGTGGTCTGGAACATGACCCGCCGCTGCAACCTGCGCTGCATCCACTGCTACGCCCAGGCCGTGGACGAGGAAGGTCGCGACGAAATCTCCACGCCCCAGGCCAAGGAGATCATCGACGACCTGGCCGACTACGGTGCGCCGGTGATGCTCTTTTCCGGCGGCGAGCCCCTGGTCCGCCGCGACCTCACCGAGCTGGCCTCCTACGCCACCTCCAAGGGCATGCGGGCGGTCATCTCCACCAACGGCACCCTCATCACCAAGGAGAAGGCGCGCGAGCTGAAGGAAGTGGGGCTGTCCTACGTGGGCATCTCCATGGACGGCGGCCGCGAGGTGCACGACAAGTTCCGCGCCGTGCCCGGCGCCTTCGATAAGGCCGTGCGGGGCATCGAAAACTGCCAGGCCGAGGGGCTGAAGGTGGGGCTGCGCTTCACCATCAACCGCCACAACTACGTGGAGGTGCCCAAGCTCTTCGATCTGCTGGAAGAGCTGGAAGTCCCCCGCATCTGCTTCTACCACCTGGTCTACGCCGGTCGCGGCTCGGAGATGGTCAAGGAAGACCTGGACCACAGCCAGACCCGCGAGGTGGTGCACCAGATCATGGACCGCACCCGCGACCTGTTCGACCGCGGCCTGGAGAAGGAAGTCCTGACCGTGGACAACCACGCCGACGGGCCGCTGGTCTGGCTGCGGCTGCTCAAGGAAGATCCCGCCCGCGCCGAGGAGGTGCTGAAGCTCCTCTCCTGGAACGAGGGCAACTCCACCGGCCGGGGCATCGGCTGCATTTCCTGGGACGGCTCGGTGCACCCGGACCAATTCTGGCGCAACCACACCCTGGGCAACGTCCTGGAGCGCCCCTTCTCCGAGATCTGGACCGACGAGTCCAACGAGTTCCTCATGCGGCTCAAGGACAAGCGCCCCCACGTGGGCGGCCGCTGCGCCCGCTGCCGCTTCCTCAACATCTGCGGCGGCAACTTCCGCGCCCGGGCCGAGGCCGTGCACGGCGACGTCTGGGCCGAGGACCCGGCATGCTACCTCACCGAGGACGAAATCGCGGGCGAGCCGGTGAAGCCCATCGAGGTCAACGACGAACCGGCGGAAACCGAGGGCTGCCCCTGCTCCCGCTAGCGAGCCGCGAAAGGTGGACATGATGGATTTCTTCCGAGGACGCCGCCTGCGCCGCAGCGAGCCCATGCGGCGCATGGTGCGCGAAACCGAACTCACCAAGGCCGACCTGGTGCAGCCCTACTTCGTGGTGCAGGGCAAGGGCGGGGACTTCGAAAAGCCCATCGCCTCCATGCCCGGCCAGTCCCAACTGGGCCTGGACGCCCTTCTCAAGCGGGTCGAGGGGGCGCACAAACGCGGCCTGACCTCCTGCATCCTCTTCGGCATCCCCGAGGAGAAGGACCCGGAGGGCTCCGGGGCCTGGAAGGAGGACGGGGTCATCCAGGAGGCGGTGCGGGCGCTCAAGCGCGAGTTCCCCGAACTGGTGGTCATGACCGATGTCTGCCTGTGCGAGTACACCTCCCACGGCCACTGCGGGCTGGTGGAGGGCGAGGCCATCCTCAACGACCCCACGGTGGAGCTTCTGGCCAAGACCGCCCTGTCCCACGCCCGGGCCGGGGCGGACATCGTGGCCCCCTCGGACATGATGGACGGGCGGGTGCAGGCCATCCGCGCCGCCCTGGACGGCGAGGGCCACGCCGACCTGCCCATCGTCTCCTACGCGGTCAAGTACGCCTCATCCTTCTACGGTCCCTTCCGCGAGGCGGCCGAGGGCGCGCCCTCCTTCGGCGACCGCCGCTCCCACCAGATGGACCCGGCCAACCGCCGCGAGGCCCTGCGCGAGGCCGAGGCCGACCTGCTGGAAGGGGCGGACGCCGTCATGGTCAAGCCCGCCGGGGCTTACCTGGACGTCATCCGCGACCTGTACGAGAACTTCGCCGCGCCCGTGGCCGCCTACCAGGTCTCGGGCGAGTACGCCCTGATCAAGGCCGCCGCCGAGCGCGGCTGGCTGGACGAACGGGCCGTGGCCCACGAGTCCCTGCTGGCCATCCGCCGCGCCGGGGCCAAGATGATCCTCTCCTACTTCACCGAAGCCATGCTGGACGAAATATGAGCGAGCATCCCCACGCCAAGCAGGGCGGGCATCCCCACGCCGGAAGCGGGCCGCCCCGGAAAACCCTGGACGACGGCACCCCGGCCTGCCGCCTCATCGCCTGGGAAGTGACCCGGGCCTGCAACCTGGCCTGCAAGCACTGCCGGGCCGAGGCGTGCGACATGGCCTACCCCGGCGAGCTGTCCACCGAAGAGGCCAAGGCCCTCATCGACACCTTCCCCGAGGTGGGCGAGCCAATCATCATCTTCACCGGCGGCGAGCCGCTCTTGCGCCATGACATCTTCGAGCTGGTGCCCTACGCCAAGTCCAAGGGGCTGCGCTGCGTCATGGCCCCCAACGGCACCCTGCTCACCGAGGAAAACGCCGCGCGGCTGAAGGAGGCGGGCATCGAGCGCTGCTCCATCTCCATCGACGGCCCCTCGGGCGAGCTGCACGACGCCTTCCGGGGCGTGGAGGGAGCCTTCGACGGGGCCATGCGCGGCATCGAGCACCTCAAGAAGGCCGGCATGGAGTTCCAGCTGAACACCACGGTCACGCGCGGCAACCTGCCCTACTTCAAAGACATCTTCCGTCTTGCCCGCGATCTGGGCGCGGCCGCCTGGCACATCTTCCTGCTGGTGCCCACGGGCCGGGCCGCCCAACTGGGCGAGGAGATCATCACCGCCGAGGAGTACGAGAACGTCCTCAACTGGTTCTACGACTTCCGCAAGACCACGGACATGCAGCTCAAGGCCACCTGCGCCCCCCACTACCACCGCATCCTGCGCCAGCGGGCCAAGGAGGAGGGCATTCCGGTGGACTTCGAGACCTTCGGCCTGGACGCGGTCTCGCGCGGCTGCCTGGGCGGGGTGGGCTTCTGCTTCATCTCCCACTCGGGCCAGGTGCAGCCCTGCGGCTACCTGGATCTGGACTGCGGGCAGGTGAAGGAAACGTCCTTCCCGCAAATCTGGCGCGAGTCCCAGCAGTTCAACAACCTGCGCAACCCGGCCACCTACACCGGCAAGTGCGGCGTCTGCGAGTTCGAACGGGTCTGCGGCGGCTGCCGCGCCCGCGCCCAGACCATGCGCTCCGGCTACCTGGACGAGGAGCCCCTGTGCTCCCACACCCCGCGCAAGCTGCGCCAGGAGTAAGCCATGGACGACCTGGACCGGGCCATCCTGGACATCATCCAGTCCAACTTTCCCCTGACCCCCAGGCCGTACAAGGCCATTGGGGACGAGGTGGGGCTGACCGAGGCCGAGGCCCTGGCCCGCGTGCGGGCGCTGAAAAATAGTGGCGTCATCCGACGCATGGGTGCCAACTTCAACTCGCGAGGGCTGGGCTGGCACTCCACGCTGTGCGCGGCTGAGGTGCCCGGGGACAAGCTGGAGGAGTTCACGGCCGAGGTGAACCGCCACCTGGGCGTGACCCACAACTACCTGCGCCGCCACCGCCTCAACGTCTGGTTCACCTACATCGGCCCCAGCCCGGAGTTCGTGGCGGACAAGCTGGCGGCCATCACCGAGTCCACCGGAATCCCCATCCGCAACCTGCCGGCCACGGACATGTACAAGATCAAGGTCGACTTCAAGATGCAGCAGGGAGAGACAGCATGAGCCAGGGCAAGGAAATCATCCTCGCGCCGTCCATCCTCTCGGCCGACTTCTGCCGCCTGGGCGAGGAAATGAACGCCCTGGAAGAGGCCGGGCTGAAATGGATCCACATCGACGTCATGGACGGGGCCTTCGTGCCCAACATCTCCATCGGCCCGCCGGTGGTGGAGTGCCTGCGCAAAAACTCCAACCTCTTCTTCGACACCCACCTCATGGTGGACCGCCCCGAACGGTACGTGGACGACTTCGCCAAGGCCGGGTCCGACCTCATCTGCGTGCACGCCGAGGCCACGGTCCACCTGGAGCGGACTTGCGCCCGCATCGACGACCTTGGCGCCAAGCCCGCTGTGGCGCTCAACCCGCACACGCCGCTGGAGATGATCCGCTACCTGCTGCCGCAGCTGCACATGGTGCTCATCATGAGCGTCAACCCCGGCTTCGGCGGGCAGGCCTTCATCCCCTTCTCCCTGCAAAAGATCCGCGAACTGCGGGCAATGATCGACGAGGCCGGGGCGCGGACGCTGATCCAGGTGGACGGCGGCGTCACCCCGGAGAACGTGGCCGACTTGGTGGACGCGGGCGCGGACGTGCTGGTCTCAGGCTCGTCCTTCTTCAAGTTCCCGCCCTACGACAAGCGGCACGAGATGTTCCTCTTCCTGGCGGAAAACCGCTTCGCCCAGGACGGCATGTAGCCTCTTTCGCCCTCGATACCGTCAAGGGCCGGGACGCCAGCGCGCGTTCCGGCCCTTTTTCCTTGCTCCGAGACGGCCCTTTGCTATGCTGAGGGAAATTTCCGGGAGGTCCACCATGTTCCGGACGATCCTCACCGCCCTGACCTTTTCCGAGGCCGGACTGGCCGCCGCGGGCAAGGCCGCTGGCATGGCCCGCTCCTGCGGCGCCCGCCTGATCTTCTTCCACGCCCTGGACTACCGCCTCAAGGCGCAGGGCGAGGACTCGCCGGCCTGCAAGCTTTCCTGTGAACAGGCCATCTCCTGCTACCGCCGCGAGGTGGAGCCCATGCTGGAAGGACTTGATGACGTCGACTTCCAGTGCCGCCCCGCCGATCCGGCCCTGGAGATATGCCGCCTGGCCAAGACCGAGCACGCCGACCTCATCATCCTGGGCTGCCACCAGAGCCGCCTTTCCTCGGGCATGGCCCTGGGCCGGGTGGACTACACGGGCATGACCATTCTGGAAAAGGCTCCCTGCCCGGTCATGCTCGTTCCCGCGGAGCCGGAAAAGGAGGCCCCCGCCGCATGATCGCGGTCCTGACCTTCCTCATCGTCGTCTCGCTCTCGCTCATCGTGACCCGCATCGCGGCCGTGGCCCTGGCACACACCGGGCTCTCGGAGGCGGTGGCCAGCTTCCAGGCCCGCTCCGCCTTCTCCGGGGTGGGCTACACCACCATCGAGTCCGAATCCATCGTCAACCACCCCGTGCGCCGCCGCATCGTGCTGCACCTCATGCTGCTGGGCAACGCCGGGCTGGTCACGGCCATCTCCTCCCTGGTCATCACCTTCATGGACGTAGCCGGACCAAGGGCCTCCCTGCTCCACCTGATCATCCTCCTGGCGGGCCTTATGCTGCTGTGGCGGCTGGCCGCCTCCAACTGGGTCAACTACCACCTCTCCAACATCATCACCTGGGCGCTCTCCCGCTACACGGACGTGGAGGTGCAGGACTACGTCAACCTGCTCCACCTGGGGGAGTACCGGGTCACGGAGATGCGGCTGGAGGAGGACTACTTCGTGGTGGGGCACAGCTTGCAGGATCTGCACCTCAAGGACCTGGGCATCCAGGTGCTGGGCGTCACCCACCCTGACGGCAGCTTCACTGGCACACCGGGCGGCGACCTGGTGCTGCGGGCCGACGACCACCTGCTCCTCTACTGCCGCACCGGTGCCATCCGCTCCATCAACTGGCGGCGGGGCACGGAATACGGCCAGGACGAGTCAGTTGGCTGAAGCGGCGGAGTCCGGCCGCTGAAAGGGAAAGGCCAGGCCGGTGAGGCGTTCGATGAGCAGTCCCTCCGGCCGCCGCAACGCGTCCAGTTCGTCGCCGGGACGCAGGGAGGTGATGACGGCCCGGCCGATGATCCGTCGCCCCGCGCTTCCCTCGCCCCGTGTCTTGACGCCCCAGGTGGCGTGGAAGGCGGCCGCCTTCCCGCGCCACTGCCCAAGGTAGAGCATGACGTGCCCGGGCATGGCCAGCAGGGTGGCCCAGGGCGCGGCCCGGCGGCGGATGATCCGCTCCTTCTCCTCCATGGACAGCCCGGTCAGATCGACCACCCGCCCTGCTTCCGCCTGCTTGCTTGAATTGCGCGGCATGGCCATTCCCAGCGGGGCCAAGAGGTCCATGACCGCCTGGGAACAGTCGCGGCCGCCATACAACCCGCCCCAGCCGTAGGCTTGGCCGAGCATCTCGTCCATGAGACGGGCCAGGCTCAGGCGGGTGGCGGGCAGGGGAAAGGGCTCGAAGGTTCCGGCGGACGCGGAGCCGGGCCAGGCGACCGCCCGCCGCCCGGCCGTGGCCAGGGGAACCAGTGGCCGCCACTCCCCGTCGGCAAACTCGGCGGGCAGGACCATACCCACCCGCGCCCGGAAGCGAAATTCCCCGTCCGCCCGCACGGGCTGGCGGTCGCGGACCACCGCCGCCAGGGGCGCGGCCCGGTACCGCAGCCGAAAGGACTCCCCGGCCCAGGCCAGATCGCCCACCTCCATCCAGCCGAAGGTGTACCCGCACTCCACCAGCGCCCAGCCCCCGTCGCGGGAAAGGTGGGAGACATACAGCGGCGTGCCCGCCCACACCGAGGAATTCTGGTTGTAGTCAAAGGGAAAGCCCTCTCCCGCCAGGGCCGGGTCGCGGAAGACCGGCTCGCTGCTGGGCAGCACCCGCAGGTCGGCGTTGGCCACGGCCACGGCCGCCCGGCCAAGGTTGGGGTAGGAATCCAGGCCGGCCCGCTCACGCATGGCTTGGTACCATGCGCCGGAAACGGGGCGCAGGTCCTGGCGGAAGGCGGACTTGCGCGGAAAGGAGGCGAACCCCCAGGCCACGGTTTCGCGGGAGTACTTCGGCTCGCCCCGTTCCCAGGGGGAGAAGAGACGGTTGACGAACTCCTCCGCGCGACCATCCCGCTCCTTTGGCGCCAGCAGCGGTCGCGCCTTGTCCGCCCCGCCCAGGTAGGCGAAAGGCGTCTGGGGCATGGCGGCCAGGTCGGCCACCGGCGGGGTATCCGGAGCAGCCGGAGCCGGGGCGGAGGCGGGGGCACAACCGGACAGCAGCAGGGACGCCAGCAAAACCGGCAGCAGGGCGCAAGCTCGCATGCGGCCATGCTATCCGCCCGCAATGACCGTGTCCATCTTGAGATACGAGCGCGTCAGGGGTAGAAGTCCCCCCATGGACAGTGACTCGTGGGTCAGAATGCAATCCGCCATGCGCGAGATGGCCGACCTCTACCGCCAGACCCTGGAAACCTTCGCCAAGTTCAGCGGATGCATCGAGCACGTCCAGACCATGACTTCCCTGGAGCAATTGCCCGCCTACCTGGAGGACATCCAGGCCAGGCTGGCCATGGACAAGGCCTGCTTGGTGCTGGAGGCCGAGCGTTTCGAGGGATTCGTACCCCAGGGGGTACGCGCGGCCCCGGCGAAGGAAATCGCGGCCGCCGAGGGGCTGCCCTACATCGGCCCCGCGGCCGCCCTGCCCTGTCCCGGCCTGTTCAGCTGCGGCGAGCCGCCGCCCGGCTCCTGCTACGTGCGCGGGCTGCCGGACAAATACAACCCCGGGCGCACCGTGGGGGCCATCGGCCTTTTCGATCCCGACCCCGAGCGCTTCCACCCGGACAAGGCCACCGACTTCCTGGACCACTTCTGCGTCCTGTTGGGCCACGCGGTAGTCACTGTGCGCGACCACGACCAGCTCACCCGCGACGCGGTCATCGACCAGCTCACCGGGCTGCACAACCGCCACTACCTGAACAGGCACGCCCCGCGTCTCATCGCCCTGGCCCACCGCAGGGGGTTGCCGCTTTGCCTGCTCTTTCTGGACCTGGACCGCTTCAAGCCGGTCAACGACCGCTTCGGCCACGAGGCGGGCGACGCCGCCCTCAAGGAGGTGGCCGAGCGGCTGCGGCGCGAGGTGCGCGGCTACGACATCCTGGTGCGGCTGGGCGGGGACGAGTTCGTGGCCGTGCTGCCGGACGCCTCAGGGACCGAGGCCGGGGGATTGGCCCTGCGGCTGGCAGAACTGGTGGAGACAATCGATCTCGATGGGCTGCTGGGCCGGGAGACGGGCATGCGCCTCACCCTGTCCGCCGGACTGGCCGAACTGGAGCCGGACGAGGACCTGGAGGGCTTGCTCCATCGGGCCGACAAGGATATGTACCGCCGGAAGCGATCGAACCAAGGGGACGGATGACCCGTTCATCCACAGGCGAACACGCGGCGGATCGAACCGCCGCCGCGACGCGGGAGAAATACCATGGGCTATGACAAGAACATGCGGGTGCTGGTTGTGGACGACTTCTCCACCATGCGCCGCATCGTGAAGAACATCCTCAAACAGATCGGCATGACCAACGTGGTGGAGGCGGACGACGGCACCACCGCCTGGGACCTGCTCAACCGCGAGCCGGTGGACTTCATCGTTTCCGACTGGAACATGCCCCAGATGAGCGGCATCGAGCTGCTGCGCAAGGTCCGCGCCTCCGAGGAGTTCGCCGACCTGCCCTTCCTCATGGTCACGGCCGAGGCCCAGCAGGAGAACATCATCGAGGCCGTGCAGGCCAAGGTCTCCAACTACATCGTCAAGCCCTTCACCGCCGAGACCATGCAGCAGAAGATCGACAAGATCTTCGAAAAATAACCGGACCGGGCGGCCGCCCCCGCCGGTCCCTTTTTTCGCGCCGCCCTCCCCCGGGCGGCGCACCCTTTTCCGCCCCTGAAAACGTGCGGCGAAGCCCCGGCCGAGGGCTCCGCCGCGTTCTTGCCTCGGCCGGGAAAACCCCAGAACAACAAACCCGGCCGGGAGCAACAGGAGTGGTTCGTCCCCTTCCTTGTCGGCCTTCTTCCGTTTTTCTTTACCCTGTTTTCGTATTCTCGGCGTTCCGCCTCTTGACTTCCGATCTGGATTGAGGAAATCGTTCTTTTGCAGGAGGAAAAAGAGAACGATGGACGCAGTTGACACGCATATCCTGAACATCCTTCGGGACAACGCCCGCATTTCCAACGCCGAGCTGGCCCGCACCGTGGGCATGGCTCCTTCGGCCGTGCTGGAGCGGGTCCGCAAGCTGGAGCGCAAAGGGGTCATCGAGCGCTACGAAGCGCGCATTAACCCCAAGGAGGTCGGCCTCTCCCTGACCGCCTTCACCTTCGTCCACGTGGAGGAGGGGGTGGGCACCCTGGACACCGGCCAGAAGCTGGCCGCGCTGCCCGAGGTGCTGGAGGCCCACTACACGGCCGGATCGGCCTCGTACCTGCTCAAGTTGCGCGTTTCGGACACCGAGGGTCTGGCGCAGCTGCTGCAACGCATCGGGCGCATTGAGGGCGTGCGCGACACAAACTCCACCATCGTCTTGCGCACCCTCAAGGAGACTTCGGCCCCGGCCGTGGTCGAAACCCCCTAACCCGTGGAGGACGGCATGGCTGAATCCGTGGACATCGCCACCCTGGACGCCGGCATCGAGCGGCGCGGCAAGCAATTTTTCGACTCCATCCGGGGCGAGACCCCCGGTCTCTTTTCCAAGGGCCACTGGACCGGCAAGGTCATGGATTGGGCCATGCGCAACGAGGACTTCAAGGTGCAGCTGTTCCGTTTCGTGGACGTGCTGCCCTACCTCAACACCTCCGAGAACCTGCAGCGCCACATCGAGGAGTACTTCGCCGGCAACGAGTCCGGCGACATCCCCTCGGTGCTCAAGTGGGGCGCGGAGAAGTCCGGCATGTTCGGCGGCTTCGCGGCCAAGGCCATGGGCAAGGTCATCCGGGGCAACATCGAGTCCATGGCCAAGCAGTTCATCATCGGCCAGAACACCCGCGAAGCCCTGAAAACCCTGCGCAAGCTGCGCAAGGACGGCTTCGCCTTCGCCGTGGACTTTCTGGGCGAGGCCACGGTCAGCGAGGCCGAGGCCGACGCCTACCTCGAGGGCTACCTGGAGCTGCTGGACGCCCTGGACGCGGAGCAGTCCAAATGGAAGGCGCTGGACGCCAAGGGCGACAAGGACTGGGGACATCAGCCCAAGATCAACGTCTCGGTCAAGCCTTCGGCCTTCTACTCCCAGGCCAAGCCCCAGGACGTGCCCGGCTCGGTGGACGGCATCATGGAGCGCATCCGCCCCATCTACCGCAGAATCATGGAGATGGGCGGGGCATTGTGCATCGACGTGGAGCAGCTCAAGTACAAGGAAATCACCCTGGAGCTGTTCAAGCGGCTGCGATCCGACCCCGAGTTCCGCGACTACCCCGAGCTGTCCGTGGTGCTGCAGGCCTACCTGCGCGACACCGACCAGGACCTCGAGGACCTGCTGGACTGGGCGCGGGCCGAGGACCTGCCTTTCGGCATCCGCCTGGTGAAGGGCGCCTACTGGGACCAGGAGACGGTCTGGGCCATGCAGGCTGGTTGGCCCGTGCCGGTGTGGACCAACAAGGCCGAGTCCGACGCCGCTTTCGAGCGCCAGTCAAAGCGGATTCTGGAGAACAGCGACTTGGTCTACTACCAGTGCGGCTCGCACAACATCCGCTCCATCTCAACCGTCATGGAGCTAGCCAAGGCCATGGGCGTGGACGAGAGCCGCTACGAGTTCCAGGTGCTCTACGGCATGGCCGAGCCCGTGCGCAAGGGGCTGAAGAACGTGGCCGGGCGGGTGCGGCTCTACTGCCCGTACGGCGAGCTGCTCCCGGGCATGGCCTATCTGGTGCGCCGCCTGCTGGAGAACACGGCCAACGAGTCCTTCCTGCGGCAGAGTTTCGTGGACGAGGCGGACGTCTCCCGCCTGATGGAGAACCCCGAGCGCACCCTGACCCGCGAGGTGGAGTGCAGCCCCACGACGCATCCAGAGCCCAAGGCCGGGCCGAACGGGCTGACCCCCTTCAAGAACGATCCCATGATCGACTTCACCATCAAGGCCAACCGCGCCGCCTTCACCGAGGCCATCCGCACCGTGCGGGGCAAGATGGGACGCACCTACCCCCTCTTCATCAACGGCCGCGACGTGGAGACGGACGACGTGCTGGAGTCCACCAACCCGGCCGACACCTCCGAGGTGGTGGGCCGCATCTGCCAGGCCGGGGTGGGCGAGATCGACGACGCCATGGCCGCGGCCGACCGCGCCCTGCTCACCTGGCGCGACACCCCGCCCCGCGAGCGGGCCGAGTACCTGCTCAAGGCCGCGGACGTGGCCCGGAGGCGCCTCTTCGAGTTGTCCGCCTGGCAGGTGCTGGAGGTGGGCAAGCAGTGGGACCAGTCCTACCACGACGTCACCGAGGCCATCGACTTCCTTGAATACTACGCCCGCGAAATGGTCCGCCTGGGCGACCCCAAGCGCATGGGCAACGCCCCGGGCGAGCACAACCACCTCTTCTACCAGGCAAAAGGCGTGGCCGCGGTCATCGCGCCGTGGAACTTCCCGCTGGCCATCTCCGTGGGCATGTGCTCTGCGGCCATCGTGGCGGGCAATCCGGTCATCTACAAGCCCTCCCACATCTCCTCGGTCATCGGTTACGGCCTGGTGGAGCTGTTCAAGGAGGCCGGCCTGCCGGACGGCGTATTCAACTACTGTCCCGGCCGTTCCCGGGTCATGGGCGACCATCTCATCGAGCATCCCAAAACCGCCGTCATCGCCTTCACCGGCTCCATGGAAGTGGGGCTGCGCATCCAGGAGAAGGCGGCCAAGGCGCAGCCCGGCCAGGACCACTGCAAGCGGGTCATCGCCGAGATGGGCGGCAAGAACGCCATCATCATCGACGACGACGCCGACCTGGACGAGGCCGTGGTGCACACCCTCTACTCCGCTTACGGCTTCCAGGGGCAGAAGTGCTCCGCCTGCTCGCGGGTCATCGTGGTGGACTCCATCTACGACCGCTTCATGGAGCGGTTGGTGGAGGGCGCCAAGTCGGTCAAGCTGGGCCCCGCCGAGGATCCGGCCAACTTCATGGGTCCGGTGGCGGACAAGAGCCAGCAGAAAACCGTGGGCGAATACGTGGAGCTGGCCCGCCAGGAGGGCGAGATCCTGGTGGAGCGCATGCCCGAGGACACCGACGGCGCCTGCTGGGTGCCCCTGACCATCGTCTCCGGCATCAACCCGGAGCACCGCATCGCCCAGGAGGAGATCTTCGGCCCGGTGCTGGCGGTCATGCGCGCCAAGGACTACGACCAGGCCATCGAGTGGGCCAACGACACCCGTTTCGCCCTCACCGGCGCGGTTTTCTCCCGCAGTCCGCAGCACCTGGAACGGGCCCGGCGCGAGTTCCGTGTGGGCAACCTCTACCTCAACCGGGGCTCCACCGGCTCCCTGGTCCACCGCCAGCCCTTCGGCGGCTTCAAGATGTCCGGCGTGGGCTCCAAGGCGGGCGGCCCGGACTACCTCATCCAGTTCATGGACCCGCGCTGCGTGACCGAGAACACCATGCGCCGGGGCTTCACGCCCATCGAGGACGACGACGAGTGGGTCTGCTGACCCGCTGGACGTCTCCAGCTTGACGCGTCAGGGGAGGGCCGTCCGGCCCTCCCCTTTTTTTGGAAGGCTTTGAAACCGCTCCACGCTTCGTGGAGAACCCACGCTTCCTGGTCTCCCCCCCCCGAATTCACCGCACTCCGCAACCAGCTTTTCAGCATATTCAAAGAATGCGAAATTGGCACCGAGCTTGCTCTTTGCCGGACATGCGGTATCTCAAACGACTCCTTCGCTGCCAACGGGGCCTGACCGCCGTGGAAACGGCGCTGATGCTGCCCCTGTTCATGCTCATCCTCATGGCGCGATGGATTTCGGCCGCCTCTGCTGGCACTAAAACATCGTCAGCTACGCCGCCCAGGAGGGCGCGCGGCTGGCGGTGCTCAACGGCCCGACCCTGGACGACATTGAAAAGACCATCAACGACAGGCTGGCCGAGGGCGGCCTGGACACCGCCCCCGTGGTGAGCGTCAGCGAACGCGCACCCCGCGAGCCGGTCTCGGTCCAGGTCACGGTGGACTTCTCCTTCCTGACCATGATGGATGCCTTTGCCGAAATCTTTGCCATTGAAGATGTCTCGGCGACCTCCGTCATGATCGCGGAGCGATGACCATGCGCGCTTTCCGTTCCGAAAAGGGCAGCGTGAGCGTGGAGTTCGCCCTGACCATGGCCTTTCTGGTCTTTCCACTGTTCATCGGCACCATCGACGTGTCCAGGCTTGTGGGGGCCAAGACCGCCCTGACCCGGGCCGCCCGGGAGGGGGCGGTAGCGGCCTCCCGCGCCATGTAACCGTTGCCCGCCGTGGAGAACGCCGTGCAGGGCTCCGGCCTCGATCCGGCCCAACTGGTCCTGGAACGGACCGACTACGATGACCCCAAGGCCGGGCCAAGCGTACGTGTGGAACTGACCTATCCGCTGGACGGATTCTCCATGTTTCCGGTGGACGAATTTATTCCCCAGGGCCTGACCGCCTCGGCCACGACCAAGATGGAGTGACCATGTTCAGGCTTCACACCGATCAACGAGGCGTCGCCAGCCTCATCCTCGGTCTCTCCCTGGCCATGGTGGTGGGCTTCACCGCCCTGGCCGTGGACGTGGGCTACATGCACATGGAAAAGGCCCGGCTGCAGACCGCGGCGGACTCCGCCGCCCTGGCCGGTGTCCAGGCCCTCATCTCCGCGGGCGACGACCACGCCGAGGTGCGCGACACCGCCCTGGCCGTGGGCCGGGCCAACCTGTCCCAGGACGAGAAGCCCGAGCAGGCCCTGCAGGACGGGCACGTCAGCCTGCTCAAGGACGGCGTTGCCGCCTTCACCGGAGCCAACCAGGTGGAGGTCACGGCCGGACTGGCCGCCTCGCGAGGCAACGCCCTGAACCTGTTTTTCGGCCCGGTCATCGGGCGCGACACCGCGGACATCAGGGCCACGGCCAGGGCGGGCCTCTCCGGGGCCTGCTCCTCGCGCTGCGTGAAGCCCTTCTCCATCCCCACCAAGTTCGCCTGGGACGACACCTGCGAGTCCCCCGGCTCCTCCTACTACCGCAACGGAGAGATGGACAGCGACAGCGCCTGCGAAAAGAACTCCATCATGATCATCGGCTACGGCGACGAGGACGTTGGAACCCAGGTCACGCTCAAGCCGGGCGACCCGTCCGACGCGGTGGTGCCCAGCCACTACAATCTCATCAATCTGCCGCCCGTGAACAAGGGGACGCCCGTCACCGGAGCGAGCGAAGTGCGCGAGAACATCCGGGGCTGCGAGGGCTCCAACAACCAGGCCGTGGTGGAGAAGGACGACGAACTGCAGCTGGAGCCGGGCAACACCACCGGCCCCACCAAGCAGGGCGTGAAGGAGGTTCTTTCCGAGGACCCCTACGCCACCTGGGACGACGCCACCAACTCAATCCAGAACAGCCTCTTCGCCGACCCCCATGCAGAGTCCCCGTGTGGCCATCATCGCCTTCTACGATCCCCGGCATCCGCCTGTCTCGGGCCGTAACTCCATCTACGTGGCCCAGCTCGGCGCGGTCTTTCTGGAAAGCATCGACGGCAAGGGGAAGGTCACGGCCCGCTTCATCCACGCCGTGGCCAAGGACCCCATCGACTCCGACCAGGACTGCATGCTCAAAACCACCCGCATGGTGCTGGATTCCTCCCGGGGCGGCTAGGCCGCCCCGGGCGTGGGAAGAAACTCAGGCCGCCGTGCCGCCCTCTCTCGGCTCAGGGCTGGACGGGGCGGCGCGCAGCGCGTCCAGGGCCCGTCCTCCGATGCACTGGGCGGAGCAAGCCGCGGCGTACTCGATGAGCTCCGGCAGGGAAATGAGGTTGTTGAAGCGGCCCAGGTGCGGCCCGGTGACAAGCTCGATCTCGTCCGCGCCGCGCTTCAGCCCCTCGGCCCGCGTACGGTCCACGCCCCTGGCCACCAGGAAATCCACGAACGTCCGGTCGTCCATCTCCTCCTGATCCACCACCCGCAGCACCTCGGTCATGTGGCTGTCCACGCCCATGGCCCCGATCATGCGCTTGGCCAGCCAGGAGGTGTTGTAGGCCGCCCTGCCCTTCCAGGGACTGCCGCGGAAGCCGTGGTGGAACTCGGTGAAGCAGCGCCGCATGACCCGCTCAAGAAGCTCCAGATCGAAGAGATGGCGCGCGTCCACCGGCTCGTCCCGGGCATCCAGCCCCACCAGGGAGCGGTCGCGGGCTCGGAAGTAGCTGCCCGCCACAAGCCCCATGGACAGGAAAAGCGAGCCCAGCCCCTCGTGCAGGGCCGCCCCGGTGCGCACGGGGACGAGGTGCTCGAAGTCGCGGGGCCCTGTGCGGCCGAAGTTGGGGTGGCGGCAGGATTCCAGCCAGCGGTCCAGCCGCCCCATGCGCCGCCACTGGTAGACGCCCTCGTCCGCCCGCCTGCCCTGGGCCGTGCGGTTGTGGAAGAGCGGGATGGGGGCGTCGTGCACCACGCCCCGCGAGGCAAGCCAGCCGAAAAGGCGGGCAGAGCGGGCCATCATCCCCTCGAAGTCCTCGGGGTCGGGCACGGAGCCGCAGGGAAGCTCGTTGGGGTAGGCGAAATAGTCGGGCCGGCAGCGGTAGGCCAGGCACCAGCCTTCCTGATGCATGCCCGGCACCGGCGGGTCGCTCAGCCGCACCATGTCGAGGACTTCGGGGGACTGGAAGGAAACCGGTGCGTCCGCCCCTTCCAGGCGGCTCATCCAGGCCGCCTCCAGGGCCAGCCCGGCCGGGTCCTCGCCCGGTTTGGCCAGCTTCAGCACGGCCAGGTCGCCGTCCGCCAGGGGAAAAAGCAGGCTGCGGCCCGCCCGGCGGGGCCTGCCGTCCAGATCAACCCCGGACAGCACCTCGGCCGTTCGCCTGCTCCGCCCGGGGTCCGGCTTTTCCGGCTCGGCCCGCATGCGACCCAGGCCGGGATCCAGTTCGCCCAGCACCCCGGCCACGGCCAGCCGCGCCTTGCGGGTACCCTCCCGCAACAGGGAAGAGAGGGTGTTCATGGCCCGCTGGGAAATCTCCGGCCCGGACTCGGGCCCCAGCAGGCAGGCCACGCCCTGGGCCGCCTCGCGGTACAGGTAGTGGGCGTTGCGCTGGGCGTCGTGGCCGAAGTTGTTCAGGATGAGCTCCAGGGCGCGCACGGACTGCTCCGGCACGCGCGAGGGGTCGCGGGCCACCTCTTCCCGCAGGGAGCGGGCCGAGAGGTAGGTGGCGGAGAACTCCTTCTGGATGGCCCGGGAAGCGGCGTCCGCCTCGGGATAGTAATGGGTCACGCGCCCTCCCGGCCGGGCAGCCTGGAGATGACGTGGCGCGAAAGGACCTCGTCCAGCGGGTCGGGGTTGAACAGGTCGGCCGCCCGCACCGGCAGGTCCGCTGGCTGGGGGTCCATGTTCTCGATATCCTCCAGGGAGACCAGCTCCGCGAAGCCGTCCTCCACCATGTCGTCCAGCAATCGAAACTCCGTGTCCAGCACCCAGGTGTGCTTGCCGTAGGGCAGCAGATCGAAGAGCAGCGTGGTCATGGCCCCGGCCACGATGTTGATCTCGCCCATGAGGTCGTCGGTTATGTCGTGCACGTGGACCAGCCGCCGCTCGTACTCCGGCGGCAGCTCATAGCTGGCCAGCTGCAGCTCGGGGCGCTCGTCCGGCTTGAACTTGAAATAGACGGTGTAGCCCAGGTCCATCATGCGCATCATGCAGCGGCCGATGTACGCCGTGTCGCCCCAGAACTCGTAGGGCACAAGCACGTTCTTGCGGTGAAACCGCCCGGTGCGCTCCCGTCGGTAGGCGTAGCCGTGCTTGTTGGCCCCCTGCAGGAAGTAGCCCTCGGGAAAGTCGCCGTGGCGGCGCATGACCCGCTCCCAGTACGGCCCCCAGACCACCACGTTGTCGAACCACAGGTGTTCCTCGCGGGAGAAGCCCTCCATGACGTAGCCCGCCTGCCTGCGTCCGTACATGCCCAGCTGGTAGCCCACCGAGGGCACGCCAAGCTCCTTGCAGGCCGCCAGCGCGCCGTAGACCATGCCCGCGTCGTCGATGCCGAAGAAACAGCCCGGCGGATCGTTCCGCATGGTCTCCACGTGCAGCCGGTACTCGTGCACGTTCTGGGACATGCTCCACTCGGTGCGCTCCACCATCCCGGCCAGAAAACGCCGAGTGAGACCGTCGAAGCCGGACAGGTTGTACTCGCTGGAGAACAGCCGGGGGCCGGGGCATTGGCGGTAGAGAAAGTAGACCGGATGGGGCTGGGCGTCCTTCTCCCTAAGCAGCTTGCGGCTGGGCGAGTAGCAGAAGACCGGGTCCACGCCCTTGTCCTCGAAGACGTCCAGCATCTGCTTGGAGCGGAAGTCGCTGGGGCCGTAGCGGAAGAAGAGCAGCCGGTCGAGCAGTCGCGGGGCGATGGCCCGGTTGTGGGCCACGATCTCCCTGTGGCGGGCCAGATGCTTGCGCTCGCGGCGGCGGCTAGGCGTGGGGTGCAGCAGCTCCCAGATGCGGGCGAAGTTGCGCTTGTCCTTGAACACCGGGCGCAGGCCGCGCTTCTCGAACTCCCGGATGAGGCCGCCGTACTGCGCCAGCCGGAAACACATGCGCCAGTAGATGGTGTTCACCTGGGAGGCGTACCAGTTGAAACCGTCCAGGAGGTAGTTGTTCCGCAGCCGGTTGCCCCGGGCGTCGCGCAATTCGTGGATCGCGAACAGCAGGTCCAGCGCGGCCTCGGTGTCGTTGCGCGGGTGGTAGGTATGGCGGCGGCCCAGGACATCGCGCCAGGTAACGATGCCACTGGAGCCTTCGGTGACGAATGCGAACGGCATGGGGCTTCCAGCGCCGGGAATTGCGGCGGAGAACCGCGCGGCGCGGCTCCCGCTTACCCCACATGCGGGGGCGAGGGCAAGTCAGCCCCGCCCGCCCTCCTCGGCCTCTTCAGGCATTTCGCAGGCCCGGCCCTTGTAGTGGAAGAGGAAATGCAATCCTTTCTTGACCGTGTCGGAAAAGACCTTTCTGGAAAAGACCGACCCGGCCACCTTCTTGTTGATCTCCGCCAGGGTGGGATAGGGATGCACCGCCCCGGCCAGGGTGGAAAACTTGACCTTGCCGTTGAGCGCGGCCACCCACTCGCCCACCAAATCGCCCGCGCCGGGCCCGGCGATCTGCACCCCCAGCGGATTCTCCGAGCCGTCCAGCAGCAGCTTCAGCGTGCCGCGCCCCTCCCCTTCGGCCTGGGCGCGGTCGTTCTCCGCAAAGTCCTCCGTCCAGACCTCGTACTCCACCCCGTCCCGCTTGAGGGCGGCCTCGTTACGGCCGATGCTGGCCAGCTCCGGCTGGGTGTAGGTGCACCAGGGCAGCCAAGTGTAGTCCGCCTTGCGCGGCAGGCGGAAGACGGCGTTGGAGACCACGATGCCGCCCTCGTATCCGGCGGCGTGGGTGAAGAGGTATTTGCCCGTGGCGTCGCCGCAGGCGAAAATATGCTTTTGCGAGGTGCGCATCTTGGCGTCCACCTCGATGCCCTTGCGGCTGTGCTTCACCCCGGCGTTGTTCAGGCCCAGTCCGTCGGTGGCGATGTCCCGCCCCAAAGCAGCCAGAATCTCGTGGCCCTTGACCGTCCATTCCCGGCCGTTCTTGGCGAAAACCACCTCCTTGTGGCCGCCCGCCACGCGCACGCTCCTGATCTCCGTGCCCAGGTGGAACTTCACCCCCTCGCGCTCCAGGCTCTCCAGCACGATGGAGGCCATGTCCGGGTCCTCCTTGGTCAGAATTTGCCCCGACCGCTGGATGACCGAGACCTGGCAGCCCAGCCGCTGGAAGGCCTGGGCCATCTCGCAGGCGATGGGCCCCGCTCCCAGCACGATGAGGGACGGCGGCAGCGCCTCCAGGGAGAAGATGTCCTTGTTGGTCAGGCAGCCGGCCTCGCGCAGGCCGGAGATGGGCGGCACGGCCGGCTCCGAGCCGGTGGCCAGCACCCAGCGTTTGGCGCTCACCCGCTGGCCGTCCTCCAATTCCACCTGATGCTCGTCGGTGAAGCGTGCGCGGCCAAAACGCACCTCCGCGCCCAGGCGGCAGAACCGCTCCGGGGAGTCGTGCTTCTGGATGGTGTCGATGACCGACTGGATGCGCTCCGCCACCCGACGGAAATCCACCTTCTCCGGGATGACCCGGGGCAGGCCGTAGCGTTCGGCGCGCTTCATCTCGTGGTAGGCGCGGGCGGTGCGGATGAGGGTCTTGGAGGGCACGCAACCGTAGTGCAGGCAGTCCCCGCCCAGCTTGGGCTCCTTCTCGATGAGCACCGTCTTGGCGCCCAGCTGGGCCGCCCCGGCCGTGACCGTCAGCCCGGCCGCGCCGCCGCCGATGACCCCGATGTCGTAGTCGAACTTCTCACCCATCGCCTCGCTCCCCGCCGGTTTCCGGCTCGACCTCGTCGGCCCGTTTGCCCCTGACCCACCGCATGACCTTCCTGGCCGCCAGGGGGAACAAGCCCAGGGCGGCGAAGGAGAGAATGATGTCCAGGGAGAAGATGTCGCCCACCGACCGCACCTGCCCCAGCTGTACCCCGGCGTTGACGTAGACAGCGGTGCCCGGAAGCATGCCCACCTGGGAGACCCAGTAGAAGGTCCGCAGGGCCATGTCCGTCAGCCCCACCACCAGGTTGATGGCGAAGAAGGGAAAGACGGGGATGAGGCGCAGGGTGAAGAGATAGAAGGCACCCTCGCGCTTGATGCCCGCGTTGATCTTCTCCAGCTTTTCCCCGCCGAAACGCGCCTTGACCCAATCGCGGAAGAGGTAGCGGGCCACGGCGCAGGCCAGGGTGGCCCCGATGGCGGAGGCGAAGGAAACCACGACCAGCGCGGGCAGAAACCCGAACACCGCCGCGCCCGCCAGGCTCATCACCGCCGCGCCGGGCAGGCTGAGGGCGGCCATGAGCACATAGACGGCGAAGTAGCCGCCCAGCATGGCCAAGGTGTGCTGGGCGTAGAGTTGCTCCAGGCTCTCGCGGGAGGCCTTGAGGTTCTCCAGGGTCAGCTTCTGGTGCAGGTCCAGCAAAAAAAAGGCCGCCGCCGCGGCCGCGATGATGGCCACGATGGCCAGCTTATTCCAGGTCTTGGCTGTCACGCGTACTCCGGCATGGTTCAGCTTCCGCCCAGTCCGGCCCGCTGCGCGCCGTACAAGGCCGCGCCCCACAGCCCGGCCTCCTCGTCCCGGTTGAGCCGCACCGGGATGTCCCGCAGCAGTTCGGGATAGGAGGGAGAAGAGACGAATTCCTCGCGGAAGGCGTCGTTGTCCACCAGGAAGGGGTTCTTGGCGGCCACCCCGCCGGACAGCACCACACCGCCAAGGGCGGCCGTGGCCAGGGTCCAATTGCGGGCGGCCCGGGCATAGAAGCGGGCGAAGAGGCGGGTTGTCTCCGAGTCGGGGCCGATTTCCGCGGCCACCTCGCGCGGCTTACGTTTGCGGCCGGTGAGGAAGGCGTGCAGCGCGGCCAGGCCGGAGCCGGAGACCACGGCGTCGCCGTAAGCGTACGGGATGTCGCGCTCACGGCGCAGAAAAACGTGGAATGCCTCCTCCTCGTCGCCCACGAAGGGAAAGGCCATGTGCCCCCCTTCCGAGGCCACGGCCAGAAAGCCCGCCTCGCCGCCCGGCAGGGTGACGCTGTACCCAAGGCCTGTGCCCGCGCCGATGACCGCAAGCGCGCCCTCCGGGTCCGCCGCGCCGTCCTTGACCGGGTGCGAGGCCTCCATGGAACGCGTGCGGGCGGCGTAGCCCTGGGCCACGAAATCGTTGATGAGGTGGGTCTTGGCGGCCAGCTTGGAGTCCAGCTCGGCCAGGTCGAAGTGCCAGTCGATGTTGGCGGCCCGGGCGAATGTGCCCCGCTCCACCGGGCCGGGCACGGCCAGGACCAGGGCGTCCGCCCCCGCCGGGTCCAGCCCCTCGGCCTGCAATCCGGCCAGCAGGTCAGGCAGGGAGGCGGCCGAGGCCGTGTCCAGGGTGACGGAATCCCCAGGTTCCAGATCGCGTCCGGAAACGGAAAAGAAGCGGAACCGGCTGGAGGTGCCCCCGATGTCGGATGCCAGAATGCGCAACATATCCGGCTCATAGCAGAACCGGGAGAATATGGGCAAGGCGCGGGGAAACAATTCGCCGGAAGCGGGCGGAATACCATTCA
The DNA here is from genome assembly GCF_000711295.1 of Desulfohalovibrio reitneri. Taxonomy (NCBI): domain Bacteria; kingdom Pseudomonadati; phylum Thermodesulfobacteriota; class Desulfovibrionia; order Desulfovibrionales; family Desulfovibrionaceae; genus Desulfohalovibrio; species Desulfohalovibrio reitneri. Next base: position 212,758 of record NZ_JOMJ01000003.1, on the reverse strand, counting down.
GGGCAGCCGGCCCAGCTCCGTCAGGTCCTGGATGATGCTGGAAGCGGCCCGTCCCGGCGCACCCGGCTCGCCCATGCGCTCGGCCAGGTCGGCCAGCCGCTGGCGCACGGCCTCCAGTTCGCCGGGAGGCAGCCATCGCCGGGCATGGGCGGCGATGGTTCCGGCCGAGGCCTCGTCCTGCAACAGTTCGGGAAAGACCCGCTCGCCCAGGATGAGGTTGGGCAAGGAAATGTGCTCCACTTTGATGATGCGTTTGGCCAGGGCGAAGGTGAGCCCGGAGAGGCGGTAGGCCACGATGGTCGGCGTGCCCAGCAGGGCGGTCTCCAGAGCAACGGTGCCCGAGGCGGCCCAGGCCATGTCCGCCCGCTTCATGGCCGCGTAGCGGCCGTCCGGCCGCACGATGTCCATGGGCACGCCGCCCGGCCAGTCGGCGCGGATGCGCTCCTCGCTCACCGAGGGGGCTCGGGCCAGGGAGAAGCGCAGGTCCCGCCCTTCCCCCAGAAGCATGGCCGCGGCCGCGCCGAACTCGGGCAGCAGGGCGTCCACCTCTTTGGCGCGGGAGCCGGGCAGCACCAGCACCCGCCCCGGCTCGCGCTCAACCTCGGCCAAGTCGGGGCGCTCGGCCAGCTCGTCCAGCAGGGGGTTGCCCACGTACTCGGCCCGCGCGCCGTGCTCGGCGTAAAAGGCCTCTTCGAAGGGCAGGATGCAGAATATCCCGCGGGCCACCCGGCTGAGGAAATTGACCCGCCCCTTGCGCCAGGCCCAGACTTGGGGGGAGATGTAGAAGTAGACCGGGATGCCCAGGCGGCGGGCCATGCGGGCCACCTGGAAGGTGTAGTCCGGGGTGTCCAGCAGCACCACGGCGGCCGGGCGCAGCCGTTTCAGCTCGCGCCAGGTGCGCCACAGCAGCTTGCCGACGCGCGGCAGGGAGGCGACGACCTCGGTCAACCCCAGGGCGGAGAGGTCGCGGATGTCCAGGCGCGTCTGGACCCCGGCCGCCCGCATGTACTCCCCGCCCATGCCCGTCAGGCGCAGGTCCGGGCGGCCTTTGAGCAGCGCCCTGGCCAGGGCCGCGCCGTGCATGTCGCCGGAGACTTCGCCCGCGTTGATCCAGATGTGGTTTTGGGGCATGGCTTCTTCTTGAAATCGGGCTGGGGGAGGTCTATTCTCACGCGCCGACGAACATGAGTTCTTTGCCGGGGAAAGGCAACCACCTTTCCCCTTTTTCGCAACACCTGACAAGAGACGAAAACACATGACCGATAGCAAACGCATGCGTGTGGCCGTGGTCGGCCTCGGCTGGATGGGCCGGGTGCATCTCCGCAACTACTCCCAGATGCCCAAAGTGGACGTGGTCGGCGTCATGGACACCAACGAGGAAGTCCTGGAGACCGTGGCCAACGAATTCGACGTGCCCACTTTCACGGACATCGACCCCCTGCTGGACCAGGGCCTTGACGCCCTGAGCATCTGCGTGCCCACAATCCACCACCAGAACCTGGCCATGAAAGCCATCGAGCTCTCCATCCCCCTGCTGGTGGAAAAGCCCCTGGCGGCCACAGTGGAAGAGGGGCGCAACCTGGTGGAAACCGCCAAACAGCGCGGCGTGCCCCTCATGGTCGGCCACATCGAGCGCTTCAACCCGGCGGTGCAGCGCGTGGCCCAGCTGCTGGACGGCGACGACCAGATCATCTCCATCATGATCGAGCGCGTGGGCCCCTACCCGCCCCGCATCCAGGACGTCGGCGTGGTGCGCGACCTGGCCTCCCACGACATCGACCTCTGCTGCCACCTTTCCGGCTCCCGCTACCGCGACATCTGCGCCTTCACCTCCCGCAACATCGGCGAGCACGAGGACACGGTGGTCATTTCCGGCGAGATGGACAACGGCGTGCTGGTGCAGATGAACTGCAACTGGATCACGCCGTACAAGTCGCGCCACATCCGCGTGGCCACCAACACGCGCTACATCGAGGCCAACCTCATCACCCAGCAGGTCAAGGAATACAGCAAATTCGAGAGCTACCAAGCCAGCTACAACGTCCGCGAATGGCCCATCGTCTTCAAGGAGCCCGTGCGCGAGGAGCTGATCCAGTTCCTCGAGGCTGTTCAGACCGGCGGCCGGCTGCCCATCACCGGCGAGGACGGGCTGTACGTGCTGGAGACCATCGAGCGCATCACTCCGCTGTCCGCCTGATTCCCCGGGTGCTTGCCTTTGCGAAGCATCCCGCGTAAAAAGGGAAATTATTCACATAACGTTGTCACGAGGAGAAACCATGCCCGAGAACATCCAGAAGTCCATGGGCGTTATGGCCGCCGTGTTCGCCCATCTCGGCAAGATTTCCAAGGAAGAGGCCCTGAAGATGTCCGGTCTGTCCGAGGCAGCCTTTGAAGAGGTCTACAACAAGGCGGGCAACGTCGCCAGCAAGATGCAAAAGACCGAGTCGAACAAGGTGGAGCACTTCTTCAACGCCCTGGGCGAGGAAGTCGACGACTACATGAAGACCTACTTCATCTAGTTCCCCCACGGGCCGCCGCTTCCGCGGCGGCCCGCGCTCCTCGCCCGTGCTCGACTGGCTCCTGGCCGCCCTGACGGCCGTCCTTCAGGTTCCCGACATCCTGACCACCAACGCCCTGCTCAGCCGGGGCGGAAGGGAGCTGAATCCCGGCGTGCGCCTGCTCATGCGCCTTTTCCGCCGCCGCTGGTGGTGGGCCAAGCTGGCCATCGCCCTTCCCGCGACCGCCTTTCTGGCGGCCAGTCCCGACCCCCTGGCCACCTGGGCCCTGGGCCTGGTCGCCCTGCTCCACGTAGCCGCAGTCTGGTCCAATCTCCGCCAGTTGCGACGCACCAGCCGACCTTGACCCCCGCCCGTGAAACGGGCACCTTTTTTACCGATAATCCCACAAACCCGTTGGCATCGGATACGCGCCCATGAGCAAGACCAACGTCTCCCTGCTCCTCATCGAGGACAACCCGGACGACGCCGAAATGATATCCGAACTGGTGGACCGGGTACCCGGCGTGACGTTCGATTTGCGCCACGAGACCAACCTTTCCGATGGGCTCCGCGCCCTGGGCGAGGTGGGAGCGGACCTGGTGCTGCTGGACCTCATGCTGCCCGACTCCAGCGGCCTGGAGACCCTGCAGGCCGTGCTGGAGGCTCCTCGGGTCCTCCCCATCGTCATCCTTACCGGCCACGGGGACGAATCCCTGGGGGTCAAGGCTGTGCAGATGGGGGCCCAGGACTTTCTGGACAAAAACACCGTCAGCGAGGAAATGTTCTCCCGCTCCCTGCGATACGCCGTGGAACGGCAGCGGTTGCGGGAACAGATCAACGGCGAGGAGGCGACCTGCGGCGGCTCACTCTCCCTGCGCGGCCGCCTCATGGGCTCGGCCGACATCTCCCAGACCGCTCCGGAGGCGTTCGGGGACTTCGTGGACCGCTACGGACGCCTCCTCGATCTGGCCGCGGAGAACCGCATTTACAAGGAGCAGCACGATGTCTCCTCCGCCCTGCGAGAGTTCGCGGGCGAACTGGTCTACCTCAAGGCCGGCCCCAAGGACCTGGCCGATGTGCACACGGAAGCCCTCGAGCGCAAACACGGCGAGATCGACGTGCCCAAGCGATACGCCTTGTACCTGGATGAGGGGCGCATGCTGCTGGTGGAGTTGATGGGCTACCTGGCCTCCATGTACCGCGAAACCTGCCTGGGCTTCCCCTCGGAAAAACCGGCGCGGACCGAGCGCAAAGCGAGCTGAGAATGGCCGACCACTACGTGCTGACCCTCTACGTGACAGGCAAGACCCCCACCTCGGAGCGGGCGGTGGCCAATCTGCGGAAGATCTGTGACGAAGATCTCAAAGGACGCTACGAGCTGCGCATCGTGGACATCCTGGAGCGTCCCCAGTTGGCCGAGGACGAGAAAATCCTGGCCACCCCAACCCTCATCAAGGAGCTGCCGCCGCCTCTGCGGCGCGTCATCGGCGATTTGTCCGACCGCGACCAGGTCCTGCTGGGCCTGGACGTCTACCCCGCCTGATGGACGCGCCGCGCCTGCCACCGCGCCTGGTTCAGATCGCCGGGGTGCGCGGCCGCGAAGAGGCGGTCATGCTGCTGGACGCGGGCGCGGATTTGCTGGGCCTGCCCCTGCGCCTGCCCGTGCACGACCCAGACATGAGCGAGGACGAGGCCGCCGCCCTGGCCCGCGACGTGGGCGGGGAGCGCGTCTGCCTGATAACCTACGAGTCCAACCCGGCCGAAACCGCCGCCCTGTGCCGCAGGCTGGACGCCGGGGCGGTGCAGCTGCACGGAGGCCATCCCCCCGGAACCCTGGCGGCGGTGCGGAGCGCCCTGCCGCGCACCCTGATCATCGCCTCCCTCATTGTGCGCTCGCCCGACTCCGCCCCCCTGCTGGCCGAGGCCGAAGCCCTGGCGCCCCACTGCCACGCCTTCATCACCGACACCTTCGACCCCGCCACCGGAGCCAGCGGGGCCACCGGCCTGACCCACCCCTGGGAGGTGGACCGGGAGCTGGCCCGCCGCTGCGGACGCCCCCTCATCCTGGCCGGGGGGCTTACCCCGGACAACGTGGCCGAGGCTGTGCGGCTGGTGCGCCCCGCCGGGGTGGACGCCCACACCGGGCTGGAGGATGCGGACGGGACCAAGAACCCAGACAAGGTGCGCCGTTTCGTGGCCGAGGCGAAAAAATCATTGGCCGCCCCCTCAAGTTCCCATCCTCCTGTCCGATAAGGGGGATATGCAGGTCGATCCGTACCAGGCGTCCTTTTTCAACGCCTTCCAGACCGCCGGGCGCGGCGCGGGCGCCTCCGGACAGCAGGCCGGGGCGGACATGGTGCCCGCCCAGCCCTCGCCGGAACAGGCGCAGCGGAGCTCCCGGGGCTTCGGTCTGTCCGTGGCCCAGCGGCTCGACGCATCCGACTCCCTGCTTCCGGGCAAGGACGAGGAGGCGGGCAGGAAGTCCCAGATCGGCAACGAACTGGCCGAGTCCCTGGCCCGCACCTCCAGCTGGCTGCGGGACCGTTTCGGCGAGCAAACCGCATCCGCCTTCCAGGGGCTGGTCTCCAGCGCCGCCGGGTCCGGCGGCGAGGCGGCCATGGGCGAGGCCATGCTGCGGGCCGTGCGCATGGTGGACTCGCAGCACGGCCTGGCCGCGGGCGACTCCTTCATCAGCCAGCTCAACGGCGATCTCAACCATGCCGTCAACAAGGCCTTCGCGGACGGCTTCAACCAGGTCATCTACGCGGGCAACGGCCAGGGAAGCCCCTTGCGGTCCGTGGCCAAGACGGCTGTTGACGGCGTGGCCGCCCGCTTCGGCCAACAGGCCGCGGACCAGGCCGAGGCACTCCTCATGGAAAACCTCTCCTCCCGGGGCGCGCGCGGACTCCGTCAGGGACTGGGCGAAGTCATGGACATGCTGGAATCGGACTACGGGGCCGACGCGGACCAGGCGCGGCAAGAGCTTGACACCCTTTTCGGCCAAGCCGCCTCCCGCCCCGCGCCCGGCACCGCTCCGGCCAAGGGCGGGCTGCTGGACGCGCGGGCCTGATCCGGTATAGCCTGAGGAGCGGCACCACTTCCGGCCCGACCCTTTCCGGGCCCATCACCGGAGCACGGCATGGGCAGACCCTCCAGACCAGACCCGGCCGCCGCCTGCCTCATCTGCGGCCAGGCCAAGACTCGCTTGATCTCGTCCAGGCGTCCTGCGCGGGACCTCTTCCGCCCGCGCCGCGTCTACCTGTGCTCGGGCTGCGGCTGGGGCGTGGTGCACCGCCCGGCCACCCGGCGCGGCCACCTGCTGGCGGCCGCCTTTCTGCTGCCCCTGGCCGTGTTTGGGGCAAGCCACATCGAGGCCGACCCGCGTCCGGAGCCGTCCGGTTGGCAGGTCCGCCGCGCGGTTGAGCCAGCCTGGCAAATCCGCCGCGCCATGCCCGTCTCTCCGTCCTCCGTGGCCGTGAACCCCGGCGGCAACACCCTCAGATTACCCGTCTGCCCCCCTCCCGACTGATCTCGCGTCTTGCCTTGCCGCGTTCCGCGTCCCATAGTAAACGGGGAGGCTTGCATGGCTGACGAACTCGAACATCTCCACGCGCCAATCACGGGCATGCACTGCGCCGCCTGCTCCACCCGCATCGAAAAGGTGCTGGGCGGCAAGGATGGTGTGCGCTCGGCCTCGGTCAACCTGGCCGAGGAAACCCTGGACGTGGACTACGACCCCGCGTCCATAACCCCGCACGACATCGCCGAGGCGGTGGGCGGCCTGGGCTTCGGCCTGCGCCTGCCCGGGCCGTCCGGGGACGGCGTGCGCGCCGTGGAGCTGGACATCAAGGGCATGCACTGCGCCGCCTGTTCCACCCGCATCGAAAAAGTGGTCGGCTCCATTGACGGCGTGGAGAGCATGGAGGTCAACCTGGCCGGGGAGTCGGCCCGGCTGGCCTTCGATCCCGCCCGCGTCTCCCTGCGGGACGTGCGCCGCCGCATCAAGGACCTGGGCTTCACCGCCAGCCAGCGCACCGAGGCCGCCGGAGAGGAGGAGCGCCGCCGCGAGGAAGCCGCCGAACGGCTGGCCCGGGCGCGGCGCAGGCTCATCCCGGCCTTCGCCTTCGCCCTGCCCCTGCTGGTCTTCTCCATGGGCCATATGCTGGGCATGCCCCTGCCCCGGGGCGTGGACCCGGCCCACTCGCCCCTGGCCTTCGCCCTGGTCCAGCTGGGGCTGACCCTGCCCGTGGTCTGGGCCGGGCGCGGCTTCTACCTGCGCGGCTTTCCCGCCCTGCTGCGCCGCGCCCCCAACATGGACTCCCTGGTGGCCATGGGCACCGGCGCGGCCCTGCTCCACTCCTTTGTCCAGACCGCCCTCATAGCGGCCGGGTCGCAGCCCGCCATCCGCGCCCACGACCTCTACTACGAGTCCGCGGCCGTGCTGCTGGCGCTCATCTCCCTGGGCAAATATTTCGAGGACCGCTCCAAGCTCAAGACCTCCTCGGCCATCCGCTCCCTGATGGAACTGGCCCCGCGCACGGCCGTGCTGCTGGGCTCGGACGGTTCCCGCGAGGAGATTTCCCTGGACGAGGTTGAACCGGGCGACACCCTGCTGGTGCGCCCCGGAGAAAAAGTGCCCGTGGACGGCACGGTGGTCGAGGGCCGCTCCAGCCTGGACGAGTCCATGCTCACCGGCGAGTCCATGCCCGTGGGCAAGGAAGTGGGCGACGCCGTCACCGGCGGCACCATGAACCTCACCGGCTCGCTGACCATGCGGGCGGAGAAGGTGGGGTCCGAAACGACGCTTTCCCGCATCGTGGAGCTTGTGCGCCGCGCCCAGGGCTCCAAGGCGCCCATCGCCAACCTCGCCGACACGGTGAGCTACTACTTCGTCCCCGTGGTCATGCTGCTGGCCGTGCTGGCCGGAGCGGGCTGGCTGCTTTCAGGTGCCGAGGCGGCCTTCGCCCTGCGCATCTTCATCGCCGTGCTGGTCATCGCCTGCCCCTGCGCCATGGGCCTGGCCACGCCCACCTCCCTTATGGTGGGCATGGGCCGGGGGGCGCAGCTGGGCGTTCTGGTCAAAAGCGCCCAGGCCCTGCAGGCGGCCGAGAAGGTGGACACCGTGGTCTTTGACAAGACCGGCACCCTGACCCTGGGCAAGCCCTCCCTGACCGACGCCCTGCCCGCGCCCGGCATGGACGCGGATGAGTTGCTGCGGCTGGCCGCCGGAACCGAGGGCGGCTCCGAGCACCCCCTGGCCCGCGCGGTGCTGGAAGCGGCCAAGGAGCGCGGGATACGCCTTCCCAGGGTTTCCGATTTCCAGGCTGTGCCCGGCAAGGGCGTGCGGGCCGATGTGGACGGCCGCGCCGTGCTGGTGGGCAACCGCGAGCTGCTGGCCGACGCCTCGGCTGAGGGCGTCGAATCCGCCAACGAGACTGCCGCCCGCCTGTCCGGCCAGGGCAAGACCCCCCTGTGGGTGGCCGTGGACGGGAAGTACGCGGGCATGCTGGGCGTGGCCGACACGGCCAAGGACGAGGCGGCCGAGGTGGTGGGCCAGCTCAAGAATCTGGGCCTGACCGTGGTCATGCTCACCGGAGACACCGAAACCACCGCCCGGGCCGTGGCCTCGTCCATGGGCATCGACCGGGTCATCGCCCGGGTGCTGCCGGACCGCAAGGCCGCCGAGGTGGAGGCCCTGCAGCGCGAGGGCGGCGTGGTGGCCATGGTGGGCGACGGGGTCAACGACGCTCCTGCCCTGGCCCGCTCCGACGTGGGGCTGGTCATGGGCTCCGGCACCGACGTGGCCATGGATTCCGGCGACGTGGTGCTCATGGGCGGCGACCTGCACGGCGTGCCATCCGCGCTCTCCCTGTCCCGGGCGGTCATGCGCAACATCCGCCAGAACCTGTTCTGGGCCTTCGCCTACAACGCCATCGGCATCCCGGTGGCCATGGGCCTCCTGACACTCTTCGGCGGGCCAACCCTCAACCCCATGATCGCGGGCACGGCCATGGCTCTGTCCTCGGTTTCCGTGGTAACAAACGCTTTGCGCCTGCGCGGGTTCAAGGCCGGAACCGAATCTCCCCATGCAGCATAGCCACCGCTTCTTCAGCAATCGCGACTGCCAATACTTCCCCTGCCACGCCAACTGCGACCCGGAGGCGTTCAACTGCCTGTTCTGCTTCTGCCCGCTGTACTTCATCGACTGCGGGGGGGACTTCCGGCTCACGGAGAACGGGCTCAAGGACTGCACGCCCTGCGCCATTCCGCACTGCCCCGACGGCTACGACCACGTGCTGGCCAAGCTCAAGGAAGAAATGGCCCGCCGCCAGGGGGACTTGTGATCCCGCACGACCAGGACCCGGTGCTTCGTTTCGTGGTGCTGCGGCTGGCCAGGCGCTTTTTGCCCGCCCGGGTCTACCTGCTCAACCCGCACGACCGGGGCGAAGGGCTGACCGGCCAGCGGTTCGAACTGGCCGTTGTGGCGGATGAACCGCCCAGCGACCGCAAGGCCGCGGTGGACTCCCTCTTCACCGAACCCGATTTCGAGCTGGCCGTCCACCTGTACACGCCGGGCGAGTGGCGCGCCGGGCGCAAGGATCCGGCCCATCCGGCGGCCAGGGCGGAAAAGTCCGGCGCGCTGGTCTACGGAGAACCAGGGGACGGTACCGGGGACGGCTCCCCGGAGAACTGACCCGCGCCGCGCGGGGCCACCCCCGGCAGGTCAACCGGCAGCCGGCCCTGGGCCCGCGTCTCCCCGGCGGTGAAGCGGGCCAGGGCGTCCAGGCAGCCGGGATGGGGGCCGTAGCAGGCCAGGTAGGTGCCGGTCCCTTCCAGATGCAGGGCGTCGTACGGCGATCCCAGGGCGGCCACGGCCACCTCTTTTTCCCCAAGGGCGCGACGCAGTTCGCTCTGTCCGGGATCGCGCCCGGCGTCGAGGGTGCAGAGCAGCACCCGTTCCCCCACCTGCTCCGCCAGCGCATCGACCTCGCTTTCCGAAGGGTCGTCCGGGTAGGCCAGAGTCTCGGCCCAGGGCAGGTGCTCGGCGAAAGCGTCGGACACGTCTGGAACTGATTCCGGGAACAGCACGGTCAGCCCGCCGCCGGATGGCAGGGGAAAGAAGCCGGGCTCGTCCCGCACCAGGGTCAGGGCCTTCGAGGCCACGGAAAAAGCCAGCCGGGCGTGCTCAGGCGACCCCGCCCGGGCGGACAGCACCTTTGGATCGCCGGACGCGAACTCGCCCGAGGGCAGACGCTCCTTGGCGGCCAGCACCCGCGCCACGCGCCTCTCGACCTCGGCGCGGGGGATGCGGCCCGAACGCACCGCATCCTCCAGGCCGCGCATGGCCCCGCGTTGCAGCGCGGCCGTCTCCTCCCCCCGGCCGCGCACGTACAGGTCCGCGCCGAAAAGCAGCAGGTCGGCGCCCGCCTCGAAAGCACGCAGGGCGGCTTCCTTGGGACCGTACTTCTCCATGATGGCGCCCATGAACAGCGAGTCCGTGACCACCACCCCCTCGAACCCCATGTCCTCGCGCAAGAGCCCGGTGAGCACCTCGGGCGAGAGGGTCGCGGGCAGGTCCGGCTCGCCGGTCAGGGCGGGCGCTGCCACGTGGGCGGTCATGACCAGGGGAACGTTCGCCTCCATCGCCGCCCGGAACGGGGGAAGCTCCACCCGCTCCAGCCGGGCGCGATCCGCCTTGATGCGGGGCAGGCCCAGGTGCGAGTCCACGTCCGTGTCGCCGTGGCCGGGAAAATGCTTGGCCGAGCAGAGCACGCCGCCCTGGCCGTAGCCCTGGATGGCCGCCAAGCCGTACTGGCCCACCTTGGACGGGTCGGAGCCGAAGGAGCGCGTGCCGATGATGGGATTGTCCGGGTTGGAGTTGACGTCCACCACCGGGGCCAGGTTGCAGTTCACGCCGGAGGCCTCCAGCTCCTGGGCGGCCAGGTCGGCCAGGCGGCGGGCGTTCTCAGGCTCGCCCGCTGCGGCCACGGCCATGTTGGAGGGCAGCCGGGTGAACCCCCGGCGAAGCCGCTGCACCGCTCCGCCCTCCTGGTCCACGGCCAGCAGCACGGGCGGCAAGCCATGATCGCGGGCGGCTCGCTGCACTTCGCTGGAGAACCGCCGCAGCTGCCCCGGCGGGGCGGTGTTGCCGCTGACGCCGTAGAGCATCAGCCCGCCCACCTTGTCCTCCTCCACCAACCGCTTGACCTCGCCCGAATACTCCAGGCCCGGAAAGGTCAGCAAAAAGAGCTGTCCCACCAGGGCGCGCGTGTCCATGGCGCGGGCCTCGGCCAGATGGTTCGCCGAGCGCGAGGCGCAACCGGCGGTCGGCAAGAGCAGTCCCAGCAGAAGAACAAGAAGAAGCGGTCGCATGGTATCCTCCGGTTGCCTGCGGACATACACCCCCACAACCGGGAAAGCAAAGCCTCGCCTCGCTGGACGGGCAGAAAAGTGTTGTCCGGCGCGCACCATGTGCGCTACACAGGTTTTTCACGAAGGAGCCGAAGTGAGGGTCGGCGGCCGAACAGAACGGAGGGGGAACGTCCACGCCCGCTGACACCGAGTCAGCGACTTTCCCGACACATGTCCGGTTCACGCCGTACTCGCCCTTCACGCGGCCCGCACCCACGGGTCCGGCCCTTCGTCGAGGGGAAGCGACCATGACCGGGAACAATACCACACATGCCACGTGCCGCCAGCCGGTCGGCACGATCCGGGCGGTCCTGCGCGCGGCGCTGTGGCTGGGCGTTCTGCTGTCCCTGCTCTCCGCCTGCGCCATGCCCGACCCCGCCATGACCCGCGACGAGGCGGGCCCCACGCCGCCCCAGCGCCGCGTGGGCTTCCGCCCGGGCGACGTCCTGGAATTCAAGTTCTTCTACACCCCGGAACTCAACGAGGTGCAGACCATCCGGCCGGACGGCCAAGTCTCCCTGCAACTCGTGGGTGAAGTGGAGGCCGCGGGCAAAACCGCGGGCGAGCTGACCGCCGAATTGAAATAACGGTACTCCGAGGTGCTGCGCGACCCAGAGGTGACGGTGGTGGGCCGCGACCTGAAGGGCCAGCGAATCTTCGTCACCGGGGAGGTCAACGCTCCCGGGCCGATGGAGCTGGACGGCCCCATGAGCGCCCTGGAGGCGGTCATGTTCGCCGGGGGCTTCGACACCTACACGGCCGAGCCGGACCCCGGACAGCTGGAGGAGCGGGCGGTGAAGGCCTTTCTGGAGTCTCTGCGAGTCGATGTCTCCTCGGAATCCAACATCATCACCGTGGGCTACCAAGCCTATTCCCCCAGGATGTCCCGGCGTGTCCTGGCCACGGTGCTGGACCTCTTTCTGGACAAGCATATCCAGGTCCACCGCAGTTCCGAGTCCCTTTCCTTCTTCCAGGAGCAGAAGGCCACCCTGGAGGCCATGTTGGAGGAAGACGAAAACCGCCTCAACCAGCTGAAGAAGCGGGCCGGGACGGGGTCGCTCGCCGATGAGCAGACCATCGTCATGAACCGCATCAACCAACTCACGCGCGAAATCGAGACCACGGAGAACAACCTAGCCTCGGCCGAAGCCAAGATACTGACCTTCGAGGCGGCGCTTAGGGACATGCCCAGGCGCATCCTGTCCAGCAAGACCACCGGCATGCGCAACGTCACGGCGGAGCGGCTCACGGAGCAGCTCATGGACCTCAAGCTCCAGGAGCAAAAGCTCCTGGCCCGCTACCGCGAGGACGCCCTGCCCGTGCAGAGCGTGCGCGAGGAGATCGCCCGCGCCGAGGAGATGCTTGCGGGGCAGGAACGGCCCCGCACGGAGAACACCGAGTCGGTCAACGACGTCCACCAGCGCATCCTCTCCTCCCTGCTCATGGAGGATGCCGACCGCAAGGCCCGGTCGGCCATGCTGGTCTCCCTCAAGGAGCAACGCAAGGAGGCCAGGGGCGAACTGGAACGGCTTATCGACCTGGAGAACGACATCTCGCGCCTGGAGCGGCAGCTCAAGCTGCACCAGGAAAACTATTTCAAGTACGCGGATAAGACGGAACAGGCCCGCATCAACCGCGCGCTGGAGACGGAGCGCATCTCCAACATCTCCATCGTGCAGTCGCCCATCCAGCCTATCAAGCCGACCAAGCCGCGCCGCGCCCTGAACATCGTGCTGGGCTTCTTCCTGGCCCTGTTCGGCTCCCTGGGCTTCGCCTTCGCCGCCGAGTACCTGGACCAGACCTTCAAGCGCCCCGAGGGGGTGGAGGAAACCCTGCAGGTGCCCGTCTTCGCCTCGGTGCCGGAAACCGGCAAGAGCATGCCCGTGGGCGCGGAGGCCACCAAGCGGACCCTGGACCACTTCAAGACGCTGCGCGACGGCATCTGCTTCTCCGGCATGTGCAATGGCGGCGGCAACAGCCTGGTGGTCACGGGCTGCCACAAAGGCGAAGGGGCCACCTCCACCGCCCTGAACCTGGGGCGGGTGCTGGCCGCGGGCGAAGACCAGAAAGCCCTGGTGGTGGACGCCAATCGCGCGACCCCGGCGTGCATCAGGCCATGGGCATCGACCTCTCGCCGGGATTCGTGGACCTGCTGCTGGGCTCCAACGGCGATCCCGGCCGCCGCATCCGCGAAACCGGCATCCCCGGCCTGTACGTCCTCCCGGCCGGGGCCGTGCGGGAGGAGGTGACCATGCTCACCGAATCCAAGCTCCTGGAGTCCAAGCATTTCGACAAGCTCCTGGAGGAGTGGCTGCAAACCTACGACTACGTGATATTCGACACCGCCCCGGCCGCGGCCAACTCCTCCACAGCCGGGCTGGCGGCCAAGTCCAACGGCGTGGTCTGGGTCATCCGTTCGGAGACGGTGCGCAAGCAGGTCTGCCTCTACGTCAAGGATCTCTTCAACCAGGTCGGCGCCAAAGTGCTGGGCTGCGTCTACAACCGCCGCCGCTTCCACGTGCCCAGGCGGCTGTACCGCAGGCTGTAGCCCGGCAGGCGCGAGGGCGAAGCATGCCAGCCGCCGGAAATACGTCTGACTGGAGTTCGCCGTGGTCCTGACGCGCCGCTATGCCCTGTGGGGGCTGCGCGTCCTGGAAGGCGCGGCGGTGGTCGCCGCCCAGGCGGTGGCCGCCCTGGCCGCCACCGCGGGGCCGGCAGCGGTACTGCCCGGCCTCTTTCGCCCGGATTTACCGGGAGCGCTTGGCCTGCTGCTCTTCGCCGCGCTGTGGAGCGGCCTCTACGACGTCTTTTCCCTGTACCGCTACGCCGCCCTCTTCCGTGTTGAGGACAACCTGGCGCGCCTGCTCCTGGCCACCCTCTGCGGCGCCCTGACGGTCACCGCCCTGGCGGCCGTCTTCCATGTGCGTGGCGTGGGCGCGGTCTTTCTGTCGGTCTTCTGGGCATCCGCCTGCGGGCAGAGCCTGCTGGCCAGGCTCTGCGCCAGGCGTTGGCTGCGCGGCCGCCGGGGCGAGGGACTCAAGCGGCGCGTGCTCATCGCGGGCACCAACGAACGCGCCCTGGAATTCGCCCGGAACATCCAGTCCAAGCCGAAGGGCTACCGGCTGGCGGGCTTCGTGGACAACATCTGCCACCTCGACGACTCCCTTGAGCTGCGCGACTGCGGGGTGGTCTGCGACTTCGCCTCCCTGCCCGGACTACCTGCGCTCCAACGTGGTGGATGAAGTGGCCATCTGCCTGCCCATGAAGTCCCTGTACGACACCGCCTCCGAGATCGTCTCAGCATGCGAGGAGCAGGGAGTGGACGCGGTGCTGCACGCCCATCTCTTCGACCTCGGTGATCCCCGGCAGCCCCGGCGCAACTTCCGCCCCGACCTGGTGACGACCGTTTTTTCCTCCTCCCTCGGGGAGGCCTCCATGGCGGTCAAGCGGCTGCTGGACATCGGGCTGTCCGGTTTGGCCCTGGTGCTGCTCTCCCCGCTGCTGCTGGCCGTGGCCGCGCTGGTGAAGCTGGAGCGCCCCTCGGGGCACTGCCTCTTCCGGCAGAAGCGTGTGGGCTACAACAAGCGGCTCTTCACCTGCTACAAGTTCCGCACAATGACCCCGGACGCGGAGAAGCGTCAGGCCGAACTGGAGGAGCGCAACATTTCCGGCGGCTCCACCTTCAAGGTGCCGGACGACCCGCGAGTGACCCGCCTGGGCAGGGTGCTCCGCAAGTCCTCCCTGGACGAGCTGCCGCAGCTGTTCAACGTGCTGCGCGGCGACATGAGCCTTGTCGGCCCCCGGCCCCTGCCGGTGCGCGACGTGGAGCGGTTCAAGGAGGACTGGCCGCGCCGCCGCTTTTCCGTGAAGCCGGGCATCACCTGCCTGCGGCAGATCAGGGGGCGCAACCGCATCGGCTTCGAGCGATGGATGGAACTGGACATGGAGTACATCGACAACTGGTCGCTGTGGCTGGACCTGAAGATCCTGGTCCTGACCATCCCGGCCGTGCTCCGCTCCGAGGGGCCTAATAGGATGACCCCGGAAATCAGCTTCGCCGTCGTCACCCACAACAACGCGGACACCGTCCGCGCCTGCCTGGAGTCCGCCCTGGACTGCGGCCTGGACTGCGAGGCGCTGGTGGTGGACAACGGCTCCACCGACGGCACGGCAGAGGTGGTGCGCCGCGACATCCCCGGGGCCCGGCTTCTCGAAGCGGGAGCCAACCTGGGTTTCGCCAGGGGCATGAACCTGGCCCTGGCACACGCCCGGGGCGAGCTGTTCTTCCCCCTGAACCCGGACGCCGCCCTCGCGCCGGGGTCGGCCCGGCTGCTGCGCGACGCCCTGCTGGCCGATCCCGGGGCCGGAGGCGCCTCCCCTCTGCTGGTGGACGAGGACGGCCGCCCCTACCCCGTCTCCCTGCGCCCCTTTCCCTCTCCCGGACGGGCCGCGCTGCGCTGGTTCGGCCTGAAATCCCTGCTGCGCGGCCCCCCGCGCCTCGACCCGGCCGGTCCCCCACGCGCCGTGGACTGCCTCACCGGCGCGGCCATGCTCCTGCCCAAGGAGGTTTGGCTGGAGCTGGGCGGGCTGGACGAGACCCTGCCCATGTACCTGGAGGACATGGACCTCAGTCGGCGGCTGAAGCGTTCCGGCCGCACGCGGCTGCTGGTGCCCCGGGCCAGGGCGGCGCACGTCGGCCGCGTGAGCGCGGCCTCCTCGCCCCGACTGCGGGAGCTAATGCAGGCCGAGGACGGGCAGGCTCCCTGGCTCTTTCTGCGCCGCTACCGGGGCCGCGCCGCCGCGGCCGCCTTCACCTGGGCTGTGGGCGCGGGGTGTTTGCTGCGATCCCTTTTCTGCCTGCTGGCCGGTCCCCGCGCGCCCCGCGCCGCTTGCGCCCGCGCCAGGGCGCTGCTGGCCTGGAGCCTGAAAAACAAGGACCGCTTCGGCCAGCGCTTCCGCGCCCTGTTCGACGACGCCCGTGTCCCGGCGCGCACTTCGAGGAACCGGGGGAGAGGGCTGATGCGCGTCTCCCTGCTGATCCACAACCTCGACCGGGCCGACGCCCTGGACCGCTGCCTGGGTTCCCTCTTGGCCCAGGACCACCGCCCGCTGGAGGTCGTCGTGGCCGACGCGGGCTCCACTGACGGCTCCCTGGAGATCATCGAGTCCTGGCTGCCGCGCTTCCACGGGGCGGGCATCGGGGCCGTCCTGCACCGGGTGGAGCCCGCCGGGGTGGCCGCCTCGCGCAACCATCTGGCCTCCCTGGCCACGGGCGAGGCCCTCTTCTTTCTGGACAACGACGCCCTGACCGACCCCGGCGCGGCCCGCACCGCCGCCTCCATGCTGCGGGCCGATTCCTCCCTGGCCGTGCTCTCCTTCAAGGTGCTGCTGCGTGACACCGACGGCATGGACCCCACGGCATGGGTTTTCCGCTGCGACCCCGATGCCTGGGCTAATCGCGAGTTCGAGACGTGCACCTTCGCGGGAACCGCCTTCTGCGCGCGGGCCGAGGACTTCCGCGCCGTGGGCGGATTCTGGGAGGAGCTGGTCTACTCACGCGAAGAGGAGGAAGCCGCTCTGGCACTCATGGACCGGGGCCGCACGCTGCGCTTCACCCCGCGCATCCGGGCCCGCCATTTCCCCCACCCCTCGGGCCGGGCCTCCTGGGAAAAGCGGCGGCGCATGGAACTGGAAAACGGCCTGCTCATCTACCTGCGCCGCCTGCCCCGCCCGTCCGGACACCTGCTGGGCGCGGCCCGGCTTGTCTCCATGTCCGCCCACATGCTGCTGCGCCGCGAAGGGGGACTGCCCGGCCTGTGGGCCCGCGTCCCCGCCGCCCTGGCACGCTGGCGACGCATGGGCCGCCCGCGCCGTCCGGTGGGTTGGGCCACCCTGGCCCGTTTCCTGCGGCTAAGCCTGCGCCCCAAGCCAGTCGAACCGCCGCGCGAACCGTTTTCGCCCCGCCGGGTAAACGTGTTGGGCGCGCCCTTCGACACCCTGGATTTCGAGGAAACCGTCCTGCGGCTGCGCCACGCCATGAACACGGGCCGCCGCCTGCGGGTGGCCACCGGCTCGGTGGACTTCGTGATGAAGGCCCGCCGCCTGCCCGCATTCCGCCGCAGCCTGTGGAGCGCGGACCTCAACACCGTGGACGGGGTGCCCATCCTCTGGGCCGCCTGGCTGTTGGGCTGGAGGCTGCCCGGACGGGTCAACGGCACGGACCTGGTCTGGCGGCTGGCGGCCGTCTCGGCCGAGACAGGGCAGGGTGTGGCCCTGGTGGGCGGGAAATACGAGAACACCCTGCGCGCCGCCGAGGAGCTGCGCCGTGCCCACCCGGGTGCCGTGGTGCATGCCCTTCACACGCCGCACCCCCTTACCGCTGACGACGCGCGCGACCTGGCCCGGCGTGTGCGCGGGACCGGCGCATCCGCCGTGCTGGTGGCCCTGGGCGCGCCCCGGCAGGAGTACTGGCTGCGCGACCACCTGGCGGCCAGCGGCTGCGCCGTGGGCATCGGCGTTGGCGGGGCCTTCGACATCATTTCCGGCCGCACACCCCGCGCCCCGCGCCTCATGCGAGACAACGGCTTCGAGTGGCTGTGGCGGGTGAAGCAGGAGCCCCTGCGGCTGGGCCGCCGCTACTTCATCAAGGACATGCCCTTTGTGGGGCTGGTTCTTCTGGAAAAGCTGCGCCGCATGCTGTACGATGAAGGGGGCGGGGCGTGAGACCGGCCGCCGCCGTCGATCCCCTGCGGCTGGCCGGGCTGGCCGGATTCCTGCTCGCCTTCGGGGCGATGACCTACGTGGCCACCCAGATGGGCGTGGTGGCCCGCTACACCGGCCCCTTCCAGATCGCGGACAACCTCATGGTGCTGCCTTCCACCCTCTCGGCCACCCTCTTTCCCGCAGTAAGCTCCCTGCGCGGCGGACGGGACCGCGCCTCCCTGCACGCCCTCACCGCCTCGGCCCTCAAGGGGCTGGGGCGGTGCATAGGGCTCATCGTCATCGGCCTCACCGCCGCGGGCAACGAGGTGGTTCTGGTCTTTCTGGGGACGGACTACCTTGGCGCGCCCGTGGACGTTTTCCGCCTGCTGTGCCTGGGTTTTCTCATCAACGCCCTGGCCTTCGTGCCCTACTCCATCGTGCAGGGCGTGGGGCGTCCGGACCTGGTCGCCAAGTGCCACGTGGCGGAACTGCCCCTGCATCTGGGAGCGCTGGCCCTGGTCGCGCCCTGGCTTTCCATTCACGGCGTGGCCCTGGCCTGGGTGCTGCGCGTCGGGCTGGACGCCGGGCTGCTGTTTTATTTCAGCAGGCGGCTGGAAGGCTTCTCCTTTCGCGAGACCGCCCGACTTGGCGGGCGGCGGACCGGTCTGCTGCTCGGCGCGGGGCTGGCCTGCGCCTGGGCGCTTTCCTCCTGGCCGGATATTGGCGCGGCCGCGCGAGTGGCGCTGGCCGCCGCACTGGTGCTGGCCTGCGCCGCGGCTGCCTTGGCTTGGTGCCTGACCCCGGACGAACGCGGCTAGGTCCGCGCCTTTGTGCGGGAGCGCGGCCGCACCGGGAGGGAGGCATGAGGCTCCGCCTTGTCCTCCTGCTGGTCGCCCTGCTGCTGGCCCTGCCCGCCTCGGCCCAGGCGCGGGATTTTTTTGTGGACAGCCGGGAGGGCTCCGACCTGGGGCCGGGCACCCGGGAGAAGCCCTGGCGCAGCTTGGCGCGCGTCTCCCGGGCGCTGCTTCAACCCGGCGACCGGGTGCTTTTCCGGCGGAACCGAATCTTTCGCGGCACGCTGCGCCCCGGTTCATCCGGCACGGCCGAGCTACCCATCGTCTACTCCGCCTACGGCCGGGGGGGGGGGGGG
This sequence comes from Desulfohalovibrio reitneri, assembly GCF_000711295.1. Taxonomy (NCBI): domain Bacteria; kingdom Pseudomonadati; phylum Thermodesulfobacteriota; class Desulfovibrionia; order Desulfovibrionales; family Desulfovibrionaceae; genus Desulfohalovibrio; species Desulfohalovibrio reitneri. The sequence goes on along the minus strand of NZ_JOMJ01000003.1, from coordinate 193,996 downwards.
GGAGATGCCCAGCCTGCGCGCCACCCGCTCCCTGAACGATCCCTGGGACTGGGTGCGCGACGGCGAGGAGTTGTGGCACGCTCCTGGAATCGCCGGGAACCCCGGCCCGGCGGCGCTTGACGGCTGCGCGGGGCGGGAGCGTCCTTCCCCGGACTCCCTGGAGCGCACAGGCGATTACCACCTCGACGCCTCGCGGGCGCGGCTCTACATGCGCTGCCCGGTCAATCCGGCCGAGCGCGGCGCGGAAGTGGCGGAAGAGGATTTCGTCATCGGTCCGGTGGAGGCCGACCACCTCGTTTTCAGCGGCCTGGACCTGCGCCTGGCCCGGACCACCGTGTTTCAGGGCTGGGGAGGCCTCGGGCTGGTTCTGCGAAACTGCCGCCTGCTGTTCGCCCGGGACAATCTGGTGCAGCACAACAATCACGGCGGCGGCCTGCGCCTGACTGGCTGCCTGCTGGCGGAATGGAACCTGGGCAACAAGCGCGCCTACGCCGTGCAGGCCATCGACCGCAGCGGGCCGGTGGACATCGAGATCTGCCGTTTCGAGGCCGTGCGTTCCGGCGGGGGCGATGACCACACCGACGTGATGAACGACGACCGGGGCTGGGTGCGCACGGTGCGCGGCTGCGCCTTTCTGGGACGCGGCGGTAATCTGGCCGACGAGGGCGTGGTTCTGTGGCGGCTGCACACCGGGGCGGACGAAGCTGTGGTGGCAAGCAACCTCTTCATCGGCCTGGGCGGCTCGGCCGTGGAGGTGCAGGAGCCCGGGTTCCGCGGCGCGCGGCCGCGCATTCAAGTGCGCGGCAACCGCATCGAGGGCGCCGTTCTGCGGGGCGACCTGGACAAGGAGGCGTTGCGGGTGCGCGGCGTGGAAAAGGGCGTTGAGGTGACGGTCATCGGCAACGTGATCCGTGATACGCCCCCGAGCGGAAACGAGCACAACGGGGTTGAACTGCGTTCCTCCACCGGCGTCGCCATCCGGGGCAACCGCGTCTCCGGCGCCCACCATGGGCTCCGCCTGGCGGGTGACACAGAGGGAGTGGTGGTGGAGGACAACGTGCTGACCGGCAATCGCGGGTACGGGCTGTCCGCCTTCCCCGGCTCGGACGCCAAACTGCGCGGCAACCGTTTTTCCGGCAACCGCCGGGGAAGGATCAACGGCATCGCGCGGGGCGTGGTAGCGGAACCGGCCCGCCCGGAAACCCCGGAGGCGGCTCCCAAACCTCCGCGAACACCGGCGCTTCCCGATTGTCTCGCCGCCGGCGATCAGCTACCTTGAACGAACGGAGGCCGTTCCATGCATGAGGCGGACGATCGCAGGATACTCGACACGGAACTTTCCCTGCGGCGATTGGAGGGTGAGCGGGAGTTTCTGGCCGAGCTGTACCGCATGTTCCTCGAGGACTCGGTGCAGCGAAGACGCACGCTGGAGGAAGCGCTGTCCAGGGGGGAATACCAGGACGCGGCCAAGGCCGCGCACTCCCTCAAGGGGATGTGCGGCACCATCAATGCCCCCGCCCTCATGGAGCTTGCCCTGGAGATGGAGAAGGCCTGCCGCGGCGAGGACGACGACCGCATCGAGGCGTTGCGCGGCCCGTTGCGGAAACTCTTGGACGAAGTGCTGGGACGTATCGAGGCCTTTCTGGCCACCTGATCCGGCGGCCGTCCAGCTTCGGAAACGCCGTTTCCAACGCGGCTCGTGGAATGAATACCGGGCATCGCCCGGTGGCAAGCTCGACTGGCCTTCAGCCGCTGTTTTCTTCCGAGGCTCCGGCCACGGCTTCCGCGCCGTTTTCCGCCTCCAGCGGGGCTTCCGAGCCTTCCCCGCCCTGGTCGATGGCGGCCAGAAACTTGGCCGCCTCCTCATTGTCCGGGTCCAGCTTCAAGGTCATGCAAGCCGTTTTGCGAGCCTGCTGCGGCTTGCCCCACTCCCAGAACAGGCGGGTCATGTTGATGTAGATGTTGGGGTGGTGGCCAAAGACACTGATGGCCTGCTTGAACAGTTCCAGCGCCTTTTCGTACTCCTTGAGGAAGCGGTAGGAGTTGATGGCCAGCTTGTAGGCGCGCATCTCCTGGGGGTTCTTCTTGACCGCCTCCAGGGCGTAGGTCAGCACGCTCTCGTATTGGCGCGCCTTGTAGAACTTCTCGGCCACGTCCATGAGCACGTAGGAGTCGCCGTCGCTCTCCTCCAGCAGTTTGCGCACCATGCCCGAGGCCTGCATCTGGTCGCCCTTGAGCAGATACTCCTCCATCTTTTCCAGCAGCGCCTTTCGGCGGCGCTCCGCCTCCCGCGCCTCCTCGTCGTCCTCCCCGCCACCGTTCTTCATGTCCTCCAGGATGGAGCGCAGTACCGTGGCCAGACGCTGGTAGGCGTCGCGCTCGGCCCCCTTTTTGTACTCCAGGGGCTGATCCAGGTAGGGGTGCAGTTCCGGGAAGGCGTTGAGCCCGGTCATGAGCTCGCCAAGGCTGTATTCGATCTCGATGCGGTCGGGCCCCATGATCTGGCGGCCGGAGGTCAGCTGCAGTTTGATGGCGGACAGCAACTCGGCCATGCACTTCACGGCCTGATGCTTGTTCATCAGGGCCTTGGCCTTGCCGATGTGCGTCTTTATGTCCTTGGCGGGATTGTTCAGCGGCATGCGCACGTCCGTGCTGGTTGGCTACTGCTTCATCCAGCCAATACCAGTTTGCCCCGACATTGCAAGGGGTTTAGGACGGGCGACCTCTGAATACGGATTCAGCGGAATGCTTGTCGCTGCTATTCGCCCAGGTAGGCCTTGCGTATCTCCGGGTTGTCCATCAGCTTGTCCGCTTGGTCCTCCATGACCACGCGCCCTGTCTCCAGCACGTAGCCCCGGTGGGCCAACTGCAGCGCCAGGTTGGCGTTCTGCTCCACCAGGAGGATGGTCACGCCCTGCTCGCGGTTGATGGTCTCCACGATGGAGAATATCTGTTTGACGATGAGAGGGGCCAGCCCCAGGGAGGGCTCGTCCAGCAGAAGCAGCTTGGGGCGGGACATGAGCGCCCGCCCCAGGGCCAGCATCTGCTGCTCGCCGCCGGAGAGCGTGCCGCCCGCCTGCCGCCGACGCTCCTTGAGCACGGGAAAATAGTCGAAGACCATGTCCATGTCGTTGGCCACGTCCGTCTTGTCCCGGCGGAAGTAGGCCCCCATCTCCAGGTTCTCGAACACGGAAAGACGCGGGAAGATGCGCCGCCCCTCGGGCACCTGGCACAGCCCCATCATGGGCAGTTTGTCCGCGCTCACGGCGGTGATGTCCCGCCCCTTGTAGTGGACCGACCCTTCCGTGGTGGGTACCACATTGCAGATGGTCATCAGGGTTGTGGACTTGCCCGCGCCGTTGGCGCCTATCATGGTCACGATCTCTCCCTGGCGGATGACCAGGGAAATGGAGTGCAGGGCCTGGATGCGGCTGTAGTGGGCGCTGACATTGTCCAGCTTGAGTATGGGCTCGGCGGAGACGTCCATATCTACTCTGCCTCCTCGCCGCGCTTGCCCATGCGCTTGGCCGGAATGAGGCCCGCCGGACGCACCACCATCATCAGGGTCATGGCCCCGCCGAAAGCCAGCATGCGGTACAGCTCGAACTCGCGGAATATCTCAGGCAAGGCGATGAGGGCCAGCGCGCCCAGAATGACGCCCGGAATCGACCCCAGCCCGCCCAGCACCACCATGGCCAGCACCAGGGCCGACTCCAGGAAAGTGAAGGATTCCGGCGAGACAAAGCGCATGCGGGCGGAAAAAAAGGCGCCCGCCAGCCCACCGAAGACCGCGCCGGAAGCGTAGGCCATGAGCTTGAGGGTGAAGGTGTTCACCCCCATGAGCTCGGCCGCGGTCTCGTCCTCGCGGATGGCCTCCCAGGCCCGGCCGATGCGGGAGAAGTTCAGCCGCCGCACGGCGATGATGGTGAAGATGGCCAGGGCCAGGATGACGTAATAAATGTGGTCCAGCTGTTTGAGCCAGAGGTGCTCCAGGGTGAAGCCGTCGGCGAAGTCGGGCAGCCAGATTCCGGGCGCGTTGATTCCCAGGATGCCGTTGGGGCCGTTGGTCAGGCTCATCCAGTTGTTGAGCAGGATGCGGATGATCTCGCCGAAGCCCAGTGTGACGATGGCCAAGTAGTCGCCGCGCATGCGCAGCGTGGGGTAGCCGATAATGCACCCGGCGATGGCCGCCAGCACCGCCGCCACGGGAAGGCTCAGCCAGAAGGGGATGGCGAAGTGCACGCTGAGCAGGGCGTAGGTGTAGGCACCCACCCCGTAGAAGGCGATGTAGCCCAGGTCCAGCAGGCCGCACAGGCCGATGACGATGTTCAACCCCAGCCCCAGGCAAATGTAGATGAGCACGTTGACGGCCACGTCCTGGGCGTAGCGCTCGGTCCACATGGGGTAGGACAGGGCGAAGCCGATGAGCACCGCCAGCCACAGCCAGCGCGGGGCCATGGCGTAGACCCGCGCCCCTTTCTCGCGCACCCGCTCCAAGGGGGTGGTGACGAACTCCAGCGCGCCGGACTTGTTGAGCTGGTAGACGAGCATGACGGCCACGGCCACCGAGGAAACGTAGCCCCAGACCTCGAAGGTCTCGGCGAAGGTGAGCGAGCCGTCGGGGTGGATGCCGAGCAGGGGCCACAGCAGGACGAAGAACCAGCCCAGGCCCAGCAGGAAGAGCAGCCAGCTCCGCTTAGACCCGAGTGTCATCGACGTTCTCTCCCATGATTCCGGTGGGCATGAAGTACAGCACGGCGATGAGGATGATGAAGGCGAATACGTCCTTGTACTCGCCGCCGTGGGGCACGTAGGCTGCGGCCATGATCTCCACCATGCCGATGATGAAGCCGCCGATCATGGCGCCGGTGATGTTGCCGATGCCGCCCAGCACGGCCGCGGCGAAGGCCTTGATGCCGGGCACGAAGCCCATGTCGTAGCGCACGGAGCCGTAGTACAGGCCGACCATGATGCCGGCGGCCGCGGCCAGCCCAGCTCCGATGGCGAAGGTCATGGAGATGACCCGGTTGGAATTGATCCCGGCCAGGGAGGCCATGACCTTGTCCTGGGCCGTGGCCCGCATGGCCTTGCCGATGCGAGTCTTGAAAACCAGGGCGTTGAGCCCGAAGAGCAGCGAGGCGGTGACGCCGAGGATGATGATCTGCATCACGGAGACGCGAACCCCGCCCAGCATGACGGCGCCGGAGACCAGCTCGGTGGGGTATGCCTTGTCGTACACGCCCTGGGTGAGCATCAGCCCGTTCTGAAGGAAGATGGACATGCCCAGGGCGGAGAGGAGCACCGCCAGACGCGAGGAGTGGCGCAGGGGCTTGTAGGCCACTTTCTCCACGGCCATGGCCAGAAGCGCGCAGTAGCCCATGGTCAGCGCCAGCGACAACCCCAGGCAAAGCCAGGGGTGGGTCTGCATGAAGCCCTGCCCCGCCAGCCAGGAAAGGATGATGACGCCCATGTACCCGCCCGCGGCGAAGAACTCGCCGTGGGCGAAGTTGATGAGCTGGATGATGCCGTAGACCATGGTGTAGCCCAGGGCGATGAGGGCGTAGACCCCGCCCAGGGTGATCCCGTTGATGAACTGCTGAATGAAAAAATCCATGGTCGCTTCCGCAAGAGATGAGTGGTCCCCGTGCCCGCCCGAGGGCGGGTGCCTCCCCCGCTGGTTGTCATGAGCGGCGGCCCGCTCGGGGCCGCCGCCATGTGGTTTGAGCTAGTAGGTCTCGCCGGTGGCCGGGTTCCAGTAGTTGGCGAACTTGCCGTCCTGCACCTGGCGGATGATGTAGTTGGAGCCGGAGTCGCCGTTCTCCTTGAAGGAGATGTGCTTGGTGGCGCCCTGGAAGTCCATGCCCAGGATGGCCTCGCGCAGGGCCTGCGGATCGGTGGACCCGGCCTGCTCGATGGCCTTGAGCAGCACGGTGGCGGAGTCGTAGGCGTAGCCGGAGTAGGCCCCGGGCTCGCCGTACTCGGCGTAGGCTTCCTTGAATTCCTTGTAGGCCTCGGTGGACTCGTCGATGTAGCCGAAGGTCAGGTAGACGCCGTTGGCCGCGTCCTTGGCAATCTCGATGAGTTGCGGGTGGTAGACCGCGTCCTGGGCCACGATGTCCGCGCCTATGTCCATGCGGTCGGCCTGGATGAGCATGAGGGCGCCGGTGGAGGAATTCTGCAGGGACATGTAGAAGACGTCGGGTTGGACGTCCTTGATCTTGGTCAGCACCGCGGAGAAGTCCTTGTCGCCCTGGTTGACGTGGTCGTGCTCAATGACCTCAAGCCCCTGCTCCTTGGCGAGCCGCTCAACGTTGTCGGCCAGGCCCTGGGAATAGGTGGTCTTGTCGTCCACGATGTAGAGGGTCTTGGCGTCCAGGAAGTCCTGCATGAACTGCACGGCCACCACGGCTTGGTCGTCGTCGCGGCCGCACACGCGCCACATGTTCTGCAGGCCGCGCTCGGTGACGTTCTCGTTGGTGGAGGCCGGAGTCAGCATGGGAATGCCCGCCTCGGCCACGATGACCTCGGAAGCGGGGATGGTGGAGCTGGAACAGTAGGCGCCGACAACGCCCTTGACTTTCTCGTTGACCAGCTTGTTGGCCGCTGCCACAGCCTGCTTGGGGTCGCAGGCGCTGTCTTGGGGTAGGAATTCGATCTCGGAGTATCCGGGAATACCGCCCTGCTCCTCGACCACGGAAATGGCCGCACGCACGCCGTTGGCGATGTCGTTGCCGTCCGCCGCGTAGGGCCCGGTGAGCGGGCTGAGGCTGCCGATCTTCAGCGGCTGGGCCTCCTGTTCGGCGGTCCCGCCCTCGTCCGTGGGCTCGTCCGAACTGCAGCCGATGGCGCCGCCGAGCACCAGTGCCAAGGCGGCGAAGCAAAGAATCCATTTCCTCATGACGTTTCCTCCCGTGTGAAAGTCCATCTCGGGTTAAGGCAACCAGGCCGGGTTCACTGCCCCAGATACGCCTGGATGACACGCTGATCGCGCTGCACCTCCTCGGGGCGGCCCTGGCAGATCAGGTCGCCGTGGTCCAGCACGGCCACGCGGTGGCTGATGCCCATGACCACCTTCATGTCGTGCTCCACCATGAGCACGTTCACGCCTGTTTCGGCGATGCGTTGAATGATGTCCATGAGCTGGCGGCTCTCGGCGGGGTTGAGTCCCGCCGCGGGTTCGTCCAACAGGATGGTCTTGGGCTGGCTGCCCAGGGCCCGGGCGATCTCCAGCCGCCTCTGCAGCCCGTATGGCAGGTTGCGCGCCACCTCATGGGCCTTATCGTCCATGCCCACGAAATCCAGCGCCTCCAGGGCGCGCTGGCTGATGTGCTCCTCCTCCTCGCGCTGGGAGCGGTTGCGCAGAACAGCCGAGAACACTCCGCTTTGGGTGCGGCAGTGCTGGGCAACCATGACGTTCTCCAGAGCGGTCATGGCCGTGAAGAGGCGGATGTTCTGAAAGGTGCGGGCGATGCCGCTGGAAAGGACCTGGTGGGGTCGTTTACCCAGGATGGAAACGCCGTCGTACTCAACCTTTCCCGAATAGACCTTGTAGACGCCGGTGATGACGTTGAAAATGGTGGTCTTGCCGGCGCCGTTGGGGCCGATGAGCCCCATTATCTCCCCTTCCCGCAGATCGAAGGAGACATCGGCCAGGGCCTGCAGGCCCCCGAACCGAACGCACACGTCTGTCAGCTTGAGATGCGCCATAGCGTCCGTTAGCTACTATGAAAAGCGGCGCTGAATCAAGAACAAAGATTTCACGTAATTGTCAGTAAAATCCAGACGTGGAGTTGCATTTTTCGCGAGATTGCATTGGCAACCGAATAATATTCGCAACACACCAGACTCTGAGCGATGATTTCGAAGCCTGTTTAAGGATCAGGAGAACAGACACAAAAAAACCCCGGCCGGCGCGCGGCCGACCGGGGTGTTTTGCTTACGAAAACGGCAAAGCCGCTTGTGGCGATTTTACCACTCGGAGTCGCCGAAGGGGTCGCCGCCGAAGCCGAAGTCGGCCTCGGGCTCGCCGCCCGCCTCGGGGGCGCCGGTGCCGGCGGCCGGGGCGCCGCCCTCGCCGGTGGGGGCGGCCTTGAGGATGGCGATGATGGAGTTCTTGGCCTTATCCACTTCGCCGGCCAGTTCGGTGATCTGGTTGTTCAGATCGGTGACCTTCTCCTCGGCGGCGATGAAGACCTTCTCGCCCTCACCCTTGCCGGAGGCCTCAAGGGCTTCGTACTTGCCCTTGTAGTCGGCCATGGCCTTTTCGGTCTCTCCCAGCTTGCCCTTGGTCTCGGCCAGCTCGCTTTCCAGCTGCTGGATCTTCTCGTTCTGCTCGTCGATCCGCTGGCGGTACTCCTTGAGCGTGGAGAAGATCTCGTCGGCCTTGGTCTTTTCCTGGTCGGGCAGCTCCTGCATGGAGACGTTGTCGCCCAGGCCCTGGACCTGACCTGCGGTCATCTTGGCCAGTTCGGGGTGCTGTTCGTAGACCCAAGCCTTACCGAGCGCGGAGGCGAAGGGGTAGAACTCGTCGTCGATATCCTTGCCGGTCATGAAGGAGACCAGTTCGACGATGTTCTGCTTCTGGGCCTCCTTGCCCTCGCCTTTGATGTAGGCGGCGAAGGTGCTCATGGGGAACGTCTTGCGCGCTTCAGCCATGGTGGAATCCTCCCTTGTTAGACAACAAATATTTTTTCCTCTCTGGGTTCCATGGAAACGCGGCCATGCTTGCGGGCGTAGATCAAGGCCGCAGTCCTATATACCAAATGCCCAAGCTTGGACCAGGGCAGGTAGGCGAAGAGCATCCAGACGGACACCAGATGCACGTAGTACATGGGGTAGGCCAGGGTGGCCACGTTGGCCAGGCGCAGCAGCTCGCATCCCACGCCGGTCAGGCCCACGATCCAGATGACGCCCAGCAGGTACCAGTCGTAGAAGCTGGAGCCGTGCTTGGAGGGGTCCTGGTTCATGCGGCGCGTGGTCAGCACCGTGATGCCGTACAGGAAGGCGATGGCGCCCACGTTGGCCAGAATCTTGATCGGGTGCCACAGCGGCATGGGGGTGTGCCCGATGACCTGCATCCACTCAATGATCTTGCCACCCCAGTGGCCTACGGCCACGGCCGAGGTGACGATGAACAGGGCGACGAAGGCGTAGAACAGGGTCAAGTGGCCCTTGAAGCGCTTTTCATCGTTCTCGGTATCACCGCACTGCTTCCACTTGGTGTGGGGGATGATCTGGCAGGCGATGACTTCCTTGGTGGCGTCCCACCAGGAGATCTTCTCCGCTCCGCCGATAACGAAGGTCTCGGGAATGTCGAAGGAAGCGAAGAGCTTCTTGACACCCCGGTAGAAGATGAAGGCGACCGCCAAAGCCGTCAGGCCGTAGATGGGGTCGATGGTGTAATCGCCCGGGAAGAGGCCGCCGTAGATGACCTCTCCGCCCTTCTCGACGACCTTCCAGCCGTGGTCGGAGGCCTCGAAGTACGGGAAGGCGGTGCCCAGGATGCCGGCGCGGATGATCCAGATGACGAGCCAGATGGCCGCCGGGATGCCCGCGAGGATGGGCAGGTAGCGGGACGAGCTCATCCACTCGCCCACGATGTTCGGTTCCACCAGCTTGCGGTAGGCCATGTTGCGCAGGGCGGCCAGCAGGTCGCCCGGCTTGGCCCCGCGCGGGCAGAGATCGGAACAGGTGCCGCAGTTGTGGCACAGCCAGATGTCGATGTCGTTGACCAGTCTGTCCTTGAGGCCCCACTGCGCCCAGACCATCTCCTTGCGGGGATAGGGATTCTCGGCTGGAGAGATGGGGCAGGCAACGCTGCAGGTCGCGCACTGGTAGCACTTCTTCAGCGTATCGCCGCCCACCTCCTGCAGGTCCTTGACGAACTGCAGGTCCGGCTGAATGCGAACCGGTTTGGTCATATTCTTCCTCCCTTGGACTTCGGCCTAGTATCCCTTGAAGGGGTTGGGACCCAGCTTCAGGACGTAGTTCATGAACTCGTCGATGAGGCGCGGAATTTCGGCGTACTCGTCGATGGCCACCTGTTTCTGCACCACGCGCTCCGGTTCGACACCAAGCCGGTTGAGGGACTCGGCCACGTTCTCCATGCGGCGGTTGCACAGCTCGGAGCCCTTCATGAAGTGGCACTGGTAATCCTCGCCGTACTTGCAGCCGAGCAGCAGCACGCCATCGGAACCCTTGGACATGGCGTCGGCGATCCAGATGGTGTTCACCGACCCCAGGCAGCGCACCGGAACCACGCGGATGTACGGGCTCCAGCGGTGTCCGCGCATGGCGGCCATGTCCAGGGCGGGATAGGCATCGTTCTCGCAGGCCAGCACGATGGCGCGGGGACCGCCGTCCTCGATCTTGGGCGGGATTTCCATCTGCTTGATAACGGTGCCGATCTGGTCGACGGAGTAGTTGTCGAAGCTGATGACGCGCTCGGGGCAGGCACCCATGCAGGTGCCGCAACGACGGCAGCGCGTCGGGTTGGGCATCGGCGTTCCCTTGGGATCGTCGTCCAGCGCGCCGAAGGGGCATTCCTCGGTGCAGCGCTTGCACTGGGTGCAGCGCGTGAAGTTGAACACGGGGTAGGAACGGTCGCCCGAGCGCGGGTGGACCGCCATGCCCCGGTTCAGCGAGGTGATGCACTGGATGGCCTTGAGCATGGCGCCGGCCGCGTCCTCGCGGGCCGTGGCCATGGACATGGGCTGGCGCACGCAGCCGGCGGAGTAGATGCCGGTGCGGCGGGTCTCGTAGGGGAAGCAGATGTAGTTGGAGTCGGCGAAGCCGTCGAAGAGCTCCAGCTCCGGCAGGACAGGGCCCTGGCGGTACTGCAGATTGACGACCTCGGACAGCGCGGTGGTGGGCACCATGCCCGTGGGCAGGACCACCATGTCCACCGGCAGCTCGACGTATTCGCCGAGCAGGGTGTCGCGGGCCACGACCACCAGATCGCCGCCGGATTCCTCGCGGATGGCCTCGATGGAGCCCTTGGTCATCATCACCCCGGACTTGTCCTGGGCCGCTTTGTAGTAGCGTTCGTTGATGCCCGGCACCATCATGTGGTCGTAGAATACATAGGCCTGCCCGTCCTCGATTCCGTCGGCCACGTAGCCGGCCTGCTTCAGGCCCACCAGGGAGTTTAGCTCGGAGGAGTAGGCCAGGTGCTTGCAGGTCTCGAGGTTCTGGAAGGTGAGGACTTCCACGTCCTCCTCTTCCTCGTCGGCCCCCTTCTTCTCTTCCTGCGGCTCCTCGGGCTCTTCCTCGGCCTGGGCGGCCTCCTTCTCAAGCCCCTTGCTCACGCAGACGCCGACATCGACGATGAAGGCCACGTTCTTGGCGGGCTTTCCGTCCGAGGGACGAACCATCTTGCCGTCGCGGGCCATGATCTCGAACTCGGAGGAAGTGGCCACGTTCTTGAATTTGCCGTAGCCCAGGGGTTCCAGGTAGCCCTTTTCCTGCGGCTCCCAGCCGGTGGCCATGACCACGGCCCCAACCGGAATCTCCTCGCCGCCGACCTTGGCCGTGTACTGGCCGGGAGCGCCGTCGAGCTTTTCCAGGGTGGCGGAGGTCTTGACCGTAATCTTGTCGTTGGACTCAACGGCCTGGATCATCTCGGCCAGGCCGGTGTTCACGTTCTCTGTCCAGGGGTGGGCCAGGGGGAAGGACTTGGCCAGGTTGCGGGCCTTGCCGCCAAGCTCGGCCTCGCGCTCCACCAGGACGACGTCGTACCCCGCGGCCGCGCCGCCCATGGCGGCGTTGAGGCCGGTCCAGCCACCGCCCAGCACCAGGATGGTCTTGGTGCCGTCGGGGACTTCCGGATCGGGGAAGCTGGTTTTCTGCAGCTTGACCACGCCCATTTTCAAGTAGTCCTGAGCCATCATGCGCAGTTCCCGCGGCGCCTCGGTGCCCTCCTCGGGCAGGGTGCCGTCCGGGTTGCGGTAGGCCATGGCGCACTGCTCGCGCAGGTTGACCCGCTCCACCAGGACGCCGTCGAAATCGAACACGTCCCAGTCGTACCGCGGCGAGGGGCCGCAGACGCAGACCGCGTCGATGGTTTCGGCGTCGATGTCGGCCTGGATCAGCTTGCGTCCATCCTCGGAGTTCAGCCGGGGGTGGGTCTTCACAGCCGCCAGGTCGGCGAACTCCCCCTTGATGAACTCGGCCAGTTCGTCGGCCTTGAGGTAGGGCCCGACGCTGGATTCGTCGATATAGACTCCGATCTTCTCGGGCATGCCAGCTTACCTCCCTTTCACCGTTTGAATCGCTTTCAGAGCGGCACCGGTCGCTGACTGGGCCGACTTCATGACGTCCAGGGGCAGCTTAGCGCAGCCGGCGGCGTAAATGCCCTTGTCCTCGCCACCGATGATGAAGCCTTCCTCGTCGACCTCCAGGCCGGCGGGCAGCTTCTGGCCGGCCAGGGAGGGCTGCATGCCCGTAGCCAGGACCACCATGTCGAAGGTCTCCTCGCCCTTGATCCCGGTGACGGCGTTTTCCACTGTCAGCTTGACCTTGTCGCCGGCGGGCTGGGCATCGGCCACCTTGCCCTTCACCGCGCGGATCTTGGGATCATCAAGGATCTTGTTCTTGAAGTTGTCGTAGCGGCCCGGGGTGCGCAGGTCGATGTAGAAGATGCTCACCCTGCAGTCGGGGTGCTGCTCCCGCAGGTAGGCCGCCTGCTTCAATGAAGCCATGCAGCAGATGTAGGAGCAAAAGCCGAGATGGTTCTCGTCGCGGGAGCCGGCGCACTGCACGAAAGCCACGTTCATGGGCTTCTCGCCGTCGCTGGGGCGCACGATATTGCCCTTGGTGGGGCCGGAACCGGAGGCCAGCCGCTCCATCTGCATGTTGGAGATCATGTTGGGAATCTGCCCGCCGCCGAGGTTGGTCAGATTGGTCATGTCGTAGGGCTTCCAGCCAGTGGCGTACACGATGGAGCCCACATTGAGGGTGACTTCCCGCTCTGTCTCCTCAAGGTCGATGACCTCGAGTTCGGAGAGCTTTTTGAGATCGGCCTCGGTGCAGGCGTCCTTATCCAGGACCCAACGCTGCGGAAAGGCGAAGGGCATGTCCAGATGGAGCGCCTTGCGTTTGGAGAGACCGAACTCGAACTCGTTGGTGACGTCCTTCTCCAGCCCTTCGGCCACTTCGGTGAGCTGGGCTGAACCGGGGCCCACGTGGCGGGGCTTGATCTTGACGGTGACCTCGTAGTCGCCTTTGCTTCCCTTGATGCCGCCCACTTCGGCCTGCGTGAAGAACTTGACGTTCTTGTTGTTTTTGATGCGCTGGAACTGGATTTCCAGGCCGCAGGACGGGGGGCACAATTTGGGGAAGTACTTGTTCAACTGCGCCACGCGGCCGCCAAGGAAGGGCGTCTTCTCGACGATGAATACTTCATGGCCGACTTCGGCGGCTTCGAGCGCGGCGGTGATCCCGCTGAATCCGCCTCCGACAACCAGAATGCTCGAATTCGACATATACTGTCCTCCCTGGTCAGACATTCGCAGACTTCAATAAAATGGCCCAAACCCAAACCGCAAGCACTTTCAACCCCATTCCGGCTCGGGCTCAGGCCATTTTGTCCTGTATGCGACCAGTCCCCGAAAAACGAGAAAAAGGCGGCTGCGGGCCTTTGACCCGCAGCCGCCGAGGCACCCGTGCTACGGATGCATGGGATCGGGGATGATCTGGTAGTACGGCCGCTTGAAGAGGCGGGTCTCGCCCTTCTCGGGATCGTACTTGGAGTTGACGAAGCACTTCCACTTGGCGTCGTCGAGGCCCATGAAGTCACCGCGGTAGTAGAAGCCGGGGTAACGGGACTCTTGACGGAAGTGGATGTGCTGCATGTGCAGGCGCACGGTCCACAGGCGGTGGAACTGCTCCCAGCAGCGCAGCAGCTCGTGCAGGTCACGGGCGGCCAGCTTGCGGGAGTCCTCCTCCAGCATGCGGAGCAGGTCGAAACCGGTCTCCAGCAGGGAGGCGGAGGTGACGTACATGGTGCCCACACCACCACCGTACTCGTCGGTGGCCTTGATGAGGCGCATCATGAAGTTCTTGGGGGAGATGTACTCGGGGTTCACGACCGGGTCCGTGGACACGGCGCTGTGAGCCTTGAAAGTCTCCCAGGGCTGGTAGATTTCCTTCTTCAGCTCCTCGCCGGACTGCTTCAGCGCGGGCTTGAAGTCCTTGTGGTCGATGTACCAGCGCACCATCTGCTTGCCGCAGATGCGTCCCTCGGCGTGGGAGCCGGAGGAGAACTTGTGGCCGGAGGCGCCCACGCCGTCGGCGCAGGTGAAGAGGCCGTTGACGGTGGTCATGCGGTTGTAGACCTTGCCGTTGTCAGCCTTGACCTTGTACTCGTCGGGGACCCAGTCCTCGTCCGGACCGGAGACCCAGATGCCGCAGCAACCGGAGTGGGAGCCGAGCAGGTAGGGCTCGGTGGGCATGATCTCGGAGCCGGTCTTCTCGGGCTCGATGTCCATGCAGGCCCACAGGTTGGCCTGGCCGACGCACATGTCGAGGAAATCCTCCCAAGCCTCGGACTCCAGGTGCTTCTGGCCTTCCGGAGAGAGGTTCTTGAAGGTCTCCTGCAGGGCGGTGGCGGTGTCCATGTAGATCGGACCGCGGCCCTCGCGGATCTCGCGCATCATCATGTGGTTGCGCAGGCAGGTGGGGATGATGGGACCGTGGGCGTAGCCGCGATCCTCGTAGGGCTTCAGCATGGCGCGGTTGGTGGCGCAGTAGTCCTCGCCCTTGTAGTTCGTGGCCTTGGCCTTGAACAGCAGGAACCAGGCGCCGACCGGGCCGTAACCGTCCTTGAAGCGGGCGGGAACGAAGCGGTTCTCCATCATGGTCATCTCGGCGCCGACCTGAGCACACATGGTGTAGGTGGAGCCGGCGTTCCAGACGGGGTACCAGGCGCGGCCCATGCCCTCACCGGTGGAGCGGGGGCGGTAGACGTTCACCGCGCCGCCGCAGGCGACCAGGGCGGTGTTGCACTTGATAACGTAGACCTTGTTCTCGCGCAGGGAGAAGCCGACGGCACCGGCGATGCGGTTGGGCTCGTTGGCGTCCAGCAGCATCTTCACGATGAAGATGCGCTCCATGTAGCGCTCTTCGCCCAGGGCCACCTTGGCGGCCTCGGCGACGATGCACTTGTAGGACTCGCCGTTGATCATCATCTGCCAGCGGCCGGAACGGACCGGGGGATCGCCGGCACGCAGGGACTTGCCGGCCTTCTTGGCGGCGGCGCCGTCGAGGTTGTGGTCGCCTTCCTTGATCCAGCAGGGCAGGCCCCACTCCTCGAACAGATGGACGGAATCGTCGACGTGGCGGCCCAGGTCGAAGATCAGGTCCTCACGGACGATGCCCATGAGGTCGGTGCGCACCATGCGCACGTAGTCGTCGGCATCGTTGTCGCCAAGATAAGTGTTGATGGCGGACAGGCCCTGGGCCACGGCGCCGGAGCGCTCCATGGCGGCCTTGTCGCACAGCAGGATCTTGGCTTCGGGGGCGTACTTGTCGGCCCAGCGGACCGCCTCGAAAGCGGCGCCGCAGTTGCCCATGCCGCCGCCGACCATCAGGATGTCGACATCCATTTCGATGAGCTCGGGCTCATCGATGGCCACGCCCTGGGAGGGGATTTTCACCGGAATGGTGGGCATATCTCTCTCTCCTTCTCTTATTGATCGTTACTGCAGTTCCCTACCGGCAACCTAGCGGTTGGCGGTGCCGGGCTCGCAGACCATGTCCTGCCAGCACTGGTCGGTTTCCAGCTCGGTCACCTCGAGCTTCTTGCCCAGCACTTCCTTGGGCTTGGCCAGCTCGGTCTCGGTGAAGAGCAGCTCGTCTTCCAGGTCGCCCACTTCGGGCTTGCCTTCGTACGGCTTGATGGAACCTTCCGGGGTGGTCCGGATGGGGAACTTGAAGCGCTTCACGTTGCCGTTGCGGAACTTGACGGTCCACATGATGTCTTCGGCCGAACGCATGGGGATGGACGTGCCGCCCATGGGGGCGAAGTCGGCGTAGGGACGGGCGGTGATGGCGCCCTGGGGGCAGATTTTCACGCAGGAGTAGCACTCCCAGCAAGCCTCGGGTTCCTGGTTGAACGCCAGCATCTGATCTGGATCCAGGATCATGAGGTCGTTGGGGCAGATGTACATGCAGGCGGTCTTTTCGCCGCCCTTGCAGCCATCGCACTTGGACGGATCGACATAGGTAGGCATAATGCAACCTCCTAACCGGGTGATGTGTTGTTGGTTTTCCAATGCCTCTATTAAAAAAAGCAGAGAGAACGCCCCATGTCCTCCCTGCTTTCTTGCGCAATCACGAATCGGGCCGAAGCCAGCAGAAGCTTCCGCTCATGCAAGTTGTGCTGGTCACACCGAAATGCTTCATCGCCTTCAATTCGTCTTCCCCACTCGCGTTTGTGCAAGAATTAACAAGGCCCACCTGGCCAGTCAAGGAGAAAGTGAAACTTGTCTCAATCTCCCGGGGCGAACCCGCTGGTTTTATCCCGCGGCAACTCCCCAGCCCGGCAGGCCAACCACAAAGCAGACTCTTTTTCCGGCTGCCTTGTCCGAAAAAATGAAGCGAACCCGCTGAAAAGCCTAAGGAAATCACTAGGCCTTGGCTCTTGTGGCGATGTGGAACATAGCCCGTCGTGCAAAAAAACGCAAGGGCTTTGCGCTCTTTTTTGGACAAGCTTAACGTTTGTAAAACCAGTATCTTATTTGAACCATATTCGCCCCGTCCCGTCCCTCAGCCTTCCTGTCGCGAGCCCACTCCGACCTCAAGCGCAGCGGGACGGAGACCTCGCGTTCGGAAATTCCCAAACAAAAAAAGGGGCGCCCCGTTGCCGGGACGCCCCCTTCGCACGAGGTGTGCGTTGGCGATGCTTACTTCATGGAGTCGCCGGAGGCGGCCTTCTGCATCTTGACCTCGACCTTCTCGGTCAGGCCCTCGTAGTACTCGCGCAGGATGTCCAGGACCTCTTCGCGGCCGAAGTGGTCGGGGATGGACTCGCCCTCGGACAGGGCCTTGCGCAGCTTGGTGCCGGACAGGATGACGCGGTCTTCCTTGGTGTGGGGGCAGGTCTTCATGGAAGCCATGCCGTCGCACTTGTGGCAGTAGAAGGTCCAGTCGATCTTCATGGGCTCGCACTTGAGCGCCTTGCCCGGCTCGGGGCACTCTTCGTTGACGTAGGGGATCTTCTCGAAGATCTCCTGGGCCTCGAAGAGGGTGTAGAAGTCGCCCACACCGGCGTGGTCACGGCCGATGAGCATCTTGTTGATGCCGTAGTTCTGGCGGAAGGTGGCATGCAGCAGGGCCTCGCGGGGACCGGCGTAGCGCATGTCCAGGGGGTAGCCGGCGTTGATGACGTTGTCCTTGACGAAGTAGCCGTCGATCAGCGTCTGGATGCAGCGGATGCGGACGTCGCCGGGGATGTCGCCGGGCTTGAGGTTGCCGATGAGGGAGTGGATGACCACGCCGTCGCAGACTTCCACGGCGATCTTGGCCAGGTACTCGTGAGAGCGGTGCATGGGGTTGCGCAGCTGCAGGGCGGCCACGTTGGACCAGCCGCGCTTTTCCATCTCGGCGCGCATCTGGGCGGGGGTCATGTAGACGCCGGGGAAGCGGGTGGCGTAGTCGCCCTCGGAGATGACCTTGACCGGGCCGGCCAGGTTGTACTTGCCCTGGGCCATGACGTACTTCACGCCGATGTGCTCGTCCTCGGCGATCTCCCAGAACTTCTCGGAGTCCTCGCCGTTGCCCTTGAAGACAAGGTCGCACTCCCAGCGCTTGTTCTCGTCGGTCATCTCGAACTTCTCTTCCACCAGCATGGTGGCGTAGATGACGCCGTCCTTGCCCTTCAGGGCGATCTCGTCGCCTTCCTTGACGTCCTCGTCATTGGTGTCCAGGCACACGGGCACGGGCCAGAAGGTGCCGTCGGCCAGGGTGTAGCTCTCGCAGACGCTCTTCCAGTCGGCCTTGCTCATGAAGCCGCTCAGCGGCGAGAAGCCGCCGATGCCCATCATGATGACGTCGCCCTTGGCGCGGTCGGAAATTTCGATGGCCTTGAGGCCCTGGGCCTTCTTGGTCTCGGCCTCGAGCTCGGCGCCGGCGAGCAGGCACTCGACCAGGCCCTTACCGCCATGAGGGGGTACGAGATTCGACATGATCCGTCTCCTTTTCGTTGGGTGTTATCCCTAGTTCGCGTCGGCGGGTATGGCCCTCGAGCCTACCGCCTGGGCTTCGGTGCAACCGGGAGTTCCTACTTGTGAAAAATACAACAAAATGTCAAGCGACACACGAAATCTTTTATCTTTCCGAAATAATTTCATTTTGCCATGCGTGTCGTTATTTGCCCATACGAACCGCTCCCAGAGAACCTCCGGAAGCGGCCTCGCCGGAGCTTGTCCCCCTTGCGTCCAGCCCGGATTGCGTCTAAGGAAACGGATTCCATCATCGAGGAAAATCCCGGATTACATGCCCGATACAAAACGCCCCTCCCGCACCGGCAAGGGCCTGAGCCAGGAAGTCATGGACCTGGACAGGCGCATATTGGAACTACTGGACAAGCGCACGCGCCTCATGGCCAAAGCCGCCCAGTCTCGCCGGCGCAAGAAACTCCCGCTGGCTGAGGCCGCACAGGAGCGCGCCCTGTGGTCCAACTGGGCCGAATGGGCCCGTTCCATGAACATTTCCGAACGGCTGGCAAAGAAGCTGTTCGTGGCCATCAACTCCATGGGCTACGAAGCGGCCGAGGCCGGTCCGGGTCGAACAGACCCCTTCAGATTGACGCCGCCCCACGGCCCCATGAACCTGGTCTCGCCCGGCCCGTCCTCGGACGCGCACGCCCGTTGCCTGGCGGTGCTTGCCGCCTCCCGGGGCCAGCCGGTCTCGCTGGCGCCCCTGGTCTTTTCCGACGGCCTCATCGAGTTGGCCAAGGGGTTGAACCAGGTGGGCGGCGGCCTGGGCTGGGAGCACGACACCCTCTCCGCCCGCGCCACGACCCCGGTCTCCTTCGACAAGGCCACGGTCTTCGCCGGGCAGGACATGTTCACCTTCCTGTTGCTGCTCTTCCAGGCCCTGGGCCAGGAGGCCACCGGCTGCCGCTTCTCCGGCGGGCCGGAACTGAAGCTGGCCGAACTGGGGCCGCTGATGCGCTTTCTCCCCGAGATGGGGGCCAGGCTGGCGCCCATCGACCGCCGTTCGCCCGGTCTACCAGCCAGGCTGGAGGCAGGCGGAGGCGCGCCCGAGACGATCGACGTGCCAGACGACCTGCCCGAGGGCAGCGCGGCCGCCCTGGCGTTGGCCGCCTGGCGCTTCCCCGGCGGACTGACCATTCGCTTTTCCCAGGACGCCCCACCCGCCAGGGGGCTCTCCGACGCCCTGCGCGCCCTGAGCGTAGCCGGCATCGAGGTGAAATCCGGCCCCGGCGAGGTGGCCGTTTCCCCCGGACAGCCCGAGCTTCCCGAGGAACCCGGGCTGACCATGGACCCCCTGCTCTGCCTCTACCCCGCGGCCATGGCCCGCCTTCGCGGCGGCCGGGTTGAGCTTTCCGGCTCCTGGCCCGGGGACGACCCCGAGGCGCAAGGCGCGCTGGACCTGCTCGCGGCCTGCGGCCTGCCCCCCGACACGGCCAATGGCCTGGCGGCTGTCGGGTCCTCGGTCTGGACCGGGGCAGCCACGCTGGAGCCCGCCACCCATCGTCTGGTCCCCCTGGCCTGCGTACTGGCAGCGGCCGCTCCAGGGGGGGCCGAGGTCGTGCCGCCCCCGGGCTACGAGTACTCGGGCGAGGCCAGCCGCGTGCTGCACCGCACGGGCAAGGAATGCGAGGTGGAAGGCGCCACCCTGCGCATGACCCCGGGATTCTCCCAGGAGCCGCCCATGCAGGTCACCGCGCCCACAGCGGAGTGGGCCCTGGCCCTGGGCGTTCTGTCCCTGGTCCGGCCCGGCATCGCCCTGGACAACCCCGGCGCGGCTTCATCCCTGTGGCCGGGCTTCTGGAGCTTCTTCAACCGGCTGCCCGCTCCGGAGGGCGGCATCTTCGCCCGCAAGCCCGAGCCGGAGCAGCCCAAACGCCGCCGCATCCGCATCCGCTAGGAGCATCCATGCAGGACGACATCGAATTGTTGCAGGCCGAGGTCGCCGCCTTCAAAGCGGAAAAGGAAGCCTTGGAGGCAGAGATCAAACGGCTGCTCTTCGACGAAGACATCGCCGCCGGCCGATGCCACGCCCAAGCCCTGCATAAGAACCGTCAGGAAAAGATGCGACTGGAAACCGAATTGTTGGCCCGGCGGAACAAAATACGCCGCCTCCAGGGCGAATCCCCTGGCGAACCGCCGCCCAACCTGGACAAGGGCTTCCCCTTCTGATCGCTGGAGCACGATATGGCTGAAAACCTCACTCGCACCATACTGGCCGAACACTTGGTGGACGGGGAACTGACCCCGGGGGCGGAAATCGCCCTGCGCATCGACCAGACCCTGACCCAGGACGCCACCGGCACCATGGCCTACCTGCAGTTCGAGGCCATGGGCGTGGACCGCGTGCGCACCGATCTCTCGGTGAGCTACGTGGACCACAATACCCTGCAAATGGGTTTCCGCAATCCCGACGACCACCGCTACCTGCGTAGCGTGGCCGCCAAATACGGCATCGTCTTTTCCCCGCCGGGGCTGGGCATCTGCCACCAGCTGCACCTGGAGAACTTCGCCAAGCCCGGGGCCACCCTCATCGGCTCCGACTCCCACACCCCCACCGCCGGAGGCATCGGCTCCCTGGCCATGGGCGCGGGCGGGCTCTCCGTGGCTCTGGCCATGGCGGGCGAGCCGTACCGCATCCCATGCCCCAAGGTGGTCCGGGTCAACCTCACCGGCGAACTGACCGGCTGGGCCTCGGCCAAGGACGTCATCCTCCACCTGCTCGGCGAGCTGACGGTGAAGGGCGGCGTGGGCCGTGTCTTCGAGTACGCGGGCGAAGGCGTGGCCGGGCTGAGCGTGCCGGAGCGGGCGGTCATCACCAATATGGGCGCTGAGCTTGGGGCCACCACCTCCATCTTCCCTTCCGACGAGCGGACGCGCGAGTTCCTGCGCTCCATGGGCCGCGAGGAGGATTTCCGCGAGATGGTCCCCGCCCCGGACGCGGCCTACGACGAGGAAATCACCATCGACCTCTCCGCCCTGGAGCCCCTGGCGGCCGCGCCGCACATGCCTGACATCCGCACCACCATCCGCGAGCTGGACGGCATGAAGGTTGACCAAGTCTGCATCGGCTCCTGCACCAACTCCTCCTACTCCGACCTCAAGACCGTGGCCAACCTGCTGGCGGGGCGCAAGACGTCCGACGAGACCGACCTGCTCGTCTCCCCCGGCTCCAAACAGGTGGTCAAAATGCTGGCCGGGGAGGACCTGCTGGAGCCCATGCTCGACTGCGGGGCGCGCATTTTGGAATGCGCCTGCGGCCCGTGCATCGGCATGGGGGGCTCCCCGCCGTCCGGCGGGGTCTCGGCCCGCACCTACAACCGCAATTTCGAGGGGCGTTCGGCTACCCGCGACGCCAAGATATTCCTGGTCTCCCCGGCCACCGCGGCCATGACCGCCCTGCGCGGGGAGTTCGCCGATCCGGCCACCTGGGGGGAGCCGCCGCTCAAGCCCGAGCTGCCCGAGCACGCTCCCTCCATCCGCCACCTCTTCGCCTACCCGCCCGAGGGGGGCTCCGGCGTGGAGATCAGGCGCGGTCCCAACATCGTTCCCCTGGAAGAATTCGATCCCCTGCCCGGAACCATCGAGGCGGAGATCGCCCTCAAGGTGGGCGACGACATCACCACCGACCACATCCTGCCAGCCGGGGCGGAGATCACCGCCCTGCGGTCCAACATCCCGGCCATCAGCCGCCACATCTTCTCCCGCGTGGACGAAGGCTTCGTGGAACGCGCCGATGCCCTGGACGCCTCGGTTGTGGTGGGCGGCGAGAACTACGGCCAGGGCTCCAGCCGAGAGCACGCCGCCCTGGCCCCTCGCCACCTGGGCGTGCGGGCCGTCATCGTCAAATCCCTGGCCCGAATCCACCGCGCCAACCTGGTCAACTTCGGCATCCTGCCGCTGCTTCTGGCGGACAAGGCGGATTACGACAAGCTTGCCCAGGGCGGCCGCCTGACCATCCCGGCGGGAGAGGTCACCCCCGGCGGCGAGATCGAGGCCGCCACGGACTCGGGCGAGACCGTGCGGCTGGTCAACGACCTGGCTCCCTCGGAGTTGGAGGTCATCCGGGCCGGCGGCCTGCTGAACCACGTCAAGCAAACCAAACAGAGCGGATAAGCCATGCTGGAAGTCATTCGCCGCAACGCCCAGAGCTGGGGCGTCAAGCTCCTCTTCGGCATCATCGTCCTGGTCTTCGTCTTCTGGGGCGTGGGCTCCTTCACCGACTCCAACTCCAACGTGGTGGCCTACGTCAACGAGACGCCCATCACCCTGGACGAGTACAGGCAGCATTACGAGCAAAGGCTGGAGCAGGTGCGCCGGCAAATGCCCGAGGCGGACGAGGAGACCCTGCGCCAGATGGGCTTCCGCCGCCAGGTGCTCAACGAGCTGGTGGACGAGAAGCTGCTTCGCCAGAAGGCCAGCGAATACGGCCTGCGCGTGCCCGACGCCGAGGTACAGCAGGCCATCGCCGAAATCCCGGCCTTCAGGGACCAAAACGGTCGGTTCGACCGCGAAATCTACAAGAAGCTGATCCTTTCCCAGGGCATGACTCCGGCCCAATTCGAGGCCGGATACCGGTCCTCCATCCTCATGCAGACCATGACCGACTATCTGGTCACCCCGGCGGTGGTCACGGACGAGGAGGCCAGGGAGATATTCCGCTACGCCCGCGAGGAAGCCCGTGCCGACTACGTCCTTTTCCCGCCCGGGGAATACATGGAGTCCGTGAAGGTCGAGGAGAAAGACGTCCAGGCCGCCTACGAGGAACAGCGGGAGCGCTTCACCGTGCCCGCCCAGGCGGAGATCGCCTACCTGGAGTTCACTCCCGAGGCGCTGGCCGACCCGGCCGACGTGACCGAGGAGGAGGCCCGCCGGGCCTACGAGAACAACCCCGACGCCTACACCCGCCAAGCCCGGGTCAAGGCCCGCCACATCCTGCTTCGTGCGCCGGACGACGCCTCCGGTGAAAAGGCCGAGCAGGCCGAGGCCAGGCTTGAGGAAATCGCCGCGAGGATCGACTCCGCCGAGGAGTTCGCGGCCGCGGCCAAGGAATACTCCGAAGGCCCCAGCGCCCCGTCCGGCGGCGACCTGGGCTGGTTCCCCCGGGGCTCCATGGTGGAGTCCTTTGAGAAGGCCGCCTTCGACGCCGAACCCGGTTCCCTGGTTGGCCCGGTGCGCACCCAGTTCGGCTACCACCTCATCTGGGTGGAGGACAGGCAGGAGGCCGGCGTGCTTCCCTTTGAGGAAGCGGAGCTTGACGTGCGGCAGAACGTGGCCCGCGACAAAGCCGCTGGCAAAGTAACAGACCTGCTGGACGAAGCCATCGCCCGCGTGGCCGCCGGCGAGAGCCTGGAGCAGGTGGCCGAAACCCTGGGGATAGGCCTGCGCCACGCCGGACCTTTCCCGCAGAACCAGGGCCCTTCGCGGCCTTCACTCTCCCAGGAGGCGGTGCAGCGACTGTCCACCCTCACCCCCGGCGACACCCTGGACGAGCCCCTGTCCATTGAAGGCGGCTACACCCTGGTGCAGCTCACCTCCCAAACGCCGTCCAAGGTGCGGCCCCTGGAGGAAGTGCGGGAAACCATCGTCACCGAGCTCAAGCGAAAGGAAGCCATGGTGCTGGCCGAGGAGGAGGCCGCCTCCGTGGCAGCCGCCCTGCACGACCCGCAGAAGCGGGAGCGGGCCATGGAGCGCATCCAGGACCGCATCAAGACCACCGAGGCCTTCACCCGCCAGGGCTTCATCCCCGGCCTGGGCATGAACGAGCGTTTCGCCGCAGCCGTTTTCGTGGCCGAAGAGGGTGATTGGCTGGACGAGCCCTACCTCTCCGAGCGTGGCGCCTTCATCGCCCGCCTGTCCGAGCGCACCCCGCCCACGGACGCGGAGTGGGCCGAGGCCAAGCAGTCCTTCATTCAGCAGCTGAAGCAAAGCAAGCGCCAGCAGCTCTACCAGGGCTTCATGTCCGAACTGCGCGGGGAAGCCACCATTGAGATCGCCAACAAGCGGGTGCTGGGCGAATAGCTCCGGCACCGCTTCCAGAACGAAAAAGGGCGCTCCCTGGCCAGGGAGCGCCCTTTTTCGTGGGAAAACCCTGTCCATCTAGTCCGGAACCACATGGCGGGCGCGCAGTTGGCCGCCCTCCTCCTCCACCAGAGCCATGGAGCCGCCGTCGCGGCGCAGGCTGCCGGGGTTGAGCAGCCAGGTATCGCCCATGCGCACCCAGGTGAACTGATGGGTGTGGCCGAAGCAGATCAGGTCGACCCCCTCGCCGAAGGCCTCGTAGACTTTGCGCGGAACCTGCGAGCGCGGCCCCCAGCCGTGGGTTACGCCGATCTTCCAGCCGCCCGCCTCGGTCCGCAGCATGGGCGGCAGGTCGCAACTCACCCGGTACTCGCACATGTTGCCGCTCACGGCACGCACGTCCGGGTGCACGGCCCGCAGCCAGTCGATGACGTCCACGCCGGTGACGTCGCCGCAATGGATGAGCACGTCCACGCCTTCCAGATAGCGGTGAAAGACACGCTCAAACCAGGGCGTGGGAGATTCCAGATGGGTGTCGGAGATGACGGCCAGCCGCATGGCTCGGGCTACTCCCCGTCCGGCTCGGGAGTGTGTCCGTTCTTCCGCTCCCACCAGGACCGATCAGGCCCCAGGAACCACCAGTCGGTGTGGTCGGTCTCGGCGATGCGCCTGGCCAGGGTTTTGCCCTCCTCGGTTCGCAACCGTTCCAGGGCGCATTCGATCCACTTCACAGCGTAGGGGTTGCCCAGGTCCTGCTGCTCCTTGAGGTTGAGGATGAGATCCACCTGGTCGGCGTCCTGGGCGAGCCGAGCCTCCACCGTGTCCACCTCCTCCAGCTCCTCCCAAAAAGGCAGGATGGCCTCGGTGAGGCCGGTGCCGGACAGGGTATCTTGCAGAGCCCGGGTGCGGCGGGACTCGTTGTACATGCGGTTGACGTAGTTGAAGTCGCCGGTGCGCGCTTCGTGCAGGTCGTGGAAGAGGCAGAGCATGGCTGTTTTGGACTCGTCCGCCCCGGCCATGCGGGCCAGCACGAAACCCACCAGGGCGGTGCGAAAGGAGTGTTCCGCCACGTTCTCCGAGCCGGTGCCCAGGAACTGGTAGCCGGTGCGCGGGGTCTTGCGCAGCATGCCCGCCTCGAACAGGAAGTCGGCCAGTCGGGTGAGGCGGTCCCGAGACTTGGTATTGGCGCGCGCGTCGCACTTGGTCATGGTCAGGTCCGGTAGTCGGCGTTGATGGAGACGTATTCGTGGGTCAGGTCCGAGGCAAGCAGCATGTACTCGCCCGGGCCGTCGCCCAGGGAGACGTTGATGTGCACGTCCTGCTTGCGCATGAGCGGGGCCAGCACGGCGTCCAGGTCGCCGTCCATGGGGCGGCCCCGGTCGAAAATGGTGATGCCGCCGATGGCCACTGAGACGCGGTCCGGATCGAACTGCGCCCCGCTGCGGCCCAGGGCGGCCACGATGCGGCCCCAGTTGGCGTCGCGGCCGAAGAGCGCGGTCTTGACCAAGGGGGAGTTGCCCACGGCGCGGGCGGCCCACTCCGCCTGTGAGTTGTCCCCGGCGCCCACCACGGTCACGCGCATGACCTTGGTGCCGCCCTCGGCGTCCTCCACGATCATGTAGGCCAGGGACTGGCAGACGTCCTCCAGGGCATCCATGAAGGCTTCGTCGTTCTCGTCCAGGCTCACCCCGGAAGCCCCGCCGGCCAAGCCGATGAGGCAGTCGTTGGTGGAGGTGTCGCCGTCCACTGTGACGCGGTTGAAGCTGCGGTCGGCCGCGCGCGAGACCATGCGCCGCCAGGCTTCCGGCTCCACCCGGGCGTCGGTGAGCACGAAGCCCAGCATGGTGGCCATGTTGGGGCAGATCATGCCCGCGCCCTTGGCCAGCCCCAGGATGCGCACCTCTTGGCCGTTCACGGAGAGCGACCGCCAGGCCAGCTTGGGGAAGGAATCGGTGGTCATGATGGCCTTGGCCACCTCCACCGGCCCGACCTCGCCCAGGGATTCCTTGAGCCGCGGCAAGGCCGCCCGCCACTTGTCCAGCTTGAGGTGCTGGCCGATGACCCCGGTGGAGGCGGGCAGCACCTCCACCAGCTCGCACCCGGCCAGCTCGGCGGCCATCTCCAGGGTCAGGCGGCAGTTCACCCGGCCCTCGTCCCCGGTGCAGGCGTTGGCCTGGCCGGAGTTGACCAGCAGGGCGCGGGATTCGCGCAGGGTGCACAGCGTTTCGATGCACTGCTGCACCGGCGCGGCCTTGAAAAGATTGGTGGTGAACACGCCTCCGGCCGAAGCTGGCCGCTCCGCCAGGATCAGTCCCAGGTCGTAGCGGCCCTCGTGCTTGAACCCGGCCTTGGCTGCCGCGAAGCGGAACCCCTTGGGGCTTGGTACCATGCTGTCTTCCTCGCAGGATGCTGAAATAGTCGTTCCTCCGGCCACTCTGAGGCCGCCGGGGGCATCCGTGATAGACCCTCGCCGGGAGGATGGCAAGGCGGCTACAGCCCGCCGAAGGACCACCCCAGGGTCAGGTAATAGCGCTCGTCCCAACGGGTCTGCTCCGGGGGCGGATCGTTGCGCCAGTCGTAGTCGTAGCGGAAGGACAGGTCGAAGCCGTTGCCCAGGGGGAAGCGGATGCCCTGCCTGGTCTGGGCCACGGCCTCCTCGCTCTCCTTGAAGGAAACGAAGCCGTGGGAGACCTGGAAGAGCTGCGCACGGCCGGGCCATATCCAGAAGGAGAACTCGCTGCTGGCCTGGCCCGCGGGAAACTCCTCGTCCGCCTTGCCGTTCTGGTAGTTCTCCCAGATGTAGGCCGGACCGCCCTGCATCTCCCAATTCCAGCGGCCGGAATCCAGGATGACGTAACCGGCGTGGCCGCCCAGGGCCAGGCGACGCTCCAGGTCCGCCTCGTGGTCCGCCTCGGCCGAGCCGCTGGCGCCGATGAAGAAGCGTTTGCTCAGGAAGCGGTCGTAGCTGGTCCGCAGCAGCCAGTTGGACTCGATGGTGGAGCCGGAGTCGGCGGCCCAGTTGTGCTCGCCGTAGCCCTTGTAGCGGTTGTCGCCCTTGCGGGCGGTGATTTCGCCCTCCCCATGCACGGACTCGGTCTCGGTGTTGCCGTTGGCCTTGTCCCAGCCCGCGCCCAGGCGGCCCTTCACCCGCCAGGCGTCCGGGTCGGTGGCCACCGAGACCACGTTCTCGCCTGGCGATATGCTGGAGGCCTGCCATTCGCTGTCGTCCTTGCCGTACACGGCCACAGGCTTGTCCGTCTCCAGCCGCTCCACCTTGTCCCAGGAAACCGAGACCTCTCCGGCATACTCCGTTTCGAAAAGCAGCTTGCCCTTCTCCATGCGCACCAGCGCGCCGGTCAAGCGGTCGCCGTTGGCCATGAGCAGGGTGTCCGCCCGGGCGGCGAAGGGGGTCAGAACGAGAACGGCCGCCAGCAGGGCGGCGATACGGATCGGCATGGGGTCCTCCTTGGCTTGGCGAGCATACGGCATACCCGTTCATGCGGTCTCGCGGCAACCCGATGGCGGCAAAAGAAAGCGGCCGGAAGGGCATCCCCCTTCCGGCCGCTCGCCGTGAACGATTCCGGGCCTTCAGCTCACGAACCGCAACATTTCTTGTATTTACGCCCGGAACCGCAGGGACAAGGGGCGTTGCGGCCGGTCTTGGGCTTGTCGCGCTTGACCGTGCGGTCCGGCTGGTCGTCATCGCCGCCGCCCGCGTACTGCAGCTCCGTGTTTTCCTCGTGCTTGAACTCCTCCTCCTTGACCTCCGCCTTGATGCGCAGGTGGCACAGGGAGAAGAGGGCGTTCTCCTTGATGCGGTAGAGCATCTCCTGGAAAAGCTCGAAGCCCTCCTTCTTGTACTCCTGCTTGGGGTCCTTCTGGCCATACCCGCGCAGGCCGATGCCGTCGCGAAGATGGTCCATGTTCAGAAGGTGTTCCTTCCAATTGCGGTCCAGGGAGTCCAACAGGAAGTAGCGAAGAATCTCGGTGAAATGGTCCGGAGCCTGGTCGCGCAGCCCGTCCAAAATGGACATGACCCACTTCCGGGCGGTCTCGCGGTCGGGCACGGCGCCGTCGTATTCGTCCATGCGCTTGACGTCGAAGACCTCTTCCAGGCGGGCGCGCACGTGCGCCTCCATAT
Source organism: Desulfohalovibrio reitneri (assembly GCF_000711295.1). Classification (NCBI taxonomy): domain Bacteria; kingdom Pseudomonadati; phylum Thermodesulfobacteriota; class Desulfovibrionia; order Desulfovibrionales; family Desulfovibrionaceae; genus Desulfohalovibrio; species Desulfohalovibrio reitneri. Next base: position 165,622 of record NZ_JOMJ01000003.1, on the reverse strand, counting down.
CCTTGTCCTGGTCCTCATCCTTGTCCTTCTCTTTGCCCTTGTCCTTGTCCGACTCCAGGGCCTGATAGAGATCCTCGAGGATGTCCTCCACGAAGCCGTCCACCACGTCGCGCAGCTCGTCGGCGGTCATGATCTCGCGGCGCTGGGTGTAGATGACCTCGCGCTGCTGGTTCATGACGTCGTCGTATTCCAAGAGGGTCTTACGTATCTCGAAGTTGTGCGACTCCACCCGGCGCTGGGCGTTTTCGATGGCCCGGGAGACCATCTTGTTCTCGATGGCCTCGCCCTCCTCCATGCCCAGCTTCTCCATGAGGCCGGAGATGCGGTCGGAGCCGAAGAGGCGCATGAGGTCGTCGTCCAGGGCCAGGTAGAAGCGGGAAGCGCCGGGGTCGCCCTGGCGGCCGGAGCGGCCGCGCAGCTGGTTGTCGATGCGCCGCGATTCGTGGCGCTCGGTGCCCAGGATGAACAACCCGCCCTGTTCCACCACGCCGTCGCCCAATTTGATGTCCGTGCCGCGTCCGGCCATGTTGGTGGCGATTGTCACCTTGCCCAACTGGCCCGCCTCGGCCACGATCTCCGCCTCGCTCTCGTGGTGCTTGGCGTTGAGCACGTTGTGCGGCACCTTCATCTTCTTGAGCATCCTGGAGATCAGCTCGCTCTTCTCGATGGACACGGTGCCCACCAGCACGGGCTGGCCGCTCTTGTTGAGGTCGGCGATGTCCTGGGCGATGGCCTTGAACTTGTCTTCCTGGGTCCGGTAGATGACGTCGGCGTGGTCCTGGCGGATCATGGGCCGGTGGGTGGGGATGACCATGACGTCGAGGTTGTAGATCTGCTTGAACTCCACCGCCTCGGTGTCGGCCGTGCCGGTCATGCCGGACAGCTTGTCGTACATGCGGAAGTAGTTCTGGAAGGTGATGGAGGCCAGGGTCTGGTTCTCCGCCTTGACCTTGACCTTCTCCTTGGCCTCCAGCGCCTGGTGCAGGCCATCGGAGAAGCGGCGGCCCGGCATGAGGCGGCCGGTGAACTCGTCCACGATGACCACCTCGCCGTCCTTGACGATGTAGTCCTTGTCGCGGGTGAAGAGCTGGTGCGCCTTGAGCGCTTGCAGGATGTGGTGCTGCAGGGTGATGTGGCCGGGGTCGAAGAGGTTCTCCACGTTGAGGATCCCCTCGCACTTGACCACGCCCTCGTCGGTGAGCATCACCGAGCGCGCCTTCTCGTCCAGGGTGAAGTCCTCGTCCCGCTTGAGGCGGGGGATGATGGAGTCGATCATGCCGTACTGGGCGGTGGACTGGTCCGCCTGCCCGGAAATGATGAGCGGGGTCCGCGCCTCGTCGATGAGAATGGAGTCCACCTCGTCCACGATGGCGTAGTGGTGCTCGCGCTGCACCAGTTGCTCCGGCGCGAAGGCCATATTGTCGCGCAGGTAGTCGAAGCCGAACTCGTTGTTGGTGCCGTAGGTCACGTCGCAGGCGTAGGCCTCCCGCCGCTCGGCCGGGGTCATGCCGTGGGTGATAACGCCAACGGAAAGCCCGAGGAAACGGTAGATCTCGCCCATCCACTCGGCGTCGCGGCTGGCCAGGTAGTCGTTGACCGTGACCACGTGCACCCCCTTGCCGGTGAGGGCGTTGAGGGCCACGGGCAGGGTGGCCACCAGGGTCTTGCCCTCGCCCGTCTTCATCTCGGCGATCTTGCCCTCGTGCAGGACGTGGCCGCCGATGATCTGGACATCGAAGTGGCGCAGCCCCAGCGTGCGCACGCTGGACTCGCGGACGATGGCGAACACCTCGGGCAGAATCTCGTCCAGGTCGCGGCCGCCCTGGACCTCGTCGCGCAGTTCCATGAACCGCCCGCGCAGGCCGTCGTCGTCCAGCTTCTGGATCTCTGGCTCCAGTCCGTTGACCTTGTCCACCACGGGGGAGATCTTCTTCAGGTGGCGGTCGGCCTGGGAACCGAACAGCTTCTTGGCGATGAAATCGAGCATGTATGTCTCCTGCGTGCAGGGAAGATTACGTGTTGTCCACGGCCAGGGCGTCCAGCCAGTGGTCCGCCCCGGCGCCGGTGGGCGCGGTGGCGGAAAGCTGCACCACGCATCCGGAGCAGCCGGTCAGCACGCGGGCGTCTTCCGCGCCGCCCGCAACCAGCCGCTCCCACAATGTTCCGGCCACAGCTTGAGAAAGATCGGGCGCGCCGAGCTGCATGACGCCGCCGAAACCGCAGCAGGCGTCCTCCGGACCTCGCTTCAGCCTCCCGCCCAGGGCACGCTCCAGCAGGGGGCCGTCGCGGTCGCCGCCGGAGCCGTGGCAGGGGCGGTGGTAGACGATGCGGGCGGGGGCCTTGTCCAGCACTTCGAACTCCGCGCCCTCCAGCAGCCCGGCCAGCGGCTTCACCGCCTCCAGCCAGGCCTCGCGCTCGCCCTCCTCCCAGCCCAGGTCGGCCCGGGCGTAAGCCCGCAGGCCGCAGCGGCAGGTGGCGCAGAACACCGCCACCAGGGGGCGGCCCGCATCGCGCCAGGCTTGCAGGTTGGCGCGGCGCAGCCGGTCCCGCTCCTGAAGCAGCCCGGCGTGGCCCAGGGTGCAGCCGCAGCAGGCAAAGCCGGGATCGGCAACAGTCTCGAAGCCCAAGCCCGTAAGCAGGGCCGTGGCCTTCCTCCGCCACTCGGGCCGAGCGTGGCGGGCAGTGCAGCCGGAGAAAAGTACGGCCTTTGCCCGCTGGTCGCAAGGGAACTCCCCGGTTGTGACAAAACGCACCCGCAGCCAGGGCTCGGGAGCCGGGCGCGGACCGTCCAAAGCGCGGGCGGCGGCGATGGCCGGACTCTTTGGCAGGGGCAGCCTGGAAGCTGTCCTGGCCAGGGGCCACAGCGCCCCGGCCCAGTTTATCCAGCGGCCCCAGACCCACTCCCGCCAGCCGGAGTTTTCCGCGCGCATTTCCGCGGCCAGGTCCGGGGCGCACAGCCCCTCGGGGCAGGCGGCCTCGCAGCGGCCGCAGGAAAGGCACAGCGCGGCCAGTCCGGCCGCATCCCCGGCGTCCACTTCCCCGGTCTCGCTGCCCTGGCGCAGCACGAACTTGGCCCGGGGGGAAAGCTCCTCGCGGTTGGTGGCCGCGAACAGGGGGCAGACCGCCAGGCAGCGGCCGCAACCCACGCAGCGGACCGTGTTCTTTTCGGCGTGCAGCCCGCTCACAGCGCCTTCCCAGGATTGAGGATGCCGCTCGGGTCGAAGGCCGCCTTGACGCGGGCCATCAGCCCCCGCTCGGCCGGGCCGAGCTGCATGCCCAGGTAGGGCGTCTTGACCTGCCCCACGCCGTGCTCGCCGGTGAGGGTGCCGCCCATCTCCACCGAGGCGCGCAAAATCTCCTTTTTGGCCTGGGGCGCGGCCTCGGCCTGGGCCGGGTCGGACTCGTCGTACATGATGTCCACGTGGATGTTGCCGTCGCCCAAATGGCCGAAACAGTACACGCCCACGCCGCGCTCACGGCCGATGGCCTTGTAGCGGGCCACGGCCTCGGCCACGCGGCCGCGCGGCACGGCCACGTCGTCGTTGCTCTTGTTGGGGGCGATGAGATGCATGGCCGGGGAGATCATGCGCCGCAAGTCCCACAGCGCCTCCTCGCCCTCCTGGTCGGTCCCCAGCTTCACGAAGGTGGGCGTGGAATCGGCCAGGGCCTCGCGAAGCCGCTCGATCTCCGCCCCCACGGCCACCCGGGAGCCGTCCAGCTTGAACAGCAGGCAGGCCCCGGTGCCCTTCGGCCAGGGCACCTCGCCGCCCGACTTGGCGCGGGCCTTCTCCAGCGCGCCCAGCACCCCGGAATCCATGAACTCCAGCGCCGACGGCAACAGCCCGGCCCTGAACACCGCGCCAGCGCCCGCAAGCGCGCGCTCCAAATCCTCGAAGCCAGCCAGCAGCGAGGCCGAGGCCTCGGGCAGCGGCAGCAGCTTGAGCACCGCCTCGGTGATGACCGCCAAGCTGCCCTCGCTGCCCACCAAAAGCCGCGTCAAATCCAGCCCGCAGACGTCCTTGTGGCAGCGCGACCCGGCGCGGATGACCTCGCCGCCCGGCAGCACCGCCTCCAGCCCCAGCACGTGGTCGCGGGTGACGCCGTACTTCAGCGCCCGCATGCCCCCGGCGCAGGTGGCGATGTTGCCGCCGATGGTGGAGACGCCCACCGAAGCCGGGTCCGGCGGGTAGAACAGCCGCCGCGACTCCAGGTCGGCCTGCAGTTTGCCGGTGACCACCCCGGGCTGCACCCGGGCCACGAAATCCGTTTCGGAAATCTCCAGCACCCGGTCCATATACAAGGTGGAAAGCACCACCCCGCCCTCCGGCCCGGGAATGCCGCCCGCGGCCACGCCCGTACCCCGAGCGCGCGGCGTCACCGGCACGCCCTCGGCCTGGGCCCAGCCCAGAAGCTCGGATACCTCCTCCGTGGTCCTCGGCCGCACCACGGCCCAGGCCGGGCCGCCCGTGCGGCGGGAGGCGTCCACCCGCGCCGGGTGCGTTTCCGCCGGGGCCAAGGCAAGTTGGTCGCCGGGAAAAAGTCGTTTGAGAAATGCGGTCTGGGATCGGTGCAGCATGAATCGGCTCGCGAATGAGGCAACCCGTTCTCTTAATCACCGTGGAAGCTCATGGCAAGGCGGCCTTGACCACCCCGCCGGGTCGTGTAATCAACCTCTCCCCCATCGAGAGGAAACCAACCATGCTCCAGACCCAGAACCTTCTCCGCGCTTGCCTGGCGGCCGGCCTGCTGGCTTGCCTTCTGGCCTCGCCAGCCGGGGCCCGTGGCCCATCGGGCAAGCTTCAGTTCCGTTTCGAGAACACCCCTGCCGGGGGCCGCGCCGTGCTCTCCCTGCAACCCGGCACAGACAGGACATGGCGGCTGGTCAGCCTGACCAGCCCGGCCGACGGCGGCCTGCCCCACCCGGAAATCGTCCTCACCAACCAGATGCTCATGGTGGAGGACAAGGGAAGCAAAGGCGGCGACATTGAAATGGAGCTCAACCTCACCTGCCCCGAACCCTGCCACTACGTGCAAGGCGTGGTCGAACTCCCGCCCCAAGCCTCCCTGGTCGTGGGCACCAAACAGGTGGTCCAGCGCATCCGGGAATCCGGCGGCTGGGACTTCGTGCTGCGAAGATAAGCGCTTCAGAAGCCGAAAAAACAAAGGGGGCAGGATACCTGTCTTGGCTTTATCGCTTCAGGAAGCTTCTGGTCAGGTTTGAAAAGCTGCATTCAACTCATTTGGCATTAACCCATCTGGCGGCCGCCATCATCGCTCTGAGAAAGACAGGAATTATCTACGGATAAATTCTTAGTTTGCCTCGGGTCCAGGGCCGAGCAGGCCCTGGTCGCCGAAGGCGAAATGCTTTCCCGGCCCTGGTCGCCCGCCGAAGGCGAGATCTTCCCCTCTTCCAGCCTAATACTTTTCGGACAACTGCCGTTTCGCCTCGCGGTCCAGATCCCTCTGCTTCAGGGCGTCTTTTTTGTCGTGGAGGCGTTTGCCCCGGGCGAGGGCGATTTCCAGTTTGAAGCGGCCGCGTTTAAGGGTGAGTTTGACCGGGATGACGGAGAGGCCTTTTTGTTCCTTGCGGCCGCGCAGCATGTCGATTTCGCGGGCGTGGAGGAGGAGTTTGCGGGGGCGTTCCGGGTCGTGTTGGGCGTAGCCCGCGTTTTCGTAGGGGGCGATGTGGGCGCCCACCCAGAAGGCCTCGTTGCCCCGGAAGTCCACGTGGGAGTCCTTGAAGGAAACCTTGCCGTCGCGCAGGGATTTGACCTCGGAGCCGGAGAGGGAGAGCCCGGCCTCGTAGGTGTCCAGGAACTCGTATTCGTGGCGGGCCTTGCGGTTGAGGGCCACGGTCTTGCTGGGCGCTTTGGCGGTGTCGTTGGCCATGTCAGTTGGCTTCCTCGATGTCCAGCAGGGAGGAGTAGAAGGTCAGTTCCTCGGGGTAGCGCTGGTAGATGATGTCGCGCACCAAGCGGTTGGTGCGGGAGACGGTGCGTGATTTGAGGACCATTTTCAGCAGTTCTGTGCACTCGTCCATGTCCGTCTGGCGAATGATGCGCTTGATGCCGGGGACGGCCTGGGGGCCCATGGAGAGGGAGTCCACGCCCATGCCCATGAGAATGGGCACGCAGAAGGGGTCTGCGGCCATTTCGCCGCACAGCCCCACCTCGATGCCGGACATGTGGGCGGCGTCCACCACCTGCTTGATCATGCGGACGATGGCCGGGTGCAGGGGCTGGTAGAGGTAGGAGACCCCGCGGTTGGTGCGGTCGATGCCCAGGGAGTACTGGATGAGGTCGTTGGTGCCGATGGAGAAGAAGTCCACCTCCTGGGCCAGGAACTCGGCCACCATGACGGCCGAGGGCAACTCCACCATGATGCCGAAGGGCATCAGCGGGTCGAAGTCGCGGCCTTCGCGCTTAAGCTCGGCCTTGGCCTCGTTGAACACGGCCTTGGCGTAGCGCAGTTCCTTGAGGCCGGAGATCATGGGGAACATGATGCGGATGGGCCCGTAGATTCCGGCCCGCAGCACGGCCCGCACCTGGGTCTTGAAGATGTCCGGGTGGCGCATGCAGAAGCGGATGGCCCGCATGCCCAGGGCGGGGTTGGACTCCTCGAAGCCGCCGAAGTGGGAGAGCATCTTGTCCGCGCCGATATCCAGGCTGCGGATGGTCAGGCCGCGTGGGGCCAGGATGGAGGCTAGGTCGGAGTACTCCTCGAAGAGTTCTTCCTCGTCCGGCAGCTGGGAACGGTTCATGTAGCTGTATTCGGTGCGATACAGACCCACGCCCTCCCCGCCGTTGTCGATGACCTGGGCCACCTCCTCGAAGAGCTCGATGTTGGCCATCACCTCCACGCTGTAGCCGTCGCGGGTTTCCCCGGGCAGGTGGCAGAAGCGGATGATGGACTTCTGGTAGGCCTCGAACTGGTCGCCCAATTCCTCGTAATGTGCCAACTCCTCGTCGTCCGGTTCCACCAGGATGCGGCCCTTGAGGCCGTCCACCACCACCAGGTCGCCGTCCTGGACCTTCTCCTCCAATTCGTCCACGCCCACCACGGCGGGGATTTGCAGGGAGCGGGCCAGGATGCCGGTGTGGGACGTCTTGGCGCCCAGGGAGGTGGCCAGGCAGAGGATCTTGTCCAGGGACAGCTCCACGGTGTCGGCCGGGGTGAGGTCGTGGGCCATGAGGGCCACACGGCCCTGCACGTGGGAAAAGTCGGTCAGCTCGCCGGAGAGTTGGATGAGGACCCGTTCGGCCACCATGCGCACGTCGTTCATGCGCTCGCGGATGTAGGGGTCCTCCAGGGCGGAGAAGGCGTCGCGCAACTCGCCCACCGCCTTTTCAAGGGCCCATTCCGCGTTAATGCGGTGCTCCTTAACGAAGTTCACGGCCTTGTCGGTGAGCTTTGGGTCTCGCAGGATCATCAGATGGGAGTCGATGATCAGGGCGTGGTCGCGCAGTTCGCGCGGGACGCGCTTGCGCAGTCCCTCCAGGTAGTCCTCGGTCTGGGCGAAGGCCTGTTTCAGGCGCTCGGTCTCGCCCTCGACGGCTCCCTCGGACAGCGAGTGCCTGGGGACGTGCTCGAAGCGGTTGCGGTTGAGGAAGACCGCCTTGCCAATGGCTATACCGGAGGAGACGGGGATGCCGGTTATGGTGTACCTGGCCACCCTACCCCCCGTCCTGGGCTTCGAAATGGTTGCGGAAGAGGGATTCAAGGTGGTCCAGGGCCTGCGGCGCGTCGCTTCCGTGGGCGCGCAGTTCCAGGGCGGAGCCGCCCGCCGCGGAGAGGGTGAGGATATCCAGGATGGACTTGGCGTCCACTTCCTGTCCGCCGGCGGCCAGACGTATGTCCGACTGGAAGCGCTGGGCCTCCTTGGCCAGGCGGGCGGCCGGGCGGGCGTGCAGACCCATGTCGTCCAGCACGCAGACGTGGCGCACCATGGGGGAATTTTCGCGGTGTTCTTCGTGCATCGTCATACCATTCGGGCCATCCAGGGCCACAGCACATACCCCGCCACCAGGCCGAGGACAACCACCTCGCGCGGCAATCCCAGCCTTCTCACCAGCCAGGCCGCGGCTCCCAGCAGGGAGCAGGACAGCAGCCACTTCCACCACACCATCTCTCCGCGCCAGAGCATGGCCCAAAGCAGGATGATGAGCAGGCCGTTGGCGTACTTCAGCCTTCGGCCCCAGTTGATGAGGTTCAGCCGCTTGAGCCTGGGCAGCGCGCCGAGGCCGTGGCGGACGCCCGTAACAAGCCCCATGAAGCGGAACCACTGCAGGGCGACGACCAAACCGGCGCCCCATACCACGGCCGCCGCGTGATTTGAAGAGGCCACGAGGCAGACGGTGGACAGGGCCCAAAAGGGGACCAGACCTCCGCCGAAAAAGGAATCGCCGATGGCCGAGAGCGTATAGGAAGCCGTGCGCTTGACCTCCTCCAGGGTCTTGGGCTTGATCTCCCCCCGGGCGATGGCCGCCTCCAGGGAGAGGAACACCCCCGCCAGCATGGGCGCGAAGAAGGGGTGCGAGTTGTAGTGTTTCAGGGCCCGCCGCCTGGCCCGGCCCAGTTCGGCCGGGTCGGAATGCAGGGCGCGCAGGCCGGGGTCCATGGCCAGCCCCAGGCCGATGTTCTGCATGCCGCGCGTGTTGAAGCAGGCGCCCACAAGGTAGGTGCGCAAAAAAATGCGCCAGATTGTGCGCGAGTCGATGCCGGTGAGCGCTGCCATGCTCAGTCGCTTGTCTCGGACGGGGTGGGGGGCAGATCGCGGAGGGCCTCGTAGGCCTCTTTGACTGTTACCCCCTCCAGTCGCTCCGCGGTACGCCGGGCGATTTCGCGGGTTTGCCGCCCCGCTCGGCCTCCTCGCGGAGGACCCGCTCGATCTCATCGGAACCGGCCCGGCCGCGCACCGGCGGCCCCACCAGAACCGTAACCTCTCCCTTCAGCGCCTCGGCCGAATCCTCGGCCTTGGCGGCCAGTTCATCCAGACATCCCAGGATAAACTCCTCATGCTGCTTGGTCAATTCGCGGGCCAGACAAGCCTCCCTCTCGCCGCCCAGAATCCCGGCGGCCAGGGCCAGGGTTTGCGGCAGGCGGGAGGGGCGCTCGAAGAAAGCCAGGGAGGCGGGCAGCTCGGCGTACGGCTGAAGGACGCGACGCAGGTCGCCTTTGGAGCGGGGCACGAACCCCAGGAAAGCGAAGGGCAGCGGCGGCAGTCCGGCGGCGGACAGGGCGGCGGCCGGGGCGAAGGGACCAGGCACGGGCGAGACATCGAAGCCGGCCTCGCGAACGGCGCGCACCAGCCGGTAGCCGGGGTCGCCCAAGAGCGGGGTGCCCGCGTCCGAAACCAGGGCGGCGGAACGGCCGGAGTCCAGGACGCCCAGCACGCGCTTCACCCGCGCTTCCTCGTTGTGCTCGTGCAGGGAGAGGAAACCGGGCGAGGGGATGCCCGCCCGCTGGCACAGCAGGCCGCTGCGGCGGGTGTCCTCGGCCAGGATCACCGCCACGTCGGACAAGACCTCCCGCGCCCTGGGCGTGAGGTCAGAAAGGTTGCCAATGGGCGTGGCCACCACCCAGAGCCTGGGCGACGTCCACGACGTCCTGGACATGATGCACCTCGTACCCGTCGTTCCCGGCCGTGACCGCCGCCAGATCGAAGCGGCAGGCCAGATGCCAGGCATCGTTTTCCGAGAGCCACAGGGAGGCGGCCCGGACCAGCCGCTCCGCCTTTTGCCGCCCCAGCGACTCCACCGCCCGCGTGGGGCCTCCCTCGTCCCGCGTCTTAACCTCCACGAAAACCACCACCTCCCCGTGGCGGCAGACGAGGTCGATTTCCAGCGAGCCGCTCCGCCAGTTGCGGGCCAGCACTTTGAAGCCTCTGCGCCGCAGGTATTTTTCCGCGGCCTTCTCCCCGGCTCCGCCGCGTTTCAGGTGTCCAGGCCCGGCAGGCACAGATTCTCCTGGCTCGGCGGCTCCTCGCGCACGCCCTGAAAGGTGGCCCGGTGCATGTGGCAGGGTCCCAGCCGGCGGATGGCCAGCCGGTGCGCGCGGGTGCCGTAGCCCTTGTGTTCGGCGAAGCCGTAGCCGGGATAGCGGCGGTCGAGCCGGGTCATGAGGTGGTCGCGGAAAACCTTAGCCACCACGGAGGCGGCGGAGATGACCGGCTTCCTGCGGTCGCCGTCCACCACGGCCTCCTGCAGAAAGCCTTCCAGCAGGATGGTCTGGTTTCCGTCAATCTGCAGCCGCTCCGGGCGGAGCTTGAGACGCAGCACGGCCCGCCCCATGGCCAGCTTGGTGGCGTGGAGGATGTTGCAGGCCTCGATCTCGCGCGGCCAGGAAACCCCGATGGCCCAGGCGCGGGAGATGGACTTGACGGTCAGGGCCAGCTCGCCCCGACGCTTTTCGGTGAGAAGCTTGGAGTCGGTCAGGCCCGGCAGGCGGGCCTTGTAGCCCTTGGGAAGGATGACGGCCGCAGCCACCACCGGTCCGGCCAGGCAGCCCCGACCGGCCTCGTCGACACCGGCGGTAAGCGGAATCCGCGCCACGCTCCCTCCCGGGCTGGCCGGGCCGGCGGGGGGCGTTGTGCCCCCGCCGTGCGGCCGGTAAGCGGTTAGATCTGGCTGCGGGTGCGGATGCGGGCGGCCTTGCCCTTGAGGTTGCGCAGGTAGTAAAGCCGGGAACGGCGCACGCGGCCGCGGTTGACTACTTCCACGCGCTCGATGAAGGGCGAATGCATGGGGAACACGCGCTCCACGCCCACGCCGTCAGACACCTTGCGCACGGTGAAGGTGGAGTCGGTGGTGCCCTTGCGTTTGCGGATCACGGCCCCCTGGAAGACCTGGATGCGCTCCTTGTCGCCCTCGATGATGCGGAAATGCACCTTGACGGTGTCGCCCGGGCGGAACTGGGGGATATCGATGCGTTGGTGTTCGCGCTCGATCTTCCTGACGATGTCCATGTTAGCCTCCTAGAAGATATCTGCCAATATTCTGTCCACCGTCACGGCGGCCGCCGCCCGGACCGACAGATGATTGTATTCGTCAAACGGCCGCAGGGGTCGAAGCACCGCGTCGACCCGCTCCATGACCTCCCGCGCCAGCCCGTGCCCAGTGCCCAAGAGCAGCAGAACCGGCTCGTCGCTCAGCCAGCGGCGCACGTCCTCGGGAACCGCCGTACCCGCTCCCCTGGCCGATGTGGCCACCACGCGCGGCTTGCGCCCGGCGGTTTCGGCCATGTCGCGGATGGCTTCGTCCAGATCGGTGGCCAAGCGCACGTTCGCCACGGCCTCTGCCCGATCCGGATTGGCCCGGCCGCCAGCCCCTTTTGTCCAGTGGGAAATCAATGTTTCCGCCAGCTTGCGCTGATCCTGGAGGGGCGTCACCACGTACAGGCCTCTCAGCCCGTACGAGCGGGAAACGCGGCTTATATCGTGCAGGTCGAGATTGGTCAAGGATGTTGAGCCAACCTTTCTTTCACCGGTGATGACCGGGGCGTGCACCAAGGCCAGGGCCAGATTGCGGCCACGCCGGGTGGTGCGCTCCGAACGCAGAAAACGGATGTCCGTCTTGTCCAACCTGGCCTCGGCCAGCAGGTCGGGCCGCCTTTTCAGGGTGTTCAGCAGGGACTGCCGCCGCCGCCAGTCGCGGATGCGGGCGTGGTCCCCGGAGCGCAGCACCTCCGGCACGGCCAGGCCCCGGAAGGTTTCGGGCCTGGTGTAGTGGGGGTACTCCAGCAGTCCCTTGGAAAAGCTCTCCTCCTCGCCCGAGGCCTGCTTGCCCATGAAGCCGGGCTTGAGCCGGGCCACCGACTCCACCAGGCACAGGGCCGCGGCCTCGCCGCCGTTGAGCACGGCCTGCCCCACGCTGACCCGCTCCAGGGGGAACAGCTCAGCCACGCGGTCGTCGATGCCCTCGTAGCGGCCGCAGACCAGGGTGATGTTCTCCTCCCCGGCCAGTTCGCGGGCCAAGTCCTGGTCAAGCGGGCGGCCCGCCGGGTCCAGGTAGAGCATGCGCCCCGGCTCGGGAACGGACTCCAGCGCCTCGGCCAATGGGCCGGGGGACATGACCATGCCCGGCCCCCCGCCGTAGGGGGTGTCGTCCACGCTGCGGTGTCGGTCGCGGGCGAAATCGCGGGGGTTGACCAAGTCGAAGGAGACCACCCCCGCGTCCACCGCCTTCCCCATGAGCCCGGCCCGCAAGGGGCCGTCGAAATACTCGGGGAAGATGGAAAGGAGGGTTAATCGCATGGCTGGCTCGGGATGGCGCGCCGGCTGTACAAAGAGGCGTCGGCCCCGGCCCGGCCGCGCCCGGCGGCTACTCGCCGCCCAGGTAGATTTCCAGCAGCCCCTCGGGGGGATCGATGCGCACGAAGCCCTCTTCCGGGCTGGCCTCCAGGATGAACTCCTCGGCCGCCGGAAAGAGGACCTCCGCGCCCTCTCCGGTGCGGATGGTCCAGACCTCGGTGGGGTCGTCCTCCACCCGCTCCACCACCCCCAGGGGGGTGTCGTCCGGCAGCAGCACCCGCAGGCCCTCCAGCTCAAAGAGGTAGATATCCTCGTCGGGCTTCTCGGGCAACTCGGCCAGATCCGCCAGCACCTCGGCCCCCGGCGCTCCTCGGCCTGGTCGCGGCCGTCAATGCCGCGCACCTTGAGCAGCACGCGCCCCTTATGCACGCGGTGGAACTCCACCTCGCGCGGGGCGCGCTCCCCGGAGAGCCAGACGCGTGCCAGCCCCGCATAGACGTCGGGCGACTCGGCCCAGCTATCCACTGTCAATTCGCCACGCAGGCCGTGCGGTTTGACCACACGGCCCAGGGCGACGAGGCGCGGGGGCATAGCTATTCGAGGATTTCCAGCACGCAGCGCTTCCTGGCCTTGGAGGAGGCGGCCCCGAGCAGGGTGCGCATGGCCCGCGCCGTGCGTCCCTGCTTGCCGATGACCTTGCCCAGGTCCTCCTTGGCCACTTTCAGTTCGATGACCGAGGTCTGCTCGCCCTCGATCTCGGTGACTTCGACTTCGTCGGGGTTGTCCACAAGCGACTTGGCAACGTGTTCGATCAGATCCTTCAACATGGCAACCTCCGATACCCCGCGGCGACGACGCCGGCGCGGTCCGCTAGATCTGCATTCCGGCTTTGCGGAAGATGGAGCGGACCGTGTCGGAAGGAGTCGCGCCCTTGTCGAGCCACTTCTGCACCTTTTCCTGCTCGACCTTGATTTCCTCGGGGTCGACCATGGGGTTGTAGTGGCCCAGGTATTCCAGGGCGCGGCCGTCGCGGCGGGTTGCGCTGTTCACGGCGACAATGCGGTAGAAGGGACGCTTTTTGGAGCCCATCCGGGTGAGGCGAAGCTTCAAGGCCATTTTCCTACTCCTGTTACGATACTAAAGTGGTTAGGGCAAAAAGCAAGCAAAAAGGGGTTACTTCTTGCGCTTGCGCTTTTTGCGGTCCTTTTTCTTCTTTTTCTTGGTGAAAGAGCTTTTCGGGGGGCCGCCCTCGCCGCCGGGCATGCCGGGCATGCCTCCCATGCCGCCCATTCCGGGCAGTCCGGCGTGGGCTCCGCCCGGGCCTTCGCCGCCCATGTCGGGCAAGCCGCCGCCCAGGCCGGCAAGATTGGGCATGCCGCCCTTCTTCTTGCCCTTGCCCCCCATCATCTTCTTCATCATCTTGCGCATCTGCTCGAAATTCTTGACCAGCTTGTTGACCTCGGCCACGTCGTGCCCCGAGCCCCGCGCGATGCGCTCCTTGCGGGACGGGTTGAGCAAATCTGGATTCCTGCGCTCCTGGTTGGTCATGGAGGAGATGATGGACTCCACCTTGGCCAACTCCTTCTCCGGCATCTGCGCGTCGCCGAGCTGTTTGGTCATCTTGCTCATGCCGGGGATGAGCTTCATGACCCCTTCCAGGGAGCCCAGCTTCTTGATGCGCCGCATCTGGACCCGGAAGTCCTCGAAGTTGAAGGACGCCTTGCGGAGCTTGGTCTCCAGCTCTTCGGCGTCCTCGTCCTCCATGGAGGTCTGGGCCTTCTCGATGAGGGTGAGCATGTCGCCCATGCCCAGAATGCGCGAGGCGATGCGGTCCGGGTGAAAGACCTCCATCTCGGTCAGGGCCTCGCCCATGCCCACGAACTTGACCGACTTGCCCGTGACCGACTTGATGGACAGGGCCGCGCCGCCGCGGGCGTCGCCGTCCATCTTGGTCAGCACCACGCCGGAGACGTCCAGCTGCTCGTCGAAGGCCTGGGCCACGGTGACGGCGTCCTGGCCGGTCATGGCGTCGGCCACGAACAGGATTTCGTTGGGCTGCACGCCGGACTTGATGTCCGCCAGCTCCTGCATGAGCGGCTGGTCCACGTGCAGCCGGCCCGCGGTGTCGAAGAGGACCGTGTCGCAGCCCTCCTCCTTGGCCCGCTTGATGGCGTCGCGGCAGATGTCCACCGGATTCATGTCCGAGGTGGAGGGATAGACCGGGACGTCGATCTGGGCGGCCAGCTTGGTGAGCTGGTCGATGGCCGCGGGGCGGTAGACGTCCGCGGGCACCAGGTAGGGCTTGCGGTTCTTCTCCTGGCGCAGCCACAGGGCCAGCTTGCCGGAGGAGGTCGTCTTGCCCGAGCCCTGCAGGCCGACCATCATGACGGAGGCGGGCGGCGGGCCGGAAAGGTCCAGCTCGTAGGTCTCGCCGCCGAGCAGCTCGATGAGCTCCTCGTGGACGATCTTGACCACTTGCTGGCCCGGCGTGAGGGAGCCCATGACCTCCTGGCCCAGGCACTTCTCCCTGAGCCGGTCCACGAACTCCTTGACCACCTTGTAGTTGACGTCCGCCTCAAGCAGGGCCAGGCGCACTTCGCGCAGGCCCTCTTTGACGTTCTCCTCGGTCAGCTTGCCCTGACCCTTGAACCGCTTGAATACGCCGTCGAGACGTTCGCCGAGACTTTCGAACATATTGCTCCCCGGGCGGCGGACGCACTCCCGCCCCGATAAAGACGGTGTCCGTTACATGAGCGGGGGTGGGGAGTCAAGAAGGGATTGGCTCCGGACGTGCCGGGAACCGGAGCGCACGCGGCTCAGGCCGTCTTGTCCAGCAGGGAAAGCGTCCTGCTCCGGCCGCCCGCGCCGCGCAGGACGAGGTTGCCGTTCCGCAGGTTCAGGGACTCGGCCTCGAACCCGGCCTTCTCCCCCAGCCGCTCCAGCCTTTCGGGGTCCTCGGCCAGCCACTGGTCGATGGCTTCCTGGCTGGCCCCCTTCTCCTCGATGTCCTCGCGCAGATTGTCCAGCATCTCGGCCATGGGGTCCACCTTCTCGCCGATGGGTTCCATCTTGAACTTGTCGAAGAACCCGGAAAGACCGCCGCCGCCCACGACCTCCCGCCGGGAGGTGGGGCCCTCGATGGTGTGGGCGTCCTGATTGAGGTTGCGGAAGGAATAGATTCCGTTTCCCGCGCCGTGGGTGTCCAGCATACACTTGGTATCGGCGCGTTCGGCCCTTGCCTTTAGCCCCGGCCTCGGCCATTGTGCCGCGCATGGATCTCAAGTCGAGCCTCAAGCGGGCGGCCAACCTGGCGGAGGAAGAAGGCGAGCCCTTTGTCGTGGGCCTGGAGGACCGCCACTGGCGGGTGGTGCGGCTGGACGACCCGGCCTCGGACCTGTTGCGCCCCGCCTTCATCGTGGACGCGGACGGCCTGCGCTACCCCGAGGACCACGAGCGGGTCCGCCACCTCATCGCCCAGGGCGAGTGAACCGCCCGCCACTCCGCGCGGCGGGCGGCGGCTACTTCACCGGCCAGTCTATCTCCCAGGTGGTCAGAAAGACCTTCTCCAGACCCAGTTCCGTCCGCACCTCTTCCTCGATGGCCCTGGCCATGCCCTTTTCCGCCGCCACCCAGAAAGTCAGGTTGTCCTCGACCTTCTTTTGCCCGTGGTACATGGAGCCGCCCCGGGTGCGGGCCATGGTCCAGCCTCCGGCGGTCTCGTCCAGGTAGTCGGTCAGCCGCTCCATCTTGGCGTCCCCAAGTCCCTCGGGCACCACGAACATGTGCATGACCCCCTCCCCGGCCAGGGCGGGGGCGGTCAGGACGAGGGACAGCAGCAGGGCGAACAGGGCAATGCGCATGGGGTTCTCCTTGTTTTTCCGCAGCCTAGCACGCCGCGCGCGTGAAGCACCACCCCTCTCCCTCGCCGCGCCGCTCCCTGGCGACATGACGAACAATCCCCCGGCGCAGCATGGACGCCGGGGGATTTCATACCTGTGCGTTTCTTTCAGCCCGCTATGCGAAAGCTTGGCGAGCTTTTGCGAATCCCGGCGCGGCGCGGCGGATGACGTCCTCGCCCACGCAGAAGGCCAGGCGGAAGTAGCCGGGGCAGCCGAAGCCCGAGCCGGGCACGGCCAGCACAAGCTCCTCCTGCAGGCGGGCGCAGAAAGCCACGTCGTCCCCACCCGGGGCCTTGGGGAAGAAGTAGAATGCCCCCTTGGGCATGGTGAACTCGTAGCCCGCCTCGGTGAGCACCTCGGCCATGGCCTTGCGCCGGGCCTCGAACACCGAAATATCCACGCTGGCGCCCAGCACCTTGAGCAGCACCTGCTGCCCCAGGGCGGGAGCGTTGACGAAGCCCAGGATGCGGTTGGCCAGGGTCAGCCCGGCCAGCAGCTTGTCCTTGTCCGGCATGGAGGGGTTCACGGCCACGTAGCCCACCCGCGCCCCGGCCAGGGAGAGGTTCTTGGAGAAGGAGCTGATGACCACGGCGTGCTCGTACATGGGCAGCACCGGGGGCACGGTTTCCCCGTCGTACACCAGGAAGCGGTAGGGCTCGTCCGCGATGAGGTAGATGGGGCGGCCGAACTCCGCGGACTTGGTGCGCAGCAGGTCGGCCAGGGCGGACTGTTCGCCGAAGCCGTAGACCGCGCCGGTGGGGTTGTGCGGCGAGTTGATGATGACCGCCCGCGTCTTCTCGGTGATGGCCCCTTCAATGGCTTCCAGGTCCAGGCCGAAGTCGGGCTGGTGGGCGGGCACGGGCTTGAGCGCGCCGCCGTGGTTCTCGCAGTAGAAGCCGTACTCCACGAAGAAGGGCGCGGGGGTGATGACCTCGTCGCCCGGCTCCAGCACGGCCTTGAGCATGCAGTTCAGCCCCCCGGCCGCGCCGCAGGTGACCACCACGTGCTCGGCGGAGAGGTTCTTGCCCTGCTCGCGGGTTATCTCCTCGGCCAGCCGCTTGCGCAGTTCCGGGTAGCCGGGGTTGGGCATGTAGCCCGCGGCGAAGGGATTGCCCATGGTCTCGGCCACCTGGCACAGGGCCTCGCGCACCTCGGGCGGGGGCGGCAGGTCGGGGTTGCCCAGGGAAAAGTCGCAGACGGCCTCGGCCCCGTGCTCCTGTTTGAGCCGGGCGCCTTCCTCGAACATCTTGCGTATCCAGGAGGAACGCTCCAGATAGCTTTCCACTTGGCTGGAGAGGGCGGACATGGCGGTCTCCTCGAAGGTCGGATTTTACGTGTTCAGGGTATGTCGATGCCCTGCTTGCGGTACTCGTTGAGCTTGTTGCGCAGGGTGCGTACGGAAATGCCGAGCGTTTCGGCGGCCTGGGTGCGGTTGCCGCTGGTCTTGTCCAGGCTGCGCAGGATCATCAGCTTCTCCATCTCGTCCAGCCGCTCCACCTCCTCGGGGAGCTGCATGGACTCCGGCCCGGGCTCATCCGCTCCGGTTTCGCAGGCGCAGGACCCGCCCGCCTCGCCGAACTCCTCGGGCACTTCCCAGGAGTCGGGATCGAGCAGGAAATGGGATGTCTGGATGGGCCCCTTGCCCGCCAGCAGCACGGCCCGCTCCATGAGGTTCTGCAGCTCGCGCACGTTGCCGGGCCACTCGTAGTCCAGCATCCAGGACCTGGCCTCCTCGGAGAACTCCAGTCGGGGCAGGCCGTAGGCCTTCTGGAAGGTGTCCACGAAGAAGCGGGCCAGAAGCAGCACGTCCTCGCCGCGCTCGCTCAGGGGCGGCAGCCGCAGGGGGATCACGTTGAGGCGGAAGTAGAGGTCCTGGCGGAACCGCCCCTCCTCCACGTATTCCTCAAGGTTGCGGTTGGTGGTGGCCAGCACCCGCGCGTCAACGGACACGGTCTCGGTGCCGCCCACGCGATCCACCTCGCCCTCCTGCAGCACGCGCAGCAGCTTGGCCTGCAAGCCTACGTCCATTTCGGAAATCTCGTCCAGGAGGATGGTGCCGCCCTGGGCCAGCTCGAACTTGCCCAGCTTGCGGGAGATGGCCCCGGTGAAGGCCCCCTTCTCATGGCCGAACAGCTCGGATTCCAGCAGGTGCTCCGGCAGGGCGGCGCAGTTGACCGCGATGAAGGGATTGCCGGCGCGGTCGGAGTGCTCGTGCAGGAAGCGGGCGAACTTCTCCTTGCCCGTGCCGGACTCGCCGGAGATGAGGACGGTGGCCTTGGAGGGGGCCACCTGTTTGGCCAGGGCCAGCACCCGCAGCATGGAGGGGTGCTTGCCGATGATGTCCGCGCCGGGTTTTGGCTGCTTCCTGGGCGCGGGGGCGGCGGCCGGTCGCGAAGCGGCCTGGGGCTCCTCGCGGGTCTTGGGCAGCAGGGCCTCGATCTTTTCCCAGGGAACCGGCTCCAGCCAGTAGTCCTTGGCCCCCAACTCAAGCAGCTTGCGCGCCTCGTCCGCCGAGCCCTTGTCCGCGAAGACCACCACCGGGGGGAAGGCGCCCATGGCCTCGGCCGAGGCCCCCAGCAAACTCTCCACCTTGTAGCCGGGCAGGCGCGCCTTGGAAAAGATGACCTGCGGCCGCGCCTTCTCCACGTCGGCCAGCGCGCCGCGCAGGCTTTCGGCCTGGCCCACGTCGTACCCCAGCTCCTTGAGCCGGGGAAAATGGGCGGTCACGGTGGTGGCTGGGGCGACGAAGAGGACGCGCTTGTCTGGCACGGAGATGTCTTTTTTTTCAGCTTGCCCCCGGCGTAGCGGGCCGGACGGGACGATTTTCGGCCTTGTATACAGACTATCCGGCCCGGAGACAATGCCCGCGCGCGTTGACCTCGCGCCCGGGCGCCGGTAGCTTGCCGAGCCATGGATCAAACCAGTCTGAAACGCCTGCTCGAAGAGGTGGCCTCCGGGGCCGTGAGCACGGACGAGGCCCTGGCCAGGCTGCGCCTGCGCGCCTCCGCATCCCTGGCCGAGGGCGTCACCCTGGACCTGGACCGGGAGGGCCGCTGCGGCCAGCCCGAGGTGGTGCTGGGCCAGGGCAAGACCCTGGAGCAGATCAGGGCGGCCGTCTCCGGCCTGGCCGATGCGGGCCAGCGCGCCCTGGTCACCCGTCTGGACCCCGGGCACGGCGAATCGCTGCTCGCGGATTATCCACAGGGGCTGCACCTTCCCGAAGCCCGCCTGTTCGTGCTTGGCCCGAGCGCATCGGAAATCGGCCCGCCCTGGCCGGAAAGCGGCGAGGCCATGGTGATCTCGGCCGGTGCCGCCGACCGCGCCGTGGCTTTGGAGGCGCTGGCCACCGCCCGCTTCTACGGCGTGTCCGCGGGGATGGCCTCGGACGTGGGCGTCTCCGGGCTGCACCGGCTGCTGCCCCACGCCAAGGCGCTCACCGAGGCCAGGCTGCACATCGTGGTGGCGGGCATGGAGGGCGCGCTGCCCTCGGTGGTGGCCGGGCTGTTCGGCAAGCCGGTCATCGCCGTGCCCACCTCGGTGGGCTACGGCACGGGCCTGGGGGGCTTGTCCGCGGTGCTGGCCATGCTCAACTCCTGCGCCGCCGGGGTGGCCGTGGTCAACGTGGACAACGGCTTCGGGGCCGGGGCCATGGCCGCCAAGATCATCGGAGAGGCCCGTTGAGGGTCTGGTTCGTCAACTCCACCCGCCGCTGGGGCGGGGTCAAGACATGGACCCTGGACCTCGTCCAGTGGCTGGCCGAGCACGGGCACGAGCCGGTCGTCGCCTGCCGTCCGGGTCCCTTCGCGGACAAGGCGGTGGAGCTGGGCGTGGAAACCCACGTCTTCGACTTCGGGGTGGACTTCTCCCCCAACCGCATCCGCTGGTTCACCAGCGCCTTCCGGGCGGCCCGGCCGGACGCGGTGGTCTGCAACGTGGGCAAGGACCTGCGCACGGCCGGGGTGGCGGCGCGGCTGTCCGGCATCCCGGTGGTCCACCGGGTCGGCCTGCCCGGCGACATGCGCAACGTCCCCAAGGTGCGGCTGCTGCATGCCTTCATCAAGCCCAGGGTTCTGGTCCCCTGCGAGTTCATCAAGTTTGGCCTGCGGGAAAACCTGCCCTGGCTCAAAGACGAGGAGATCACCGTCATCCGCACAGGCAAACCCTGCGCCGGGGAGGAGACCCCGCCGCCGGACGGCCCTTTGCGCCTGGTGGCCACCTCCCAGCTGAACCCGGACAAGGGGCACGACGACATGCTGCGCGCCCTGGCCCGTCTGGCGGAAGAAGGGTATGCTTTCCGCCTGGACGTGCTGGGCACCGGCAGCGAGGAGGAGCGGCTCAAGGAGCTGGGCCGGGAGCTGGGGCTGGACGGGCGGTTGACCTGGCACGGCTTTCAGCGCAATGTGCGTGCCTTTCTGCGCGCCGCCGACGTGTTCGTGCTGCCCTCCCGCTCCGAGGGACTGCCCAACACCCTGCTGGAAGCCATGGCCCTGGGGCTGGCCCCGGTGGCCCGCGACGTGGGCGGCGTGCGCGAAATCTGGCCCGAGGCCATGGATTTTCTGCTGGCCGACGCCCGGGGCGATGGCGAAGGGATGTACCCCCCGCTCAAACGGGTGCTGGACGCCCCGCCGGACGAACTGGCCGGATACAAGCGCATCGCCCTCAACGTCTGCCGCGAACGGTTCGACCAACAGACACAGGCCCGCCGGGTAGCGGAATGGCTGGCCGGACTAAACTGACCGGATGAAACACCTTCTTCGCTCCGCCCTGCCCCTGTTGGGCCACTGGCTGCTGGCTTCCCTGCCGCTGCTGCTCATGCTGGCGGCCATGCACCTCTTCCTGGGCTCGCTGGAGTCCATCGACATGCACTGGCGGGTGCACCGGCTGGAGCACCCCGACTTCCGCCGCTTCATGGACATCTTCACCGACTGGGGGCACCTGCCGCTCTATTTCATCCTCTTGTGGATGCTGGTGCGCGGCTGGCGGCGCGGCATCGCCCGCGACGTACGCTACGTGCTGACCTTTGCCGTGCTGCAGGCCTTTGTGGGTTTCCTGCTGGTGCGCATGATGAAGATCGGCTTCGGCAAGCCCCGGCCGGACACCGGCGGGCTGGCCCGCCCCATCACCATGGACCCGTCCTACCACGGCATGCCCTCGGGCCACACCACCGAGTCCTTCGGCGCGGCCCTGAGCGCCGTTTTCGGGCTGAAACGCTGGTGGCTGACCCCGCTTCTGGGCTGCTACGCCGCCGCCACCGCCTTCAGCCGCGTCTATTTTTCCAACCACGACAGCCTGGACCTGCTCATGGGCTGGCTGCTGGGCTCCTACGTGGCCTTCGGCGCCGCCTTCCTGGCGGACGTGCGCTGGCGCAACATCTTCCGCATCTCCACCTGGACGTAGGCCGTGCGCATCGTCCTGCTCACTTCCTCCTCCACCCGCAGCGGCGGATCGCTGCAGGCCTATTATCTAGCCCGGGAATTGACCGACCGGGGCCACGAGGTGCGCTTCGCCGTGCCCCGCGACTCCTCCCTGCCGGAGATCGACCCCGGCCTGCACTGGCTGCTGCTGCCCAGGGAGCGCAAGCACTGGCGGGCGGAGATCGAGAAGATCATGGCCCCGCCCACGGTGCTGCACGCCTTCCACAACAAGGCCTGCAAGCTGGCCGCCTGGTGGGGGCTGCGCCTGCGGCGCAAGGGCAACGTGGTGCTGCTCAACCGAGGGGTCTGCTACCGCCCCGGCAACCCCCTGCCCTACTGGTCGCCGGGGGTGGACGCCTACACGGTCAATTCCCAGGCCTGCGGCCGGGTGCTGCGCCGCCTGGGCACCCCGCGCTCCAAGCTGCACGTGGTGCGCAGCGGCGTGCCCGCCTCGCGCGCGGAGCCGCACCGCTCCCCCGCCGACGTGCGGGCCGAGCTGGGCCTTGAGCCCGGCCAGACCGTGGTGGGCAGCGTGGCCGGGGACAAGCCGGTCAAGGGCGTGGACGTGCTGGTCCGGGCCGTGGCCTCCCTGGAAGACTTTTCCGGCCGCTGCCTGATCATCGGGGCCAACCCGGACAAGTGGCGGCCTCTGGCCGAGGAACTGGGACGGCCGGAGCGGTTCGTCTTTGTGTCGCGCACCCCGCAGGTGGCCGACTACCTCCAGGTCATGCACCTCTTCGTGCTGCCGTCGCGCTCGGAGTCCATGCCCAACACCCTGGTGGAGGCGGTCATGGCCGGTCTGCCCGTGGTGGCCACCCGGGTGGGCGGCGTGCCGGAACTGGTGGACGGCAACGGATTGCTGGTGCCCCCCGACGACCCCGCGGCCATGTCCCGGGCCATTGGCGAGAGCCTGGCCAACGAGGTGGGCCGCCGCGCCTGGGCCAAGCGCAGCCTGGAGCTGGCGGAAAACTACACCCTGGCGGCCAAGGCGGACCGGGTGGAGCGGCTCTACGGCTCGCTGCTGCTCAAGCGCGGGCTGGCCTACCAAAGCACGCTCTAGCCCCGCGCGGCCCTGGCCCGGCTGGCAAGCATCTTGCTTCCCTCGCGGCGCGAGAACCTTTTGCCGCCAAGGAGGGCGCGTGCACGTCGACTACCTCATCCTGGGCGCTGGCCCCACCGGCCTGGGCGCGGCCAACCGGCTGCGGGAACTGGGCTGCGAATCCTTCCTTATCCTTGAGCGCGAGGACCACGTGGGCGGACTGTCCGCCAGCTTCACCGACGCCCGGGGTTTCACCTGGGACATCGGCGGCCACGTGGCCTTTTCCCACTACGAGTACTTCGACCGGCTGCTGGACGGCCTGCTGGGGGACGACCGCCTGGAGCACCAGCGCATCTCCCGGGTGCGCTGCGCCGGGACGTGGGTGCCCTACCCCTTCCAGAACAACGTCCGCCACCTGCCGCCCAAGGAACGCTGGGAGTGCCTGCGGGGCCTGCTGCCCGGCCGCCGCCCCGAGGGCCAGCCAACCAATTTCAAGGAGTGGTTCCGCCACGTCTTCGGCGACGGCATCGCCCGGCTGTTCATGGAGCCGTACAACTTCAAGGTGTGGGCCACCCCGGCGGAGCTGATGGGCTTCGGCTGGATCGGCGAGCGGGTCAGCCTGGTGGACCTGGAGCGCGTGGCGCGCAACCTGGCCCTGGATGAGGACGACGTGGCCTGGGGGCCGAACAACACATTCCGCTTTCCCCTGCACGGCGGCACGGGCGAGATATTCCGCCGCCTGGCCGCGCGGGTGGAGGATCGCATCATCCTGAACAGCCCGGCGGCCGAGGTGGATGTGGAGGGCAAAACCGTGCGCACCCCTGACGGCCGCGAGTTCGGTTACACCCACCTGCTCTCCACCATCCCCCTGGACCTGCTGGCCGGGGAGATGATTCCCCAGTCCCCGGAGGCCGTGCGACGGGCTGCCGGAAACCTGGCCCACAACAGCGTGCATGTGGTGGGCGCGGGCGTAGAAGGTCCGGGCACGGACGACACCTGCTGGATGTACTTCCCGGAATCGGACTGCCCCTTCTACCGGGTGACCAACTTCCACAACTACTCGCCAAACAACGTGGCCCGCCCCGGCGAGCAGCGGGCGCTGATGACCGAGACGTCCTCATCGGAGCACAAGCCGGTGGACAAGGCGGGGCTGGCCGGGCTAACGGTGGACGGCTTGCGCAACGCCACCCTGCTGGCGGGGTCCGAGGAGCCGTGCTCCGTGTGGGAACACGACGTGGAATACGGCTACCCGGTGCCCACCCTCGAACGCGACGCCGCCCTGTCCGTCATCCAGCCCTGGCTGGAGGCCCGGGGGGTGTTTTCCCGGGGCCGCTTCGGCGGCTGGAAGTACGAGGTGGGCAACATGGACCACTCGGTCATGCAGGGCGTGGAGTGGGCGCAGCGAATGCTCAACCGCGACCCGGAGACGACCTACGTTCATGACGCCGAATGATCCCTATCTGGCCCGCCGCGAGCGGGTGCGCGAAAAAATGGCCGGCCTGGGGCTGGACGCCCTGCTGGTGGCACACGCCGCCAACCGCTACTACCTTTCCGGTTTCGAATTGCACGACCCGCAGTGCAACGAGTCCGCGGGCATGCTGCTGGTGCGCTCCGACGGCCGCGACGTGCTGCTCACGGACAGCCGCTACCGCGACGCCGCCCTGCGGCTGTGGCCCGAGGAATACCTGCACATCTACCAGGCCCCCAAGCTCAAGGACATCGGCTCCTTCCTGGCCTCGCAGAACCTGGGCACCCTGGGCTTCGAGTCCGAGGCCTTGAGCCACGCCACGGCCACCGCTCTGGAGGAGCACCTGCCCATGAAGGGCGTGGCCGGCATCGTGGAGGAGCTGCGCCAGATCAAGGACGAGACCGAGATCGAGGCCCTGCGCGCCTCGGCCCGGCTCAACCACGATCTGATGAACGACCTGCCGAAGCTGCTCAAGCCCGGCATGACCGAGGCGGACGCCGCCTGGGAGATCGAGAAGTACTTCCGCGAGCGCGGGGCCACGGGCATGGCCTTCGAGGCCATTGTGGGCGTGGGCCCCAACGCCGCCCTGCCCCACGCCATCCCCGGCGCGGAGAAGCTGCCCGAGGAAGGGCTGGTGCTGGTGGACACCGGCGCGCGCTACCAGGGCTACAACTCCGACCAGACCCGCACCCTGTGGCTGGGCGACACCCCCTCCGAGCGGTTCCGCCACGTGCGCGACCTGGTGCGCCGCGCCCAGCGCGCGGCCATGGAGGCGGTGAAGCCCGGCGTGGAAGTGCGCGAGCTGTACCTGGCCGCCCGCAAGGTCTTCGAGGAGGCCGGGGAGGCGGAGCACTTCACCCACGCCCTGGGCCACGGCATCGGCCTGGAGACGCACGAACCGCCCTCCCTGGGCCCCACCTCGCAGGCCATCCTCAAGCCGGGCATGGTCTTCACCATCGAGCCGGGCCTGTACTACGGCGACTGGGGCGGGGTGCGCTGGGAGCACATGATCCTGGTCACCGAAGACGGCTTCGAGGTGCTGTGAGCGATACCCGGCAAAGCGGCCCGCGCTCCGTGGGCCGCTACCTGGAGCTTGCCCCCTCCTCCATCGCCCTGTTCCGCTTCCTGCTGGAGCCGTGGGGCCACCTTGCCCAGTTCACCGTGCTGGACTCCCGCCGGGCGGTCATCAAGGTGCTCTGCGCGCCGGGCCAGGAAAAGCGGCTGGACCGCGCCCTGGCCTGCGTGGCCGAGGAAGTGGACTTCCGGGAGATACCCGCGCCGAAGAGGGCGGCGGACTAGTCCAGGCCGAAGAAGGCCTTGGCGTTCTCCCCGGTGCGCCGCCAGGCCTCTTCCGGGGTCACGCCCACCACCCCGGCCAGTTTGGCGCAGGTGAAGGCCGCCAGGGCGGGCTCGTTGGGCTTGCCCCGCCAGGGCTCGGGCGAGAGGTAGGGGCAGTCCGTCTCCACCAATGTGCGCTCCAGCCCCATGAAGGCGGCGGCCCGGCGCAGCTCGTGGTTGGCCTTGTAGGTCAGCGGGCCGGGCAGGGAGACGTGGCAGCCCAGGTCCAGCACGGCCCGCGCCAGCTCCGTATCCCCGCCGAAGCAGTGCCAGAGCACGGGATAGCCCTGGAATCCCTCGGCCCGCAACACGTCCAGGGCGTCCAGGTCCGAGGCGCGGGAGTGGATGACCACGGGCTTGTCCAGTTCCCGGGCCATGTGCAGCTGGGCCGCGAAGGCCTCCTTCTGCACGCCGTGCTCCACCCGCTCCCAGTAGTAGTCCAGGCCGATCTCGCCCACCGCCCGCAACCGGGGGTCGTCGGCGAAGGCGCGGGCCATGGCCCCGGTGTCCTTGGCGGAAAAAGTGTCGGCGTCGTTGGGGTGGACGCCCAGGAGGAAGAAGACCTCCGGGTGGCCGGCGAAGAGTTCGCGCCCGGCCAGGTAGGCCTCGTGCCCCAGAAAGACCTGCCCCACGCGGGACACCCCGGCCTCGGCGGCGCGGGCCAGCACGCCCGGCACGTCGTCACGCAGCCGCTCGATGTCCAGGTGGGCGTGGGAATCCACCCCCACGCGGGGCAGCTCCAGGGTGGCCGGAGAGGGGCGCGGAGTCTTTCTCTTCTTGCCCATCAGTCCGCTCCCTTCAGCTTGTGCCACAAGGCTTCTGCCGCTTGGGCCTGCTGTTCGATACCGTAGGCCCGGGCGGTGGCGCGGGCCTGTTCAAGCGTCGTTTCCAGGCGCGGGTCGCCCTCGCGCCACCAAGCCTGGGCCTGCTCCAGCGCCTCCACGGCGGCGGGGACGTCGGCGTCGGCGCACCACAGCCCGTTACCGCCCCAGGGGGTCTCGCGCACGGGCCACCAGGGCTCGAACGCGCCGGGAAAATCGCCCGCCTGGCGCATGTAGTCCGTGCCCCCGAAACCGGTGAAACCGGCGCACAGGCAGCCGGAGGCCATGGCCTCCAGCGGCGGCAGGGGGCAGCCCTCGGGGAAGCCGGTGGCCAGAAATACGTGGGCCGCGGCCAGGGCGGAGGCCACCCCTTCGGGCGGCAGGCCGTCCACGGGCAGCCACTCCACCTCGCCGCCGCCGTGGTTGCGGGCGGCGAGGGCCTCGCGGATGCGCTCCGCCTGGGCCTTGTTCTTGCGCGGCATGAAGGCGATGCGCAGCGGGCCGTCCGGCTTTGCCCCGGACTGGCCGAAAAGATCCAGGTCGATGGAGGGGCGCAGCACCTCCGCGCCCCGGCCGAGCATGCGCTCCACGTACCAGCCCACGGGCTGGGACACGGCCAGGAACGAGACGTCAAGCTGCCGCCAGTCCACCCCGTGCGGCAGGCCGGAGAAGAGGTAGGCCCAGTTCTGCACGTAGACCAGGCAGCGGGCGCGGGCGTTCAGCCCCGGAGCCAGGGCGTTGACCCAGCCCTCGGGCACCAGCCACAGATCGCCCGGCTCCAGCCGCAGGTCGTCCCAGGCCGTGCACGGCAGGTCGTCCGGCAGCTCGGTGGCGTCCTCGCGGGGCACCAGCACGGTCTCGTGCCCGGCCCGGTTCAGGCAGCGGGCCAGGCGCAGCAGCACGAAAACCCCTCCGGCGGCCCGCCGCACCGGGGGGATGAAGACGTATGTTCGCATGGCGGGCATTCTGCCCCATCGTCGGGGCAAGTCAACCGCGCCCGGAGGCGCTCGCAGGGGTTCTTCTCCGGGAAAATCAGTGCTAGAGGGGAGTTGCCTCGCGGAGCCAGACCATGCAGCCATCCCTCGCCGTCGTCATCCTCCACTACGGTGACCCAGCCGTCACCTCCGCCCTGCACCGGCAGTTGCTGGACACCGACCCGGCCTGGGCGGACCGGATACACGTGCTGGACAACGCCGCGCCCCAGCCCTACCCGGACGCCTGGAAACGGCTGCCGGAAAACATCTACTGGAAGGGCGGGCTGGAGTTCTGCCTGGATCACTTCCGCAAGGCGGGATGCAGCCACCTGTGGTTTTTGAACAACGACCTGACCTTCCGCTGCCCGCCGCCGGTCATCGAGCGGGCTTGGCAGCGGCTGCGGGTTCTGGACCGGGCCCTGGGCGAGGTGGGGGCGTATCATCCGGCCCTGACCCACAACGTCTACCACCCGCAGATGGCGCAGGACGGCCGCTTGCAGGTCAGCCGGGTGCGGCTTTTGGACGGCGTGGCCCCTCTCCTGAACCTGGCCGCCGTGGAGCGGGCCGGGGGGCTGGACGCGCCTGACAACCCCGTGGGCTACGGGGTGGAGCTGTGGCTCTCCCACCGACTGGACATGCTGGGCTACCCGCTGGTGGTGGACCATCAAGTCTGGGCCCGCCACGCCTACCACAAAGCCGCCGGTAATGACGAACGGTTCTGGAAGCTGGCCCACGCCTGCCAGGACGTCTTTTTGAAGCGAACCTTCGGCGAGGACGCCAGGGAACGCATCAAGGCGCTGCAGGAACAACGTGAGGATTTCGCCGCCATGCCCAAGCCCCGAAGGGGCGGCGCGTGATCCGCGACCACCTCGCCTCCCTGCCCGCCGACCTGCTGGACCCGCTGCTGACAGGCTCCACCGGCGGGCTGCACCTGCTGCGGCTGGCCAGGGCCGCCCTGGACGCCGGGCTCACCGAGACCGCCGGGGGGATGCTGCTGGCCGCCTGGGAGCACGACCCGCTGAACGGACAGGCCGCCTCCCACGCCCTGGCCGTGTCCGGGCAGGCGGCGCATCCGGATGTCTCCGCCCTCTGGCGGACGCTGGACAAGGCCGCACCGGCCTCGCGCCGCCCCCGGCCGATCCCGCCCGCCGCCTGGAGCAGCTCGCCCGGAGCATCCCCAAGCGGCCCGGCGACCTGTCCGCCTGGCGGGAGTTCATCGACTTGGCCCCATACAGCGGCACATCGTCCCTCTGCCTGGACCTGCTGCGCGCCCACTGGCCGGAGGACCTGGCCGCGCTGGCCGCCCCCCTGGCCCTGCGGCTGCACCTCGTGCGCGGGGACGCGGACGGCGCGGCGGAAACCGCCCGCCAGCCGGGTCCGTGGAGGGGCTTTCCCCTGTTCGAGCAGGCCGCCGCCCACGCCCTGCTGCTGACCGGACGCCGCGACGAGGTCCTTTCCCGCCTGGCCGGGCTGGTCCGCGCCCATCCCTGGAACACCCAGGCCGTGCTCAAGCTGCACGACCTGCTGGGCCAGGAGGACCGGCAGCGCGCCCCCCTGGACGGAACCTGCGGCGTACTCCTCTTCTCCTGCAACAAGGCGGACGACCTGCGAGCCACCCTGGGCAGCCTGGCCGAATCCGAAGCCGCCAGCCTGCCAGTGCGCGTGCTGGACAACGGCTCCACCGACGGGACGCGGGACATGCTGGATGGCTTCGCCGCCTCCGGGCGGCTGCCCGGCCTCTCTCCCCTGCACCTGCCGGTGAACATCGGCGCGCCCGCGGCCCGCGACTGGCTTCTCTCCCTGCCGGAAGTGCGCGACCTGGACTACGTTGCCTTTCTGGACGACGACGTGGACTTGCCGCCGGACTGGCTCTCCCGGCTGGGCGCGGCCGTGGCCGCCTACCCCGGGGCCTCGGTCTGGGGCTGCAAGGTGGCCGAGTTCGACCGCCCCGGCCTGGCCCAGGCGGCCGACTTAACCCTGCTGCCCGGCGAAGGGGAGGCCCCCTTCGCCGTCAGCGACCTGCACCTGCAGGGGCCGGACCTGGGGCGGTTCCAGTACCTGCGGCCCTGCATCTCGGTCATGGGCTGCTGCCACCTCTTCCGCACGGCCGATCTCATCGCCTCGGGCGGTTTCGACATCCGCTTCTCCCCCACCCAGTTCGACGACCTGGACCGCGACCTGAGCGCCGCCCTGGCGGGCAAGCCAGCCGTGTACCAGGGCTTTCTGCCCGTGGCCCACCGCAAGCGCAGCGGCGGCCAAGTGCGCGACGAGGCCGCCGGAGGCAACGCCAGGGGCAACCAGACCAAGCTCTTCGCCAAGCACGGTCCGCGCGCCGGGGAGTTGTTCCACTCCCAGCGCCGCTGGCTGGCGGACGACCTGCTGGGCAAGGCCGCCCGGCTGGACGAGGATTTTCCCGGGTGATGCAAAAACGGCGCGGCCCCTGAAGGAGCCGCGCCGCGTGCGTGGATAATGGTGATGCCGGGCCTATCCGGCCTGAATTTCGATGCGCTTGGGCTTTTCTTCCTCGCGGCGGGGCAAAAAGAGTTCCAGCACGCCGTTCTTCAGCGTGGCCTGGATGTTCTGCCTGTCCACCACCTCGGACAGGGTGAAGCTGCGGCGGTACTCGCCGGAGCCGAACTCAACAGCAATGAGGCTGGCCCCTTCCTTCTCGTACTCGTACTCCGCCGGAGCGGAGACCACCACCTCGTTCTCGCGCAGGTCGATGGCCAAGTCCTCGCGCTTGACGCCGGGCATGTCGAGGAAGATGTGGAAGCCGTCCTCCCGCTCCAGGATGTCGGTGGCGGGACGGGCCACGGGAAGCTTGCGTTCCTGGTTCATGGCAACCTCCTCTACGCGCCTTCGATGGAGATTTTTCGGGGCTTGACCGACTCCGACTTGGGCAGGACGACGGTCAGGACGCCGTTGGCCATGGTGGCCTGAATCTTGTCCCGGTCCACCGGCACGCCCAGGGTGACGATACGTTGGAAGGCCCCGGTGGGCCGCTCCTGGCGGAAGTACTTACCCTGCTCCACCTTGCGCTCGCCCTTGATGACCAGCGACTTGTCCGTCAGCGTCAAATCCAGGTCCTCCATGGCCACGCCCGGAATCTCGGCGCGAATGGTGATGGTCTCCTGGTCCTCGCTGATGTTCAGGGGGGGATAGGCGACGCCTTTCTGGCTGAGGTTGAAGGGCCGGTAGAACTCCTCGAAGAGCCGGTCGAACTGCCGGGGCATGTTGTAGAACGAGCTGAAATCAATGACCATGATTCCCACCTCCTCTAGGGTGACGCTCCTTTGGGGTCAAAGCGTAGAATAGACCGGTGGAGCGGTTTGTCAATAGAGGGGCGGGCGTCCTGGTCAGCTCTTTTTTGAGGGGCGCTTGCGCTGCCACTGATCCATGGGAATGGCCTCGTCCACCAGCATAATGGGGATGCCGTCCTTGACCGGATAGGCAACATTGCAGGCGGCGCAGAGCAGGCCGTCCTCCTCGGGGGTGAGTTCCAGCCCGCCCTTGCACTTGGGGCAGGCGAGTATGTCCAGCAATTCCTTGTTCAGGGCCATGGTAGTCTTCTCCTTGCGCTTGGGCTGGCGAAGGCGCACCATAGCCCCAAGCAAAGCGGAGAACAAGGTGATCGATCTGCATACCCATTCCACAGCCTCGGACGGCACCGTGCCGCCCGGGGAATTGGCGGTCATGGCCCGGGAGGCGGGACTTTCCGCCTGGGCCCTGACCGACCACGACACCACGGCAGGCCTGTCCAAAGCCCTGGACG
The DNA here is from genome assembly GCF_000711295.1 of Desulfohalovibrio reitneri. NCBI lineage: Bacteria > Pseudomonadati > Thermodesulfobacteriota > Desulfovibrionia > Desulfovibrionales > Desulfovibrionaceae > Desulfohalovibrio > Desulfohalovibrio reitneri. Next base: position 134,650 of record NZ_JOMJ01000003.1, on the reverse strand, counting down.
CCTCGCTTCGGGAAGGCGTGGACTTCGTGCCCGGCGTGGAGCTTTCCGTGCGTGACGAGTCCGGGGCCTATGACCTGCTGGGGCTGTGGGTGCCCACCCGCGCCCCGGCCCTGGAGCGCGCGCTGGAGGAGTTGAACCTGGCCCGCGCGGAACGCAACACGGCCATCGTGGACAAATTGGCCGGGCTGGGGCTGGATGTCTCCCTACGGGAGGTGGTGGACTTGGCCGAAGGCACCGTGGGCAGGCCGCACATGGCCCGGCTGCTGGTGGACAAGGGCTACGCCCGCTCCATCCCCGAGGCCTTCGACCTCTACCTGGGCACCCGGGGCAAGGCCTACGTGCCCAAGGCCGTGCTCACCCCGGCCGAGGCCATCGGCCTGCTCAAGGACGAGGGAGCCACGGTTCTGCTGGCCCATCCGGCCATCTACGACCTGCACGTGCGCGACATCGAGGCGCTGTGTGCCCGACTCAAGGAGTACGGCCTGGACGGGCTGGAGGCGTACTACTCCGAGCACACCCGCAACAAGACCTACGAGTACCTTTGCCTGGCCAAGCGTCTGGACATGGTGGTGGGCGGCGGCTCGGACTACCACGGCTCGGTGAAGCCCAACCTGCGCCTTGGGCGCGGCAAGGGATTCCTGGAAGTCCCCGACAGCGTGCTGGACAACCTCAAGGCCTACCGGGCCGCGCGGGGTCTGCCCTCTCGGGTGCCAGCGGAATCGTAGAGAAAGGCCCGCAGCCCGGCTTCAGCGCCCGGAATCTCGCGGGTGCCGAAGGCGGTGGCCGTGGCGCGCAGCACCCCGTCCGGCCCATGGCCGAAGCGGTCCACGGCCTGGTCGATGAGCAGCGCGCCTGTGGGGGTGATGATCTCGCCCACAACCTCCGTGGAACGCACCGGCTTGCCTTCCAAGAGCGCGGCCGTGGCGGGCGCGGGCAGGGGCAGGCGGCCGTGGGCGCAATCCACCTCGCCCCGGAACCAGGGCAGGGCCGCGCAGACGACTTCCTCCACGCCGAGCCGTTCCAGCGCCCAGAAGGCCCCGGCCACGTCCACCACGGTGTCCACCGCGCCCACCTCGTGAAAATGCACCGACTCGATTCCCGTGCCGTGCACCCGCGCCTCGGCCTCGGCCAGCCGGGTCAGGGCGCGGGCTGTCCGCTCGCGGGCGCGGGGCGGCAGGCCCATGGCCTCCACCACGGCCAGCAGGTCGGGCAGGTGGCGCAGGGGCTGGGCCCCGGGGGCGTCGATGGCCAGGCCCCATCCGGCCAGCCCTTGGCGCTGGCGGGGTTCGAGGGCCAGGGAAACGTCCAGGCCGCCCGCGCGCAGCATGCCCGCCAGTTCGTCCAGGTCGGTGCCCAGCGCGGCCAGTGAGGCCAGCAGCATGTCCCCGGCCATTCCGCCCGACGGGTCGAGAAACAGGCCCAACGGGCCGCCTTTGTCTTGAAAATCGCTCGTCATCGTGCCATATCCCGCCATATCGACCGCTTGAACCAAAGCCAAGGAGCCCGCTCACGATGCTGGTCAAGAACTGGATGACCAAAGAGGTCGTCACCGTGCGCCCCGAGGAAACCATGATGAAGGCGTCCAAGCTCATGAAGGACCACGACATCCGCCGCCTGCCGGTGGTGGATGACAAGGGCCGCCTCACGGGTATCGTCTCGGACCACGACGTCAAGGAGGCCTCCCCCTCCAAGGCCACCACCCTGGACGTGCACGAGCTGTACTACCTGCTCTCGGAGATCAAGGTCAAAGACATCATGACCCAGAATCCGCTTGCCCTGCACCTGGAGGACACCGTGGAGAAGGCCGCGGTGGTCATGACCGACCGCCACGTGGGCGGGCTGCCAGTGGTGGACGACGACAACGTGGTCCGGGGCATCATCACCGAGACCGACGTTTTCCGCGTGCTCATCGACATCACCCGCGTGCGCGACGGCGGGCTGCAGATGGCCTTCACCCTCTCCCGCGAGCCGGGCGCGCTGAAGCCCGTGCTGCAGGACATCGCCCAGCACGGCGCGCGCATCCTGTCCATCATGACGGTCTACCCCCCGGGCGACCCCAACCGCCGTGCCTACATCCGCATCGCGGAGATGGACCGCTCCCAGACCAACGCCCTGCGCGAGGAGCTGGAAAAGAAATACAACCTGCACTACTGGCTGCGCGACAACCTCGACGCCATCACCCGCTAGTCCACGCCGCGGTCCGCCGCGAACTCCCCGTCCGTTCCGCCCTGGGCGGACGGGGATTCCTCCCCCTCTCCCTGCAGAATCCGCAGCCTGGCCCCGTCGCGGCCGGGCTCCAGCCCGTATATCCGGTCCACCTTGAAGGAAAAGCGGTCCAGGTGGTGGTGGCTGATGAGCAGCACCTGCACCCCCAGCTTGTGGGCCACCGCCTTGACCACTCCGGTCAGGCGGGGCACCAGGTCCGGCTTGAGCCAGCAATCCTGCTCGTCCAGCACCAGAAAAGGTCGGTGCCGGGCGGGGTCCAATTGCGACAGGGCCACCAGCCGCAGCCCCACCGAGAGGATGTTGCACACCGAGCCGCCCTGCCCGGTGAGAATGTCCTCCTCCTGGCCGTCCTGCTCGATGGTGAAGGTGATGTGCAGCTTGCCCCGCTGCACGTCGCGGACGGCCCTCACGGTGCGGTCCTGGCCCAGGATGTCGCGCACGGCCAGGGTGAGGTTGGAGGTGATTTCCTCCAGCACCCTGCCGAACAACTCGGAGGACAGCTCGTCCAGCCGTTCCGAGGCGCGGGGGCGAGCTCCAGGAACTCCCGCGCCGAGGTCAGCTCCGCCCTGGCGCGCAGCCACTCGCCGTGGCGCTCCTCGGCTCGGGCCTGCAGTCGTTCCAGGCGGGAGGACAATTCGCGCAGTCCGCTCACCTAGGCCTCCGGCTCCACCGGCGCGGTCCGGTTGTCCGGTTCCGGGGTGGCGGGCGGTTCGTCCCCGTCCGCACCACCGAGGCGGCCGGTGGAGGCCACCCAGGCGGCCAGCCCGCCCAGCGGCAGCCAACCCAGCATGCCCAGGAAGGCGGCCGCCGGGGTGAAGCCCTGGATGACGCCCAGGGAGACCAGGGAGCCGCCCACCGCGTTGCAGGAGGCATGGGCCAGGCAGACCGGCCAGATGGACCCGGAGGACCGCCGCAGCCAGCCGAAGATGATGGACAGGAAGATGAGCGACACCGTGAACACGGCCATGCCCAGCACCGGATACTCCGGGAAGTTGTAGCCGCGCAGGTTGAGCGGCAGGTGCCAGGCCGACCAGACGACACCCGTGACCACGGCCGCGGCCAGGGGGCTGCCCGGGAAGATGCGTCGCTGCAGATACCCCCGCCAGCCGAACTCCTCGCCAAAGAGGATGAACACCGCGGGCAGGGCGGCGGTGAGGCAGCTGCCGATGACAGGGAAAAAGCCGGATTCGCCCAGCGCGGAGGCGGAGCGGCCACTCGCCTCGGCCAGCCTGGCCAGACCGGCCTCGAAGGTCAGGTCCACCTCGGCCGCGCCCAGGTACTTGGCCAACACCAGCACCAGCAGAGCGGCCGGCAGGGGGAAGAGCCAGGCGAAGAGGTAGTGCTTCCACCCCTGGCGGATGCGCGGGGCCAGCCCGGCGTCGCCGAAGTATTCTTTGGTGACAAGGATGCGCACGGCCAGGGCGGCCACGGCCGGGGCGAAGGCCCCGTACAGCACCTGGGTGATGAACTGGCTCTCGCCCGGACTCCAGCCCTGCCCGGCCAGGGCCTCCCACACACCCCAGGCGATGCCGAAGGTCAGCAGCAGGTAGACACCGACGCCGGTCCGCCTCACGCGTCCTCCCCGTTGCCGGAAGTGTCTTCCGCGCCGCCTCCGGCGGCTTCCTCGGCCTGGCGCAGCCCCTGGTCGATGGCCTCCAGGTGCTCTCGGTACTCGGCCACCAGCCGGGCGTTCTCGGCCCGTTTTTCCTCCAGCAGACGGGCCAGTTCCCCGGGATCGTCGGAGCCGTACTCCTCCCGCGCCCTGGCCTTCACCTCGTCCAGCCGCTTTTCCAGGCCGTCCAGCTGCTCCTCGGTGCGGACCTTCTCCTCGCGCAGCTTTTCATACCGCTCTTTCAGTCCGCCAAGCTCCCGTTCCAGCTCCTGGTCGGACTTGGGTTCGCCACCGTTAGTCATGGCGTGTCACCTCCGTGTAGAGTTCCCAGATGAGGCCGGTTTCCGGCTCCTCCGGGTCGAGATAGTCGGTCAGGAAATCGCGCAGCCCCGCGCCCTCGGCCGTTCGCCGCCAGGCAAGCCGCTCCAGCCCGTCCAGAAAATCGGCCCGGGTGCGGCCGCTCTCCTCTTCGGTCTCGGGCGGCAGTTCTTGGTCGGGAAACACGTCCTCGAAGGGCAGATGGGGCAGCTCCACCCGCTGAATGTCCTCCGCCCCGGGACGCCAGACCGCCCCGGCCGGGACGCGCTCGCGGGTGCGGCGGGTGAAGGTCAGCCGGGTGATGTTGCCGGGGTTGGCGTAGCGGGTGGCCCCGGCGGCCAACGTGGGCTGGGGGCGGTGGATGTGGCCGTTTATCACCCAGTCCACCCCCGGAATCTCCCGCAGCTTGACCTGCTTCTCGGGAAACTCGGGGAAACTCAGGTTGTGGTGGGCCAGCCAGATGACCTCGTCGTCGTCCGGGCCGCGCTCCACCGCGCGCGGCAGGGGAAAGCCGTCCGGCGAGGCCCCCACCAGCACCCGCTTGCCGCCCGCCAGCAAGCGGAACCACGGCCCTTCGGCGTCCATGAGCCGCACAGCCCCGGCCTGCCGCAGCACGGCGATGGAGCAGTCCTCGGTGAGGCGGGCCTGGTACTTGTCGTGGTTGCCCACCAGCACCCATGGCCTGCGCGGGCCGAACAGACGCATGAGCTCCACCAGAATCTGGTTGGGGTTCTCGCGCGGCCAGTGGAAGAGGTCGCCCAGGATGACCGGCTCCAGGTTGTGCTCGAGCGCGTAATCCAGCCCCGCGCGGAGCTTGTCCAGCACCTGCTCGGCGTAGCCCTCCAGCCGCTGTCCGGGCGGAGTTCCGGCCACGTGCGGGTCGGCCAGGAAAAAGAGGCCGTCGGCCCTTCTTTCGGGGAGGGTTTCGGGAAAATCGCTCACGCGCGTTCCTCCTGGGCGGCCAGTTCGCCCAGCACGTGGGCCGCGTCCGCCTCCTGGCCGCACAGGGGACAGGCCCCGGTGGCGGCCAGCAGTTCCTCCACCTCGCCGCGCACCCGGCGCAGCTCAGCCTCGCGCTTGTCGCGGTCGGCGGCCAGCTTCTTCCGCTCCGCCTCCAGGTCGGCCACCTGCCGCAGCAGCCGCTCCAGGGGCGCTGGGTCCTCGGGGCGCGGCGGCGGGGGCGGCTCGCCCAGGGCCCCGGCCCGGGAGGCCAGGCGACGGCGCTGGGCGTTCAGGCGCGTGATCTCCGCCCGGGCGGCCTCCATTTCAGTCACGGGATGCGGCGCGGGCGGCGGAGCGGGCTCGGCCAGGATGTCCGCGCGGGCGCGGGCGTCCGCCCGCTGGGTGCGCAACCTGTGCAGCTCCGCCATGGCCCGACGCAGGGCGCGGGTATCGAACAATTCCGGCGGACTGGAAAGCGGGGACAGCGCATCGGCGCGGACTCGCGCCCGGCGCTTGGCCTCGGCCAGCCGCTCCCGCTCCGCCATGGCCTCGGCCAGTTGGCGGGCGAGAAAAAGCTCGGGCGCGCGGCGCAGGGGGCGCAGGGCTTCGGCGCGTTGGCACAGGGCGGCCCGCCTGTCGCGCAGCCGGGCTATATCTTCCCCTACCCGCTCCATTTCCGGTATGAGCCGCTCAAACCGCTGGCTGGCCGCCTCCACCGCTTCGGCCCGCTCGGTAAGCAGCCGCAGTCTCGGCAGATCAGCCAGGGCGTCCAGCTCTCCGGCAAGTTCGGCCATGCGCCCGGTCAGCCGCCGTTCCTCGCGCTTGGCCTCCTTCACCCGCCGGTCCAGGGCCTTCTGCATCTCGATGAGGTGGGCGGTCTCCGTGGATGCGGCGAAGAAGGAGGCCACGACCCCGCCGTGGCGGTTGAGAAGAAAAATGGGCTCGCGCTGGTTGCCGATGTGCACGTCGATGGAGTCGCCCGTCTCCAGGCTGACCGGGTCCAGCCGCAGAAGGTCGCGCACCTCTTGGGGCACCTCGCCCTTCTTCAGCTTGTGGTATTCCTCCGCCTCCTCCGCGCCGGGGCGGTAAACGCGGTAGTGGGCGTTTTTCGGCTTGCGCACCCACTCCACCCAGGTGCCGTCCTCAAGCTCGGCCGCCACCCGCGCCTCCTTGGCCCCGTGGCGGATGAAGTACTTGGGCGTGGGATTCATGGCCAGGCAGCGCAGGGCCTCCACCACGGCGGACTTGCCCACGTTGTTGGGGCCGGTGAGCACGGTGACGCCGGAGGCCAGCTCGATCTCGGTGCTCTCGTGGGCCAGGAAATCGGTCAGCAGCAGCCGCTTCAGCACGTTACCTCCCGCAGCTTGGCGGCCAGGTCGGCGGCCAGCCGGTCGGCGTCCTCGACCATCAGCTGGCGGGCCTCCTCCAGGGGATGCATGGCCTTGAGCTTGACCGCGTTGCCGCGCGCCCCGGCGTCCTCGCTGGCGGAACTGAGCGAGGCCTTGCCGCTGCCCTTCTTGTGGCGCACGGACAAAAAGCCCTGGTAGGCGGCGTAGCGGCCCCGGGCGGCCAGCCGCAGGTCGCGCTCCAGGTCGTCGTACTGCGAGGGGGAGAGGTGGATGGAGAAGGGGCCGCCTTCCAGCAGCTCCGCCGTGCGGAAGAGGTGGCAGCAGCCCGTCACCGAGAGGCAGGGGCGAATGTAGCCGAACTGGCCCAGGTCAGGAGCCTCGGTGTGGGTTCCGGCCACGCGGAAGTCCTCGCTCTCCGGCTGGGCCGGGTCGCCCTCGGGCATGAGGTGGAGGTCGGCGTGCTGCACCACGTGGGGCGAGCCGTGCTCCACCACCTTGCAGCCCCAGACGTAGGCCTCGGGATGCGCCCGCACGGCCGCGCCCAGCCGGGCCAGCCAGTCGGGCGGCAGGTCCACGTCGTCGTCCAGGTAGCAGCAGTAGGCGGCGGCTTGCACGCTTGGCAGGCTGGACAGCCAGTTGCGGGCCGCGGCCGCGCCCACGTTCACCGGCAGCTCCACGGTCTCAATGCGGCCGCAGGCGCACTGCCGCCAAGAGTCCAGCACCTCCGGCGTGCGGCCTCCGGAGCCGTTGTCCAGTACAACCACCCGCGCGCCGTCCGGCAGGTCGGAGGCGAACAGGCTGGACAGGGTGGCGTCCAGCAGGTCCGGCTTGCCGTAGGAATAGAGCAGCACGGCCACGTCCCCGTCCAGGGGCGCGGTTTCCCGGTCGCGTCCGGTGGCCAGATCGTACAGGCGCAGAGGCAGGTGGACCTGCCAGGGGCGGAAGCGCACGGCCTGGCGCAGCAGGTCGGCCGCCTCGTCGCGGCCGCCCAGGCGGCGACGGGCCTCGGCCCGGGCGGAGAGCACCCAGACACTCTCCCCGGCTCCGGCGTAGGCGGCTTCCGCCTCCTCCAGCCGGTCGCGGGACAGCAGGCTGTCGCCGCGCACCCGCGCGGCCAGGGAGGCCATGGAGTCCGGCAGGCGGGGGTAAAAATGGTCCTCGAACCATTCCGGCTCGGCCGCGAACAGCCCGAAGGAATAGGCCTGGTCCCACCAGAAGCTGTTCTCCGGCTCCTCCGCCAGCCGCCCGGCCAGGAAACCCAGCACCTTCCCGCCGTCGCGCCGGGCCATGAGGCGCTGGTAGTAGGCCAAGCTTTGCGGGGGCTTGCGGCGGGCGGCCATCTCCGCCAGCACGGCGTCGCGGGCTGGGTCCGGGGTCTCGGCCATGTCCCGTGCGTGCTGGGCCAGCTCGCCGTTGAAGGGCGCGGCCTCCCAGGCGGCCAGCAGGGCGTGGCGGGAAACGCGCGAGGTGGCCGCTCGTTGGTCCGGGTCGGTCAGCCGCTCCAGGGCGGCGTTGCCGGTGCGCACAGCGGCCAGCAGGGAGTCGCGGCCCAGGCCGCCGCGCAGCAGGACCGCGCGCAGATCGGAAGGAAGTCCATGCAGGGGATCGGGGGTCATGTATCGCTCCGGGGCCGGGGCGGCCCCCAGGGAATTTCCATCATCGGGCCGGTAAAATCAACCGTTCCCGGCGCGTCGCGGATTGGCCGCCAGCCAGGGGCAGAAATCCAGGGCCTCTGCCGTGACCGCGCCCGCCGCATCGTACAGGGTCAGTTGCGGGGCCAGCTCCAGGCCGGGGCGGCCGTTTTTCAGCGCCCGCACCAGCACCAGCCGCACCGGCCCGCCCCTCCTACCTTGCACAGGCCTGACCAGCTTGGGTTCCAGCCTGGCCGCCCGCAGGGCGGCAAACAGGTCGACCAGCCGCTCCGCCAGGAATACCGCGCACAGCGGGGCGCGGTTGGCCAGCAGGTAGGCCGCCGCGCGGCAGAAATCGTCCAGGCTCCCCTCTTCCGCGAAACGCGCCCCCTGGCGTGCGGGCGCGGCTTCCCGCCCGCTGCCGGGCCGCCGGTACGGGGGGTTGCAGATGGCCTGGGACCAGGACTCCGGAGCCAGGTCAGGGTGGCCGCGCACCTCGCGCACGTCAGACTCATATACGCTGGTGCGCCCGGCCAGCCCCAGCAGGTCGGCGTTGCGGCGGGCGCAGGCGGCCATGTCCGGGTCGCGGTCAAGGAGTCCTACGCGGGGCGCGCCCCGCAGGGCCAGCCCCAGACCGGCAGCGCCGCAGCCCGCGCCCAGATCGATGGTGGCCAGGCAAGGGTCGGCCAGGCTGGCCAGCAGCAGGGCGTCCGCACCGAAGCGGAATCCCCCCTCGGGCTGGTTCAGGCCGCGCGGAAAGGCCGCCCGCGCTTCCTCAGGCCCGGCCACGCCGCCTCCGCAGGGCGTCGAAGAGCAGTTTGGCCTCGGGGAGCCCGGCCAACCGCACCGCTCCCAGGTAGGCCGCGGCCCAGGCGGGGATGAGCATCAGGGCGACCAATCCGCCCAGCTCGCGGCTCCACCAGGCCCCCAGGCCCACGCCCAGGGAGAGCAGGCCGCAGATAAGCGCCGAACGCGCCGCCCGGGGCCAGCCGCCAATGCGGACGCGGTAGGCCCAGGCCAGCATTCCGGCGTTGGCCCAGCCCGCGACGGTCACGGCCAGGGCCAGCCCCGTGTGGGCCATGGGCCCCATGAGCAGCCAGCCCAGCCCCACGTTGAGCACCATGCACACGGCCGCCACCAGCACCGGGGTGCGTGTGTCCTCCAGGGCGTAGAAGGCGGAAACCAGCGGCCGCACCAGGGCGATGGCGGGCAGCCCCGCGGAATAGGCGATGAGCGCCGAGGCCGTGGCCTGGGCGTCCGCCGGGGTGAAGGCCCCCCGTCCGAAGAGCAGCGAGACCAGCGGCTCGGCCAGGCCGATGAGCCCGGCGGCCGAGGGCAGGGAGATGAGCAGGATGAGGCGCAGGGCGGTGTCCGTGGTGGAGCCGAACCGCTCCCACTCCGCCCGCGCGGCCAATTGCGACAGCCCCGGCAGGGCGGCCGTGGCGATGGCGATGCCGAAGACGCCCAGGGGGAACTGCACCAGCCTGTCCGCGTAGTAGAGCCAGGAGACCGAGCCTTCCGGCAGGAAGGAGGCCAGCAGGGTGATGAGCAGGATGTTCACCTGATACACGGCCGCGCCAAAGACCGTGGGCCCCATGAGCCGGGCCACCCGTCCTGTGCCCTCGGCGCGCGGGTTCCACTCCCCCCGCCAGGAGAAGCCCCTCGCCGCCAGGGCCCGCTGCTGCATGAGCCACTGCGCCCCCCCGCCCAGCAGCACACCCCAGGCCAGGGCTTGCGGCACGGACAGGCCCAGCGCCCAGGCGGACAGGGCCGAGCCGATGAGGGCCACGTTCAGGGCGCACGGGGCCAGGGCGGGCATGAGGAAGTGGTCCAGGGAGTTGAGCACGCCCATGCACAACCCCACCGCCGAGATGAGGATGATGTAGGGGAAGCAGATGCGGATGAGATCGGCGGTCAGGCCGAAGCGGGCGGGATCGTCCACAAAACCCGGGGCGATGAGGGCGGTGAGGGGTTCGGCCAGCAGCACGGCCGCTATGGTCAGCCCGCCCAGGATGAGCAGCAGCCAAAACTGCACCGACCGCGCCAGGGCGAAGGCCGCCTTGTCCCCGCTCTTCTCCCGCAGCCGGGTGAAGACCGGGATGAAGGCCATGGTCAGCGAGCCTTCGGCGAACAGGCGGCGCAGCAGGTTGGGCAGGCGGAAGGCCACGAAAAAGGCGTCCGCCCCGGCCCCCGCGCCCAAGGCGAAGGCCACCACCACGTCCCGCGCGAACCCCAGAACGCGCGAAGCCAGCGTCGCCCCGCCCACGGTGGCGGCGTTACGGGCCATGGAACGCGACATGGAGGCGGTGTAGCAGGATTCGGGGCGGCTGGCGACAGGGGAGGCGGCGCCCCGTCGCCGTCAAACGCAACAAAAAAAGGCGAGCGGTGGCCGCTCGCCTTGGGGCGCCCAGGGTGCGGGCGCGGTATGTCCGGCGTTCCCTACCGGGTCTTGGACTTGATCATCTGGCCGACCTCGGCGCGGAGTTCCTTGTCGGAGCGCATCTGGCCGGAGATGTTCTTGAAGGTCTCCACGTCGAGGTTCTGCGCCTCCACGGCCCGGACCATCTTCTGGTTCATCTCAGCCTGCATGCGCTGCATCTTCTCGCGGTCCTCCATGCCCTGCATCTTCTGCACGTACTCGTTCTGAATCTCGCCCAGCTTGACGTAGGCGGAGGCGAACTTGTCCAGCGTCTGCTGGCTGTACTCCTTCTGGGGCGCGGCCTGGGTCTGGTCCTGGGACTGGGCCATGGCCGGGACGGCGGCAAAGGCGAGCAGCGCGGCGGCCAGCACGCTGAACAGGGCCGCCCGATTGGTGGAAATAAGCCTGGTGATCATTATGGGGTTCCTTCTTGTCTGTGCTTTTGAACGAACACGCGCCATGCCCTCCGTACAGGCACGGCCCGCGACGTTGCGTTGCCGGGGCATCGCATCGGCGCAAGCGCCGGATGCGGAGCCGAACGCGCACAATACATGTTCACATCACATGGTCAAACGCCGCCCTGTGGCCTAGTTGCGCTTGGGCTCAAGCCACCTTACATCGTGTCAGTCCGCTTCGGGGAGGTGGGGGCAATCTTAGGGTTGGAACTAGATAAGCCATTAGCGATTGCCTACTTCACTCTCGATAATATCTAAGATATCCAATTTGTTGGACACCTTTTCCCCAGTCGACTCAGAAAAGAATCTATACAAATAAGATATTACAACAAATAGCAAGATACCTTGAAGAGATATCAATGCCGCCTGATCACCAACCGGAGTGAGAAGCCTATCAAATATCAAAACTGCCGCACCACTAAGTATACCTGCAAAAAAAGAACAATGAAAAACGAACTTTTTACTGAATTCATCTTTGACACTTGCCCTCTTGTTGAGACGGGTGCGCAAAAAATCAAAATCTATGTCGGCAAATTTCACTCTAAATTTATCAAGCACCTTCTCAGCCACAATCTTAGAGATAAGATAAACAAAAGGAATTTGATTGCGTTTACCCGTAAAAGCTAGCTCTACACCCTCTTTGCAAGTACTTGCAACAGCAGCAAAACCCACTAGAAAAACAACCCCAAGCCAATAAAAACCGTCATAACGCAAGAAGCCCACCAATACAAACATAACTAGAGATAGAGCTGGAAAAATACAGAATAATACTTTCCTCCAAATTTTAGCGTAATTAAGATAAAACAAGTACCGCTTGGCGTATACTTTATCAATTGCAGAGATGGCTTCAAAATCTTGTTGGTGAAATTGATTAGAAGACAAAAATATACTCCTTAAGCATTGCTAGCCCTTCTGGCAGCGGGGGCAGTAGGTGGAGGTGCGGCCGGCCACGGTGGCCGCTTGCAGTTCGGCTTGGCAGCGGGGGCAGGGGTGGCCCTTTTTGCCGTAGACCTGGAAGGAATTCTGGAAGGAGCCCGCGTCGCCCCGGGCGTTGACGTAGTCGCGGAAGCTGGCGCCGTTCTCGGCGATGCCCTGTTCCAGGGCCGCCCGGAGCGCGGCGTACAGACGGTCCAGCCGCTTGGCGGAGAGGCGGTCCGCCTTGGCGTCGGGGCGGATTTTCGCGGTGAACAGGGCCTCGTCCGCGTAGATGTTGCCCACCCCGGCGATGACCTTCTGGTTGAGCAGCAGCGCCTTGACCGCCCCGCGGCGGCCCGCGAACAGCTTCCGGAACCCGGCCGCGTCCAGCTCCAGCGGCTCCGGCCCCATGGTGCGGTAGAGGTCCATGGCGGCCAGTTCGCCGGTGCTGAGGCATCGCAGCCAGCCGAACTTGCGCACGTCGCGGAAATGCAGGGGCACGCCGCCGGAGAGGCGCATCTTGATGTGGGTGTGGTTGTCCGCCTGAAAATCCTCCGGCGGCACCCACAGCCGGCCGGTCATCTTCAGGTGCGCGACCAGCATGCCCCGGTCCAGGTCCACCAGCAGCATCTTGCCGCGCCGCCGGACGCCTTCGATGCGGCGGCCCACCACCCGGCTCGCGAAGGTCTCGGCGCAGCCGCCGCAGGACTTGGCCCAGGTGACCTCGGCCGCCTCGATGGTGCGGCCGACCACCAAGGGGGCCAGCCCCCGGGCGATGGTCTCCACTTCCGGCAGTTCGGGCACTAGCCGTCTCCGGAATCGGCCTCGGGCTCGCCTTCCCCGCCGCCGGGGCCCATCTCGTGCTTGAGGGGGATGGAGATTTCCAGCCGCTCCCCGGCGCGTTCGATGGTCATGCGCAGCGGCTCGCCCGACTGCATGGCCTCGAAGCCCGCCTTGTGCAGGCTGGACAGTCCTTCCACGGGCTCGCCCCCGGCCCGCGCCACGCGGTCGCCGCGCCGCAGCCCGGCCTCCTCGGCGCGGGTGCCCTGGCGGACTTCCTCCACCAGCACCGCGCCGCCCTCTTCCTTGAGGGTCATGCCCAGGGAGGAACGGTGGGAAGCGGGGCAGAATACGTACAGGTCGGCGCCTTCCAGCGGGCCGTCTCCGCGCCAGGGCAGCAGGGAGGCCACCCGGACATCCGGGGCCAGTTCGCCCAGCCGGTGCTCGATGCCCCAGCCGCTCTCCACGTGGCCCGCGCCCACCAGCACCACCACCGGCGGTCCCTGTTCGCGCAGCACGTCCAGGGCGGATGCGGCCATGACCGTGTCCCACAGCGACTGCACGCGGATGAACCGCTGAAAACCCTCCTCGTCGCCCTCCTCCTTGCCGTGCTGGAGGAAGGGCTCGCGCAGGGCCTCGCGCTGCTCCCCGGTGGGCGGGATGATATTTTCCGGCAGCATGGCCCGCTGCTCGTCGGGCAGGTCCGCCTCGGTCCCGTCGCCCACGGCTCCGGCCACCCGGCGGCTGACGTTGAGGGGGTGGACGGTCAGGTCCAGCTCGGCAGCCGATTGAAATACGGGCTCGTACAACTCGAAGTCGTAGCCCCAGGCGTCCTGCCAATCCAGGGCCTCGGGCAGCTCGTCCACGGTCAGTTCGGCCCGGTTGAAACGGGAAAGGGTGTCGGCGCGGTCCAGGGGGACCATCTCCAAGCCGATGGAGGGCTCAAGCCCGGCGCGGGCCATGGCACGGATGACGGCCACCTGGGCGGCGTGGTCGCAGCGGGAGGTGTGCCCCTCGCCCAGCAGGACCACGTCGGCCTCGGCCACGCGGGCGGCCACGTCTTCGGCCGAGAGGGTGTCGCCCGATGCGCCGAGGAAGGTGCCCGGCTCGGGCGTGGGAGGCGGCGGCGCGGGCCTGGGGGCGCACGCGCCCGCCAGGCCCAGCACCGCCAGCGCGGTCAGCAGTCTGGCTATCAGTCCCACTGCCTCTTGTCCTCGATGGGCCGGATCTGCGGCGGCAGGGTGCCCGGGGCCAGGACGTCGAGGGTGGGCCGCAGCTTGATGCGCTCGCGGAAGGTGTGCAGCAGCTCGTCCTCGCGGCGGAAGTTGGTCGCCTCCACGTACAGGGTCATCTCGTCGATGCCCTCGGGGTTAGTGACCTCGATCTGCCAGCGCTTGATTTCCTCGAAGCGGGACATGACCTGCTCCACCTGGTGCGGGTAGACGAACATGCCCATGATGCGGGCGGTGGTGTCCACACGGCCCACGATGTTGCCCAGGCGCGGCGTGGAGCGGCCGCAGGGGCAGGGGGAGTGGTCGATGTAGGACAGGTCGCCGGTGGCCAGGCGGATGAGGGGATAGGTCTTGTTGAAGGCCGTGACCACGATCTCGCCCACCTCGCCGTCCTTGAGCGGGATGCCGGTGTCGGGGTGGCAGATCTCCACGAAGCAGCGGTTGGCGATGTGCAGGCCGGTCTTATGGTAGCACTCGTAGCCGATGCAGCCCACGTCCGCCGTGCCGTAGCCCTGGCGCATGATAAGATCGAACTTCTTCTCGATCTGGTTGCGCATTTTCTCGGAGAACTTCTCGCCGGTGACGAAGGCCACCTCCATGAAGAGGTCCTTGCGCAGGTTCAGCCCCATCTCCTCGGCCTTCTGGGCCAGGTGCATGAGGTAGGAGGGCGAGCCCACGTAGCCTGTCACCCGCAGCTTCTGCATGATGTCCAGCTGGGAGGCGGTGTTACCCGGTCCGGCCGGAATGACGGCGCAGCCCAGGTTTTTCAGCGGCTCCTCGAACATCAGCCCCGCGGGGATGAGGTGGTAGTTGAGGGTGATCTGGGCCACGTCGCCGGTGCGGTAGCCCGCGGCGTAGAAGCCCTCGGTCCAGCCCCAGTAGTCGTCGGAGCGGTCCTCGGGGTCGAAGATGGGGCCGGGCGAGAGGAAGATGCGGCGCAGCTCGCCCAGGTCCTTGGTCAGCAGGCCGCCCAGGCGGGGCCCCATGGACTGCAGGAAGATGAGCTCCTTCTTCTTGAGGATGGGGATGTGCTTGAGGTCGGAGAGGCTCTTGAACTTCTCCGGCTGGAACTGGGCGCGGTCGAAACGCTTCTTGACGTCCTCGGAATAGCGGTAGGCGTAGGTCAGCAAATCCTTGAGCTGGATAAGGTAGTATTGCCTGCGCTCGGATTCGTCGAGAACCTCCTTGCGCGAATAGATGCCTTCGGTGCGGTCCTTGCGGGTCATGAAACAACGTCCTCCTGCAACGATGAAATATATGGGCCGCCGCCCACCCGGGCGGAGGGTGCCATTCTATAAGGAATCGGAAAGAAAAAGGCAAGGGGAAGCCAGGAAAGCACCGAGCGGCGGGGCTTTCCGGGCTTTTAACCGAAGGCGGGAATCAGCCGGGGATGATGGTCTGTTCGCGGCCCGGGCCCACTGAAACCACGGAGCAGCGCACCCCGGCCAGTTCCTCGATGCGGGCCACGTAGTCGCGGGCCGCCCGGGGCAGGTCGTCCAGGGAGCGGGCCTCGGAGATGTCCTCCTTCCAGCCCGGAAGGGTTTCGTAGACGGGCTTCACGCCTTCCAGCGCGCCCTGCTCCTGCGGGGGATAGTCCAGGGTCCGGCCCTCGTATTCATAGGCGGTGCAGATCTTCAGTTCGTCCAGCCCGCCCAGCACGTCCAGTTTGGTCAGGGCCAGGGAGGTGGGGCCGTTGAGGCGCACGGCCTCGCGCAGCAGCACCACGTCCAGCCAGCCGCAACGGCGCTTGCGGCCGGTGGTGGCGCCGAACTCCGCGCCCTTCTCGCCCATGTGCACGCCGCAGGCGTCGTCCAGCTCCGTGGGGAAGGGGCCGGAGCCCACGCGGGTGGTGTAGGCCTTGACCACGCTGACTACCTCGTTCAGTCGGGAGGGGGCGCAGCCGGTGCCGGCCGCGGCGTTGCCCGCCACGGTGTTGGAGGAGGTGACGAAGGGGTAGGTGCCGTGGTCGATGTCCAGGAAGGTGCCCTGCGCGCCCTCGAAGAGCACGGACCGGCCGGAATCCATGTATTCGCCGAGGGTGCCGGGCACGTCCTGGATGTAGGGCAAAAGCCGCTCAGCCAGGGTCTCGAGCCCCTCCATGACGCTGTCCGCGCTGATGGCCTCGCCGCCGTACATCTCAAGCAGGGCGTTCTTTTCCGTGAGGGCGCGCTCCACCTTTTGCCGCACCAGGTCCATGTCGGCCAGGTCCGAGGCGCGCACGCCCACGCGGGATGCCTTGTCCTCGTAGCAGGGGCCGATGCCGCGGCCCGTGGTGCCGATCTTGCCCCCGGCCAGGGCGGCCTCGCGGGCCGCGTCCAGGGCCTTGTGGTAGGGCAGGATGAGATGGGTGCGGCGGGAGACCATGAGCCGCTCCGGCCCGGCGGGCACGTCCTTCTCGATCAGCGTGTCGACCTCCTTGAGGAAGACGGCGGGGTCGAGGACGACGCCGTTTCCGATGAGGCATATCTTGCCGGGGTGGAGGATGCCCGAGGGGATGAGATGCAGGATGAGGGTGCGCCCCTCCACCACCAGGGTGTGGCCGGCGTTGTTGCCGCCCTGGAACCGGACGATGGCTTCCGCCCGCTCCGTGAGCAGGTCCACGATCTTGCCCTTTCCCTCGTCGCCCCACTGGGCGCCCATAACCACCGTATTTGACATGGCTCGCTCCATGCTGAAAAATTGCACGTCCGGGATATCGGCGCGTTTCCACAAAGACCCTTTGCGGTAAAGGGTCGCCGGATAGTTGTCAATCCGCGCCGCGCCCTTCCCGGCCACGACCATGCCCTTCACACACACCCGAGTCCACCACACCTGGCTGGCTGTGGCCCTTCTGGCCGCGATCCAGTTGGGCCTTCTGTTCCTGGTGCCGGAACCCGACCGGCGTGCCGGTCCTCCCGGTACCCTGGTGGTGGCGGCCGCGCCCTCGGAGCTGGTCCGTTCCACGCTGGGCCCCTACGGCCCGGGCTTCGAGACCGAACTTGTCCAGGCCTTTTGCGAGACCGCCGGGCTAAAGCCGCGCTGGCGGCATATCAATCATTGGTCAGAGGGCTGGCGGCTTTTGGCCTCGGGCGAGGCGGACGTGCTTATCGGCCCCGGCCTCACCCCGCCCGAGTGGGTGCGGGAGGAGGTCCGCTCCGGCCCCAACTACCTGCCCTCCGAGGTGGTGTTGCTGCACAACAACCGCAAGTTCCCCCTTTCCGATCCGGCCAGGTTGTGCCGGGTGCCGCTTCTGCTGCAGGAAATCCCCGCCCTGCCCGGCCTGCTGGAGGAGTACACCCGCACGGAGGCGGACTGCGCGCCGCAAGGTGAAGTGCTGACCACCGGACCCGAGTTGCGCCCTCTGCTGGAGATGATGCGCGGCCACGCCGCGCGCTTCGCCGCGGCCGACGACCGGCAGTACCGCCTCTGGCAACCGGTGGTGGACGAGGTGCGGCCCACCAGGCGGACCGGCAAGCGCATCTTCCGCAACTGGCACTGGCGCGCCGCGGACAAGCGCTTGGAGAAACGCCTGCCCGGTTTCTGGGAGGAGCGGGGCAAGGAACTGGCCGCGGACCTGGCGGTGCGCTACCTGAGCTTTTTGCCGCGCGAGTTCGACTATTACGAGCAGTGGCATCTGCGGCAGATGGTGCGCTCCAAGCTGCCCCTGTACCGCGAGACCATCCTGGAGGCGGCCCGGGCCAACAACCTCGACCCCCTCTTCCTCACCGCGGTCATCTACCAGGAGTCGCGCTTCGACGTGCACGCCAAGAGCTACACCGGCGTGCGCGGTCTGATGATGCTCTCCCTGGCCACGGCCGAGACCCTGGGCGTGGCCGACCGCACCGACCCCGGACAGTCCATCCGGGGAGGGGCGCGCTACCTGCGCCACCTGCACGACCGAATCGACCGCCAGGGGCTGTCGCCCTGGAACCGCTGGTTCGTGACCCTGGCCGCCTACAATCAGGGGTTGGAGCACGCCCGCGACGCCATCGACCTGGCGGGCAGACGGGGCACGGACACCAGCCGCTGGCGCAACGTCAAAAAGGCCTTTCGGCTGCTGACCCGCCGCCGCTACTACTCGCAGGCGGACCACGGTTACACGCGCGGCCACGAGGCCGCGGAGTACGTGGCCAACATCAGGCTGTTCTACTACACGCTGCGGGGACTAGCCGTCGTCCCGGGGAACGAAGCGGAGCACCTTGCCCCGCTTCTGGCCGCCGTTCCGGCCGGATGGCCCGGCTGATTCGCCCCGGCCTTCCTCCTTGGCGGGAGTCTCGGGCTCGGGCGCGGGCTCCGGCGAATGCGTGGGCCGCTCGGCGTCGGGCTCGGCGGTGCGCGACCAGTGGTGGTTGAAAAGCTGGTTCTTGAACCGCACGGCCTGGATCATGCCCAGGACCAGCACAGCCTCCTCCCAGCGCTGGCTCGGCTCGAAGCGGTCCACCTGGTCGGCGTACCGCTCGAAGAGCGAGGTCAGGGACGCCTCATCGAAGGCGTTGAGTTGCCTGGCAAGTTTCAGAAGCGCCTTGTCCACGTATCGATCCTCCTGGAAATCACTGGCGGGTCGCGTATGCCGGGGGCGGCGCGCCTTCGCGCCGGACTCGCCCACGGCCGCCTCGCCGCCAAGACGGAAACCATAGCAGAAGCGGGCCCGGCCCGAAAGGGCCACCCTGGAAGCGGCGCGAGACAACCGGGACGTTTTCTGCTAGGTTGGCCGATTCTTCGAAACGACGCCAAGGAGGCTGTGGTGAGCGACCTCAAGAAGATGTACCGCGCGATGTCCGAAGACCCCTTCCCGGCCGAGATGTCCATCACCCTCGGCGACTCCACCGTGCGCTTCGCCAAACGCACCTGGACCATCGACGGCCGGGAGAAGGGGCTGCGCTACGGCGAGAACCCGGACCAGCCCGCCGCCCTGTACGAGCCGGTGGAAGGCTCCTTCGAGGTGGGCGGCGTTGCCCTGCGCGGCTCCGGCAAGGGGCTGGTCAGCGCCCTGACCGAGGAGCACATGCTCCAGGCGGGCAAGCATCCGGGCAAGATCAACCTCACCGACGTGGACCACGGGCTGAACATCCTGCAGTACCTCTCCGCCAAGCCCGCCGTGGTCATTCTCAAGCACAACAACCCTTCCGGCGCGGCCTGGAGCGACGACGGCATCGCCGAGGCCTTCCAGAAGGCCTTCCTGGCCGACCGCATCGCCGCCTTCGGCGGCACCATCGTGCTCAACCGCGCGCTGGACAAGGCCACGGCCGAGCGCATCAACCAGGCCTACTTCGAGGTGGTGGCCGCCCCCTCCTTCCAGGCGGACGCCCTGGATCTGCTCAAGAGCAAAAAGAACCTGCGCATCCTGGAGATTCCGGGCATCAACGACCTGGAAACCCTGGCTTCCGAGCCCTTTTTGGAATTCAAGTCCCTGGTGGACGGCGGCCAGGTGCTGCAGTTCTCCTTCCGCAACCGCATCCGCGCGGTGGAGGATTTCCTGCCCGCCCAGGCCTCGGACAAGGAGGGCAACGAGTACACCTCCCGCGCCCCCACCAGCCAGGAGGCCGAGGACCTGCTTTTCGCCTGGGCCGTGGAGGCGGGGGTCACGTCCAACTCGGTCATCTTCGCACGCGACGGCGCCACCGTGGCCATCGGCACCGGCGAGCAGGACCGGGTGGGCTGCGTGCAGATCACTGTTTCCAAGGCCTACACCAAGTACGCCGACCTGCTCTGCTTCCAGGAAACGGGCCGCTCCCTGTACGAACTGATGCACCAAGCCGTTACCGACGAGGAGGCCGCGGCCGCGTACCGCGACATCGAGGCCAGGGCCGAGGCCGCCCGCGGCGGACTGGAGGGGTCGGTGCTCGTCTCCGACGGCTTCTTCCCCTTCCGCGACGGGGTGGACCTGGCCTTGGAGCAGGGCGTCACGGCCATCGCCCAGCCCGGCGGCTCCATCCGCGACGCCGAGGTCATCCAGGCGGTCAACCAGGCCACCCCGCAGGTGGCCATGGTCTTTACCGGACAGCGCTCCTTCAAGCACTAGGGCGGCCGCCGCGCCCGCGCACTCGAGGCGGGGGATACGGCCGGCACGCGAGAGCTCCGGCCGCACACCCCGCCCCGAGCCTATGAACTTACAGACCCGACGCGCAGAGACGAAGCGGTAAAAGAGCAACTCGCATGTCGCAGACCGACCAACGCCCGGGCCCCGGCTGCCTGGTGGAATACATGCTGGGCAACCAGCCGCACCTGGCCTGGGTGCGGGGAGACAACGGCAACAGCCTCTCCCTGCTCACCCCCACGGGCAAGGAGATGAAGCTGGCCGCCGGACGCGCCCTGCCGTGGGCCGGGCCGTGCTACTCTCCGGAATCCAGCCGGGAGGACATCCTCAAACTCCTCACCGCCCATGAGCGGCGCCGCAACGAGGCGGCCGCCCTCATAGACGCCGGTGAGTTGTGGGAGATAGCCGGGGAAGAGGTGGAGGCCGCCCCGGCTTCCTTCTTCGCCGAGCTGCTGGGCCAGTCACCAGACCCGGATGCCGTGGCCGCCGCCGGACGCGCCCTTCTGGCCTGCAAGACGCACTTCAAGTTCGACCCGCCGGATTTCCATCTTCTCACCCCGGAGCAGGTGGAGCGGAGGCGAGCCGAGGCGGAGCGGGCGCGGCTGCGCGAGCGGCTGGTGAGCGAGGGCCGGGAGTTCGTCAAGGCGCTGTGGAACGCGCCCAAGGACAAGGCGCCCGCCCCGCCCGAGGACGAGGAGACCTCCGCGCGGCTGGCGGACATGCTGCGGGCGCTGGTGCGCGACCCCGAGGACAAGGAGGCCGCCCCCCTGTGGCGGGAGCTGCGCAAGGGGCTGCCCGACCACCCCCACCAGCCCCTGCTGCTGGCCGAGAAATGGGGCATCCTGTCCCGCCACCACAACTTTCACCTGGACCAGGCGGACTTCGCCTGGGGCGACGACTGGTGGAGCGGACAGGACGAGGAGGTGCGCCGCCAGGAGGAAGCGGTGCGCGCCGAACTGCCCGAGCCCGCCGTGGAACCGCGCCTGATCTCCATCGACGCCTCCACCACCCGCGACATAGACGACGCCTTCGACGTGCGCCGCGACGGAGAGGGCTACGCCATGGACATCGCCCTGGCCTGCCCCACCTTCGCTTACCGCTTTGGCACCGAACTGGACGAGGCGGTACGCCACCGGGCCACCTCCCTCTACCTGCCCGAGGGCGAGGCGCACATGATGCCCGAGGCCCTGGGCTGCCACCTTTACTCCCTGGTGGCGGACGAGGCCCGGCCCGCCCTGCTGCTCTCCTTCCGCCTTTCCCCCACGGGAAAGGTGCTGGAGCGGAGCCTGCGCTTCATCCCCGTGCGTGTGGCCGAGAACATGACCTACGAGCGGGCCGAGGAACTGGCCGCCGGGGACCCAGGCTCCATGCCCGCCGTGGGCTACGAGCTGGCCGAGAAGCTGCGCGCCGGACGGGTGGAGGACGGGGCCATCGTCATCGACCGGCCCGAGCCGTGCGTACAGCTTGAGCCCCGGGACGGGGACGTGGAGGTGGCCGTCTACACCAAGGAGGAGACCCCGCGCTCCCAGCTGCTGGTCAGCGAGGCCATGATCCTGGCCAACCGCGCCTGCGCCGAGCTGGGCCGGGAGCATGGCCTGCCCATGCTGCACCGCACCCAGGACCTCAACCTGCCCCCGGAGTACGCCGGAGTCTGGTCCGACCCCCTGGACATCTACCAGGCGGTCAAACAGATGGGCCCGGCGCTTCTGGAGATCGACCCCAAGCCGCACCGGGGTCTGGGGCTGGACGCCTACGCACCGGCCTCGTCTCCCCTGCGCCGCTATCCGGACCTGATCAACTGCGCCCAGCTGCACGCCTGGGCCACGGGAGCCGAACCGCCCTTCACCCGGCAACGGCTGGAGGAAATCACCCCCCGGCTGAGCGCCCGGCTGGATGCCGCCTCCCGAGTGCAGCGTTTCCGCCCCCGCTACTGGAAGCTGCTGCACGTCAAGCAGCACCCGGAGATCACCTGGCCCGCCGTGGCGGTGGAGGAAAACGGCCCCCTTGTCACCTTCGCCGTGCCCGACCTGCAAATCTTCGCCCGCGCGCCCAAGGATCTGGTGGGGGACAAGTTCATCCCCGGCCAGCGCTTCCTGCTGCGCTTCGGCAAGACCGACCCCCTGCGCAACGAAATCCGCGTGGCCGAGGCAATCGAGGAATAGCGGCTACTCGCCGCGCTCTTTCAGCCGGGAGGGGAGCAGGCCGTGGAAGGCGGTCTCGCCGGTGAAGCGCCAGCCCAGGTGGATGTTGCAGCGGGCGCAGACCACCACTTGCCAGGCGTGTCCCGGAAACCAGGAGAACTCGTGGCTGCGGGGCCCCAGGCCGGTGGCCCCGGGAGCCGGGCCGTAGACCGCCACCTCGAAGACCAGCCCGTGCGGGTTGGCGAAGGTGTGGCGGTGCCCCCCGCCCCGCTCGATGGCGTAGACCCGGCGGGTGATGGGCAGCCCGCAGGCGGCGCAGAGCAGGTCGTCCTCCTCGCCCCCGCCGTCCTCCTCCGGCTCGTCGAAGTCCACGGGCGCGTCCCGCTCGTCCGGCTGCTCGCGCAAAAGCCACAGCGGCGACGGTCGATCCGCATGGAGACTGTGGGGCATGGTCCGCAGCATATAGCCATGATGCCACATTTCCGCCCTCTGATGGAAGGGCCGTCTTGCCTCGGCAGGGCTTTTGGGCCAGGATGTCCGGCGTCCAAACCCAAGGAGAATCCCCATGTTCCTGACCCTGGGCTGGCTGGCCCTGACCTACTTCATCGGCTCCATCCCCTTCGGCCTGTTCATCTCCCGCATCGTCTGCGGGGTGGACCCGCGCACCGCTGGCAGCCGCAACACCGGCGCCACCAACGTGGCCCGGCTGTGCGGCACGCGCTATGGCGTCGCCGTGCTGGCGCTGGACCTGCTCAAGGGCCTTCTGCCCGTGTGGGCGGCCACCACCTTCAGCGACAACTGGGTGTTCCTCTCCCTGTGCGCCCTGGCGGCCATCGTGGGCCACATGCACTCCTGCTTCCTGGGGCTGTCCGGCGGCAAGGGCTTCGCCACCTCCATCGGCGCCTTCCTCGCCCTGGCCTTCGGCCAGACCCTCTTCGCCGTCATCCTCACCCTGCTGACCATCAAGGTCACGGGCTACGTCTCCATGGGCGCGCTCTTCTTCGGCGCGGCCATGCCCGTGCTCCTGCTGCTCACCGCCGAATGGGGCTTCATCCTGGCCGCCCTGGCCATGGCCGTGCTCCTCTACTGGAAGCACAGCGAGAACATCGGCCGCCTGGCCAGGGGCGAGGAAAAGAGCTGGAAGAAAAGCTGACAAGCACTTGACACTATACGAATATGATTTATAATCTGAAATTGTGGTCTGTGAAATTCACATAGGCGTCGGCGGCTGGTGACTTCCACGTAAGGAGGTCTATACGATGCTGATATTCAGAATCATTGAGATCTTGGTGACGTTGATTGATATTATGACGTATCTGTATAACGTACTGGCATAAATCATCTCGCCAATTTCACTCATAACTGCTGAACTTGATGACGATACTCAAACTAATTGAGTCTGCAAGAACAACTCCGGAAATATTAGAAAATAAACGACAAACCTAGAAAGAAGCATCATATCAACTCATCATAGGCCACTGCACCTGCCGCCGCGCCACACATCTTCAAGAAATCACCGTCATCTCGTCCGGCGGCGGCTCTTCCAGGCGGAAGAGAATTTCCTCCACCAGTTCCTCCAGGGTGTCGCGGCGTTTGGCGAAGATGGGGATGCCCCAGCCCAGGGCGTTTTTGACCAGGGCCTTGTCCTCGTCGCCCAGCAGATCCCACTTGTTCAGGGCCAGCACGCGGGGCACTGTGGCCAGGTCCATGTCCGCCAAAATGTTCTCCACCGCCTCCACGCGCTCCTCCAGTTCCGGGTGGGAGGCGTCGGCCACGTGGACCAGCAGGTCCGCCTCCTCCAGTTCCTCAAGGGTGGCCAGAAAGGCCTCGCGCAGTTCCTTGGGCAGCTCGCGGATGAAGCCCACCGTGTCCGTGAGAATGACCTCCCGTTCGCGCGGGAAGCGGATGCGACGGGTGGTGGGGTCGAGGGTGGCGAAGAGCTTGTCCTCGGCCAGCACCTCGGAGCTGGTCAGGGTGTTGAGCAGAGTGGACTTGCCCGCGTTGGTGTAGCCCACCAGCGCCACCACGGGCACGCCGCTCTTGGCCCGGCGCTGGCGGCGCAGGCCGCGCCGCTTGCGCAGTTCCTTGAGATCCTTGCGCACGCGGGTGATGCGGTCGCGAACCCGGCGGCGGTCGATCTCCAGCTTGGTCTCGCCCGGGCCCCGGCCGCCGATGCCGCCCGCCAGCCGGGAGAAAGCCTTGTTCTGCCCCACCAGCCGGGGGAGGGTGTACTGCAGCTGGGCCAGCTCCACCTGCAGCTTGCCCGCCTTGGTGGTGGCGTGCTGGGCGAAGATGTCCAGGATGAGTTGGGAGCGATCCAGCACCTTGCGCTCGGTGACGTCCGCCAGGTTGCGCAGTTGGGCCGGGGTCAGCTCGCGGTCGAAGATGATGACCGAGGCCCCGCCGCGCAGGGCCTCCACTTCCAGCTCCGCCAGCTTGCCCTTGCCCAGGATGGTCTTGGGGTTGACCTTGGCGATGCGCTGGGAGACCCGCCCGGTGACGGCCAGACCGGCCGTGCCCGACAGGTCGGCCAGTTCGTCCAGGGAGGACTCCTGCCTGCCCTTGGGCTCCGGCCCCACGTGCACCAGCAGGGCGCGCTCCTGGCCGGTGACCTCCCGGCCGGCCTCCACCCGGGCCAGCTCCTCCTCCAGCGCCTCGGCCTGGGCGGTGAAGTCCGCCTCCACCCGGTCCCACGGCTTCAGTTCGGACACGTCCCAGGTCTCGCCGTCCGGGTTGGGCGGCAGGATGTGGGCGTGCTGCATGCGCCGGGGGCGGCCCTCGCCCCCCACGGTGAGCACGGCCACCGAGTCCAGGCGCAGGAAGAGCAGGTCGGTGAGGTCCTCCTGGGTGAGGCCGTCGTCCGAGAGGTGGGTGTGCAGCAAGCGCAGGCCGCGCAGCCGCCCGCCGGACTGGCGGAAGCGGCCCAGGTCCGGGATGTAGATGGAGGAGGCGTCGCCGCAGATGACCATTTTCACCCGGCCCAGGCGGTCGATGAGCAGGCCGATCTGGCGACCGGTGTCGCTGGTCAGGTGGGCCAGCTCCCCGGCCTGTTCCGGCGTCAGCCCCCCCTGGCTGGGGAAGCGGCGCTGGTACAGGCGGGAAACCGCCTTGAGCTGGGATGGCTTGAGGCCTTCGGTGTGGCCTTGGACCTTGGTCGCTATGGCTGTTCCTCGGTGCGGAAAAGGTAGTCGGAAATCAGGGCGTCGTACTTGCTGACCCGCCGGAAGGTCTCCGCGGCCAGTTCCTTGCGCAGGGCCAGGGAGACCCGCATGCCGTTCTCCGCCAGTTCCTCGCGCACGCGCTGGTAGTGGCCCGGCGAGGGGACTACCAGCATGGAGTGGTAGTTCTTGGCCGCGGCCCGCAGCAGGGTGGGGCCGCCGATGTCGATCTGCTCCACGGCCTCGCGCAGGCCCAGTCCCTTGCGGGCGGCGTCGGCGAAGTCATACAGATTGACGCAGACTAGGTCGAAGGGCTCGATGCCCAGTTCGGAAAGGGTCGAGAGGTGGTCCGGCTCGTCCTTGTCCGCCAGGACCCCGGCGTGGATATGGGGATGCAGCGTCTTGACGCGTCCGCCCATGATCTCGGGGAAGCCGGTCACCTCGGAAACGCCGGTGACGGGCAGGCCGCCTTCCTCCAGCATGCGCTTGGTGCCGCCGGTGGAAACCAGCGTCACCCCGGCGTCGGCCAGGTATTTGGCGAACTCGGGAAGTCCGGATTTGTCCGTAACGCTGAGAAGGGCGCGCCGAACAGGCAAAAAGTCCATGCACAGTCTCCTTTCTTGAGAGCGGAACTGTGCCGGATTTGCCCCGGCTTGGCAAGCCGGGCCCCTCTCCAGCGCCCGGTGCGCCCCGCCCCGGCCCGTTTCGGGCCGGGGGCGGAACGCCGGATGGGAGGGGAGTCTGTCGGACCGTTTTCGGCTACGCGGCTTCGCGCAGCTGGTCCAAAAGCTGTCTGGCGGCGTCGTTTTCCGGGTCGGCCTCGACGATGCGCTCCAGGTGCTGCCGCGCGTCGCCGTTCTCGCCCAGGCTCATCTTGCAGCCCGCCAGGGAGAAACGGATCTCGTGCTTGTGCGGGTCAAGCTCCAGATAGCTCTCCAGGTGCGGGATGACCTCGTTCAGCCGGTTCAGGGCGTGGCCGAGGCGGATGATGCCGTACAGGGCGATCATGTTCTCCGGGTTCTTCTCCAGGGCGGCGGCGAAGTGGCCGAAGGCCTCCTCCTCCATGCCCATCTCCGACTTGCACAGGGCCATGCCGGAGAGCGACTTGTCGTCGGTCTGGATGTCGGCGGCCTTTTCGTACAGGTGCAGCGCGGCGTCCAGATGGCCACGGTGCACGGCGATGGTGGCCAGTCCCAGATAGGGGTCGGGGTGCACGCCATTGGAGGACGCGGCCTTCTGGTAGTACTCCTCCGCCTTCTCCAGGTCGCCCATGAAGAGGTAGCACTCGCCCAGTTCCTTGTTGATCTCGTAGTCCAGGTGACTCATGACTCCCTCCGTCCGCGGGCCGTTCCCATAACAGCCCCTTGGGATCGTTTTGGGCCGCTGGCGGCCCGGATGGTTTTTCCCGGTTGGAGCCGGGCGCTGGGGAAGAAGCAACCATCATGCCAAACACCCCGGCGCCAAAATCGTCCAGCCGCATTCCGTTTTCGGACACGCACCGGCCCGACTTGAGGCCATCCCTTTGACGAGGTGGGCTCCCCCACCTCTTCCGAAACCCCTCCAAAACAATTTTTACCCTGCTATTCATGGCACTTGAGTGGCATGGAATGGCTCTTGCTTTATCCGCCGCGAATCCCGTGAAAGCCCCGCAGGGAGGCCCGGGACCAAGGAGAACGCCCCATGAAGCTTTTCACGCCCTACATGAACCTCATGCACAAGGCCATGGACCTGAGGCTGGAGCGTCAAAACCTCGTCATGGGCAACCTGGCCAACATCACCACCCCAGGCTACCAGCCCAGGGAGATCCATTTCGAGAAGGAGCTGCAGAACGCGCTCAACCAGGACGCCCAGGGAAGGATGACGCGCACCAACGGCGAACACATGCCCTCCAAGTTCGACCCCACCTCCTTCGACGCCGCGGTGGACAAGGGCTTCGACGTGCGCGTGACCCACGGCGAGGACCAAGTGGACCTGGATAAGGAGATGGCCACCATGCAGAAGAACGCCATGCAGTACAACACCCTGGCCACACTCATGAAAAAACATTTCGACGGCCTGACCAAAATCATCATGGACGGGAGCAAGTAAGCCATGGACTTCATGAGCGCACTGGACGTGGCCGCCTCGGGTCTTTCCGCCGAGCGCAGCTACCTGAACATCATTTCCATGAACCTGGCCAACATCAACACCACGCGCACGCCCGAGGGCACGCCCTACGTGCGCAAGTCCCTCAACTTCGAGAGCACCGACGTCTACTCACCCTTCTCCAAGGAGATGTGGGACGCCAACAACCGCGAGCTGCAGGGCGTCAAGGTTTCCGGCGTGGTGGAGGACCAGCGTCCCTTCAAGGAAGTCCACGACCCGGGCCACCCCGACGCCAACGAGGAGGGCTACGTGCTCTTCCCGGACATCAACGTGGTGGAGGAGATGGCCAACATGATCACGGCCATGCGGTCGTACGAGGCCAGCGCCGCCTCCATCGAGGCCGCCAAGCAGATGTACGGCAAGGCCGTGCTCATCGGACAGGGATAAGGAGGCATCGTCATGGCAGTAACCCCCATCGGCAACGCCGCGCTCAAGGCCTACCAGCAGGTGGCCCAGGACCGGCAGCAGAAGATGCAGCAGGTCCAGTCCCAGGTCCAGAAGACCGAGCAACAGCCCCGTTCCTTTTCCGAGACGGTCACGGACTCCCTCAAGGAAGTCAACGAGCAGCAGTTCAAGGGCGTGGACATGGTGGAGAACTTCGCCACAGGCAAGAACACCAACGTGCATGAAGTGATGATCAGCCTGCAGAAGGCCGGGGTGGCCATGAGCATGACCTCGGCCGTGCGCAACAAGGTCATGACCGCCTACAAGGAAATCATGCGCATGTCCCTGTAGGGGACGCGCGGTCACACCACCACGGTACGGGAGCTAGCAGATGTCCGCCGCCTTGAACAACACCTGGGAAAAGATAACCTCCTTCTGGGGGGGCCGGACCGCGGCCCAGCGCATCCTCATCGGCGGCCTGGCCGCCTCGGTGGTGCTGGCCTTCATCCTCATGGTCTACTGGCTGAACCAGCCCAACTACAAGGTCCTCTACAGCAAGCTCTCGCCGGAGGACGCCAACCGCGTGGTCGGCGTGCTGGAGGGCCAGAACGTCCCCCATAAGCTGGAGGACTCCGGCACCACCATCCTGGTCCCGGCGGACCAACTCTACGACATCCGCCTCAAGGTGGCCGGCGAGGGCGTGGTCCACGGGCAGGGCATGGGCTTCGAGCTGTTCGACAACGTGCAGATCGGCCAGACCGACTTCGTGCAGCGCATCAACTACCAGCGCGCCCTGCAGGGCGAGCTGTCCCGCACCATCACCGAATTCCCCGAGGTGGAGCGCGCCAGGGTGCATCTGGCCATTCCGGCCAAGAGCCTGTTCATCGAGGAGGAGGCCCCGCCCACCGCCTCGGTGGTGCTGCAGCTGGTCGAGGGCCAGGAGATCGAGGGCAAGCAGGTCCAGGCCATCGTCAACCTGGTGGCTTCCTCGGTGGAAGGGCTGGACAAGTCCAACATCACCATCGCCGACACCCGCGGCCAGGTGCTCTTCCAGCCGGACGCCGAGGATTCGGTCTCCGGCATGACCATGGCCCAGCTGGACTACAAGAAGCAGATCGCCCGCAGCCTGGAACAGCGCATCGAGCAGCTGCTCATGCCCATCGTGGGCGGCCCCGGCAAGGCCGTGGCCCGGGTAAACCCGAAGGTGGACTTCTCCCAGAAAACCATCACCAAGGAGCTGTACGACCCGGACAACACCGTGGTCCGCTCCGAGACCCGCTCCTCCGAGACCACCTCCGGCCAGGCCAACATGGAGGGCGGCGCGCCCGACGCGAACTTTCGCGGCGACGGCTTCACCGGCTCCCTGTCCTCCCGCGAGTCCGAGCGGGAGAGCCGCACCACGAACTTCGAGATCAACAAGGAAGAGCAGCAGATCGTGGCCCCGGTGGGCGAGTTGCAGCGCCTCTCCGTGGCGGTTATCGTGGACGGGAAATACGAGAAGCAAACGACGGAGGATGGCTCCACCGAGTCGGTCTACGTGCCCCGCTCCGAAGAGGAGATGCAACAGATCCGCGAGCTGGTGCGCAACGCCGTGGGCTTTGACGAGGCCAGGGGCGACACCCTGGAAGTGACCTCCACCTCCTTCGGCGGCCCGGATCTCTACACCGAACCCTCCCTGCTGCAGACCATGATGGAGTACATGCAGCGGCTGGGCAAACCGTTCCTCAACGGCCTGCTCATTTTCCTCTTCCTCATCCTGGTGGTGCGGCCGGTCGTCCTGGCCCTCATCAAGCCCCGCGTGGCCGAGGAGGAAGTGGAGGAACTGGTGGGCCTGCCCGAGGCCGAGGACCGCCTGGCCCTGGAAGAGGGCGTGGAAGAGGAGGCCCTGGACCTGCAGCGCAGGCTGGAGAACGCCAAGGCCCAGGCCCTGCAGCTCTCCGAACAGGATATGGACCAGGCGGTGGCCGTCCTCAAGAACTGGCTCAAGCAGGAGGCGGCGTAAATGGCCCAGCAGGGCGACTTCACCGGCAACGAGAAATCGGCCATCCTGCTTCTCGCCCTGGGCGAGAAGTTCACCTCCGAGGTCTTCAAGCGCATGGAGCGCAACGAGATCGCGGCCGTCTCCAGGTCCATGCTGGAGTTGGAGAGCGTGCCCAAGGAGCAGGTCGAGGAGGTCCTACGGGAGTTCAACGAGACCATGGCCTACGGCCAGGAACTGCTCATGGGCGGCGTGGACCAGGTCAAGAAGCTGCTGACCAAGTCCCTGGACGGCGACACGGCCAAGTTCATCATGGACCAGCTGGAGCTGGACGCCGGCCCCGCGCCATTCCGCGAGCTGGAGAACGTTTCTCCGCGCATCCTGGCCCAGATCCTGCGCAACGAGCATCCCCAGACCCTGGCCCTCATCCTGGGCCACCTGCACCCGGACCAGGCCGCGGACCTGCTGCAGAACCTTCCCACCGGCGTGCGCTCCGAGGTGCTCATGCGCTTGGCCAAGCTGGAGGCCGTGGCCGAGGACATGCTCATGGAAGTTGACAAGGTGCTGCAGTCGCAACTCATCGCCATGGGCGGCAAGGAAGGCAAGAAGGTGGGCGGCGTCAACGCCGTGGCCGAAGTGCTCAACGCGGTGGACCGCCAGACCGAGGAGGAGGTCCTCTCGGAGATCGAAGAGGAATCCGCCCAGATGGCCGAGGAAATCCGCAACCTGATGTTCGTCTTCGAGGACGTCAAGGGCCTGGACGACCGCTCCATCCGCGAGCTGCTCAAGGAGGTGGCCAACGACGAGCTGACCACCGCCCTCAAGGGCGCCTCGGACGAGCTCAAGGAGAAGTTCTTCAAGAACCTCTCCGAGCGCGCCGCCACCATGATCCGCGAGGACTTGGAGATCATGGGCCCGGTGCGCCTGTCCGACGTGGAGTCGGCCCAGCAGAACATCGTCAAGGCGGTGCGCAGGCTGGAGGCCGAGGGCCGCATCGTCATCGGCCGGGGGTCCGGCGATGTCTTCATCTAAGTCCACGGGCCGCGTCTTTCTGGGGGTGGACACCCCCGGCCCGGAGCAAACCTCCCTGCAGGAGCTGGAGGGCAAGCGCCGCCCGGTGTGGGACGAGAGCACCAACCAGGAACTCATCGACCGCGTCAAGAACAAGGCCACGGAGATGGCCAAGTCCATCGTGGCCGAGGCGGAACAGCAGGCGGAACAGTTGCGCAAGGAGGCCACGGACAGGGGCTATCAGGAGGGCGTTGAGCAAGCCCGCGAGCAGATCGAGGCCGAGCAGACCGCCCTGGCCGAGTCAGTGGGCCGCGCCCTGACCAACGTGGCCAACCAGGCCTCCCGCGTCTGGGAGTCCCAGCGCGAGGACTTCGTGGCCCTCATCCGCCTGGCCGTGCGCAAGGCCGTGGCCGTGGAGTACGACGAGCGCAAGGAGGAGGCCCTGGACAAGATTCTGCACGAGTCCCTGGAGGCCATCGACTCCATGCGCCAGCTGACCATCCGGGTCAACCCGGACGAGGCGGAGCTGGTGGAGGCGCTGGTCAACCACGTGCGCGACCGCTTCCCCGCCCTGGAGCGCTTCACGGTCAAGCCGGACCAACAGATCGAGCTGGGGGGCATGGTCATCGAATCGGACGAGGGCATGGTGGACAACACCGTGGACACCCGTCTGGCCCAGATAGAACCCCTTTTCGAGCACCTGCGCTCCGGCGAGGCCCCGCCCTTCCCGGACGAGACCAAGGAGAACGGCTAGCCCATGGACCCCAAGGGATGCCTGCGGCTCTTCGAGGCCGTGGAGCCGTCCATCACCTACGGCAAGGTCAGCAAGGTCGTGGGCCTCATCGCCGAGGGGCGCGGCATCAAGGCCCCCCTTGGTTCGGTCTGCTCCTTGCTGCCCGAGGACGACTCCGCGCCCATCCCGGCGGAGGTGGTCGGCTTCCGCGACGGGGCGCTGCTCTTCATGCCCTACTCGGAACTGCGCGGCACCCGCCCCGGCTCGCTCATCCGCAACTCGGCCACCCCGCCGCTCATGCCCGTGGGCGAGCAGTACCTGGGCCGGGCGGTGGACGCCTTCGGCCAGCCCATGGACAAGGGCGAGCCCGTCACGCCCGGGGACTACAACCCCCTCTACTGCGAGCCGCCCAACCCCCTGGACCGGCCCCGCATCTCCGAGCCCCTGGACGTGGGTGTGCGGGCCATCAACTCCCTGCTCACCCTGGGCAAGGGGCAGCGCGTGGGCATCATGGCTGGGTCGGGTGTCGGGAAATCGACGCTTTTGGGCATGATGGCCCGCTACACCAAGGCGGACGTCAACGTCATCTGCCTGGTGGGCGAGCGCGGCCGCGAGGTGGTGGAGTTCATGGAGCGCGACCTGGGGCCGGAGGGCATGAAGCGCTCGGTGCTGGTCATCGCCACCTCGGACACCTCTCCCCTCATCCGCATGCGCTGCGCTTACGCCGCCACCTCCATGGCCGAGCACTTCCGCGACCAGGGCAAGGACGTGCTGCTGATGATGGACTCGGTGACGCGCTTCTGCATGGCCGGGCGCGAGGTGGGCCTGGCCGCGGGCGAACCCCCCACGCGCGGCGGCTACACCCCCTCGGTCTTTTCCGCCCTGCCCAAGCTGCTGGAGCGGGCAGGGCGCAGCGGCAAAGGCTCCATCACCGGCATCTACACCGTCCTGGTGGACGGCGACGACCTCACCGAGCCCATCGCCGACGCCACCCGCTCCATTCTGGACGGCCACGTGGTCCTCACCCGCGAGCTGGCGGACCAGGGCCACTACCCCTCCATCGACGTGCTGCGCTCCGTCTCGCGCCTGCGCACGGACATCACCTCCACCCAGGAGCAGGCCGCCGGGCGGGTGCTGGTGCGCAACCTCTCCACCTACCGCCGGGTGGAGGACATGGTGAACATCGGCGCCTACCAGCGCGGGGCCAACCCGGAAATCGACAAGGCCCTGGACCTCGTCGGCCCCATCAACAAATTCCTGACGCAGCTCGTGGAGGAGCAGTCCTCCATCGAGGACTCCATGCAACAGATGGTGGAGCTGGCCGCCACCGCCGACCCCTCCGTGGCCAAGCAGGGCAACGGCCAGAAGCAGGGGCAGGGCAAGCAGCAGAACCAGCAGCAGAACGGCCAGAACAAGCAGCAGGGCCAAAAGAAGCAGCAGCCGGCGGATCCGCAATTCAAGCGATCCTCCTGACCTCCGGCGCTTCCCGCGCTCCCCCCTCGTCGAGCCGCGCGACCTGAAAAAATCCGCTCCGGGGTTTCCCTTCCGCCCCGATTTCCTCTATATCCGGCCCATGCGCGGCGTGGTTGTGGCCGGAACCCGCAGCGGTTGCGGAAAGACCTCGGCCGCCCTCGGTCTGGCGGCGGCCTTGTCCCGCCGCGGCCTGCGGGTGGCCCCCTTCAAGTGCGGTCCGGACTTCATAGACCCCGGCTTCCTGGAAGCGGCCTCGGGACGCCCCTGCCACAACCTCGACTCCTGGATGTGCGGCCCCGGCGGCGTGCGGGAAATCTTCGCCCGCCACGTCCAGGGTGCGGACGTGGCCGTCATCGAGGGGGCCATGGGCCTGTTCGACGGCTTCGGCCTCACCGAGGAGGGGTCCGCCGCCCACACCGCCAAACTGTTGGGGCTGCCCGTGCTGCTGGCCGCGGACGCCTCGGCCATGGCCCGCTCGGCCGCGGCCATGGTGCGCGGCTACCTGGACTTCGACCCGGAACTCGCCTTTTGCGGCGTGCTCCTCAACCGCGTGGGCTCCCCCCGCCACGGCGAGATTCTCCGCCAAGCCCTGGCCCAGTCCGGCATCGACCTGCCGGTGGGCATCCTGCTGCGCGACGAGGGGCTGGCCGCTCCCTCGCGCCACTTGGGGCTGGTGCAGGCCGAGGAGCACCTGAACCCGTCCCGCCTGGGTGCCCTGGCCGAATGGGTGGAGTCCTCCCTGGATCTGGACTCCCTGCTCGACACCCTGCCGGAGTGCGACCCAGCCCCGTCCGCCGACCCCGAGCCCGCCCCGCCACGGGCGCGCATCGGCTTGGCCTGGGACCCGGCCTTCCGTTTCTACTACCACGAAAACCTGCGGCTGCTGCGGGCGGCGGGCGCGGAACTGGTGCCCTTCTCCCCGGTGGCCGACCGCCGCCCCCCGGAGAACCTGGACGGCCTGTACCTGGGCGGAGGCTACCCAGAGCTGCACGGCCTGCGCCTGTCGGACAACGCCTCCATGCGCCGGGCGGTGCGCGGCCTGGCTGAGTCCGGCCTGCCCATCTACGCCGAGTGCGGCGGCTTCATGTTCCTCATGGACTCCCTGGTCATGGACACCGGACAACTGTGCCGCATGTGCGGCCTCTTCCCCTACCGGGCCACCATGAACGCCCGCTTCTCGGCCCTTGGCTACCGGGCCGTGGAAACGCGACAGGACTCCATCCTCGGCCCCGCCGGAACCCTGGCGCGGGGACACGAATTCCATTACTCCTCCATCCCGGAGGAGACCTACCGCCAGGCCACCCTCTTCAGCACAGCCGACCGCAACGGCCCCAGAGAGGGGCCCGAAGGCTTCACCCGCCACCAAACGGCGGCTTCCTACATTCACTTGCATTTCGGTTCCAACCCCGCGCTGGCCGCCAATTTCGTGACCGCCTGCGCCAAAGGGGCCGACTAACCCGGAGGATCCTCATGCGACGCCAATACGGACTTCCCCTTCTTCTCGTGGCCATGCTCCTGCTCTCCGGCTGCGCCGCGGTCATCGCGGGCACGGCGGCCGTGGCCGGAACATGGGCCTACATGGACGGCTGGCTCAAGCGCGACTACTACGCCTCGGTGGAGAACACCCTGGAGGCCTCGGCCCTGGCCTGCGAGGACATGGGCTACCGGGTCACGGACCGTTCCTTCGAGCCGGACGAGGCCGAGGTGCGCGCCGAGAACGATGAGGAACGTGTCTGGGTGGACATCGACTGGATCGCGCCCGGCACCGTGACCGTGGCCATCCGCGTGGGCTGGCTGGGCGACAAGGAGGCATCGCGGCAGATCCACAAGAAGATCGAGGAACGGCTCTAGGAGGGTCGCGCGTGGCATCGGCGAAGCGCGGGGAACTGCGCGAGGGATTTACCACGGGCACGGCGGCCGCAGCCGCGGCCAAGGCCGCCGCGCTGCTGCTCCTCGGCCGCACCCTCGGCGAGGCCGTGGACGTACCCCTGCCGGGCGGCGGCCGCCTGGCTGTCCCTCTGGCCGGAGTCTCCCGCGAGGGCCCCGCCGCCCGGGGCGCGGTGCTCAAGGACGCGGGCGACGACCCGGACGTCACCGGTGGCGCGCGCATCGAGGCGATTGTCCGGCTGACGCCCAACCCCCTGGTGGCGGTGGAGGGCGGACGCGGCGTGGGCCGGGCCACCCTGCCCGGCTTGCCTGTGCCCCCCGGCCGGGCGGCCATCAACCCCGCGCCCCGCGCCCAGATCGAGGCGGCCGTGCGCGAGGCCCTGGCCGGCCGGCCGGGCGGCGCCTCGGTGGTTGTGGAGGTGGAGGGCGGCCAGGAACTGGCGCGCCGCACCATGAACCCCCGCCTGGGCATCCACGGCGGGGTCTCCATCCTGGGCACCCGGGGCACGGTGAAGCCGTTTTCCCACGAGTCCTGGGCCGCCACCGTGTCCGAGGAGCTTTCCGTGGCCCGGGCCCTGGGCTGCGGCGCCGCCTTTCTCTGCACGGGCGGCCGCAGCCTCAGGCTCTTGCGCCAGCGTTTTCCCGAGGCCCGCGACGAGGCCTTCGTCCAGGCGGCCGACTTCTTCGAGCACGCCTGCGCCGAGGCCGCCCGGCTGGACTTCCCCCGCGTCGTTTGGGGGGTCTTCTTCGGCAAGCTGGTCAAGCATGCCCAAGGCATGGCATATACCCACGCCCACAGCGGAGAACTGGATTTCAACGCCCTGGCCGCGTTGGTGGCCCGGGCCGGGGCCAACCGCGCCACCGCCGAACGCGTGGCCGGGGCCAACACCGCCCGGCAGGCCCTGGGCCTGCTGGACGAGGCCGCCGCCGGCCGCCTGGCCGGGCTGCTGGCGGAGCGGGCCAGGGGCCACGCCCTGGCCTTCGCCGGACGGCCCATCCGCGCGGAGTATTTGGCTTTCGACTTGGACGGGCGGCTTCTGCACGACGACACAAAGGGACAGACGTGAACAAGATCGACGTAGTGGGCCTGGGGCTGAACCCGGGCAAAGCCCCCGAAGGGGTGCGCGAACTGGCCGCCCGGGCGGAGGTGTTGGCTGGGGGGAAGCGGCAGCTTGACGCCTTTCCCGACCTTGAGTGCGAACGGGTGGTGCTCTCCTCCCCCCTGGAGGAAACCATCGACACCCTGCGCGGGCGCGCCGAGGAAGGCAAACGGGTGTTGGTGCTGGCCGACGGAGACCCCCTCTTCTACGGCATCGGCCGCCGCCTGGCCGAGGCCCTGGGCAGGAACAGCCTGCGCATCCATCCCGGCGTGACCACCCTGCAGACAGCGGCCGCCCGGCTTGGTCTGCCCTGGCACGACATCCGCATGGTCTCCCTGCACGGCCGCTCGGACTACGCTCCCCTTTTCGCCGCCCTCACCGGCAAGGACTGGGTGGCCGTCTTCACCGACGAGGAGAACACCCCCGCCGCCATAGCCCGCGCCATGATGGAACGCGGGGCCGAGGACTTCTCCATGTGGGTCTTCGAGGACCTGGACAGCGAGTCGGAGCGTGTGGGCACCTACCACCTGCGCCACGTGGCCATGGAGCGGTTCTCCAGCCTGAACCTGGTGGTGCTTGAGCGCATCCGCTCGCCGCGCGTGCAGTTGCGCCTGGGCATCCCGGACGAGGACTTCGCCCACGAGGCCGGGCTGATCACCAAGTGGCAGGTGCGGGCAGTGGGACTGGCCGCCCTGGCCATCCAGCCCTCCTCCACGGTTTGGGACCTGGGCGCCGGCTCCGGCTCTGTGGCCATCGAGGCCGCTTTCCTGGCCCGCGAAGGCCGGGTGGAGGCGGTGGAGCGCGAACCGGAGCGGTTCGAGCAGCTCAAGGAGAACGTGCGCCGCACCGGTGCCTGGCTGGTCCGCCCGGTGCGGGGCGAGGCCCCGGCCTGCCTGGACGAGCTGCCCGACCCCGACCGCATCTTCATCGGCGGCGGCCTGGGCGAGGGGGACGACCTGCTGCGCGCCGCCTGCCAGCGGCTGCTGCCCGGCGGACGGCTGACGGCCCATGCCATCCTGCTGGACTCGCTGAGCCGCATCAAGGCGCACTTGGCCGAGTTGGGCTGGCCCCACGCCATCCAGCAGGTGCAGTGCAGCGTGTCCGAGCCGCTGGGCGCGGACGAACGGCTGAAGAGCGGCAACCCGGTCTTCATCGTCAGCGCGCGCAAGCCGGAGTGATTCTTCCGGGCGCGTCCGTTGCCCCTGGCGGGCAAAGCACGTATTCTGGGGACAAGCATCCAAGGGAGACCGCATGCCGCAAATCGAGTGGACAGACGACCTCAGGATCGGCGTGGAGCGCATCGACGCCCAGCACGAGAAGCTGACCGGCCTGATCAACGAACTCTACTACGCCTACATGCAGGGCCGTGAGCAGGACGTGCTGGCCAGGACCATCCGCGAAGTGAGCGACTACACCCTCTACCACTTCGCGGACGAGGAAAAGCTCATGGCCGAGATCGGCTATCCCGAGCTGGAGGCGCACAAGGCGCGCCACCGTGAATTCGCCAACAAGACCATCGGTTTTCTGCTGGCTTCGGTGGAAAGCGGCGAGAACCTGACCCCGGAGGTGCTGGACTACCTCACCGACTGGTGGCTGAACCACATCCAGCGCGTCGACGCCACCATCGCCGAGCACATCGAGAAGGAGTCGGCCTGATGCTCACGCTCTCCGTCACCTCCCGCAAGCGCGAAGAGTTGATCGACATCACCCAGGACGTGCAGGACATGGTGTCGGAGAAGAGCTGGGGCGAGGGCGCCCTGTTGCTCTACTGCCCCCACACCACCGGCGCGGTGACGGTCAACGAGGGCGCGGATCCGGCCGTGGCCCGCG
Organism: Desulfohalovibrio reitneri; assembly: GCF_000711295.1. NCBI lineage: Bacteria > Pseudomonadati > Thermodesulfobacteriota > Desulfovibrionia > Desulfovibrionales > Desulfovibrionaceae > Desulfohalovibrio > Desulfohalovibrio reitneri. The sequence goes on along the minus strand of NZ_JOMJ01000003.1, from coordinate 96,915 downwards.
ACATCGCCGTGAACCTGGGCAAGCTCATCCCCCACAAGGACGACTACCGCCACGCCGAGGGCAACTCCGACGCCCACATCAAATCCAGCCTCACCGGCTGCGGCCAGCTTCTGCCGGTCAGCGGCGGCGAGGTGCGGCTGAGCACCTGGCAGCGCGTGTTCTTCTGCGAGTACGACGGCCCGCGCTCCCGCAGGCTGTGGGTGCAGTGGCTGCCCGGGGAGGATGGATGACCCCGCGCATCAAATGGGACGAGTCCTACCACGTGGGCGTGGAGGCCATGGACCGCCAGCACGACCACCTGACCGGCCTCATCAACGAGCTGTTCGAGGCGTACATGGCCGGACGCGAGCGGGAACACCTGGCCGCCACCATCCGCGAGCTCTCGGACTACGCGGGCTACCACTTCGCCACCGAGGAGCGGCTGATGCTGGAGCACGACTATCCCGAGACCTCGGCCCACCTGGACCAGCACCTGGAGTTCACCGACCGCGTCCTGGGATTTCTGGGCGACTACGCCGCGGGCAAGAACGACCTCTCGGCCGAACTGCTGGACTACCTCACTGACTGGTGGACCAGCCACGTGAGCGGCACGGACAAGAAACTGGGCGATTTCCTCAACGAAGTGGGCGCGGTCTGAGGTTCTGGGCACTTTATCATCCAAATTGAAATCCGACACATCCACAAATCAAATGCGCAAATCCCCCGTTCGCTATCATCTTGGAAAATTTCCACCAACCAATATTGACCTTGAAAGGCTTTTTCCTCTTATCGGCCCAGCAACTATTGCGCTAGGTAGATACGATGGCCTCCTTTCAGCTATTCCCAACAAACATGTCCTGCTCTCTCCTCTGACAACCCAAGAGGCTGTTCTTTCATCAAAAATCGAGGGAACAAATGTAACTATAGGTGAGGTTCTGGAGATTGAAGCGGGGGGTGAATCCGAACGCATGACACAGCCCAAGAGGGATGATGCCGAGGAGGTACTGAATTATCGCAAGGCCATGATGGCTTGCACCAAAGAAATGGAACAAAGGCCTCTTTCCCAACATATCCTTAGAGCGGCGCATGACATTTTGATGCGTGGTGTCCGTGGCAGAAACAAATCACCTGGACAATACCGCAAAGAGCAAAACTGGATTGGTTCAAAGGGGTGTACCATCGAAGAAGCGAGCTTTGTTCCGATCCCTCCTGAGCATCTTCAAAATGGCATGGACGACTGGGAAAGGTATATACAAAGTGAAAATGTGTTTGATGCGCTTGTCCAACTAGCCGTTATGCACGTCGAATTCGAAGCGCTGCATCCATTTGAAGATGGAAACGGCAGACTCGGACGAATGCTCATTCCACTTTTTTTGTATCAACGAAAGCTGCTATCCAGCCCGGATTTTTATATGAGTGGCTATCTTGAAGAGAACCGCGATGAATATTTGGAATGTTTACGGGCTGTCTCGCGTGATGATGCCTGGACCGATTGGTGTATTTTTTTCCTCAAAGGCATCACTGAACAGGCGAACGCCAACGACCGGAAAGCCCGCGCGATTCTCCAACTCTATGAAAGACTCAAAACGCACGTTGTGGATGTCACACATTCCCAGCAGGTCCTTCCGGGATTTCAGTGGGTGGCTCCGGTTTTGCAGGCCGGATAGAGGTCCAATCCACCACAGAAGAAGTAGATCGCCGTCTTGAAGTGCTCTTTGTTCCTGTAGCCGCAAGCTCGGCGTTTGATTGCCATGATCTTGCTGTTCAGTCCCTCGGCCACGGCGTTGGTGATTCGATGCCGGCAAAAGGTCACCACGTTGTCCATGTGAGCTCTCAAGGTCTGGGCCACCTTCTTCATCGGCGTGATCCGGGATCGCGTGGCCCAACCGCACCATTTCTCCAGGAACCTCTTTGCCCAGCCAGGGCTCATGTAGCCCCACAGATCCTGCAGGCTTTCCTTCATGGCCCAGGCTTTGGCCGTCTTCAGGTTGGCCTGCTTGAGGTCATCGAACCGAGGTCTGTGCTTATCCGGCAGACGGCTTTCGCCGTAAAGCCACAGGTATCTGGTGCCCTTGAGGATTGACTCCCCTTCGGCCATCAGGGCCTTGTGTTCCTGACGCCGGACAGTGTCCACCGCTTTCCCCACGTGTTGCATGACGTGGAAACGGTCAAAGACGATTTTCCGGCTTGCCTCAGGGATCCACTTCATAGTGGCCGAAAAATACGGCTGCCACATGTCCATGCTCACGGCCCGCACTGCTTCCAGCTGCTCGCTACTCAGGCTTTGATAATACGCCTCGAGGCTCGCCGTTCGGCGATCTTCAGCAACATGCTCAACTGTGCCCCTCATCAGATCGCAGACGACGGTCATGTACTTGTGTCCCTTGCGGAAAGCCTTCTCGTCCACCCCGAGGTAGTGGATATTGCGCTGTTCCTTGCGGCTCAAGCCTCTTTTGACGGCTCGTTCCATGATCCCCCAGGTCTCGTCCCAGGAAATACGCAACAGCCTGCGTGCACCTTCGATGGTCGAACAGGCCGTAATCACGTCAATGGCCATGCGCTCCATGAGCAGGGTGAAACGAGAATGGGGAGCGGCCCAGGGGACCTGTGCTTGGCGTACGCCGTGATCAGGACAGTTAACTCGTGGAATACGTGCATGAAGAAATGTCTTGAACTGGCAGGTATCTAGATGTCTCCATGTCCGTTCTTCGGCATGATCCCGGCAAGCCAACTCTCGCCCGCACTCTGGGCAAGACCAAAGAGCGCCAGGCTCATGATCGATCCACACATCCACTCGCCCAGCCCCAGTCTGGAGCTTCACGTCATCCACATGCCAGGGGTGGTCAATGCCAAGAATCTGAGCATAGAAATCGATGTCCCTCATGAGCAATGTCTCCTCTAGAACAGAGGACTACCTCAGGCTGCTACCCACGACAATTCCGGAAGAACCTCCCAGCATGCCATCAGGGCTGTTGACTTCATTTTCAACACTCCGATTTTCTTCACTCCCTTGTTTATCAAGGAATCCGACATCCCAAGGCCAACAGCCAGCCGCATCCTCTCCCTTCTGCGCGACGAAAAGATTCTCGTCACCGTCCGCGAAAGTAGCGGTCGACGCCCAGCCTTGTATTGCTTCCCTGAACTTCTCAGCATTGCCGAAGGGGAAAAGGTTTTCTGAGTCTCACATAATAGACACAAAGCATTTTGCGTCTCATATTCGAGAAATAATGAGCCACAAGCCAGACAGTCGTTCACACATGAGACGCAATCGAACCCAAAACAAAGGCGTCTGACGGCTTACGTCGGCATCGAAAGTAAAACCCCGGGCACGCAACGCGCCCGGGGTTTCTTTCTCTGCGCAAAACGCCCCGGCTATTCCTGCTTCAGTTCCCGGGCCATGAGGGCGGCCACGGCTTCCTTGGGGTCGCGGTCGTGATTCAGCACGCCGTGCACGGTCTCGGTGATGGGCAGCTCCACGTTGTGGCGTTTTCCGAGTTCGTAGACCGCCTCGGTGGTCTTGACCCCTTCGGCCACCATCTTCATTTCGTCGAGGATGTCCAGCAGGGTCTGCCCCTTGCCCAGCCGCAGGCCGACTTGGCGGTTGCGGGACAGCTCGCCGGTGCAGGTCAGCACCAGGTCGCCCATGCCGGCCAGGCCCATGAAGGTTTCACGCTTTCCGCCCATGGCCGCGGCCAGGCGGGTCATTTCGGCCAGGCCCCGGGTGATGAGGGCGGCGCGGGCATTGGAGCCGAAGCCCAGGCCGTCGGACACGCCGGCGGCGATGGCGATGACGTTCTTGATGGCCCCGCCGAGTTCCACCCCGCGCACATCGGGGTTGGTATAGACCCGGAAGGTGTCGTTGGAGAAGGCGGCTTGCAGTTGCGGGGCCAGTTTCTTGTCGGCACAGCCCAGGGCCACGGCCGTGGGCAGTCCCCGGATGACCTCGAAGGCGAAGGAAGGGCCGGAGAGCATGGCGAAGCGTGGCTTGAGGGAGGACAGCGCCTCGTCCACCACCTGCGACATGGTGGCCAGGCTGCCCCGCTCGATGCCCTTGGAGGCGCAAATGACCACGGGGTTCTTGGCGAAATGCTCCCGCTTGTCCGTGAGTATCTGGCGGAGGAACTGCGAGGGCACGGCCAGCAGGTAGGCATCCGCGCCCTCCATGACCTTGCCGGTCTCCTGGTAGGGTCGGACGTTCTCGTTCAGCTTGACGCCCGGCATGTACCAGGTGTTCTCGCCCTTGTTGCGTATTTCGGAAAGCAGATCGCGCTCGCGCACCCAAAGCCGGGCCTCGTGCCCGTTTCTGGCCAGCAGGTCGGCCAGGGTCGTGCCCCAGCTTCCCGCGCCGATGACCGCCACTCGCATGTCCGCTCCTTGGTGTTGTTGGCGAAAGGCAGGCAACCTACCCGGCGCCCGGTTCTCTGGCAAGACCCTCAAAGCCGCCGTCGTGCGTGGCTCACGGGTTGGTCCGGTTCAGACCTTTCCTTTGGCGAAATGGCTCGCCAGCGGGGTTTCGGCCACCTCCAGGGGATCGTCGAACTGCACCCCGAACTGCCCGGTATCCGGCCTGACCCAGCGGACGTAGCCGCGCATGCCCACCAGCGCGCCGAAGTCCTCGTGGCTCATGCCCTCCACCTGGACCCGGCCGCCCTCCGCGGGCATGTCGAGGTCTCCACTGTTCTCCAGCCGGCAACCCTGGTCGGAAACGTCCAGCACCCGGACCCGGTAAAGCTGCCCCTGGTCCACGCGCACGTAGCCGATGAACCCCCGCTCCCGGCGGCGCATGGGGAAACGTGGGAGATTACGTCTGTTCGAAAGGGCCATGCGTTCCTCGATGCGGCACCATCCCGCAATGCATACATATAGACCGTGCCCGAGGGCAGGGTCAAACCCGGTTGCCTCGCCGCCCGCCAGGGGCTACCCTGCCTGCGGCGGACTTCCTGTCACCGGGCGAAGGAGAGAACACCATGGCCCAGTGGCGCATACACCCCCTGGTGATGGGCTCCAAGGTCTTCGACAAGTCCATGATGACCTACCAGCACCATCCCGGGACCGAGTACACCATACCCATCTACACCTGGTACCTCCAGGGGGATCACGGCGTTGTCCTGGTGGACACGGGCGAGGCGCACCCCATCCGTTCCGAGGCGCGGGAGGCGGCCATCGGCGCGTCCATCGTCACCTTCGAGGAGGGGCTGGGGGCCTTCGGCCTGAAGCCGGAGGACGTGGACACGGTGGTCCACACGCACCTGCACGCCGACCACTGCGAGAACGACGCGGCCTGCGTCAACGCCCGCATTTACACGCACCAAGCCGAGCTGGACAACCTGGAAGCCTTTCACCCCCTGGACTACCGCTACCTGGACGAACACATGGAGGGTGTGCTGGAACGGGGACAAGTAGAGTGCGTTGAGGACGGCCGGGAGATCCTGCCCGGCATCCGGGTGCGCCACCATCCCATCCACACCGAGGGCGGCCTGAGCGTCTACGTGGACACCCCGCGCGGCCTGGCCGTGATACCCAGCTGCTGCCTGCTGTGGGAGAACTTTTACCCGCCCAGGGAAATCCGGGCCATGGAGGTGGAGGCAATCCCGCCGGGAACGGTCTGCTCCCCCAAAGCGGCTTACGACATGATGCTGGAGATACGGCAGGAGGCGGACTTCCTGCTGCCCCTGCACGAGCCCAGGCTGGCGCGGCTGCGAGCCATCCCCGACGACTGGCCGGAGGCGTGGCCGGAAGACGAAGGCTAGTCCAGCCAGCGGACGCGGATTTCCTCCAGGCGGCCGCTGTCCCGCAGTTCGGACAAGGCGCGGGAGAACTCCCCGGCCAACTCCGCCCGGGGCGAGGCGCGGGAGCTGCCCAGACGCAGCCCGCCCTCCCCCGGGTGGCCGTACACGCAGCGGCGCACGCGGCCGGAGAGGCGGAGGGCCTTGACGTACCAGCCGCAGGCAGCCTCGGGGCAGGCCACCACCTCCACCTCGCCGCGCACCAGCAGCAGAAGGGATTCCTGGGGACCGCCCGTTTCCCGCTTGTCCAGGGAATTGTCGGCCTTGAAACGGGGAAAGCGGGCGGGTTCCGCATCCACGGCGATGCGCAGCCCGTGCAGATCGCCGTATTCGCGGATTCGCCAGGGAGAGTCAGCGCGGACGAAAAAGGCCGTGCCCGAGCGAGGCGCGTAGGACGGCTCCAGCCAGTCCACGCTTTCCCTGTCCAGCGGCGTCAGGCCGCCGGACAGGTCCACGGTGCCGGCCTCGATCATCTGGCGGCACTCCCCGTCCTGGCAGGGTTGAAAACGGACGGACACCCCCAGCTTCTCCCCCACGGCCGTTAGCAGGTCGGGCAGCAGCCCGGCGACCTCCTCCCCATCGACGATGGAGTACGGCGGGGCGTCGGGCGCGGCCGCCGTCAGCGCGGTGGCGTTGTCCGCGTCCTCCGTAGCGGCGGCCGGGAGCGGGAACACGGCCAGCCCCACGACCACGGCCAGGAGCAGAACACCGCGCGCGGCCACCGCCGCCCTACTCCAGCGCCGCGATGACGCGGCGCAGCACGCCGGTCACCTTCTCGGCGTTCTGCTGGAAGATGCGCAGAATCTCGTCCCAAGTGACGGGCTCCTCGTCGGTTTTCCAGCAGTCGTAGTCCGTGGACATGGCCAGGGCGGCGTAGGGCAGCCCGGCCTCGTTGGCCAGGGCGCACTCCGGGGCCACGGACATGTTGATGACGTCCGCCCCCCAGGCGCGGAACATGTGCGACTCCGCCCGGGTGGAAAAGCGCGGCCCCTCAATGGTGACCACGGTGCCGCGTTCGTGGTGGGGGATGTCCAGCTCGCGGCAGGCGTCGATGCACAGCCCGCGTAGCCGCTCGTCGAAGGGGTCGGCCATGGGGGTGTGCACGGGGGTGTGCGGCTCGAAGCGGTCGTGGAAGGTCAGGTCGCGGCGGCGGGTGAAGTCGATGAACTGGTCCAGGACCACCAGGTGCCCCCGGTCGATCTCCTCGCGCAGGCTGCCCACGGCGGTGGTGGCCAGCACCACGTCACAGCCCGCCTCCTTCAGCGCCCAGATGTTGGCCCGGTAGTTGACCTGAGTGGGCGGATGGGTGTGGCTGCGGCCGTGGCGGGCCAGAAGCGCCACCTCCCGCCCGGCTATCTCGCCGTGGCGCAGGGTGGAGTTGGGCTGGCCGAAGGGGGTGTGGACCTCCTCGTCGCGGGGGGACTTGAGGATGTCGGGGTTGTCCAGGCCACTGCCGCCGATGATGCCGATGCGCATGCGCCGCTCCTCGCGGATTGTCTGTGCTCTCCGGGCCGTGGCCCGGGCTATTCGATGGTCAACAGGCACTTGTGGTCGTGCCCGAACTCCTTCATCTTCACGCCGCCGTCCAGGAAGCCCAGTTCGATGATGAAGCCGACTCCGGCGATCTCCGCCCCGGCCTGCTTGAGAAGCTCCAGCACGCCGCCCACGGTGCCGCCGGTGGCCAGCAGGTCGTCGATGACCAAGACCTTGTCGCCCTCCTCGATGGCGTCCACGTGCATGCACAGGGTGTCGGAGCCGTACTCCAGCTCGTAGGTCACCTCGCGGGTGTCGTAGGGCAGCTTGCCGGGCTTGCGGATGGGCACGAAGGGCAGGCCCATCTTGTAGGCCAGGGGCGCGCCGAAGATGAAACCGCGCGCCTCGGCCGCGGCGATCTTGGTGGCCCCGGAATCCTTGAATTTCTCGGCCAGCTCGTCGATGGCGTAGCGGAAGGCCTCCGGGTCGGACAAAAGCGGGCTGATGTCGAAAAAGACGATGCCCTCTTTGGGATAATCGGGAATGTCGCGGATACGTTCGCGCAGGTCCATGGCGCTCTCTCCCTTGCTCGTTGCTGTGGCGCGGGCAGCATACCCGCTCGCCCCCCGGAACGAAAGCTCCGGGCGGGCCGTTGGAAACTCATGTCATGGATGGGCAGGAAAGCGGCAAAGGGGTGCTTCCCGCCCCGTCCTCAGCCCTCGCGGCTGAAGGGCAGCCCCAGATCCCTGGGCGGGCCGCCGCGTTTGGAAACCGTGTTCACCAGCACCAGCACGGCGATAGTCAAAAGGTACGGCAGCATGCGCAGAACCGCCGGGGGGATGAGGTCCGATCCCGTGGCCTGGAAATAGAACTGCAATGCCGTGAACAGCCCAAAGAGCACTGCCCCGGCGAAGGCCCGGAACGGACCCCAGGCCGCGAAGATGACCATGGCGATGGCGATCCAGCCCTGCCCCGCGGTCATGCCCGCCTTCCAGCCCGGAGTGTAGGCCAGGGACAGCGAGGCCCCGGCCACCCCGGCCAGCGCGCCGCCGAAGGCGGTGCACAGGGTGCGCACCCGGGCCACGGAAACTCCGGCGGCGTCGGCCGCGGCCGCGCCCTCGCCGCAGGCGCGAATCTTCAGCCCGGTCTCCGAGCGGAACAGCACCCACCACAGCACGGGGATGAGCAGGTAGGCCAGGTAGGCGAAGGCGTTCTGGCGGAAAAGAATTTCGCCCAGCACCGGGATGTCCGCCAGCAGGGGCACGTCCAAGGCGGTCAGCCGCACGCCCTGGTCGCCGATGAGAGGGCGGCCCAGGAAGGTGGACAGCCCCATGCCCAGAATGGTCAAGGCCAGGCCGGAGAGCACCTGGTTGGAGCGCAGGCCCACGGAGAAGAGGGCGTGCAGCAGGGCCATGAGCGTCCCGGCGGCGGCCGCGGCCAGCACCGCCAACAGGGCTGAGCCGGTGGCCAGCCCGGTGGCGAAGCCGCACAGCGCGCCCATGAGCATCATGCCCTCCACGCCCAGGTTGAGCACACCGCTACGCTCGGCCACTATCTCGCCCAGGGCGGCCAAAAGCACCGCCACCGAGGAACGCACCGCGATCTCGGCCACAAAGACGAAATCACCCATTGCCCGCCTCCAGGGCGGCTTCCCGCCGCCGGGCCAACCGGCCGCTCAGCTTCTCCCCGGTCAGGAAACCGAACAGGAGCACCGCCTCCAGCACCAGGGAAATGGACGAGGGCAGGCCAAGTTGCGACTGCAATTGATCGCCACCCACCAGCAAAAGCCCTAGGCCGGCGGCCGCCACGGGCACGGCCAGAAAATTGCGCGAGGCCAGCCAGGCCACGATGATGCCGTCGTAGCCGTAGCCCACGGCCAGCCCCTCCTGCAAACGGCCGTGGATGCCGCAGACCTCCCCCGCCCCGGCCAGTCCGGCCAGCGCGCCGGACAGCAGCATGACCAGCACGGTGCGGCTCTTGGCGCTGAACCCGGCGTAACGGGCCGCCTTGGGGCTCTGCCCGATGACCCGCACGGAGTAGCCGAAGCGGGTGCGCTCCAGCACCCACCACAGGGCCACGGCCAGCGCCACGGCCAGCGGCAGGCCCAGATGCACCCGACCCGTCAGCCGGGGCAGTTCCGCGGCCAGGGGGAGGGCGGCCGTGCCGGGGAAACCGAAGCCCATGGGGTCGCGCCAGGGGCCGTAGTAGAGGTGCTCCATGAGCAGGATGGCCACGTAGTTGAGCAGCAGGGTGGTCAGAATCTCCGAGGCCCCGAAGCGGGCCCGCAGCCAGCCCGGCACCCCGGCCCACAGGCCGCCGCCCAGCGCCCCCGCCAGCAGCACCGCCGGGACCATGAGCCAGCCCGGCAGGCCAGGCGCCGCGAACAGGGCGAACCCGGCGGCGAACACCCCGCCCATGACCAACTGCCCCTCGCAGCCGATGTTCCACAGAAGCATGCGCGCGGCCAGGGCCACGGCCAGGCCGGTGAGCAGCAGCGGAGTGGCCTTGACCAGGATTTCCGTGATTGCGTAGCCCGAGCCCAGCGCGCCCGAGGCCATGACGCCGTAGGCCGTCAGCGGATTGACCCCGAAGGCCAGAAAGATGCACGCGCCCACCGCCACCGCGATGCCGACCGCCAGGATGGGCGCCAGGGCGTTCCTCACGCCGTTTCCCCCTCTTCCACCCCGGCCATGAGCAGGCCCACCCGGCCCATGGTCTCGGGGTCCGAGGTTTCCAAAACATCCATGATACGCCCCCGGAAGATGACCGCGATGCGGTCGGCCAGGCTGAAGGCCTCCTTGAGATCGCCGGTGACAAGCAACACCCCCGCCCGCTGGCGCATTGCCAGCAGGGCGTTCCAGACCTCCTCGGTGGCCCGCACGTCGAGCCCCTGGGTGGGCTGCTCCGCGATGAGCACCTCCGGCTGGCGAGACAACTCGCGGGCCAGGATGAGCTTTTGCAGGTTGCCGCCGGACAGTGCCCCGGCCGTGGCCCAGGGACCGGGCGCGGCGATATCGAAATTGGCCATGGCCTCGTACGCGTCGCACTCGGCCTCGTCCAGGTCCAAAAGCCAGCCGGTGGAGCGGGTCAGCAGAAAGTTCTCGGTCAGGTCCATGCCCGCCACGCTGCCCTCGCCGTCGCGGTCCTCGGGCACGTAGGCCAGCGAGGGATGCCCCGGAACTTCGCCGCGGGAAACTCGACGTCAAGGCAGGACACGGTGCCCTCGCCCGCCGGTTCCACTCCGGCCAGGGCCTTGGCCAGCCGCGACTGCCCGTTGCCCGCCACCCCGGCCAGGGCCACCACCTCGCCCTTGCGCACCTCCAGGTTCACGTCCGCGAAGGCGGGGGACGGCCCCGCCCCGCGCAGGCCTCGAGCGCGCAGCACCACCCCGCCCTTCTCCACCGGCTCCTTGTCCACGGAGAGCACCACCTCGCGGCCGACCATCAGCCGGGCCAGCTCGCGGCGGTTGGAGATGTCCGAGGGGCGCAGCCCACCGGCCACGATGCGGCCCCGGCGGAGAATGGAGATGACGTCGGCGGTGCGCATCACCTCGTCCAGCTTGTGGGTGATGAAGACCAGGGCGTGCCCCTCGGCCTTGAGGCGCTCCATGATCTCGAACAGGGAGTCCACCTCTGGCGGGCTGAGGGAGGAGGTCGGCTCGTCGAAGATGAGCACTTTGGCCCCTCGGGCCAAAAGTTTGAGGATTTCCACCCGCTGCCGCTCGCCCATGGAGAGGTCGGCCACGCGCGCGTCCGGATTCACGGCCAGGCCGTAGCGTTCGCCCAGGGCGCGCAACTCCCGCCGCCCCACGCCGGGCACGGCCAGCCGCACGTTCTCTGCCGCGGTGAAGGAGTCCACCAGCATGAACCGCTGGTAGACCATGCCGATGCCCGCCTCCCAGGCCTTGGCCGGGGAGGTGAAGCGTGTCTGCTCGCCCCGCAGCAGGATGGCGCCCTCGTCCGGGCGGTAGCGCCCGGCCAGCATGGACATGAGGGTGGACTTGCCCGCCCCGTTCTCGCCCAGCAGGGCATGCACCTCGCCAGGGTGCAGGTCGAGGTCTATGCGGCGGTTGGCCTTGACCGGGCCGAAGGACTTGGACAGGCCCCGGCAGGCCAGAAGCGGTTCAGCCATGGCTTTGGTCGTCGCGGCGCGGCTCGGGCAGGGTGGCCAGGGAATGCACCGGAGCGGAGAGGCGGATGTGCCCGTCCCCTTCGCGCGCTGCGCAGAAGATGCCGAGCACCTCGGGGCTGGGCTTGCCCGCCCGCTCCAAGGCCGCGTCGAGGAGGTCCACCAGCCCGATGATGGTGCCGCCGGAGGAGACCACGTCGTCGATGACGAGCACCCCCCGGTACGCCTTGGCCAGGATGTTGATGTCGCGCTCGTACAGGGCCAGCATCTTGCCGCCGGAAGTAACGGACTCCGAGCCCACCTGCACCAGCGGCCGGGCGTCGGCCTCCATGTGCGGCTTGACCCGGTTGTAGGCCACGGCCACAGCGTCCAGCCCCAGGGAGTGGGCGGCCACCTGGGTGAGTTGCAGGGCCTTTTCCACCACCGTCAGGATGGCTACGCCTTCCAGGTCCGGCACCGCGCCCCGGATGCGCTGGGCCATGAGCAGCCCCATGTCATGGTTGAGCTTGATCTGCCCCACCAGGTTGAGGGAGGCGATGCGCACGTGCCCCCCGTCCGAGGGCACGCGCACCCAGGGCAACTCCACCTGGTAGTCGAGCCCGGGGACATCCAGCAGGTGTTTTTCCCCCGACTCGGGGGCGGCGGCGTAAATGGACATGGGCACCTCGCGGAAAAATGAAGCCGGGCCCCCGGAGCGGGGACCCGGCGGAATCGCGGTCTACTGGGGAATCTTGCCGTCAACGCCCTTGATGAAGAAGCGCTTGGTGAGCAGGTCCTTGTCCGAGGGGGACTCGCCCTCGGGGTACAGCACCTGGCCGTCCTGCCCGATGACCGGCCCGGCGAAGACCTCCACCTCGCCGGCTTCGATCCTGGCGACCTCGGCCATGACCTTGTCGCGCACGTCCCGGGGCACGTCACCGTGGAAGGGGGAAAGCTCCACGATATTCTCGTCCAGGCCGCCCCAGAAGGAGTCCGCCTCCCACTGGCCGTTCAACACGTCGCGCACGGCCTGCACGTAGAAGGGTCCCCAGTTCCACAGCGTGGAAACCAGGGCGCAGTCCGCGCCGAAGCGGGCGGCGTCGGTGCCGTAGCCGATGGCCGGGGTGCCCATGGCGCAGGCCGCCTTGGAGGAGTCCGGGGTGTCGGCCATCTGGCGGATGAGGTCGTGGCCGCGCTTGACCAGCGTCTCGGCCAGGGTGGTCTCGTTGATGGGGTCGCGCCAGGAGTTGAGCCAGACCACGGTGTTCAGCTTGTCCGCGTCGTACTCCGCGCCGCGCTCCTCCAGCCCCTTGCGCAGGCCGATGGTGAAGGCGTCGATGCCCCGGATGGGCTCGGGGATGGGCTGGGTGGCCACGGTGCCCACGTCTTTGTAGCCCATCAGGCCGGACATGTACCCGGCCAGGTATTCGGTCTGGTACATGCGGCCGAAATAGTTGCCCATGTTTTCGGACTGCTTGTAGCCGGAGCAGTGCTCGAAGGCGGTGTCGGGAAACTCGCGGGCCACCTTCAGCATGGGCTCCATGTAGGCGAAGGTGGTGCCGAAGACGATGTCGTAGCCCTTGGCGGCGTAGTCGCGGATGACGCGCTCGGCGTCGGAGGGGCTGTGAATGTTCTCGGTGTAGGCCACCTCCACCTTGTCGCCCAACACGTCCTGCATGTGCTTGATGCCCTTGTAGTGGGCCTGGGTCCAGCCCTGGTCGTCGATGGTCTCCAGCAGCACGAAGGCCGCGCGGACCTTTTCGGCGGCCGCTTCCCCGGCCATGGCCGGAACGGCCAGCATGGCGGCCAGCACGGCCGCGATGACGAAACGCATGGTTCCTCCTCCTCGTAATCCAGACAGTGTGTGCGTGTGAAACGAATAGCTTTTGCGCCAAATGGGCTTGTTGTCAAACCACCTTGCCCCGCGCCCAGGAGGCCGCCTCTTCCATGTCCTCACGCAGGGCCTCCGCGTCCAGGTGGGGGAACACCCCGTCGCGGTAGACCACCCGGCCGTCCACCATGGTCATAACCACCTCTCCGGCCGTGGCCGCGTACACGCAATGGGAAACGGGATTGTAGAGCGGCATCAGGCTGGGGGCGTCCAGGTCCAGGGCGCACATGTCCGCCGCCCGGCCAGGTTCGATGGCCCCCAGTTCCGGCCAGCCCACGCATTCCGCGGCGCGGCGGGTGGCCATGTCCAGCACCGCCTCGGCGGGAAGCAGGGTGGGATCGCGGCTCACCGCCTTGGCCAGCAGAGCGGCGGAGGTCATTTCCTGAAAGAGGTCGTGGTCGTTGTTGGAGGCCGGGCCGTCCGTGCCCAGGCCAACCGTAACCCCGGCCGCCAGCATGTCCGCCACCCGGGCCGCGCCCGAGGCCAGCTTCATGTTGGACTGGGGGCAGTGGGCCACGGCCACGCCGGTTCCGGCCAGCAGGTCGATCTCCTCGTCCGTGATGTCCACGCAGTGGGCCAAAAGCGTCCCTTCGCCCAACGCACCGGCCCGGCGAAGGACCTCCAGGGGGCGCACGCCGAGCCTCTCCACCACCTGGGCGGTCTCGTCCGTGGACTCGGCGGCGTGGGTGTGCAGCAAAAGCCCCAGGTCCCGCGCGGTTTCCACGCAGGCCTCCAGGATTTCCGGAGAGGCCAGGTAGGCGGAATGAGGAAGCACGGACGTGCGCACACGGGGATGGTCCCGCCAGGCCCCGGCCTGCTCGCGGGTGAGGTCCAGGGCGGCCCGCCAGTCCGGGCAGGCGCTGGTGGGGAAGGAAAAGACGCCCTCGCCCACCACGGCGCGGATGCCGGTGGCGTCCACCGCCCGGCGCACGCCGGGGGTGTGCAGGTAGCCGTCGCAGAAGCAGGTCACGCCCGAGGCCAGCATCTCCAGGCAGCCCCAGGCCGCGCCGGTCTCCACCAGGTCCTCGGTGAGCGCCGCCTCCACCGGGAAGATGTGGTTTTCCAGCCACTCCATGAGGGGCAGGTCGTCGGCCAGCCCGCGCAACAGGGTCATGGGCGAGTGGGCGTGGCAGTTGACCAAGCCGGGCAGCAGCAGCGACCGCCCCAGATCCAGCCGCTCGGCCGGACGGAAGGCGGCCTCGATTTCCCTGGCCGGTCCGGCCGCCATGACGCTGCCGAAGGCCACCGCCACGGCGCCGTCCCGCAACACCCGCCGCTCCGCGTCCTGGGTGAGAACCACGTCCGCGGTGACGAGGAGATCGCAGGGCTTTTGCACTGGCTGGTCCATGATCGCTCCATGTTGTCGTCCGGGGCTGGCACGAGCCCGCGCCCGCAAACCAGGGTTTATTGACCCATGGCCGCCCGCCGGGTCAAGGCCGGGCCGAACGCCTTCCACCGCCCGGTCACTTATGGATTGCCCCCGGACGCGTTTCTTTTTAGGTTGGACGAATACCCGGACTCGCTGACACGGCTGGTCATGGAGAGGAAGCATGCTTGAATTGCGCAAGTTCGTCGCACCGGAATTCGTCTTCGGCGCCGGAGCCGCCGGAATGGCGGGGCGTTACGCCCGCAACCACGGCGGCCGCGTGGCCCTGCTGGTTGCGGACGAGGGAATCCGGAGCGCGGGCTGGGCGGCCCAGGTGGAAGAAAGCCTCGCCGAGGCCGGACTTCGTGTAATCCATTTTTCCGATGTCTCCTCCAACCCGCGCGACGTGGAGGTCATGCGCGGGGTGGAGGTCTACGCCCGCAACGCCTGCGACTGCCTGGTGGCCGTTGGCGGCGGCAGCGTCATGGACTGCGCCAAGGGCATCGGCATCTCCCACGCCAACCAGCGCCACGTGCTGGAGTTCGAGGGCGTGGACAACGTGGACAGACCCGGGCCGCCCCTGGTCTGCATCCCCACCACGGCCGGCAGTTCGGCCGACGTCTCCCAGTTCGCCATCATCAACGACACCCAGCGGCGAGTGAAAATCGCCATCGTCTCCAAGACCGTGGTGCCGGACGCCGCCCTCATCGATCCCATCCCCACCACCACCATGGGCGAGGAACTGACCGCCCACACCGGGCTGGACGCCCTGACGCACGCGGTTGAGGCCTACGTCTCCAACGCCGCCTCGCCCATGACCGACCTGTACGCCCTGGAAGCGGTTCGCCTCATCTCCGCCAATCTGGAGGGCGCCGTGAACAAGCCGCGCGACCTGGAGGTGCGTGGCCGCATGACCCTGGGGAGCATGTACGCCGGGCTGGCCTTCTCCAACGCCATCCTGGGCGCGGTGCACGCCATGGCGCACAGCCTGGGCGGTTTCCTGGACCTGCCCCACGGCATGTGCAACGCCATTCTCCTGGATCACGTCATGGCTTACAACTACGAATCTTCCCCGGAGCGCTTCCTGAACCTGGCCCGGGCCATGGGCGCGGACATCCCGGCGGGGACTCCGGCCGAGGAAGCTCGCGAGGCCGCCCTGGAACCGGCCCGCGGACTGAAACGCCTGGCCGGAGTGACCCAATCCCTTGGCGACCTGGGCGTTCGGCCCGAGGACGTTGCCCATCTGGCCTCCATGGCCGCCCAGGACCCCTGCCTGCTGACCAATCCCCGGGCCGCGGACGAGGCGGCCATCGCCCGCATCTATGAGCAAGCCCTCTAGACAGGCAAAAGGCTCCCTGCGCGACGCCCTCATCGGGCTCGGCGAGCGCTCCGTCTCCAAAAGCCACTATCCGCAACTTAAGGAGAAGATCGCCGAGTTGGAGCAGTTCCGCACCATCATGGACCTCTCCAGCGACGTGGTGTTCCTGGTGGACGGCCGCGACGGCCGCATCACCGATGTGACCGGGGATCTGTCCATGCTCGACGCCTCGCGGGAGAAACTGCTTGGCCGACCCATCACCGGCCTGCTCACGCCCAAGGGTGGGTCCCGTTTCCACCGCGCCTTGGTGCGCGGCGGGGGAACCGTGCGCCTGGACACAGAGGCCTCGGCCATGCGCCTGGACGGGCGGGAAATCCCCCCTCTGGAAATGAACGTGCGCGTGGTCAGCGTGGACGGACGGCGGCTGGCCGTGGCCTCGGCCAGGGACGTGACCGCCCAGGTGCAGGTGCGTGAGGAGCGCGAGCGCGCCCACCACGAACTGGAACGCAAGGTGGACGAGCGCACCCGCGAGCTGCGCTCCGCCGTGGAGCGGCTGCAGAACGAGGTGCGCCGCCACGCCGCCACCGAACGGCGCTACCTGCAGGCCAAGGAAAAGGCCGAGGAAGCCAGCCGGGCCAAAAGCGAATTCCTCTCCGTGGTCTCCCACGAGTTGCGCACCCCACTGACCGCCATCCGGGGCTTCGCCCAGATCATCACCCGCAAGCTGCGCGGTGAGATTTTCCCGCGCCTCAAGCCGGAGGACGAAGCGGCGGAAGACAAACTGACCCGGACCACCTCCCAGGTGGAGGACAACCTGGACATCATCACCCAGGAAAGTCATCGGCTGACCGGCCTCATCGACGACCTGCTGGACATCTCCAGCCTGGAGGCGGGCCGGGGCGACTTCAAGCGCGAGGCCGTGGACATGGCCGAGGTCATCCGCCGGGCCGGGATGGCCTGCCAGGACCTTTACCATCGCAAGGGGCTGCCCCTGGAACTGGAGATCGCCCCGGAGATGCCCTACGTGCTGGGCGACTTCGACCGGCTCATCCAGGTGCTGGTCAACCTGCTGACCAACGCGGCCAAGTTCACCAACTCGGGCGGGGTCTCGGTGCACGCCTGGAGCGGCGGCGATCACGTGCTCATCGCGGTGTCCGACACCGGCGAGGGCATTCCCGACGACAAACAGGAAGGCATTTTCGAGAAATTCGTGCAGGCCAGGGGAGACTCCATGAAGGACC
Source organism: Desulfohalovibrio reitneri (assembly GCF_000711295.1). Classification (NCBI taxonomy): domain Bacteria; kingdom Pseudomonadati; phylum Thermodesulfobacteriota; class Desulfovibrionia; order Desulfovibrionales; family Desulfovibrionaceae; genus Desulfohalovibrio; species Desulfohalovibrio reitneri. Next base: position 79,754 of record NZ_JOMJ01000003.1, on the reverse strand, counting down.
GGCCCACGGGCACCGGCCTTGGGCTGGCCATCAGCCGACAGATCGTCCTGCGCCACGGCGGGGACATCTGGGTGGAGTCGCTGCCCGAGCGGGGCAGCACCTTCTTCTTCTCCCTGCCCACGGTGAAAGCCTGCCCCTACCCCAGACAAGGAGACGACAATGGCTGAGAGACGCCTGGGACCGGAAACCCTGGCCCTGCACGCCGGGCAAAAACCGGACAGCCAGACCAACGCCCGGGCCGTGCCCATCTACCAGACCACCAGCTACACCTTCGACTCGGTGGAGCACGCCGCTGACCTCTTCGCCCTGCGCCAGTCCGGCTACATCTACTCCCGCATCATGAACCCCACCTGCGAGGTGCTGGAGTCGCGGCTGGCCGCACTGCACGACGCCGCCGGGGCCTGCGCCACCGCCTCCGGCATGGCGGCTGTGTTCTACGCCGTGGCCACCATTTGCCAGGCGGGACAGAACTTCGTTTCCGGCTCCAACCTGTACGGCGGCACCCATACCCTCTTCGCCCACACACTCAAACGTTTCGGTATCGAATGCCGCTTCGTGGATTCCTCCGATCCGGAGAACTTTCGCCGGGCCGCGGACGAGAACACGCGGCTGCTCTACATGGAATCCATCGGCAACCCGCGCTGCAACGTGGACGACTTCGAGGCCATCGCCAAGGTGGCCGACGAACTGGGCGTGCCCTGCGTGGTGGACAACACCGTCTCCCCGCCGCCGCTGCTGGACCCTTGCGATCACGGAGCGGACATCGTGGTCTACTCCCTGACCAAGATCATCGGCGGACACGGCACCACCATCGGCGGCGCGGTGGTGGACAAGGGGAGCTTCGACTGGGAGCGCGGGGGCAAGTACCCCGAAATCACCGAGCCGGACCCCACCTACCACGGCCTGGATTTCACCGAGACTTTCTGCGACCTCGAGGGCGGAACCAGGGGATGCATGGCCTACATCCTCAAGCTACGCACATCGCTCCTGCGCGACACCGGGGCCTGCCTGTCGCCCTTCAACGCCTTCCTCATTTTGCAGGGCATGGAGACACTGCCCCTGCGGGCCCGCGCCCACGCGGAAAACGCCCGCAAAGTGGCCGAGTTCCTGGCCGGGCATCCCAAGGTGGACTGGGTCAACTACGCCGGACTACCGGACCACCCGGACCACGAGCGGGCCAAGCGCTACCTGCCGCTGGGGCCGGGGGCGGTGTTCGGTTTCGGCCTCAACGGCGGGCGCGAGGCCGGGCAGCGGTTCATCGAGTCGGTGGAACTGTGCTCCCACCTGGCCAACATCCTCGACGCCAAGACCCTGGTCATCCACCCCGCCTCCACCACCCACTCCCAGATGGGGGAAAAGGAATTGGAGCAGGCCGGGGTCTCGCCGGAGATGGTTCGCATCTCTGTTGGCCTGGAGACGGTGGAGGACATCATCGCCGACCTGGACCAAGCCCTGGCCCGGACTTAGGCCGCCGTCGTCGTCCTCGGCGAAAACCATGACCGGCAACTGCTTCAAGGCGTGTCGCAGCCTGTCTTCGCAGGCACGGTCGGCGAGCAGCCGCTCCACGCGCAGGCGGAGCTCGTCGCCGGAAAAGGGAAGCCGGAGTACGTCCGACGCCCCGTTGGCCAGCGCGGCCGCGGCGTCCTCAGGGCCGTCCGCAAGAGCCAGGACCGGCCCGGGCAAAGACTGCGACTCGGGCACTTTCGCGGCTGGAGACAACAGGCAGACATCCGCGCCTGGCTCGCACCAGTCGGCCTGGGGCAGGGCGGCGCGCAACCGCCGCAAAATGTCGTCCGGCACCTCGTGGGCCGCTATCTTCAGAGACATTCGCTCCACCGTGGTTGATCACGCGGGCGGCGAGACCCGCGCGTCAGCGGTACAGCATTTCCCCGACCGGAAAAAGGGGGTCAGCCGCCCTTGCCGCCTCTCGCCCAGTGCGCCTCCAGCCTGGGACGCAGGCGGAGAAGCAGGTCCAGGTAGTCCAGTTCCTGCTGCAGCAGACCGCGCTCGCCGCCGCGCAGCCACTCCGCCAGCCAGCCCAGTCGCAGGGCAAGGGTCAGGTTGAAGAGAAGCGGTCCCTCATCCTCAACCAGATACCCCGCCGCCAGCAAGTCGCCCAGCATGGCGGAGGAAGCGCCCCGCGCCAGGGCACGCGGATCTTCGAAACCAAGGCAGCCAAGGCAGACGGCCAGATCGTACAGGCGCGGCCGCGCTCCGCAGAACTCCCAGTCGATGACCGCCCTGATGCCGCCCGCTTCATCCCAGATAACGTTGCCGGGGTGGAGGTCGCCATGGCGCAGGGTGGTGGGCAAAGATGCGTACTCGGCCAGGAACGGCGTCAGGGCGTCCAGGGCGGGGCGGATACGCGAGAGCACGCTGGGCTCGCGTACGGCCAGCTTGGCGCGCAGGTCGTCCGCAAAAGCGTCCAATCGCCACGGCAGGTCCGGCGGATCGGCGGGCGCTGGCGTGTCAGGGTGATCCAGTCGGAGCATGAAGGCGGCCAGGGCGTGTCCGCGCGCCTCCTCGAATACGTAGTCCGGCTGCGGCAAGGGGACACCGCGCACAAACGGCGTCAACCGCCAGCAGTACTCCATGGCCTGGGTGGCAAACTCACCACTCCGGCTGCGAAGGGGAGCTGCCACCTGCTCCATGCCGCCACGATGCAGTTCGAACAATGTGCGGGCCACGCCCTCGCGCCGCCGCCTGCCGATGATGGGCAGCCGCTCCAGCACAAAAACCTCGCCGCGTTCGTCCTCGATGGCTGTGCGCGCAAGGCAACGCTCGGGTGAACCCGGAAGGTCGATGTCGCGGCGCATGCGGTGAAAAGCGACGCCGAACAGGGAACAGACGTCGCGCAGGGTGGAGTTGAGGCTCACGTCACCATGAGGTCGGCCAGATCGGCCGGGGAGTCAAGCACCACGTCCGGGTTCATGGCCAGGCAGGCGGCGGGATCGCCGTATCCGTAGGCGGCCCAGACTACGCGCGCGTCGATGTTGCGGCCGAACTCCAAATCGGCAGCGCTGTCGCCCACCATGACAACGCGGCCCGGTTCCTCGCCGTAGAAAGCGGGCAGAATAGCTTGGCGGTACATCTGCGGGTTTGGCTTCTTGGGCCGGGGCGGGGCGTCACCGGCAACGGCCGAGACAAACGGCCCGAAGCCGGCCTCCTTCACCGAGCGGAGCAAGGCGGGCTCGCCCTTGTTGGAGACTACCGCCACTTTGGCCCCCAGCCCATGCAACCGGGCCACCGCCTCCACCGCACCGGGAAAGGGGCGGCTCAGGGCGTGGGCTTCGGCGTCATACACCGCCCGCCAGCTCAGCACCCAGTCCGGCATGTCCGGTTTGGCGATGTCCGGGTTGAGCCGACCAAGATAATACTCCAGCCCGCGCCCGTCACGAATAGCCCCGCGAATTGCGGCCTCGGCCGGCTCCGCCAACCCGGCCCGCCGAAACGTCTCCCGCGTGGCGTGGATGATGGAGGGCATAGTATCGAACAGGGTGCCGTCGAAGTCGAAGAGTAGAATCATAGGCCAGACTTGACTTGCTTGTTGATTCGAAATATCGAATTATGCAACCTAAAAAAAACTAAACCAGGAGTTGTAACATGCCATCTCCGTACAAGCGCCGCAAAGGTAACGACACGTGGCATTGGTGCGGCAATTGCTCCAATTACCCCAAAAGCGGTGACGTGGAAACCAGCCCCACCAAACCGTCTTCCGGTGAACTGTGCAATGAATGCCTAGCCAAGGACAAAGCCAGCAACTGCAAGTAAACACTAAAAAAAAAAGCCCCCGGATCTCTTTTTGAGAACCGGGGGCTTTTGGAAATGAGCCCTGGCGGCGACCTACTTTCCCACGGATTAGTCCGCAGTATCATCGGCGATGCGGGTCTTAACTGCCGAGTTCGGAATGGGATCGGGTGTGACCCCCGCTCTGTGGCCACCAGGACAAATGCCTTCAAGTATATGAATGGCAACGAGGAGCGCGTTGTAAGTATGGGGAGTAAGCCGCACGATCGATTAGTACCGGTCAGCTCCACGTGTCGCCACGCTTCCACCTCCGGCCTATCCACCTGGTGGTCTACCAGGGATCTTCAGGGAGCCGAAGCTCCAGGGAGAACTTATCTTGAGGCAGGCTTCCCGCTTAGATGCCTTCAGCGGTTATCCTTTCCGAACGTAGCTACCCAGCCGTGCCGCTGGCGCGACAACTGGAACACTAGAGGTTCGTCCACCCCGGTCCTCTCGTACTAGGGGCAGCCCCTCGCAGTTCTCCTGCGCCCACAGAGGATAGGGACCAAACTGTCTCACGACGTTTTAAACCCAGCTCGCGTACCACTTTAAACGGCGAACAGCCGTACCCTTGGGACCTGCTCCAGCCCCAGGATGTGATGAGCCGACATCGAGGTGCCAAACCGCGCCGTCGATGTGAACTCTTGGGCGCGATCAGCCTGTTATCCCCGGCGTACCTTTTATCCTATGAGCGATGGCCCTTCCATGCGGGACCACCGGATCACTAAAGCCGACTTTCGTCCCTGCTCGAGATGTCTCTCTCACAGTCAAGCCCCCTTCTGCTTTTGCACTCGACGGCTGGTTTCCAATCAGCCTGAGGGGACCTTTGCGAGCCTCCGTTACTGTTTGGGAGGCGACCGCCCCAGTCAAACTACCCACCAGACGCTGTCCCCGCGCCGGATGACGGCTACGGGTTAGGGCCCTAGACTGGCAAGGGTGGTATTTCAAGGATGGCTCCACGCATACTG